>NZ_JBVHWT010000005.1:155467-238683 GCF_055564055.1 Streptomyces sp. NPDC029159
TGCACGCGCACCCGCCGACTAGCGTCTTCCGCTCCTGCCCCCCCCCCGCGAACATCTCCCCCCGAGCCCCCCCCCCCCCCCCCCCCCCCCACAACAAACCCCCCCCCCCCCCCCCCCCCCCCCCCGTCCCCCCCCCCCCGCTTCCGTCGATTTCGGCGCCGGTTACGGGTGAGGGCCCGTGGCCCGCCCTGCGAGGTGCGCACTCAGCAAGGGGCGGGAAGGGGGAACGGTGGCCTCACCACCGGGTGCCGGACGTGGTGACTGTCAGGCGTAGTGCCAGTAGATCGTAATGGTGGGGGTGGAGCCGGCGGGCACGTCCTGCTGCTCGCAGAAGTCGATGACGGCGTTGTCGCCCTGACCCAACGAGGCCTTGTTGCAGTCCGTCGCGATCTTGCCGGGCACCTCCGTCTGGTGCTGCGTGGCCGCCTGGGAGACGCCGATGGCGGCCCCGGAGAAGGCCAGGACGGTGGCACCGAGAACGGCTGCCCGCTTGAACTTGCGCATATTTCTTCTCCCTTTGCCGTACGTACACGGTGGGCACGCCAGGAGGCGTACCGCCACCGTTCCCGGGGGCGCGGCATGACCGGCCGGTGCGACTGCGCTGCGCGCTTCGGACACCGTGAGGACCGGAATGCCGGAGCTCGGCGGAGCGCCGACCGACCCCGGGGACGGCCGAATCCTTCGACCGCATGGGCTCAATTCCTGCCCAGAACTTCTTGGGCAGGAATTTGAGTCGATCACACCGGCAGCGGCGTTTCCAAAATTCCGCGTGGCCTTGTTACGAAGCCCTGACACGGGTGGGCTGCATCATCACTCAATCCCAGGAGTTGACACCCGTTCCGCCCTTTGCCGCAGATGACGGACATCTACCCAAGATGGCGCTCCACACAGCTTTCGCCGTCTGGTCCCGGTCGCGTACCCCGCCGGTGGGCGCCGGCCCGTCCCTGTGCGGCGACCGCCCCATGAGCAGTGCCTAAGACCGTGTCAACCGACATGTCGGTGGCCCACCTCGGCGTGCACGATAGTCAGCCGCGGTTGCTGTTCTTCGGCATCCACGGTTATGGCCCTCGCGCCAGTCGTGGACGGCCGCGTGCAGGATCGCCTCCTCCATCGATGCTTCACCGTTGCGGACTGACTCGATGGCGTTGCCGACGACCACCCGGAGCGCGGCGTGGTCAGGCGAAGGGAACGGCGGGGAAGGCACAGGCGAATCGAACGCCATGGCCGCAGCCTACGGACGGGCACGAGTACCGGACAGCCTGATCTCGTGCTGAGTGGGGGAGTACCGGCCGCTCCGAAACCCTCGGCCGCGCGGCTTCCGGCCCCCGGAACGTGGTAGGCATCCAGCGGGACCGGTTTGGCACGCTGGTGTCGGGCTCCGGCAAGCTGTCCCGGCTCTTACGGCTACAGGTAGCCCCGCTGATTCCCGGCCGCCGTGACCTCCTCCTTCGTAGGCGATGAAGGGATGCAAGACGCGGTTGGGCGTACGGCAAGACCGCCCCTGCCTGACCGGCGCGGGGCGGCCCCTTCTCCTCCTGGCCGTCGTCGGCGACGAATGCCTTGCCGTCCCGTACGACGATCCCCGTTCCCAGGTAGTGGGCGAAGGGGAAGTCGGGGTTGATGGCGAGGCGGATCGGCAGGTCGGGGTCGAGGGCCTGGAGCTGGCGGAGCAGATGGCCGACGGTCAGGTGGTGGGGCACGGGTCCTCCGGGGGGAGCGGGCCGACGTGGGGGTGCCGGTACGTCGGTACGGGCGGAAGGCGAACGGGCCACGCAGCATGGCGACACGGAGACGCGGTCAGGTGCGGGCGACGAGGGCGGTGATAAATCCGGCAACGGCCTCGGCGGGGGTGTAAAGGCCGAACTCCTGGGTCCACGGGGCACCGTCATCGGGTTGTATCCGGACCTGCCAGACGATCTTGTGTTTCCACGCGGCAGGATCTTCGGGGAGCCAGCCGACGTAGACGCGGCCGTCCGGGCTCGTCGCGTGGACGTTGGCCTCCGGGGTGTCGACGATGGCCCAGCCAAGGTCGTCGAGGAGGTCGAGCACCGGGGCCGCGGTGTGATCGGAGGAGCCAGCGCCGATGTTCCACGGCGGGGCGGACGACGGCGGGCAGGAGGGCGGCGGAGGCGGGCACGGTTACACGATCCCTTCGTTGACCTGCGGTTTTCTCAACACCCGTACGTTGACATGTGGTGTGCCGACGTACGTAGTCCTTTCCCGGGAAGCGGCGTCTGCCGTGGGCGAACTGGCGCCGGCAGCTCACTGTCCGGGAATGGACTGGCGGACGCGGTTGTCGTCACTGGGTTGCGGCGACGAGTCGCACGGGATCGAAGGGGAGCAGGGGTGGCCGAGCAGACACTGGGACGGAGCCGGTCTGGAGCGCAAGATCCGCGTTGCCAGGCAGCCGTGGACGGTGGGCGACACCGCGATGGTCGCCGACGGCCAGTGGTCCGTGGGCGCGCAGTCCGACGGGGGGAGGAGGACGCGGTGGTGAGGACTGGGGCGCAGACGGGGGCCGCGTCGTGTTGATGTTGGATGAGCTGGTCCAAGCGGTGGGCTCCCGCATTGAGGATGACCACCACGACGAGGTGCTCCGGAACTTGAGTGACCGCTCAGAGACGTGGTCCCGGGCCGGGTACCGACGGGTTAACGGTGGCCGAAAGAGCGGGCCGATCGAGCGCCTGCACAGCCACTTGAAGGGTTCGGGGCCGCGCAGCCTGATCATGCCCTAGCCTGCTACGGATCGATGCTGGCACGCCTGCCCGGGGGACTGATGGAACCCACTGCCATTGGAGCTCGTCTTGCTTCGAGTGTCGTTGCTCCGCTCATCAAGAAACTCTTCGTTGCGGAAGGCCCCGGGGCGGGCTTGGTCAATAAGCCGGTGCGGGTCTCGAGTCTCGTTTCCTTCAAAGGTGAGAAGCGTTTCCTCTCTGACGATGACCTGCACAAGATCGCCGAGGAACTGGTCAATCGAGCCGCGCAATCCACCGGCGTAGAGGAGCTTTTGCCCTCGTATGAGTTGCGAGCTGTAGCGCATGCCGTGGCCGACTCGTTGCGATCCATGGGCTACATAGATATGAATGACGTGCAGGCTGTGCGTCTGGGGCACCTTGCGCTATCGCGACACTTAAGGACACAAAGCCCTTCTGCAACCCTCGGGTTATCCAGCGACGCGGTGGAACTTCACGCGAGTGTGCTCGATACTGCGTGCCTGCACATCCTGCACTTCTTCACGCAGCGTTCAACTTTCGTGGCGCGTACGCTCGTTGAGAATATTCGCGGTATCGAGGAATTGTCGCTCAAGATCGATACGCTGATCGAGCGGACACCCTCTCCGGCTGATGCACCCTTCGAGGATCGATACGCCCAATATATCTCTCGGAAGCACGGTAAACTTTCCATTTTTGGATTGGATCTGGCTGAGTCACCCGAGATCTGGCCCCTTGACGCCGCATATCTCAGCCTTGACGCGGTCGGGGGTGGATCGGGAACATTGCCAGTTGTCCTGCCGGCTGACCACGTGTTAGCAGGACGGAACCGTGTCCTGCTTCGTGGTGTCGCAGGCTCGGGGAAAACCACGCTGGTGCAGTGGTTGGCCGTTTCCACGGCCCGGAAGGAGCTCGATGAACGTCTGCTCTACCTCCACGGACTCGTGCCCTTCGTCCTCCCCTTGCGAACCTTGACCAGGGGCGGCGCCAAGCTGCCTACACCTGATGGGTTTCTTTCGGCCGTCGATTGCCCTATTGCCAACCTGCAGCCAACGGGTTGGTTTGACAGGGTGCTGCGATCTGGGCGAGGGCTCCTCCTGGTCGATGGGATTGACGAAGTACCAGAGGCGGAGCGTCAAGAGGCCCGGTGCTGGCTGCAGGATCTCGTCTGCTCTTACCCCAGCAACCGGTGGCTGGTCACCTCCCGGCCCTCTGCCGTACGGACAGACTGGTTGGTCGGTGAAGATTTCGTCGAGCTAGATATGGCTCCCATGAGCCGCGAAAACGTGGCCGAATTTATAAATCGATGGCATAGAGCGTCTGGTGTCGGTGATCGCTATGCCAGAGACCTTTTGCGTGCCGTTCAAGCAAAGCAAGATCTGGGGCGTCTTGCTACGAATCCACTGATGTGCGCCCTGATCTGCGCCTTGCACCAAGATCGTCGTGGCTACCTGCCTGAAGGTCGTAAAGAAATCTACGATGCGGCCCTTTCCATGTTGCTTTCCCGACGCGATCGCGAACGAGGAATTCATAAGCCGGGAACGCCACGCATCAGCGAGGAGCATAATATTCAGCTGGTGCAGAAATTTGCCTACTGGCTGATCCGCAACGGTCGATCAGAAATGGATCGATCGGACGCGGTCGAGCTACTCACGCGCGCACTGCCAGCTATGCCAAAGGTTGCTGAGCAGGGAACTCCAGAGGAAATCTATCGGCATCTCTTGGTTCGAAGCGGTCTTCTGCGGGAACCCAGCGTAGGCACGTTGGACTTCATTCATCGCACTTTCCAGGATTACTTGGGAGCTAAAGCGGCAGTCGAAGGACTCGACTTCGATTTTCTCATCGGCCATGCTCACCTCGACCAATGGGAAGATGTGATCCGCATGTCTGTTGCGCATGCTAGAACCATGGAGCGGGCGCGGCTGCTAACTGGCCTCATTGAGCGGGGAGACAGCTCTGCAAGTTACAGTCAGAGACTCCACTTGCTGGCGGCTGCCTGCCTTGAGCATGCGACAGAGCTGGATCCTGCGGTGAGGTCGGAGGTGGAACGCCGGGCCGCTGCCCTGATTCCGCCTCGATCGGCTGAGCATGCCCGTAGCTTGGCTGATGTGGGTCCCATCGCCCTGGATCTACTCCCCGGACCACAGGGCCTCTCCGACGACGAAGCCTATTTCACCGTGCTGTGCGCCACCCGGATCGCAACAGATGCCGCAATCCCCGTACTGGCGCAGTATCGAGAAATTCAGGATCGCCGCGTGCGACTCGAACTCGCCCGTGTCTGGAGTCGATTCGAATGTGATCGGTATGCTGAGGAAATTCTCGCTCACCTGGGCGAAGAAGGTATCTATTTTCCGGTATCCACTCTCCAGGAACTGCTGTCGTTGCGTCGCTTCGGTGGTCGCTCACGCATCCGGGTGACAGGGGGAATTGAACCCCGCGATATTGTAAGAGTGTGCGCAGGGTATCGTCTTACGCACCTATGGATGGAGTGTGTTTCGGGTTCAACGTGGGAATGGTTGGAGCATCTCCCGAACCTACATACTCTCACCCTGGAAAGCAATCTGATGCATTTCGATATCAGTAGCCTGGAAATGATCAAATCGCTACAGACGCTGCGAGTTCCCGAGGGGGCGCGGCTGGTTGGTTCAGAAAAGCTACCACCCTCTACGGAGATTGTCAGAGAGTCGCTGAATTTTACTTGACGAGACATTCGGGATTGTCCGCCCGGTATCTACTTCATCCACATGCTTCCCCCGGGCCCAGCAGGTGAAAAGGGCTACACCCAGCCCCAGTTCTGGCTGCTGCGCAACCTCTCGGCGAACGACATCTCGCCCGACGGTCAGGGAATGACCCTGCCTGCGCTGCGGAAGGCCATGGCCTCCTACATCCGCCCCGAGGACGATCTGGCAGCGGAGGCCGAAGTGCTCCTGGAGCGTGGCTGGCTGACCCGGGACACCGAGAACCGGCTGTGGCTCACCGAGGAGGGGGAACAGGCCCGCGTCGACCTCGCTCGCGACGCCCCCGCGATCCGCGCCGCCCTCCACGAGGGCATCGACGATGCGGACTATGTCACCACGTTGAAGGTGCTCCGGCAGCTGATCCGCAACGCGGGCGGGACAGGCGCTTAGCAAACCGGGGCCCGGGCAGGAACGCCCGGGCCCCGGCGAGTTCGACAGATCAGCTGGCCCGGTCGATCAGCGGGACCATCCGTTGGCCAGCCCGTGATCACATCTCAAACACCTTTAGGGCAGCATGGCACTGTCACGATCGACCACGGTAACGGCAAGCCATCCCTCAGGGGCCAGAGGCGTGGAATGCGCATTCTGGCAGGTATAGGTGTAGACGTGATGATCGCCGATCTGAGTTGGGCCACGTTTCTGCCGTCTGCCGTGCTGCTGGCGGCGACCCCGGGCGCGAATCAGCTGCTGGTGTTCCGCAACGGGGTGCGGCACGGTGTACGTCCCGCCGTCAGCGCGACGCTGGGGCGATTCACCGCTTTCGCTCTGATGGTGGTGGCTGTCGCGGCCGGGCTGGGGGCCGTGCTGACCGCCTCGGCAGTGGCGTTCAACGTGGTGAAGTGGTGCGGCGTGGCCTACCTTCTCTGGCTCGGGACCCGCACCGTCATCGCCGCTCTGCGTAAGGGGTCTGAGCAGGCGCGTACGTCCTGGGACGAGAGGGCTGCCGCCCCGCTCCGGAGGGACGGGACGGAACGCGGAGCGTGGGCCCTGGCCAAGCAGGAGTTCCTCGTGGCCGCGTCCACCCCCAAGGCGTTCCTCCTGTTCGCCGTTTTTCTTCCCCAGTTCCTGCCGGACGGCGCCGAGGACATCGCGGCGCCCGTGCTGGTACTCGGCGCCGTCTACATCACCGTGGAGTTCTGCTGCGCGGTCGCCTACGCCGCGGTCGGCGGCCTGCTGAAGCGTCGGGGCGGCGCCTCCGGTCGGCCCCGACACCTGGATGCCCTCACGGGGGCGGCGATGGTGGGGCTGGCCGGCTGGCTCGCGATGGAGAACCGCTGAGCGGGCCGGCGAGGCGGAACGATGGCAACGACCGAGGACGGGGCCTTGCCACGGACCAAGGAGTGAAGGGCCGAGGTCACCAACCGCTCGGGCTCGTACGACCGCCGGGTGAGCCCGGCGCGGTGGGTGTGGACGAGCACCAACAGCTGCTCTTCGCCCCCCGAACCGAGCGCGAATCGCCAGTCGTCCCGCTTCCCGGGGGACAGATCAACTCCCAGCGCAAGCAAGGCTTCATGCATCACCTGCTCGGCGGTGAGCCCTGCGGCATCGACGAGAACACTCCCCGGTACCTCCTCGTGCACCCGTCGCATGACGTCCCCGGCGTCGACACCGACCGGAGCGACGACATGGGCGGTACCGCCACCCCGCCCACCGGCACGCCACCACGCACCCACACGACCGGGCACCCCTTCCGCGGGGATGCCCACCGATGACACAGCCGTATTGCTCTTCGTCACCGCTGCTCCCGAACTCCCACCACGGTAAGGGGGAGTTACGCCCCGAGAGGATCGGTGCTTGTGCAGGGAAGTGGGCTCACTCGTTTTCGAAGATGTATGCCCAGGCAAGCGCTTCGCCGCCCTTTTCTTCGATTGCGGCCAGCGCACCGAGAACGTTGCCGAAGACCCGTTGCTTCTCGGGATGGGGCAGAGGCAGGGTGTCTCGGGTACGCAGCCCCGTCACCCACCAGGCCACCATCGTCAGAAAAGCCTCCAAGCTGTCCGCCGCGGGAAGGGCAGAGAGTTCTTCCTCGTCGGGCCCCGTCGGAACGCGCAGCACATGTCCGGTCGGACCGTCGATGACGATTTCGGCTCCCATCCACTTGCCGATCTGGAAGAACGGCCCGGTCTCGTCGACGGGGTCGATGTCATCCGGCCACGAGGGCATTTCCTCGAGAATTTCGACGTCCCAGTCGCCGCCGGGCAGGAGAGCCATCCCTCCTTCCTCGTACATGTCGGGGAGGCCGAATTCGAGGAGGAGTTCACGGGTCGGCTCGTGGGCGAGAGTGTCGGGAAGTTCTTCGGGTTCGACCGGAAAGATGTCGTCGAACAACAGGGCCAGCACTGTGTGGTCAGTGTTTTCCGGACCTGGGGCATCAACCGGCATGCTTCCGCGGGCGTCTGCGTAGTCCCCGCTCAAGGGCTGGTGCAGAGAGCCGAAGGTGGTGACGTCCATTCCGCGTGCAGATTCGATGGCCAGTAGCCCCGAGTCACTCCCGAAAACGGTGATGTCGCCGAGAGACAGCGGGCCGCAGGGCAACAGAAACGAGTCGTCGCTGCGGCGAGCGGGAGCCGTAGCAAACAGTTCTTGAGCAGTGGAGGGGCCGGTGCTGTCAGTCGACGAGGGATGGGGTGGCCAAGCGAGATCTGCACGGTGCTGCGCGGGGATCCCGTCTCCTTCCCAAGGGCCGGCGAGACGATCACCGGTTTCCGCATCCCAGACGGAGGTGTACGCGGTTGGTGATTCGACCGCGAAGGACCGGTGTCTGCCGGCGACGGCCCGCCGTCCTTGCCAGCGCACTTCCGCCAACGCGTCGATCTTTCCGGATTGCAGATAAGCGGGGTGATAGCCGCCCGGTGGGCGCCACGTCGTCCACTTGGCCCGCCACGCCAAGGACACACCCGAAGCGGCGATGGCGGCTGCTGCCTCGTGGTCATTGCGCGCGAGGGCCATCAAACGCAGCCAGGAAGCCCACGAGCCCTGGCTGTCGGGGATGATCCCCCACGCCCACAGATGCATCGCGTCAGCGGCCGCGCTGTTTCCCGGGAGGGAAGAGCGCAGTGCGGTGCGCCCGGCGTCCATCAACACGCTCTGCGGGATGTTGGCGACTGCCTCGCCATTTCGCAGAATTTCTTCGTACGTCCCTGCCTGCGCGGCGTGCATGGCAAGACCGGCCGCGGCATACAGACCGACGGCGCCACTCCTGGCCCATCCTTGCGGATGACGGAATGCGGAGGTCGACTGCAGCAGCCATTGCACCAATTGCCCGTTGACACGACGCACTTCGTCGACGCCGGTCTCCAGGCGCAGGGCTTCGGCCACCTTCTCGTCGAGGAAGGAAACACCCAAGGGGCCGGACTGCAAGAGGCCACCATGCTCCTGGGCAAACGCGGTGAGTTCGTGCTCGGTGGCGGCTGTGCCGGTCAATGCGGCAAGAAGTTGGGCCCACACCGTCACGGGCACCATGCGTGGCTCCGCGAGGGCCAGGGCACGCAGCTCAGCCGAGTCCGGCACCGGTGCAACGGAGTCCGGCGTGGGCAAGCTGAAGACAGCCCTGGGGCTCGTACCGCTGGGAAGCAGTTCGAGGGGGGTGTCCGTCAGCACGGCCAACTTGTCGTGTGCCAACCAGCGAAGGGCATCACCGATCAGCCGCTCGGGCTCGTGCGACCGCCTGGTGGGCCCGGCGCGGCGGGCGTTGGCGATGAGCAGCAGGCGCTGTTCGGGCCAGGCATCGCGCGCGATCCGCCAGCTGCGCCTCTTGTCCCCGGACAGCTCCACTCCGAGCGCTGCGGCAGCCTCGTGGAGGACCTGTTCGGCGGTCAGACCGGTGGCATCGACGAGCACGCTGTCCGGGATGCGCTCGTGGGCCTGCCTTATGACCGAGGCGCCAGCGGTCCCGAGTGAAGAGACGACGTAGGCGACGCTGCCTCCGTGTTGGCCCTCATGCCACCACTCGACGACGTCATTGACGATTCCTCCCGGGGAGGTGTCCGCTGTCGGCTCGGGCATGTCGCTCCCTGATGTTTGTTCTTGGGTCCCCGTCACCGTAGTACGGCCTTCGGTTGCTGCATGACGTGCGGAGATGTTCCTGAACTGACACTCCCCGGCGGTTCGCCTTGGTGGCGCCGGCGCGACCGGGGTCGCCATCAGCTGCCGGCGGCGTCGCCCGCGGAATGGGGCGCTGGCGGTCTCAGGCCGGAGCGGCCGCGACGCGGCACAGCATCACGACCCAGTCGTCCTCGCTCGGCCACCCCGTCAACTCGGCGAGCCGCCACGTCTCGTCGCCCACGGGGAAGGTCTCGCCCACGCGGAGGGTGTGAAACTGCTCCTCAGCGGCGATGACGATCCCGAGCCGGACCCTGACCGAGGAGTCGGACTCCCGGTAGATGCCCATCACTGAGAAGCTGGCTTTCCCAGTATTGCGCTGAATCCCGTGCCAGAGACCGATCGTGTCGGCGCTCACGTTTCGATGCGGCGCAGCACCACGGTCCAGTCGTCCTCACTCGGCCAGCCCATCAATTCGGCGAGCTGCCACGTTTCGTCACCCACGGGAAAGGTCTCACCGATGCGGAGGACGCGACTCTGCGTTTCTGTGGTGACGGTCACGAGTCGGACTCTGACCTCGGCGTCGGACTCCCTGTAGATATCGTTCACAGAGAACCTCGCGTTCTCGGTGTTTCGCTGAATCCCGTGCCAGAGATGAACCGTGTCGGGACTACTCACTTCTCATCCTCCAAAGACGCGTACTGGTTGCTGCAGTACTTCATGAATTCCTTGATGGTCAGCGGCTGGGGATGATCGTCGTTGTGCGGGTTGCGCAACTGAATCAGGCCCTTTTCGTCGACCGAGACGACCTCGTAGGCGTGGGAACTCCGGAGGCCCTTCTCCATCTTGTTCTCCACACCTGTGCCCTTGGGGCGGGTGCCGATGATGACCGGCCTGCCGCTTTCCGTCAGCTCCCGCAGGTGGGCCAGGAGTTGTTTTTCCGGGGTGCGGCCGTGCACATCGTACTGCGTCGGGAAATCGTGGTTCTCCGATGTGCGCCCCGTGAGCTGGGCGAGCAGCTCTGCACGGTCGCCAGATGTGGAGCCCTGGGTGATGCGGGAGTAGCCCGTCAGCAGGTTGCCGTCGAAGTCCTTGTTGCCGGGGAACTGCAACTTGTGACCGCGCTGCTTGTCGTCCCAGAACTGGTCCAGGCCCGCGATGGCCTTCTCCATGATCGCCGGCCAGGCCACGCCCACGTCGTTGGCGTTGGCGTAGGCGGTGATGCCAGGGAAATCGCTGTACACGGGTACGTCGGGAGTGACCCGTACGGTCAGGACGCGCCCGGTCGGAGCCTGGTTGCCGTATTTGTTGCGCGCGACCTCATGAAAGCGGACCTCGTAGTTGCCGTCCTCCGTCTCGCGAATCATGTCCTGGAGGAGATCCGGGTACCTGCTCGCGATGGCGCCCAAGGTGGCGATGATGCCGCAGTCGCCGATGGCGCCCTGCTGCGTCTGCTCCCGCGACGGCGGCCCGTCGAACAGTGGCACACGTGTCCCGTCGGGACGGTCCAGCGGCGTGCCGTAACGGTCGGGCTGCGACTCCGGCAGTTTCTTGTGGTTGCCGAAGCGCGGCTGGTCCACCTCGGTGGTGATCTCGGTGGGCTCGGCCGGTTCCGAGTGGATCCAGGACTGCCAGAGTCGCTTCAGCCCACCATGCTTTTCGGGCTGGTCGTCAGAGGCGGGGGAGTTCTCGCGAGGCTCGTCGGTGGACGGGTGCGGGGCGTCGGACTGCTCGCGCGTCCCTGTGGCGGTGGCGGTGGCGGTGGGGCGCGGGGTCTCTCGTGCGCTCGCGGGTTCGGTCTCCGGCTGGGAAACGTCATGGCGCGAGCGCTGCGCATCCGTCGGTGCGGAGGTTCCGTTGCCCGTGGCGCTGTCGCCCGCAGTCCCGTTGGGCGCGGGTGAGTTGGCACTCGCGGGGTTTGCCGAAGGCGTACGCCCGCTATCGGTCGGGGTGGCGGACGGCGTGGCGGCGGAGTCCGCCGGGTGCCTGTGGTCCGTGTTTGCGGGGGTGGTGGGCTGCCTGTGGTCCGCGCCCGTCGGGTGGGTGGGGTGCCTGCGGTCTGTGCCTGTCGGGTCGGCGGGGGGACGGTGATCCGTGCCTGCCGGGTCTGACGGGGGTGTGCGGTGGGGGCTCGTGTGGTGGGACGGGCCCGACTGAGGCGCCTGAGTGGGCGGTGTGTGAGCGTCGGACGCCGGAGCCGATGGTGGATTCTGGCCCGGAGCTGCCAGCTTCCGGGACAGTTCCTGGACGAAATCCAGGTGTCCCTGAATTTCCTCGTCCATGATCTTTTGATTTGGTGTGCGGTACTCCTTGATCTTCTTCTTGATCTCGGCTTCGGAATCCCCCTCATTTTTCAGGCGTTCGCGCTCCTCCTCCACCAACTTCTTGCGTTCGGGGTCGACTCGATAGGTGGTGCTGTAATACACCGGAGCGCCCTTCATCGCCTCGGAGTTGCGGATCGTCGTGGAGCAGTCCGCGTGTCCGGAGTTTCCCTTCCGGGAACCGCAAGGCTCGCGCTCGGTGTACAGGCCGGCGATGGAGTACTTGGACTTTCCTTCGGCTTCCCGGTTCTTGTTGTGCTGCTCGATCCATTCCAGAATATGGCTCTCGGAGTGGCGAGGGCGCACGCCGTCCACGGAGGGGGGAACCGAGGAGTCGATGATGTAGTGGCTTTCGCCCTTGTCGTCGACGATCTCGACGACTGCGTAATTCTTGTCCGAGGAGTCGGAGGAATTGCGTTCTATTTCCTCGAGCAGCTTGCGCAGGTTTTCCGGGTTCTGCAGGTTCTCGGCCTTCGAGTACGCCGAGGCCTCGCGCCGCCAGGAAGCCACGGACTCGGGGTGTTCGGCCGCCGGGTCAGGCTTGTTGCCCCGCTTGGGCGGAGCATCCGCATACGGGGAGTTGTCCTTTGCCGACCCAGGCGCCATGCCAACTGCGTTGTTCGCGTGAAACGAGTGGCTCATACGCCCGAGCGTCGCCAGGGTCGCGTAGCGCTGACCGTCATTCATGTTCGACCACGCAGGGTCGAGGTGGCGACGAAGGTCGCTGTCCGTGAAGTTGGTCTTGGGGACCTGGACGTTCTGGTGGGTCTGTTGCGCTTCCTTGTGCGCCGCCGTGGCTGCCGGAACAGCGGCCCTGGCGTCTGCCAGCCTCTGCTCGGCGGCTGCCTTCCGATCCTGGGCGGCCTGCTTCTCCGCGTCGGTGGTGGCGTCCTTCTCGGCCTTGATCGCCTTCTTGCGTTCCGTGATGGCGTCCCTGACCTGTTTGCGAGCGTCGTCCAAGGCATGCTTGGTGCCGCGGACGTTCTGCGCCGATTCCACGTAGTCCTGCCGGCGATCGAGGGACTCCTGCAGCAGATTGCCCAGGGGGGAGGAGGCGGGAGGGGGAGGCGTGGCCCATGCCCGCATCTGCGCCTGGACCGGATCGAGATCGATCCTGTGGACGTTGCGCTCCCCCGGAACCCGAAGCGCCTGCTGTGACGAATCCGGTGGGACGTTCGCGTGCTCCTGGTCGGCCTTTTCCGGGTCGGGAAGGCTCTGGTTGCGCTGCTCGCGAGTGGCTTCCGCGCTGGGGTCGTGGGACTCGGCGGGGGAGCCGGCCGGGCTCTGGGGTGTGGTCGGGCTCTGCGTGTGGGCGGCGGGCTGGCCTGTGGTGTCGACGGGCCGTCGGTTGGCGTCCAACGGGATGGCGAAGACGCCGTTGTCGCCGTTGTGGAGCGGGGTGGTGCTGCGTTGGCCCGTCTGCGGGTCGGCGTAGACGATCCGGCCGTTGTGGTTGACCACGTTCCAGGCGTGGGCGCGGCCGTCGGCGTTCTGGGTGATGATCACGGCCTGTGCGCCGTTGCCCTCGTCGAGGAGGGTGGTCTCCAGGTTGCGGTACGCGTCGCGGCCGTCGCCGAAGTCGTGGAACTCGGCGCCCAGTGTGCGCTCGATACGGTCCCGGCCGTGGGGCTCGGGGGTGTCGGCGGGGGCGCCGTCCTCCTGGAGGCTGCGGCGGGCGGCGACCGTGGGGTTTCCGGCGTACGCATCGGCGAATGCCAGGGCCCCGTCGGGGCAGTTGACGTCGCGACCGGACTCGTCCGGGTGCTGGCCGCGGATGTCGTCGACCCAGGTGCCCTCATGCGGGTCGGGGGCGTGCTGGAACGAGCCGTCTTCGTTGCGCGGGAACCGCCCCTGCTGAACGCGGGAGTCCTCGTCGCTGGGCCGGTCGTAGCCGTCCGGCGGGCCGTAGGGACGGGTGTCGGCGGCCGGGAAGACCGGTTCCCTCGACTCCGGCTCGTGGTCGGTGTCCGGGGAGTCCTGGGAGTCCTGGGAGTGCGTTCCGTCGTGGGACTCGTGGGACTCGTCAGAGCGATGGGGCTCGTGGGACTCGTCGGACTGGCGGGATTCGTCGGACTCGTGGGTGTTCTGATCGTTCTGGTCGTTCTGATCGTTCCGGGTGTCTTGGGAGTCCTGAGTGCCCTGCCCGTCCCGGTCGTTCTCGGTGTCCCGACTGTCCCGGCTGTCCCTGCTGTCCCGGGCGTCGTCCGGTGTGTCGTGTGTGTCCTGCGCGTTCCGCGTCTCGTCCGCCGGCCGGCCGTCGTGCTCCCCGGAGGCCGAGTCCTGGTCCCGGGCGGTGTCCGGATCCCGGGGCGTCGACGACGGTGTGGTGTCGGAAGGGCCGTCCGACCGGATGTCGGTCGTGGAGTGATCCGTCGACGAGTCGGTGCCCGAGCTGCTGTCGGTGTCCGGGGTGTTCTGGGTGGACGGCTGAGGTGTCGACGGGGTCAGGAAGTACGGAGTGATCGGATTCCGGTTGGCGTCCAGCGGGGTGTAGAAGACCTCCTGGGCGCCCAGGTGAATCGGATTTTCGCTGACGACGCCCGTCTGCGCGTCGACGAACAGGACCGTGCCGTTGTGGTTGACCGCGGCGAAGGCGTGGCCGCCACCGCCGGGCCAGTTGACGCCGATCACGGCTGCCGAGCCATGCCCGGCCTGCGACAGCTCGTGGGTGATACGTGCGTACGGGTTGGGGTGGTCATTGCCCGCGTACGTGCTGGGCGCGCCGGCCCAACGTGTCTGGTTCTCGACGGAATTGTGCTCCGCGGAGAAGGTGTTCAGGCTGCCGTCCGGATTGCGGTCCAGGGTGCGCGGGGCGGACACCGTCGGGCGGCCGAACCAGGTTTCGAGGAACGAGCGGGTGCAGTCGGCGCAGTTGTTGGACCGTCCGGGCACCCCCGGGCCGCCGTCGTTCTGCAGACCGGCCCAGTTGCCCTGCCGCGGGTCCGCGTACACCTGCGGGGTGCCGTCGGGGTTCCTCGGGTGGGCGTTTTCGAGGTCCTGCTGATGGGCGGGGTCGGGTGCGGTCAGACCTTCGTGCGGGATGTCGAGGTCGCCGCGGATGTCCGAGAGGTTGTCCGCCTGGTGTGGAGGCGGAGGTGCCGAGGGGTGGACGGGAGTGCTGCCGTCAGCGGGGGGCTGATGCTGATCGGGCGTCCGAGGGGTGGCGTCCGGCTGCTGGTGGTCCGGCTGTTGGTTGTGCGGTGCCGGCATCCCCGGGTCGTTCGGCGTGGAGGTGGGGGAGTCGGCAGGCGACCGCTGGTCCGTCGGGCGGTTCGTCGGTTGCTCACCGCGGGGCGGAGTGGTGGGGCGTGCGGGCGTGTCGGTGCCTGGAGGTGTGGTGGGGCGATTGGGCGATTCGGTACGTGGTGCGTCGGTGCGTGGCTGAGCTGAGGGGCGGCTCGGCGTTTCGGTGCGCGGCTGCGCCCCGGGGCGGTTCTGCTGGGGGGCCCGCGACGGCGTCGTGGGCCCGGGCCTGGTGCTCGGCTGTTCCGTACGCGGCGTCGTGGCCCGCGGTGCCGTTCCGGGGGTGCCTGCCGCCGGCGCCTGCGTGGGGACGGGGCCGACCGTTGGTGGCGGCACGGTGCCCGAGGGCGATGTCGAGGGTGTGGTGGACGACGGGGCCGGGTGCTGCGGGGCGTTCGCCTCACCGGGCTGCGTACCGTGGGCCGGGGGCACCACCGTGGCGGTGTCGCTCATGAGGCTGACGTCGGTGTCGCCAGGGTGGTGCGGGGTGGGCCGCGACGGTGTCGGCGCGTGGCCCTGGCCAGGGCTGGGGTGTGCGGTGGGTGTGTTGCCGGGCATGGCGCCGCTCGGCATGGCGGCGCGGCCGCTGCCCTGGTTCTGACTGTCGGTGTTGCCGTCGTGGGAGGCGTCCGGCGTGGGGCCCTGGGCCGGTGCGGGCATGGTGGTGACCGAGTCGTGCTCGACCTGGTGCACGGCCGGTTCGGGGCGGGAGCTGTCGGGAGCCGGGGCCGGTGCGGCCTCGTGGTGGTCCCCCGCCGGTGCTGGGGACGGCATGGGTGCGGGCTCGGTGGTGCGCGGGTCCGGGAGCGACGCCTCGTGCTCCGGAGTGTGAGGGGCGAAGCCTTCCGGGTGGCTCGGGCGCGCGCTGTCCGGAGTGGTGTCGGGGGCCGGTCCGCCCTCGATGTCCGGTCTTGTTCCCGTGGACGGTGGGGACGGGTCCGGGGACGAGCCGGGGGCGGGCGAGTCGTTGCCCGGAGTGTGCCCCACGCTCTCGTGGTAGGCATGGGTGCCCACGTCGAAGGGACTGGGCGAGTCGGAGCCACGGTCCGGTGAGGGCGAGGACGACGGGTTCGACGAGTCCGGGCCGCCGGTGCCGTCCGTGCTGCTGTGGGCCGACGTGGTCGACGAGGAGGGCGAACCCGAATCCGACGGTCCGTCGGACGACGAGGGCGACGAATTGCCGATGTCCGGTGCTCTGCGACCGGAGTCGCCGCTGCTCGGGCTCGGTGAATTGCCGGAACTCGGGGAGTCGCTCGGTGAACTGTTGTCGCCCGACGGCGAGTGGGACGAGCCCGGCGCATTGTCGGAGCTGGGGGAGTTGTCGGACGAACGGCTGCTATCGGACGGTGAGTTGTTGTCCGACGACGGGTCGTTCGAGTGCGATGAGTTGTCGTCGCCGGAGTCGGATGAGTCGTGTCCGCCGTCGCCGCCGTTGTGTCCGCTGTCGGTCAGTCGGTGGCGGGCGCCATGTCCCACGCGGGAGCCCGCGCCGTCACGCAGGGAATTACCGAAGGTGGAACCGGAATCCTTGAGGGTGTTCTTGCCCTCTTCGTAACCCTTCTTGGCGGTGCGGCCCAGGTCGTAGCCCGACTGCTTGCCGAAGTTCTGCTCGACGGTCTGGGCGACCACATCGGAGACCATGGCTTCGAGAGCGGAGACAAAGGGTTCCTTGGCGGTCTCCAGCACCGCATCAAGGATCTGTTTGGCTATTTCCTTGAGGAGTTTTCGCAGAATCATCCGCGTGGCGGCGGCCGCGCCCATCGCGCCCAGTTCGGACAGACCCAGGGTGAAAGGGGCGGCGGCCTGGGCTGCGATGAGCTCGACCGCCAGGATGACCAACTGGGCGATCACCGCCACTTTGAGCCCGATGATGAGCATCGCCGCGGCATCCATGCAGATGGCGATCAACTCGGCGCCCTGGCGGGCGTCGTCGAAATAGCCTGAGCCGCCGGCGAACTTCTCCCAGGTCTTGTTGAAGCCGTCGATGGAGTCACCGGCGTTGTCGGCGAGAACGTTACTGGCGGCGCTCAGACCACGGGACTGGAGGGCCTCCACATCGGCGGCGAACTGGCGCCAGGTGTTGGCGCACTCCATCATTTTGTCTTCGTCGCCTGTGGGCCACTCGAAGCCGCACATCTCCAGAACCCACTCAAGTGCGCTCGGCAGCATCAAAGCCATGACGAAGACCCCCGTTGTCGCCCATGTTGTTCATGTCGTCCCGGCCTTGCGGGCCGACCGACCCCTCCCGCCGTGCCGTCGGCGGAAGGGCCCCTCTTTTTCTTTCTCTACTGCTGCCGGAGGCGCCCTTCGGAGCTCCGTGAGCGCCCAACCGGCTTGTCGGCAGAGCCATGCTCATGCCAGAGCCTACCCAACGGTCCTTTCTGATCTCTCAGTTGCGTGGTGTCACGGTGCCGTGGTGGACATTTGGCCCCAAACTGTCCAGCCTTCAGGCGGCCGTCCTAGCCGCGGGGCCGGCGCATGCTGCGGTACAGCTCGATCGCGGAGTCCGGCGGGAAGTTGGGGACGTAGGTGATGGCTCCGTCGCTCTTGGAGATCACCATGTGGCTGCCGCCCAGCGGCGCCTGAGTGCCGGGCGGCGGCGGGGGCAGGACGGCGTGGACGAGGAAGCCGATGTCGAACTCGACCACGTACAACGGCGCCGGATTTCCTTCCCTGTCCCGTACTTCGAATCGGGCCCGAGCGGCCGCCAATGCCTCTTCGGCAGTGGCGGGGACGGGCTGTACCGGTTCCGGCGCGCCGGGGTGCGACACGGACTCTCTCCTGTCGGTGAAGGGATGGGTGTGGGGCAGGCGTGGTCCTGCGGTGGAACTCGGCGGCGGTGTCGGACTGTTGGCTGCCGATGTGTTGAGCCGGAGCCGGAGCTGGAGCCGGAGTGGAGGCGATGCGATGCCGTAACCATGACGCCGCACCTACCGGCGCTGACCAACGCGACCGCGATGCCCTGTGGCGGCCCCGCAGCTCCGCTGTACGGCCGTCAGGTGCCCTGCGGTGCGGGCCGGATCACTTGCCTAGACGGACTTCAGAGCCCGGACGTCGCCGCCGAACTGGTTCTCCGGCTTCTGCTCCTTGATCAGGGCGTCGTTGAAGTCCTCGTTCTCCTCGTGGTTCTTCGCCATCCGCTCCAACGCCTTGCCTATTTCGTTGAGCTTGGTGGCGAGGTGATCCATCGAGTCCGTCATGCCGTCGCGCAGGCCCTCGTAGACCACGCCGAACTTCTCGCCGAGCTCGTCGTCTCCCCAGGGCGGGGTGCCTTGCTTGTCGCTGAAGGTGGTCAGGCCCTTCCAGGCGTCATGGGCCACACTGGAGAACGTCGTCGCCTTCGGGGCTTCGCCTCCGCCACCGCCACCGTCCCCCTGCGCGGCCAGGCCGTTCTTCAGCCTGGCGGTCGCCTGGAAGAAGTCCCTCCCGATATCGGAGAAGTTCCTTCCCTCGCTCTTCAGCGTCTCCGGACTGCTCTTGAACTCGTCGCCCATGACTACGCCCCCGTTTCACCGACCGGCGTCATCGCACTGCCGGTCGCACGTCCGTTCATGTCTGTGTCAGCGTACCCAGAGGCACTGACAGCTCCTCAACCCCTGCGGTGCGTCAGGCCCGGTGGGGACGGAGAGAGACGATCAGAACAACCCGTGCCACATCTGCTCCACGATCACCGACCACCAGTTCCTCGGGTCGTCCAGGGCCGAGGGGTCGATGGCGACGAGCTGCTCCTGGAAGTCGGCGACGGCGCTGCCCGCCATGACCGGGTCGAGTCCGGTCATCTCCTCGCGCGTGGTCTCCAGGAGCGCGAGGGAGCGGACGAAGGCGGCCACCGAGGCGTTGACCCGGCGGCCCGCACCGTTTTCCGGAGTGACGGCCCAGACCTGGCCGACCGGCTCACCCTCCAGAGCGGAGCCCGTGCACTGGACGGTGATCAGGGCGACCCCGTCGGTGCCGATCCGGACGTGTCCCTCCAGGAACGCGAGGGCGTCGGCGCCCGCCCGGGAGCCGACCTCGCGCAGATGGGCTGCGGCATTGCCGAACAGGCCCGCCGGAAGGTTCGCCTCCGGATTGTCGGCCGTGAAGAAGAACGGGACGACGTCCGGAAGCCCGGCCCAGGTCAGCGTGGCCTTGGCAGCTTCGGGGAGCGGGGTCCCCGCCAGGTCGTCGGCGTCGTGGCGCCGCACGTCGTCCGCGCCGAAGACCTCCGTCAGCTCACGGCCCAGGGCGACATCGCGGAGCGGCTCGGCCGGTTCGACGTCGGTCGGCACCGGCGCCCGGTGCGGCCGGGGCGGCGGCTGCTGTCCGGCGATCCGGTGCATCTGCTCGACGTGCTGGATCAGCCCGGCGATCGCCTCGGCGCGCTCCTCGCCCCGCAGGCCGTACTCCTGCGTGCAGGAGAACCGGGCGTGGGGGAAGCGACGGCCGAGCAGCACGCCCGGGTATCCGCCGGGGAGCAGGCTGGAGCTGAGGTCGGTGTGGAGCGCGACGACGTTCTGCGCGGGGACGCCGAGGCCGTCGATCTCCGCCAGGGCCTGGTACTCGGAGTGCGGCTCACCGGGGGCGGAGTTCTTGACGAGGCTCGTCTCCTCGCCGGTGCGTGGGTCGACGTAGGTGAGGACCGTGGTGTTGCCGGGGCCGGTCACCGGCGGCTGTGCGGGCGGCGCGGTCTCCTGGCCGCCGCCGTGCTTTTGCTGGTACATCCGCACGACCTCCTCGACCGGCACGGACGGCCAGGTGCTCAGCTCGCCGGTGCGGCGGTCGACCACTCCGCAGGCGTGGCCGATCGTGGCCGGCGGCCGGCGCTTGCCCGTGACCGGGTCGCGCTCGACCGGCGGGGCCGCGGCCCACACCACCCAGCCCAGATCGAACTCCTGAATCCGCACCTCACGGCGGTGCTGCCCCTCGGGGTTGAGCCACCCCTCGGCGGTCGCGAGCGCCTGCTCCTGGCTGATCACGGGAACTCCCTTCAAGTCTTCGGACGGACGGGGCCGGTGCGGCCGGGGCGGCGCCGGGCGCACTCCGCGGCCCTCGTCCGGGTGGGCCTGGGTGCAGGCGGTCCGATGCGGGTGCCTTCGCAAGGCTGCGGGCCTTCGAGGCTAACGGGCTGCGGTGGGTGGCTGTCAGGCGGTCGGGTGGGCAGCGGGGCCGGTGGCTTGCGGAGCCTGCGCGGCTTCCGGCCCGGGGGCCCGTACGGGCTCCGGCCCGGCTGCCTGGGGGTCGGGGACGGAGCGCTGGGTGGTCGCCGTGCCGGGCCGGCCCGGGCGGATCCGCAGCGCCTTCACGCCGTCTTCCGTGGCGACGAGGAGGATGCCGTCGGGCGAGAGGTCGGTTCCCGTGAAGGGCGTGGCGGAGATCAGGGCGGTGACGATCTCCTCGTCGCCCGGCTGCTCCCCGCGGTGCCAGACGCGTAGGTAGTCGGTGCCGCGGCTGAACCCGAGTGTTCCCGTGGCCCGCTCGTCATCCGAGAGGCGCTCGATCCGGTTCGGGTCGGCCTCGATGACGGAGCCGGTGGCGAGATCCTGCACCAGTACGGCGGGGGTCTCGGGAGCGTCGGCCCGCAGCGGGCGTGAGCCCGGAATGCCCTGCGGCACCACGCTCACGGCGACCGCGAGGGGGGCCGACTCTGCGGGCTCCTGCTCCGCGGGGGCGCCCTCGGCGCTGTCCGGCACGGCCGGGCGCAGTCTGCCGACGGTCACGGCGTCGACCCCGGCGACCCGTACGCTCCACACGGTGTGCCAGGGAAGCTCCGGCAGTGTGCGGCGCAGCACCGCCGCGTACTCCGGCAGCCCGTCCTCGACGAACGCGGTCTCCAGCAGCGCCGCTCGCAGGAGGACGGGCGCCTGGGTGCGGGTGAGCAGCGGCGCCGTCCGCAGATAGGTGCGGGCCGGTGCGTCCAACTGCTCCGGAGGGAGGGCCTCCACGGCGGCGCGCAGCCGCACCGGCTCGGCGTGGGCGAACAGGTTGGGGTCGGTGAGGAGCTGGGGGAGGAGACCGGCCTCCAGGGTGTGTCCCGCGATGCGGTCGCGGACGTACTCCCCGGCCTGCCCCCAGTCCTGGTGGGGTACGGCCTTCAGCAGCTCCATGGCGATACGCGCCTGAGCACCCGGTACATCCGGGATGCCTGCCCGAACGGCCTCACCGATGCCCGGGTGTTGCAATCCGACGAGGGTCCGCTCGTCCTCGGGGAGGTCTTCGTCGTCCCGCTCGACGGGGCGGATGAAGGGGGCGGCGAGCAGCATGCCCCGGGCCATGTCCTCGCGCATGTCCCGCTCGGCGACGGCGGAGGCGAGCGGTGACAGCAGCTGTGCGGGCAGGCCCTCGCCCTCGGCAAGGGCGAGGGGCGCGAGGATCTGCCGCAGGGTGCGGGGGTGGGCGTCAAGGCGCCGGGCGTGCAGATCCAGCGCTTCGCCGACACTGCCGGGGAGTTGGCCCGCGTCCGCCGGATCGAACCCTTCCGGGTGCATCAGGACCGATTGGACGGCGAGCTGCACGGTCAGACGGCTGCCCGCGCCGTCCCCCGCCTGCCGGGCGATCGCCTCGGCGAGCGCGCGCCGCGCGTCGGGATCGGTCGTGAACGGCAGCTCCGGGGCGCCGAATTGGGGGTTGAGCAGCGCCTCGGCCTGCAGGATCAGCCCGTGGGGGTCGGCCCACTCGGGTGCGTCGAGGTCGATGATCCGGGCCATGCCGGGCGGCAGGCTCTCGGCGAGCTCGGCGGCGAACTCGCGGGGCACATCGGCGAGCAGGCGTACGGAGTCGACGGCGGCGAGGGGCTTCAGCACGTCCCGCACCAGGCGCGCGGGCTCACCCGCCCCCCGCACCGGGCCGGCCCGGTCCACATCCGGCACGACGATCGTCACCGGCCGCCCCGACGCCGGGAGCCGACCGAGTTCGGGGAAGATGTCGGCGGTGCGGGTCGCGGACAACCCGTAGTGGTCGGCGAGCAGCCACAGCGTCTGCGGGGCCGTCAGCCCGGCGACACTCGGCACCGCGGGTGCGGGCAGGGCTGGCGGCACGGTCGCCGGATCCAGCGCGTCCAGCTCCAGCCCCTTGCGGTATTCCGGGTCGCAGAGCATCAGGAACCCGGTGAGCAGCCGTGAACACCCGGTGCCCGGACTGCCGGTCAGGACGGCGACCCGAGGCGCGTCCGGCCGCTCCGCGCGCCACGCGGCGAGCGCGCGCAGCGCGGCATTGCGCCCCCCGATATAGGGGTGGGGCTCATGGGCAGCGGCCCGTTCCGGGGCCTGGGTCGGGCTGGTCATCGTTCCCCCGTTGTCCTGTCCGTCCACGCCGTCAAGACGCCTTGACCGTACGCCGTCATCCTAGAGCCGTCGCACGGGGCGAGCCGCCCCCCGACCGCCGCCCGTCCTCGACGGGCTGCACGGCCGGAGGGCGCGCAGGCGCCCCCGCGGGATACCTGCGACCACCCCGTGAAGCTTGCGCACCTGCATCATGCCGCACCCCACTGACAACGGCCCTGACCTGCCTTGACGTACCCAACGGCCGTCAGTGGCAGCCCCGGTGGGACGGGCCGGGCGGAGACCGGGGCGCTACGCCGTCACCCCTCGGGGCATCCCGGCCGCCCCGCCCGGCGGCGGCGTCATTCGGGCTCGACCTGCGGGGAGTCCCCGGCAGGGGCCGCGTCTCCGTCCTCCCCGGAGGTGAGGTGCAGGCCGATCACACCACCGATGATGGCGAGGAAGCAGAGCACCTTGCCGGGTGTGATCTGCTCGCCGTACAGCACCCCCGCGAGGAGGACGGATCCGACGGCGCCGATGCCGGTCCAGACGGTGTAACCGACGCCGACGTCGATGCTCTTCAGGGCGAGGCTGAGGAGATAGACCCCGCCACCGCCCGCGACGACGGTGACGACGGACGGGACGAGTCTGGTGAAGCCGGCGTTCGCGCCCGAGCTGAGCGCGAAGACGACCTCGACCGCCGCGGCGATCAGGAGCAGGGTCCAGGCGGTCGCGGCGCTCTGCCCGCCGCGCGCCCTCTGCCGAGGTGCACCCATCGTCACACCCCCGACAGCGACTTGAGCCCGACGACCCCGCCGATGATGGCGAGGAAGCAGAACACCTTGGGCAGGGTGATCCGCTCCTTGAAGAGCAGCGCCCCGAAGACGACCGTGCCGACGGCCCCGGCGCCCGTCCAGATCGGATAGCCGACCCCCACGTCCAGGGTCTTGAGGGCGAAGCTGATGAAGACGATCCCGCCCACCACGCCGACCAGCGTGATCAGGGACTCCTTGGGTTTGGTGAAGCCCTCCGACGCGCCGGCGCCCAGCGCGAAGACGATCTCGAACACAACGGCAAGGGCTAAGTAGATCCAGGCCATGACGGTGAAAACGTTCCTCTCCGACGGTCGGTGCCGGGCCGGACCTCGTCGGCCGACGACCCACTGCCTGCAACGGCAGCGCGGTCGGCGATCATTCCGGGACGCCCGGCCGTCCACCCGTACCGCTCAGAGCCCCACCCCCTTGAACGCCTCCGTCTGCTCGCGGATGGCGCGTTCCGCGGGGAGGCGTTCGAGGGAGGAGGCGCCGAAGAAGCCGACGACGCCTTGGGTGTGGGCGAGGATGTGGGCGGCGTCGGCCGGTTCGGCGATCGGGCCGCCGTGGCAGAGGACGAGGAGGTCCGGGTTGATGCGGGTGGCCGCGTCGTGCATCGCCTGGATCGCGGCGGCCGCCTCGTCGAGGGTGGGGGCGGTCTGCGCGCCGATGGTGCCGCTGGTGGTGAGGCCGAGGTGCGGGACCAGGATGTCCGCGCCGGCCTCCGCCATCGCGGCGGCCTGGTCCGGGTCGAACACGTAGGGCGCGGTGAGCAGGTCCCGCTCGTGCGCCTGGCGGATCATGTCGACCTCCAGGGCGTAGCCCATACCGGTCTCCTCCAGGTGGCGGCGGAAGGTGCCGTCGTAGAGGCCCACCGTCGGGAAGTTCTGGACACCGCAGAAGCCCATCCGCTTCAGGTCGTCGAGGAAGGGGCCCATGAGGCGGAACGGATCGGTGCCGTTTACCCCGGCCAGGACGGGGGTGTCCTTGACGACGGGCAGGATCTCGGCGGCCATGTCGACCACGACGGCGTTCGCGTCGCCGTAGGGGAGCAGGCCCGCGAGGGAGCCGCGGCCGGCCATCCGGTAGCGGCCGGAGTTGTAGATGATGAGCAGGTCGATGCCGCCGGCCTCCGCGGCCTTGGCGGAGAGGCCGGTGCCGGCGCCACCGCCGATCACCGGGGTGCCGGCGGCCACGGTCGCCCGCAGTCGCCGCAGTACGTGCTGTCGGTCCCGTCCGGTCATACCCGGTCGTCCTCCTCGGTGCGGGAGATGAGGTGATGGAGCTTCCGCGCCATGGCCCGGCCGAAACCTGGGTCGTTGATCGCCTCGTCCCGCTCGTGGACCTCGACGGCGGTTCCCGCGGTGGCGTCGCGTACGGCGGCGAACAGCGCCGCGTCCGCCGCCTCGTCCCGGAACGGGCCGCCCGCCACGTCGACCGCGGAGACGCCGCGCAGCGGCAGCTGGATCGCGGACGGTCCCGTGGCGGCGGCCACCTTGGCGCCGAGGAGGCGGCCCAGCTGAGCCATCTCGGTGGCCGTGGTGCGCATCAGGGTGACCGTGGGGTTGTGGCGCAGCAGCGCCCGGTCGGCGAAGCGGGCGGGAACGGTGTCCGGCGGGCCGAAGTTGACCACGTCGAGGGCGCCGACGCTCACCACCTGGGGCACGCCGTGCCGCGCCGCCGCCGTCAGCCGTTCCGGGCCCGCGCTCAGCACGCCGCCGACGAGTTCGTCCGCCGGCTCGGTGGTGGTGAGGTCCAGGACACCGGCGATCAGACCGGCGGAGACCAGGCGTTCCATGGCGCGGCCGCCGGATCCGGTGGCGTGGAACACGAGGGTTTCGTAGCCGAGTTGGTCGAGCGTACGCCGGGCCTCGTCGGCCGCCGGGGTGGTCACGCCGAACATCGTGAGGGCGACGGCGGGCCGGGTGCGCGGGGGCGCGGCCCGCCTGCGGCGGTACGCCGCGGCCATACCGGCCATCGCCGCTGCCGCGTTGCCCAGGACCTGTTCCGACACCGAGTTGAGGCCGGCGAGGTCGACCACCGCGTACATCAGGGTGGCGTCCGTCTCGCCCACGTAGGGACGGACGTCGCCGCAGGCCATCGTGGAGACGAGGAGTGTGGGGAAGCCGAGGGGCAGGGCCTGCATCGCCGCGGCGGCGACCGAGGAGCCGCTGGAGCCGCCGATGGCGAGGAGGCCGTCGATGGCGCCCCGGGTGTGGAGGCGGCGCACGACGTGGGCGGCGCCTTCCGCCATGGCCGCCATCATGGCGCCGCGGTTGCGCCGGACCCGCAGCGCCGCCAGGTCCGCACCGGCCGCCGCCGCGACCTCCTGTGCGGACACCTCGGCCGGGATGCCGGCGGGTACCCGCCGACGTCCACCAGGACGACCGCCGCCCCCGCCTCCCGGAGCCGGTCGCGGAGCCAGCCGTACTCCTCGTGCTTCGTGTCCAACGTGCCCAGCAGACACACCGTCGTCACCGGGGCCTCCTTCGCGACGCGCCACCGCGGATCTCTCGGCGCCGGGTTCCGTCCCGACGGGGAGATGATCGCCGCGCGCCAGGCCCGGGGCCAGACCCCGGAAGCGGCGGATGCCGGCGCGTCACTCCCGGGCCGGTGTCACCATCGCCGCCACCATCGCGCGCAGTGCGGCCAGTGCCTGTTCGGCGTCGACGCGGTCGGGGGCCAGCAGCCACTGCTGGTGGATGCCGATACCGGCGCCGATGATCGCGGCGGCGAGCGCCTCGGCGGACACCCCGGACGGGAGCGGCAGCTGCTCCAGCTGCCGCCGGCAGTGGTCGCGCAGGGTGTGGTGGATCTCGGCGTAGCGGCCGTGGATCGGTGAGTCCGGCTCCAGCGCCTCCACCAGGAGGGTGGCGAAGAGCTTGGTGGTGGGCAGCGCCCACAGGGCGTGGGCGCCTTCGATGATCCGGTCGAGACCCGCCTCCGTCCCGTCGGTGCCCGCCGGTTCGCCGCCGAGACCTGCGCTGATGAGGTGCACCGACCGTTCGAGCACGGCCAGCAGCAACCCCTCCTTGCTGCCGAAGTGCCAGGGGATCGAACCTCTGCTGATCCCGGACCGTTCGGCCACGGCGGCGAACGTGGTCTGCCGGTAGCCCTTCTCCGCGAACAGCTCCGCCGCGGCGTTGAGGATCCGCTCGCTGCTCTCCTGGCTCGTGTGCTCTCGTCGCGTGGCCACGACACCTCCTTCTATGCTAGGAATCATATTCTATGTTGGCCAACACAGAGTTGGTCGGCCAGAAGGAGGTCGTTTTGCGCTTCGTCACCTACGCCTCTGCCGACGGCGACCGGACCGGTGTCCTCGACGGCGATCTGATCCACGCGTTCCCGCCGGGCACCTCCCTGACGGAACTCCTCGGCCCCGCACTGCTCCTGGCCGGTGAGCGGGCACTCGCCGACCCCGCCGAGGTCGTCCCCCTCGCCGATGTCACCCTGCGGGCCCCGATCCCCAGGCCGCCGTCCGTACGGGACTGCCTCTGCTTCCTCGATCACCTGCGCGCCGGCCTCAAGGCGACCGGCGGTACGGGGGAGCTGGGGCCGACCTGGTACCAGATCCCGGCCTTCTACTTCGCCAACCCCGCTTCCGTCCTCGGCCCCCATGACGACGTGACCATCTCGCCCGGCAGCGCCTGGTTCGACTTCGAGCTGGAGATCGCCGCGGTGATCGGCACCGCCGGCCGCGATCTGACGCCCGAACAGGCCGAGGAGCACATCGCCGGCTACGCGCTCTTCTGCGACTGGAGCGCCCGGGACCTCCAGGGGCTGGAGAGCCAGCTCCAGATCGGCCAGGCGAAGGGCAAGGACGGCGCCTCCACCCTCGGACCGTGGCTGGTCACCCCCGACGAGCTGCCCTTCGGCCCGGACGGCAGGCTCGCGCTGCGGGTACGGGCCGAGGTCAACGGCGAGACCGTGGGCGAGGGCCGTACCGACGCCATGGACTGGACCTTCGGCGAGGTCGTCTCGTACGCCTCCCGCGGAGTCGAGCTGCGGCCGGGAGACGTCTTCGGGTCGGGCACCGTCCCGGGCTGCTGTCTGCTCGAACACCTCGACTTCGGCGACCTCGCGGCGTTCCCCGGCTGGCTCAAGGACGGCGATGTGGTGTCGCTGCGCGCCGACGGACTGGGCGAGGTGCGCCAGACCGTCCGGGCCGGCACCGCTCCCCACCCGCTCGCCGCCCGCCCCGACCCGGCCGACGCGCCCCGGCGTCCGCGGACCAATCCGGCCGCCTCCGCCCTGCCCTACACCAAGGGGCTGCACCAGGTCGGGGACGGCGTCTGGGCATGGCTGCTGCCGCACGGCGAGTACGGCATGAGCAATGCCGGGCTGGTCGCGGGCGACGGCGCCTCCCTGCTGGTCGACACGCTCTACGATCTGCCGCTCACCGCCGAGATGCTCTCCGGCATGCGGCGGATCACCGACCGGAACCCGCTCACCCACGCCGTGCTCACCCACGCCAACGGCGACCACACCCACGGCGGCCAACTGCTGCCCGCCGCGGCCCGCTTCATCGCCGCCGAGGGGACGGCACACGAGATGCACGCCGAGATGGCGCCGGAGCTGACCGCGGCCCTCCAGGTGATGGACCTCGGGCCGACGCTCACGCCGTATCTGCGCGAGCGGTTCGCCGCGTTCGACTTCGGCGGCATCCGGCTGCGGACACCCGACCGGACCTTCGACCGGCGGCTCACCGTCGAGGTGGGCGGCCGCGAGGTGCAGCTGCTCAACCTCGGGCCCGCCCACACCGAGGCCGACACGGTGGTGCATGTGCCCGACGCGGGGGTGCTCTTCGCGGGCGACCTGCTGTTCATCGGGTGCACGCCCATCGTGTGGAGCGGCCCGATCGCCGGGTGGATCGACGCCTGCGACACGATGCTCGCGCTCGGCGCCCCGACCGTGGTGCCGGGGCACGGCCCGGTGACGGACGCCGACGGGATCCGCGCCGTCCGGGGCTACTTCCGCCATGTCGTCGAACAGGCCGACGCCGCGTACGCCAAGGGGCTCGACTTCAAGGAAGCGGCGTTCGGCGTCGATCTCGCCGAGTACGCCGACTGGCTCGACGCCGAACGGATCGTGGCCAACATCTACCGGCGCTACCGCGAGATCCACCCCGACCAGCCCGTGGTCGACCGGCTCACCCTGTTCGGCCTGATGGCGGAGTGGGAGCGGCAGCGGCGGCGGTGAGACGGACCGGCGTCCGGGGCGCGCCGGACCGGCGCGCCCCGGACGGAAGTCGGTGTTCCGCGGGCAGCGGTGGGCTCAGCCCTGCCTCTGCCCGCGGCCCCTTCCGCACGCCACGGCCAGCACCGTCGCGCCCGCCGCGAACACCGCCGCCGCGAGCATCGTCGGCCGTTGCCCGGACGCGTTCGTGAGCAGCCCGCCGATCAACGACCCGACACCGATGGCACCGTTGAAGGCCGCCACGTACCACGAGGAAGCCGCCTCGCTCTCCTCGGGGACGGCTTGCAGCACCCACGTCTGAAGCGCCACCGGCAGAGCCGCGTACAGCGCGCCCCAGCACACCAGCATGGTCACGGCGAGCGGAGTGCTCGCACCGCCCGCCCACATCACGGCCAGGACGACGGTCAGCAGTCCGCTGCTGCCGATCAGGCTGCCCCGCAGCGCACGCGCCACCACCGCACCCGCCGCGAAGTTGCCCACCAGTCCGGCCGCACCGAAGGCCAGCAGCAGCACGCTGATCAGCGACGACCGGACACCTGTGACCTCCTCCAGGTAGGGCGTCACATAGGTGAAGGCCAGGAAGTGCCCGCTCATCACCAGCGCGGTCACCCCGATCGCCGCCAGCAGGGTGCGATGGCGCAGGACATGGAGGAGCGTGCGCAGGTTTCCGCTGCCCTGCGCAGGCAGCGCCGGCATGAACAGCAACACCGCCGCCAGCACCGGCACACCGAGCAGACCCACGCACGCGAACGCCACGTGCCAGCTGGTCGACTGGCCTATCGCCGTGCCCAGCGGCGTGCCCGCGACCGAGGCCAGCGAGATCCCGCCCAGCACCACCGAGGTCGCGCGCACCGCGTGCCGCTGGGGCACCAGCCGTACGGCGATCGACACGGCGATGGACCAGAAGACACCGTGGGCCAGCGCCACGATGATGCGGGCGGCCAGCAGCAGCGCATAGGTGGAGGCCACGGTCGCCAGCAGGTTGCCGGCGATGTACAAGGCCATCAGCGTCGCGAGCAGCCACTTGCGGTCCATGCGGCCCGTGAGCGTGGTCAGCGGCGCCGCTGTCGCCGCCGCGACCATGGCGAAGCCGGTCACCAGAAAGCCCGTCGCACCGAGCGACACCGACGTGCCGTCAGCGATCGACGGCAGCAGTCCGATCGGCAGGGTCTCGGTCGTGACGAACGAGAAGACGCCGAGGGCCAGTCCGGCCACGGCCAGCCAGCCGCGCAGCGCCGAGTTCTTCGCCTGTCCGGCCGCCTGCGGTGAGGGGGGTGGATGGGGTGAGCGCTGCGCGGTCGACTGACCGGTCGCACCGTGGGACATTCCTGCTCCCGGTGGGATATTCCTGCGATGAATTAATGGGGGAAATCTATGAGGGGTGAAGGGGGGCGGAGAATTGTTTGGTGGGTCCTTCGCGTGATGTGGGTATGGGGCCATCATCGCGGGCGCACCGAGTCTTTCGGAAGTGTTTCCCAGTCATGGTGGTAGGACCACCACCCATCGCAAACTGCCTGGTAGTCGCCCCGATGGTGCTGGGAGTAACCGGATGAATCGACCCCTGTAGCGGAGGGGATGGTCGGGTAACTTGCGCTTATCCGGACCCCGCATTTCCTGAGGAGTAGATACGTGTCGACAGACCGAATGAGTGCGACGGGGCGCTCCCGGGTCACTCGCCTCAACACGCTCACCGGGCTGCGCTTTCCCGCCGCTTTCGTGGTGTTTCTCTACCATGCGGCGCTGCTCGGCTTCCTCGGCGTGCCCTGGCTCAGCTCCGAGAACGTGCACGATTACTACCGCTCCGTGCACCATGCCGGCGCCCTCGGCGTCAGCTTCTTCTTCGTGCTCAGCGGATTCGTGCTGACCTGGTCGGCTCGGGACACGGACACCGCGCCGCGCTTCTGGCGCCGCCGGTTCCTCAAGATCGTCCCCAACTACCTGGTGGTCTGGGTGCTGGCCATGGTGGTCTTCGCGGCGCCCCTCACCGACATGAAGATCGGGGTGCTCAACTTCTTCATGCTCCAGGTGTACTACCCGGACTTCTCCATCAACTTCGGTGTGAACCCGGCGGGTTGGTCCCTGGCCGTCGAGGCGATCTTCTACCTGTCCTTCCCGCTGCTGCTCCGCATGATCAAGAAGATCCCGGTCAACCGGATCAATCTCTGGGTCGCGATCGTCGGCCTCGGCATCATCGCCACGCCGTTTCTGTCCACCCATCTCGTCCCGGCCGGTTCCGTGTTCATGCCCATGGAGCCCGAGACCTCGGTGAACCAGTACTTCGTCTCGTACATCCTGCCGTTCCCGCGGGTACTGGACTTCGCGCTCGGCATCCTGGTGGCCCGCTCGGTGATGGCGGGGCGCTGGCGCAATATCGGTATGGTCTGGGCCGGCGCACTGCTCGTCGCCAGCTTCGTGCTCGGCTACTTCACGCCGTACATGTACTCGTCGCGTGCCGTCTGCGTCATCCCGGCCGCCATCCTCATCGCGGCCGGCGCCATCGCGGACGACGAGGGCCGCTTCACCGTCTTCCGCAACAAGGTGACGGTCTGGCTCGGCGACATCTCCTTCGCCTTCTATCTCGTGCACTTCACCGTGCTGGAAGGCGTGTGGAAGCTGCTCGGCAGCAAGACGTACACCCCACCGCAGGCCGCGGCCATGATGCTGCTCGGACTCGGCGTCTCGATCCTCGCGTCCTGGGCGCTGTACGGCCTGATCGAACGCCCCCTCACCCGGCGCTGGTCCAACCCGAGGAAGAAGCCGGCGCCCGCCCGACAGGATCCGCCGGTCCCCGTGGAGTCCGTGCCGCTCGCCGCCGGGCGGACCGGCACGGAGCACTGACCGACGCCGAGCAGGGAGAGACGGTCATACGGCGACCGCCTGCCCCACCGGCTCCGGCCGGTCGGGGCAGGCGGTCGCTCCGTCTTCCCGGACGGTGCGCGACGACGGGTACGTCCGGGGACGCAGCCGCCGTACGGCGCGTCAGCCGCCGATGCCCGCGGCCCTCCGCAGACCGGCCGCCGTCGAGAAGTATCCGAAGAGCGCGCCGCCGGGCTCCAACGCCGCGGACTCGTCCAGGCCCCCGAGCCGTACCGGGACGAATCCCGCGTCGTGGACGAGGCGTTCCGTGATCCGCAGCGCGTCCGCGTCGTCCGCGGCGACCGCCATCCCCCAGAAATGCGGCTGCCGCGTCCCGCGCGACAGGAGTTCGTCCGGGAAGTGGCAGAACGCCCGTGTCACCGAACTGCCCGGCAGTCGCTTCGCCGACCAGCTGCCCTGGGGCAGGCCCGTGCCCAGCTCGGACACGAACAGGCCGTCCGCCGAGAGCCCGATCGGGCTCGTCGCGTCGATCACGGTTTTCCCGGCCAGCCGGTCGGCCACCTGCGCCAGCAACTCCTCAAGAGGGGGACGCGGCACCGCGAGCAGCACCACGTCACTCGCGTCCACCGCGTCCGGGTACGTGGCCGCCCGCGCTCGCTCGCCCGACTCCTCGACGAGGGCGGCGAGCCGGTCCGGAGTCCGGGAACCGAAGGTCACGGTGTGACCGGCGGCCAGCCAGTGGCGGCCCAGGGGGCGGCCGATGTTCCCCGCGCCGAGGACGGCGATGCGCAGCGGGGTGGGACCGGCCTTGGATTCGGGCATTGTCCAGCTCCTTGGTCTTCGTGATCGGTCACGGCGGGACAGCCGCCGGACAGGAATGGCGGCCGCCGGTCTCCCTGCACCGGCGGCCGCCTGGGTGAATCGTCTGGGGTGTCTTCCCGCTCTCCGTGGGGCCGTGGCGCCCGGAGAGCGGGAAGACACCCCCTAGCCCGCCACGATCTCCGGCCACACCAGGGCGGTGGAGCCCCAGGTCAGGCCGCCCCCGAAAGCGCTCATCAGGACGCGGTCGCCGGGCGTCAGCAGGCCCCCGGAGACGGCGTCGCCGAGTGCCAGCGGGATGGAGGCCGCCGAGGTGTTGCCGACACGGTCGAGGTTGACGACTGCTCGGTCGCGGGCCATGCCGAGCTGGTCGGCGACGGCGTGCAGGATCCGGACGTTCGCCTGGTGGCCGACGAACCGGTCCACCGACTCCGGGGCCCAGCCGGCGCGGTCGAGCATGGCCTGGGACGAGGCCGCCATGCGGGTCACGGCGTGCCGGAAGACCGGCTTGCCGTCCATGTGGAAGTACGTCTCGGCAGGGCGGACGCCGGACCCGGCCACCGCGCCGACCGGCTGCCGTGAGCCGCCGGCCGGGACGGTGATGAGGTCCTTGAGCGAGCCGTCGCTCCCCAGGTCGTGTCCGAGCAGCGCGCCCGGCTCGGACGGATCGCCGGCCCGCAGCACCACGGCCCCGGCGCCGTCACCGAAGATCACCGAGGTGGTGCGGTCCTCGGGGTTGAGGATCGTGGAGTAGGTCTCCGCCCCGATGACCAGCACGCGCTCGGCGAATCCGGCGGCGATGGCGCCCGCCGCGGACGCCATCGCGTAGATGAATCCGCTGCACACGGCGGCGATGTCGTACGCGGCGACCGAATTCAGGCCCAGCCGGTGGGCGACATCGGGAGCGGTCGCCGGGCAGGGGTGATCCGGCGTGGTCGTGGCGACGACGACCAGATCGACATCGCCGGAGCCGGCCGACTTCAGCGCCCGCCCGCCCGCCTCGACGGCCAGGTCACCGGTGGCGGTGCCGGGCTCGGCCCAGTGGCGCTGAGTGATGCCGGTGCGTGAGCGGATCCACTCGTCGGTGGTGTCCATGGTGCGGGAGAGATCGTCGTTGGTGACGATGCGAGGCGGCACGTATGTTCCGAGCCCGGTGAGGACCGCAGCCCTGCTCATGTCGCCGCCTCCTTCGCCAGAAGTCCTTCCCCCACGAGAAGTCCGTGGGACAGCGCGAATGCCAAGGGGGGCCTCCCTGATTTCCGGTGCCGGACGTCGTGACCGGGCCCGTCGGAAGGTGCCGCCCCTCCGGCCGGAGGGCGGGAGAGGAGCGGCACACGTGGCCGGGTACGTGGGACGGCGCTGATGCGGCGCCGTCGCGGGGACGTACCAAGGCGTACGACAATTATCGGACGGCCGGACACCGCGCTGCCAGACCGTGCCGACGCTGTGACCGGCCCCGATGGTGGTGGGAACACCACCCTCCCGGGCAGGGCCGAACTCTCTATGGGGAAACGCTACTTCCGGACCGGCTGCGGGCCGGTGCCGCCCGGGGGCAGATACATCAGCAGCCGGACGGAGGAGGCTTCGTCGAGATCCATCGTGTACAGCGCGAAGGGGACGCGGCCCTCGTCGGGACGGTCCAGCTCGACGGTCGTGGGCACGAACTCCTCGACCTCGTGACGGCTCCACAGCTCGGCGAACCGCGGGCTGTCGGCGGAGAGCCGGTCGGCCATCTGCTCGTATCTCGGATCGTCGGCGAGGTAGGACGTCTGGAGGCGGAAGCGGGCGGTCATCTGACGGGCCACCTGGGGCAGATTGGCGTACTGGCGTCCGTGGGATCCCGTGAACAGACCGATCAGGAAGTTCTCGTTGCCCTCCTGACCCAGGTGCAGCGCCCTGGCGGCTTGTTCGTTGGCCGCGAGGACGTCCCAGTACCGGTCGATGACGCACGCCGGCCCCGATGCCTGGGTGTCGACCACCCGCTGGAGGACCTCGGTGTCCGACGGGTCCGCACGCGGCGTCGGCAGCGGGGGATTGGTGTCGGCGAGCCGGTACAGATGGACGCGCTCGCGCTCGGTGAGGCGTAACGCGCGGCTGATCGCGTCCAGAATCCCGTCCGAGACGTTGATGGGGCGGCCCTGCTCCAGCCACGCGTACCAGGATGCGCTCACCCCGGCCAGGACCGCGACCTCCTCCCGGCGCAGGCCCGCCCGGGTGCGACCGCCGGCCGGCCCCATTCCGACATCGGCGGGGGAGAGCGCGGCGCGACGGCTGCGCAGAAAGTGCGTCAGCTCATTGCGTCGCTGCTTCTTGCTGCCGGCCCTGGAGGTCGTGGTATCCATGCCAACGAAATGTAGGCCGGAAGAAATCGCCATGTCAGCGGCGAGAATCACACGTCTGTACGGTTTGCGGAAAAGTGTACCGGGCACGGCTACTCGCTGGAGGGTGGCGGTCAACCGGCCCGGGAGCGCCCTGAGTTCAGCGCATCACCACCGGTGATCGCTGTCCGTCGCCCGCAGGGCCCGCCCCAACTCCTCGAAGAACAGCTCCTTGTGTTCCTTGTGGAAGAAGTGGCCCCCGGGCATGACATGCAGCGAGAAGGGTCCCCCCGCATGGCGGTTCCAGGCTGTCGCGTCGGCGACGGGAACCAGCGGGTCGTCGTTGCCGTGGAGCACATGGACCGGACAAGGGAGGGGGCGGTGTCCCGTTGCCGGGTACCGGTAGGTGGCGCTGACCAGCAGATCCTGACGGAGTCTGGCCACCACGTCCCGCATCCGCCGGGGGTCCTCCCGCAACAGCCGGCCGGCTCCGCCCAGGTCCACCAGCAATTCGAGCGCGGCGGTGTCCGACAGGTCCATGATCAGGCCGGGGGCCGGCAGATGGGGTGCGCGGTGGGCCCCGGTCACGAAGCAGACGGGCGGTCGACGGCCGGCGGCGAGGCGCCGCTGGGCCACCTCGTAGGCGACCAGCGCACCCATGCTGTGGCCGTAGAAGGCGTAGGGCTCGTCGAGGGCCGGGGCAAGCCGTTGTGTCACCTCTCGGACCAAGTCGTCCATCGTGCTGACGGATCCGGAGGAGCCCGGTGCGGACGCCGACCGCGGGGGCAGGGTCACCGGCACCACGTCGACCCCCTGCCCGAGCCGGGGTCCCCAGCCCGCGAAGGACCAGGCGCTGCCGCCCGCATGGTGAAAGCAGAACAGGCGGAGCGGGGCGGTCTCGCCACGCACCACGGCGCGCCGGGCCACGCCGGCGGGCGCGCCGCTCGCCGTGTCCTGCGTGAGGTACCGCGTCGTGTGGGCCATGGCCACCAGTCTCCCGCCCACGCCGGAAGGGAGGGAGTGCGTGTCCAACAGGGTGGCGCCACCACCAGTGGTTCCGGTACCCGGTCCACCGCCGCCACACCGGACGGCGATTGCCGAAAATCGCCGTAGGGCTTGAGCGAGCCCTTCCGCTTAACTAAAAAATATAGTGAGATCCATTCGGGTCGTATGGATTCAAGGAGAGAGGTCGATACATGCAGACAACTGCACCCTCGCGCTTATCCGGACCTTTACGGCGAGCGAAGCTGCGACATTTCCTGCGGACGCGCCGAGAGGGAATATCACCCGAAGAAGTCGGTCTGGTGAACGTCGAGCGACGGCGTACCCCCGGCCTGCGCCGGGAGGAGGTCGCGGCGCTCGCCGGTGTCGGGGTGTCCTGGTATACCTGGCTGGAACAGGGCCGGGACATCAATGTCTCCGAAGGAATCGTGCACGCCATCAGCAACGCCCTGCGGTTGGACGACTGCGAGCGCCGGTATTTCTTCCGGCTGGCCGGACTCAACCCGCCCCGGTGCACGGACGGGGAGCGCCGGGACGGGATGTTCCCGCACATGCGCGCGCTCGTGGAGAGCTGGTCCTCCCATCCGGCCTATCTCACCGATCGGTACGGGCGTATCGAAGTGGCCAATGGGTCCGCCCGCTCGCTGTTCCGTCTCAACGCCAGCGGGGACAACTGCCTGGAGAAGTTCTTCACCGACGCGGACACCCGGGCGAAGTATCCAGAAACCGAAAGAGTGGCTCGGGGGCTGGTGACCCACTTCCGGGCACAGGCGGCCCGGTTCCCGGACGATCCGGAATTCGGCAGGATCGCGGAACGGCTGTGCCGGACGAGTCCGAAGTTCGCCGAGCTGTGGGACCGGCACGAGGTCGAGGACCCGTATCAGAACGTGCGTAAATTCGCCCACCCACGCACCGGGGTGATGGTCTTCGACCGCGTGCTGATGCGAATGCCGGAGTACTCCGAGTCGGTGCTGACCGTGTACATAGCTCAGCCCCGTGCCGCTGCGGCCATTAAGGCGCGGGAGTTCGCGGGTGTGTCCAGCTCGGGGCAGCCTTAGTCATACCCTCGCGGGCGGCGGGCGCCGGTACGGGACACCGGCGCATCGCCCCGTGAGATGCACTTTGCCGCCTCCCGGTTTCACGGATGGTGGTGTTGTCACCACCATCATGGGGAGACACTTCCTCCACCCGGACGCAGATCCCAGGATTGGATCCATGGGACGCGATGGGATTCAAGCCCTGAATTCGAAGTCGGCGTTCCCAGCGACTCGCGGAGGAAGATATGGGTAATTCGATTGCCAGCCGCATCGTCGTGCTCCTGACGGAACTGAACGTGTCGACGGCAGAGGTCACGCCGGACACGACTTTCGAGGCCATGGAGATCGACTCGCTCCTGCTGGAGGAACTCGCCCTGCGTCTCCAGAAAGCCTTCGGCATCGAGATCGAGACCGGCGAACTCGTCCCCGAGCAGACCGTCGCCGAGGCGGCCGCGGTACTCGTCGCCAAGGGCGTCGCCGTAGCCTGACGCGCTCCGGGGATCCGGTCCGAGCACCTTCCCGGTCATGCATTCTCGCCATTCTCCGTGGCGATCCGTTTGCTGACATCTCAACTGGTCGTGACGTCCAAGTGTTTTATTTCGAAATTAATCGAGAGGGATAACGATGTCCGCCACTCTGCTCATTCTCAACGAAGTTGGCGTCGCCCCCGGAAGGGCGGACGAGGTTCTGGCCCGCTGGAGCGCACTGAACGAGAAGGAACCGCTGGCCGGCCGCACCCTGTTCCGCGGCGCGGACGGCGACAGCGTTCTCGAAATCACGCCCGTCCAGGACTACGCCGAGCTGGAGAAGCTGTCGGCGGGCTGGCGGAAGGTGTGGGACGCCGTCTCGGCGGACCTCGTCACCGACTTCCGGCGCCAGCTCCTGGAGTTCATCGAGGCCCCCAAGGACACCGCCGACCCGCTGCCCCTGACGCAGTACGTCCAACTGCGCTACATCGAGGTCAAGCCGAAGGAGTACCCGGCCTACCGCGAGTGGCGCGAGAACACCATCTTCGACGTCGTGCGCCGTGCCGAGCCGGTCACCACGTTCCTGGCGTACCACACGCTGCTCAGCACCCAGCCCGGCGTGATGTTCGTGGCGGGTTTCGACTGCGAGCCGGAGGAGTACCAGAAGGTCTTCACCTCGGCCGAGTACCAGGACATCGTCCAGCAGGCCGGCGACCGCTTCATCGTCGGCGGCGAGAGCGGTCTCTACACCCGCGTCTACCGGCGTGCCGATGCCTGAGACCGTCGCGGCCCCCTGGACCGCGACCCCGGGCGCCACAGAGACGCACGAGCTCAGCCTCACCACCCAGGGCCCACTCTACCCACCGAGCGAAGTCATGGACGCCGACGGCAACTTCGTGGTGGTCGGGATGGTCAACCGGGCCGGCCCGGACGGTGCGACCCGGCCGGAGTGGGGCGCGGCTGTCGTCTCCCCGGACAGTCCGCTGCCCGAGTTCGGCACACTCGCCCCGTACACCGTGGTACGGGAGCTGGACACCGACCCCGACGGGGCCGACAAGGACATCGTCCTGCACACGCTTCCGCTGCCCTTGCCGTGCAACAACTACTCCATGGTGTTCGCACCGGAGCAGTTGCCCAAGGCCGGCCAGGTCGAGCGGCCCAGCCACGCCTTCCACGAGGTGCCCATCCCGGACCTGCGCCCCGAGGACGGGCCGAAGGTCACCGCCCCGGTCACCTTCGGCGCCTGGATGAGGGCGAGCGGCACCCTGGAGGTCGGGGTCACCCCCGACGGCCACCGCGGGACGTTCGGCTTCGCGTTCTCCCGGCTCGTTCCGGACAGCGTCTACACCGTGATGTCGCTGCGCACCCGCGACCTGGACCCCGCCGGGCCGACCCGGCCGGGCCCGCTCGGAGTGCCGAACGTCTTCGTCACCGACGCCGACGGGAACGGCCGCTACCACGCGACCCTGCCCGACCCGTTCCCGGACCCCCGGCTGCCCGGGGCCAACCGGATCATCAACGTGGTCGTGCTGTGGATGAGCTACCAGCGCAGCTACGGCGGCGCCATCGGTGAGTTCGGCCTCGGCGGCGACATCCACGCACACCTCAAGCTGCGCGGCGCGTCCTTCCAGAACCTGCGGACCACCGCGGCCCCGCAGTCCTGATCCCCCCCCGCACCACCCACCGGCATTCAGCACAGGAGAAGCCCCATGCCCATCATCTCCGTCACCACCTGGGACGGCCAGGACGACGCCCAGGCGCAGGAACTCATGGAGGAGCTGACCCGAACCGTCCGGCGTGTCACGGGCGCCCCCCTGGACAAGATCACCGTGTACATCCAGGAGGTGCCGCGCAGCCGCTGGGCGGAGGGCGGCGCCCTGGGCAACGACCCCAAGTTTCCGGAACTGAGCCGCCGGCTCTCCGAGTGAGGGGCGTTCGCCGTGTCCTCCGAGATACATGAGCCCCCTCGCCGCACCGAAGCGGAACCGGGCACCCTCTTCCTCGTGGGCGACGTCTTCGCCGAATTCGCCGCACACGACGGTGTCCTGACGGTATCTCAGCTCATCCGGCGGATAAGGGAGGGCGCGTTCCCCGGCGGCACCGGCGCGGCCTCGGTGACGCTCGGGCAGGGGGTGTCCCAGTTCGACGTCCAGTTCGTCCGCGACACCCTGGCCCGGCGCGGCCTCACGGACGCGGTCGTCATCGACGACCAGGCGCTGTGTGACCGTGCCGGGCGGGAGATCGCGCACAAGCACCGGGCGGAGAACGTGCTGATCTCCCTGCCCCGGCGGACCGGCCCCAGCTCTTTCGAGTCGGACCTGCTGGTGGACTCCGGCAGCGAGGTGATGTCCGACCACGTCACCGGCCAGCACATGCAGGGCATGCTGGTCATGGAGGCCGGACGGCAGATGTTCATCGCGGTGGCCGAGCAGCACTACCTGCCGCCGGAGGCGGTCGGCAACAGCTACTTCGTGATCGACACCTTCGCCACCCGCTACCGGAACTTCCTCTTCCCGCTGCCCGCGACCGTCCGGTGCACGGTCCTCTCGCACCGCTCGCCGCACCGCACCCGTACGGCGTTCTCCTGCGAACTCGCCGTGCTCCAGGGCGGCGGGGAGACCGCGGTGATGGAGGTCCGCTTCACCGCCTTCGACACCCAGGTCTCTCACGCCAAGGAGACCCGGGCGGCGGCGCGGTCCCTCCAGGACACCGCCGCGATCCTGGCTGCGGCGAAGGAACCGGAATCGGCCGAGGTCCGTATCGCGTGACCGAGGCGTGTACCGAGTGACAGACGGCGGCCCGGATGCGCGGCGGGCCACCGGTCGGCATCAAGAAGGAGCCCTTACATGTCAGAACCCAGCCGCAGGCCGGCTGCGGGCCGCCCCTACCTGGTCTTCAGCGACGTCGACGAAACCCTGATCACCGTCAAGAGCATGTTCGACTTCCTCCACTACCAGTTGGTGCGCCGGCAGGGCCCCGCCGGGGAGGCGGAGTACGAGCGGATCATGGCGGAGGTCCGCCGCCGGGCCGGCGACGGCACCCCCCGTGCGGAGATCAACCGCTTCTACTACGGCCACTACGCCGACGAGTCGGTGGAGACGATCGGCAGGCTCGCCGAGGAGTGGTTCGCCGAACGCACCGCGTCCGGCCGGGGCTTCTACATCGAGTCGACCCGGGAAGCCCTGACCGCTCATCGCGCCGGCGGTGCGACCGTCGTCCTCGTCTCCGGCTCCTTTCCGCCGCTCCTGGAGCCCCTCGCGCGTGAGGTGGGCGCCGACGTCGTCCTCTGCACCCGCCCGCTCGTCGCCGACGGCCGCTACACCGGGGAGGTCGGGACCCCGGTCATCGGCGCCGGCAAACGCGCCGCCGTGCTGGAGGAGTTGGCGTCCCGTCCCGACGTCGACCCGCGCGACTGCTGGGCCTACGGCGACCATGTCTCCGACCTGCCGATGCTGGAACTCGTGGGGCACCCCGTCGCCGTCGGGGAGGCGAAGGAGTTGCGAGAGCGACTGGCCGAGCGCGTCAAGGGGGTCACGGCATGACGGCCGAAGGCCCGTTCTTCGTCCTGCTCGGCCCCGACGGAGCCGGCAAGTCGTCGGTGATGCGCCGCCTCGCCGGGCTGCTGCCCGAGTGGCGGCTGATGTCGACGGACAGCGCCTTCGTCGCCCCCGAGCACACCCTGATCACCCGGCTCCGCCGCGACCTCCAGGATCACCTGCTGCCCGGCCTCGGCACCGCCTACTCGGCGGATTTCCTGGCCAGCGTGCTCCAGACGGCCGTGGTGCACCTGCGGGACCAGGTGCACGGACGGGACCCGCGGGTGCCGGTGCTCGTGGACTCGTACTACTACAAGATCCTCGCGAAGTGCCGGATGGCCGGGGTCCGGGACACCCTGATGTACGACTGGTGGCGCACGTTCCCGCAGCCGGACCGGGTGGTCTACCTCGATGTCTCGCCGTCGTCCGCCTGGCGGCGACGCGGCGACGGCGCGGGCCTCAACTCCCTCGAGTACGAAGGTGACGAAGGCGACATGGCCGGGTTCGAGCGGTATCAGAGGGATCTGCGCAAGCTGCTGCTGGAGGAGGTGCACGACCTCCCGGTGACCGAGCTGCCGGAACAGCCCAGCGTCGAACGCGCCGTCGAGGCCGTACGGGAGGTGCTCACCGCGTGAACGCCCGCTCCGTATGGCACACCCCCGGCCACGCCGGCCGTTACCGCGAGCGCGTGTACGCCGCGCGCGAGCGGCTCACCGCCGAGAACACGGACATGCCGCACGCTCAGGCACAGGCCCTGGCCGACCTGTTGGCCTTCAACGCGGACACCGAGTTCGGCCGGCGGCACGGGTTCGCCCGGATCCGCACGATGGACGACTTCCGCGCCGCCGTCCCGCTGCAGGACTACGCCGCCCACGCCCCCCTGATCGAGCGGACCGCCGCCGGCGAGCGGGGCCTGCTCACGGCCGACGCGCCCGAGGTCTACTTCACCAGCAGCGGCAGCACCGGAGCACACAAGAAAGTGCCCGTCACCCCGCGTTTCATGAGCACCACCTTCATGCCGTTCTACTTCGCGGCCTGGGCCCCGCTGATCGAGCACTTTCCCGAAGTGCTCCAGCGGCCCGACGCCGTCCTCAACCTCAAGCACGACCCGCTCACCGCCCCGCCCACCACGGCTGACGGCCACCCCCACGTGGGCGCCAGCCAGGTCGACTTCGGCACCCGGTTCGGTGAGCCGCTCTCCGCCGAACCCGGCACCGGAGCGCCCTGGGCGGCCCTGCCCGTGCCCACCGACCCCGGCGATCACCTCGAACGTGCCTATCTGCGGCTGCGGCTGGCCGTACAGAGCGATCTGCGCGGCCTGATCGGCATCAACCCCGCGATGATCGCCGCGGTGCCGCACCAGCTGAACCTGTGGTGGCCGCGGATCGTGAAGGAGGTCCGCGACGGCACCCTGGGCGGCCTGCCCCACTGCTCGCCCGACGCCGCACGAGCGGATCAACTGGAGCGGATCGCCGAGTACTTCGGGACCGTGCGCCCCGCACATGTGTGGCCTCATCTGCGTGCGCTGTTCTGCTGGACCACCGGCGTCGCCTCGCTCTATCTCCCCGCGCTGCGCGCGGAGTTCGGCAGCGAGGTCACCGTGCTGCCCGCGCCGGTGGCGGCGTCCGAGGGCCCGACCGGCGTGGCGCTGGACCGGCACGCCTGTGCCGGCAGCCTCGTCGCGTCGGCAGCGGTGTACGAGTTCGTCCCCGCCGACCGCGACCTCGCCCCCGACAGTGCGACGCTGCTGCCGCACGAGATCGAGGCCGGCCGCGACTACCACGTGGTCTTCAGCCACGTCGGCGGGTTCTACCGGTACACCGTCGGCGACGTGGTCCGGGTGGTCGACCGGGTGGGCGGGGTGCCCCGCGTGGAGTACGCGGGCCGGGGCGTGCGCTCCGACGCGGCGGGGGAGCGGCTGCGGGACGCCCAGGTCGTACGGGCCCTGCACACCGCTCTGGACTCCGGCGGACTCGGCCTGCGCAACGTGGCGTGCCGGGTCGAACCGGACACCGACGACACCCCCCGGTACGTCTTCGCGATCGCGCCCGGCAACCCCTGGAACCAGCAGGAGACCACCCGCTTCACCGCCGATCTGGACCGCGCCCTCGCCGCCGAATCCGCCGATTACCGCCACACCCGGGGCGCCGGCCGGCTGGGGAGGCCGGCGGTCCGGCTGCTGGACCGCGAGGCGTTCGCCCGCGACTGGCACACGGCGGTCGGCACGGGAATCCGGCCGACCCAGGTGAAGGACCGGCTGTTCCGGCAGGACGACGCACTGTGGCGGCGGCTGACCGGCCCGGCGACCGGCTGACGCCCGCCTGCTGACCCACGCGCCGCGAGAAACCGGAGTCCGTCCGGCGTGCCGAACCGCCCCCCGGCAGGCCCGCGGGCCGTCCCCGGTCCCGCTCGCGCCCCCGCGTCTCCGACCCCCCCCCGCGTTTTCGAACCGCCCCCGACGAGGAGCCCTCCCCATGCCCGTGCTCAACCCCGTCGAACGGACCGCCTTGCTCACCGCAGCCCTGCGCGCGGCGGAGACCCGCCGCCCGGACCGGCTGTACGAGGACCCGTACGCCGCCGGACTGGCCGGAGACGACGGGCCGGACCTGCTGGCCGAGATCCGGGCCGCGACCTTCCCGCCGGACCGGCCGCGCTCCCTGCCCAGTACCCCGGACTACAACGCCATCCGCACCCGGTTCTTCGACGATCTGCTGCAGGACGCCGCCCGGGCGCCGGAGACCACGCAGATCGTGCTGGCCCCGGCCGGGATGGACTCGCGCGCCTACCGGCTGTCCTGGCCCGACCACATCCGCTACTTCGAGGTCGACCGTCCGTCGGTGCTCGACTTCAAGGCCGAGCGGCTGCGCGGGGTCCCGCCCCGCGTCGACCACCGCACGGTCGCCGTCGACCTCACCGACGACGACTGGGAGGACCGGCTCCGCGCGGCCGGGTACGACCCCACCGTGCCCTCGACCTGGCTGCTGGAGGGCCTGCTCTACTACATCCCCGAGGCCGACTCCCGCCGGATGCTGGAGCGGGTCGCGGCGATCTCCGCGCCCGGCAGCCGGATCGCGGCCGACATCGTCAACCAGGCCGCCCTGACGCTCCCTCATATGCAGGGCCTGCTCGACGTGTTCAGCCGCTGGGGGTGCCCCTGGGTGTTCGGCACCGACGAGCCGGAGGCACTGTTCGCGCAGTACGGCTTCGACGTCCACGCCGTCCAGCCGGGCGAGTCCGACGCCGACTACGGGCGGTGGCCGGACCCGGTGCCGCCACGCGAGGTCGCCGAGGTACGCCGGGTGTTCTTCGTCCATGGCCGGAGAAGCTGACCATGGGGACCATCGTGATCGCGGGCGGCGGCACCGCCGGCCTCGCCCTGGCGCTGGCGCTCGGCGGACGCGGCCACCGGGTCCGGGTGCTGGAACGGGGGGAGACGCCCCCGGACGGGCCCGCCGGCAAGAGCGCGGAGCTGTGGCGGCGACCGGCGGTGCCACAGGCCGCACACGACCATGTCCTCAACGCGCTCGGGGTACGGACGCTGCGGCGGCACGCCCCGGCGGTGCTGACCGCGCTGCTGGAGGACGGGGCACAGCTGCTGGACCTCGCAGCGGCGGCACCCGGCGGAGTCGACGACGCGGACCTGGCCACCCTGTTCTGCCGTCGCTCGGTGCTGGACCTCGTCCTCCACCGCTGCGCGAGCGCCCTGCCCACGGTGACCCTCAGCCACGACACCCAGGTCACCGGGCTCCTGCTCGACGCCGGCCGGGCGACCGGAGTCGTCACGGACTCCGGCGAGATGCTCGCCGCCGACCTGGTCGTGGACGCCTCCGGCCGCCGCTGTGCGTCCCGCTCCTGGCTCGCCGCAGCCGGCGTCCCGGCCGGGAAAGACCGCACCGGCGCCAGTCACCTGCGCGCCTTCGGCCGCTTCTACCGGCTGCGGGAACCCGGCGGTGCGCCGCCGGGCCCGCTCAACCGGGGCAACGCGGCCGGCGGCATCTGGGGCCACTACTCGGCCGTGGCGCACCCGGCGGACAACGACGTGTTCGCCATCACCCTCGGCACCCTGCCGGGCGACCGGGCCACGGCGGCACTGCGCGACCCCGCCGCCTTCACCGCCGTCTGCGGGATCTCGCCGTATCTCCTCCCGTGGGTCGACGAGAACGCCGTGGAGCCGATGGGGCCGGTGCGGGTGATCGGCATGCCGCCGAACCTCCTGCGGGGCGCCTCGCCCCTCAGGGGCCTCCTCCGGGTCGGGGACGCCGCCTGCGTCACCGACCCGATGTTCGGCCGCGGGCTCTCCCTCGCCCTCACCCATGCCTTCCGGCTCGCGGACCTGATCGACCGGCACCCGTCCGCGACGGCCGAGCAGAGCCGCGCCGCCGCCGACCTCACCGACGAACTCCTGCGCCCCTGGTACGAGCAGGGCGTCCACGACTCGTGGGCACGGGCCGAGCGGTGGCGGGCGGCGGCGGGTGCACCTCCGGCGTCCCGGCGCCCCCCGGTGCCGCCGGTGCCCCCGGATCTCTGGGCGGCGGCGATCGGGGCCATGGCCACCGATCCGGTCGTACGGCGGGGAGTCCTCCGCGCTCAGACGAGCCTGACCACCCCCGCGCGGCTCTTCGCCGACGAGCACTTCCCGAGCCGGGTACGCCAGGCGCCCACGGCCCCCGCCCCGCCTCCCGAAACCCCGCCTCCCACCCGGACCGAACTCCTGGAGACCCTCACAGCCGCCGTGCGGAAAGGAGGATGAAGATGCCACCCCGTAAGAACGTCCTGCTGGCCCCGGTCACGGTGACCCCCACCAAACCCCTGACCCCCAGCCACCTCAAGGGTCTGCTGTGGACCGACGTCATGTTCCGGGCCACGGCGCGGCTCGCCGAGGTGACGTACCGGTACAGCCACACCACTTACCACGTCACCGAGCAGACGGTCGGCTTCTGGGAGTACCTCGACCGCACCCGTGGCAAGACCGACTACGCACACCTCTCCGAGGAGGAGATCGGCGAACTCTACGTCCGCTACCGGGCCGAGGAGCAGTCGCAGAGCGCGCAGGCACTGCGACCGTACCGGGACGCCATCGAGCACAGCGGCTGGACCCACCCCGCGAGCCGACGCCTGCTGGAGCTGTGGGCCGGGCACTACGAGCGGCTCGGCATGCACGACCCCGGCCTCCAGGAACACCAGCCGCCGGGCCTCGCCCTGGAGGAGATGGTCGAACAGCTCTCCGCCACGGGCCTCGTCCTCGACCAGCGCGACTGCGGCGGCCCGGTCTACCTCGACCTCACCCGGTACGGCATGCCCCTGCGCCGCATCATCACCTCGGACGGCCGGCCCAACTACCTCGCCTGCGCCCTGCGCGAGCTGCTTCCGCTCGTGCCCTGGTACGACGAGATCGTCCTGCTCTACGACCGTGAGCTGGACACCGATTACCAGTTGCTCAACCGCGTCCTGACCCGCCTCGGGCCCACGGTGCGCCGGGTGCCCGTGGGGCGGGTACCCATCGACGGACGGATCGCCTCCGCCCGGCACGGCGGCTGGCGCGGGCACACGGCCGGCGTACTGCTCCGCGAGGCCGCCGAGACGTGCGGCGACGACACCGAGGCGCTACGGCTCGGTATGCGCCTGTACTTCGTGGCGACCCTCGGCCCCGGCCAGCGCGAGTCGTTCCGGCACGACCTGCTGCGGAACTGCCTGACCACGGCCGCCCGGCTCCTCAAGCGCTCCCGGGCCGCCGTCGAGGCCGGCACCGGCGATCTGTTCGACGCGCTCGACCGGCACCGGCGGGGCCACACCTATGTCGACCCCTACCGGCTCACCTGCTCCCTCCTGGGCCGCGGACGGCCCGCTCCCGATCCCGGACTCCTGTCGGCGGTGTACCTGTGACCAGCTCTCTCGAACCGACGACCCTCGCCCCGCCCCACGCCCTCTCCCCGGCCGTCCTGCTGCGCTCCGCCCTGGACCGCGTCCGCACCGCCCGCCCCGAACTGGCCGACCGGCTCGAACTCTCCAGCCCCCAGGACCTGAGCGCGCTCCGGGACGGCTTCCACCACGCGGACGCCACCGCCACCGAGGTGCTGGCGGTGGTCGTCGTGGGCCGGCTCGATCTGCCCCGCTGGGTGCGCGAGACCTGTGCCTTCGCGCTCGGCCTGGCGCCGGAGGCGGGGGACGCCTGGCGCGGCTCCTTCACCCGCACCGTGTACCTGGCCGGCAGCCCGGCCAACCTGCGTGAGCGGTTCACCTTCGACCACGTCGCGGGCGACGGCTCGGTGGCCTGGTGCGGTCCGGCGCCGGGCGCGGCCACGGCCACGCTGCGCCGTCTCCTCAAGACCTTCGAGGCCGGCCACGAGCTGGCCGCGATGCCCGCGACCACGGTGACCGTCCCGCGTCCGGCGACCGCCTCCGATGCCGGCCGGCACCGCCCCGCCGTCCACCGCGACCTGTACATCGCCACCGCCAGGGTGACCGTCGCGCACGCCCTCGTGCACCTCAACCATCTGCTCGCCGAGGCCGTCCTGGACGGGCTGATCCACCCCGGCGACCGGCTGACCCTGCGATTCGTGCCCCGACTGACCGGCCTGGCCGACCAGTTCGCCATGCTCCGCGTGGACACCGACGTCCACCGCCCGGACGAACTCCAGGCATACGCGGGACTGACCACGGAGGTGTGACCCATGACCACCCGCACACCCGCGGCCGCCGGTGACGCCCCCGGCGCGGCCGCCCCGCCCCGCCGCCTCCGGCTCGGCGTCCACGGCTCCACCCATCTCGCCGCTCGCATCGTGGCCGCCGCCGGCCACCCGGAGTCGTCGGTCGAGTACGTCCCCCACGAGGTCTCCGAGCCGTTCACGCTGCTGCGTGCCGGGGCGATGGACCTCATGCTCGTGAAGTACGACCCGCGCGATCCGGACATCACGCTCAGCGAACCCGTCGCCTGGGACGGCCGTGCCGTGCTCGTCGGCGCCCATCACCCCCTGGCGGCCCAGGAGTCGGTCTCCCTCGAACACCTCGCCGACCACGAGGGCTTCCGGTGCCCCGACGGCTTCCCGCCGCACGTCTGGGATCTCGTCGTACCGCCGCGTACCCCGGCGGGCCGTGTCATCCGCCGTACGCACACCATGACCACCGTGCCCGCCCTGGTGGAACAGCTCCGGAGCACTCTCGCGATGCATGTGTCCTTCCAGTCCCTCGACGCGGTCCTGCCGCCCGACATCAAGGTGGTCCCGGTGCACGACCTGCCCCCCTCCCCGGTGACCTTCGCCTGGTTGCGCGGCACCCGGCTGCCCGAACCGGTCCGGCGGTTCGTCGGCGACGCGGAACGGGCGGCCCGACGATGAGCGGGACGAAGACCGGCGCGGGCCTCCCCGTCGTCCTGCTCCACGCCCTGCCTCTCGACTCGTCCATGTGGGACGAGTCCGCCCGGGCCCTGCGCGCCCGCGGCCACCACGTCCTCCCCCTCGACCAGCGCGGCTTCGGCGGCACCCCGCTCCCGGCGGACGCCGCCCCCTCCCTCGACCTGGTCGCCGACGACCTGGCCCGCGAACTCGACCGCCGCTCCATCGACTCGGCGGTCGTCGTCGGCTGCTCGATGGGCGGCTATACGGCGATGTCGTTCCTGCGCCGCCATCCGCACCGCGTCCGCGCACTGGCCCTGTTCGCGGCCCGGGGCACGGCCGACACGCCGGAGGGGGCCGCGGCGCGCCTCCGCTTCGCCGACCTGATCAGCGACGACTCGCTGCGCGCCGGGATCGTCACGGACACCGCCCCGTCCCTGCTCGGCGCCACCACCCGGGCCCGGCGGCCCCAGCTGTCGACCCAGGTGACGGCCTTGGCCGGGAAGGCCGAGCCGCACTCCGTCGCATGGGCGCAGCGGGCCATCGCCGCCCGCGAGGACTCCCTGGCCACCCTGAGCGCCACGGACGTGCCCGCCGTGGTCGTCCAGGGTGAGGAGGACGAACTCGTCAGCCTCGACGAGGCCCGCGAGACAGCCGCCGCCCTGCCCCACGGCCGACTCGTCACCCTCCCCGGCGTCGGCCACCTCGCCCCGCTGGAGGCACCCGGGAAAACCGTGGAGATCCTCATCGGCCTCCTCGCCGCGGCGCAGGGCCCCCGTCCGAATGGAGCGACAGCATGCTGACAGACGATCACGCGGGGCTCGGCTACACGACCTCCACCGGCCTGGCCTTCACCCATGAGGAGATCGTCGACCCGCACTTCGAAGCCTGCGCCGATGCCTACCAGGAGGCCCTGGAGGGTGTCGGAATCCGCGCCGGCTGGCATGTCCTGGACGCGGGCTGCGGAAGCGGCACCTTTCTGCCCCTGCTCGCGGAACTCGTCGGCGAACGGGGCCGGATCTCCGCCCTCGATCTGGCCGGGGAGAACGTCGAGCGGGCCGCCGAGCGGATGCGGAACCATCAGGCCCGGCTGCGGACGGAGATACGGCAGGGCAGCGTGCTCCGGCTGCCCTACCCGGACGCCTCGTTCGACGCCGTATGGTGCGCGAACACCACCCAGTACCTCGACGACGCCGAACTGGCCCGTGCCCTCGCGGAGTTCCGCCGGGTCACCCGGCCCGGGGGACTGGTCGCGGTCAAGGACGTCGACGGCACGCTGAGCACCGTACGCCCCGCGGACCCGTTCCTGATCACCGACTTCTTCCGGGCGTCCGCCGCGTCCCCCGGGTACGCGCGGCAGCTGCTGCGCGGCCGCGACCTGTATCGCCGGCTCCGCGAGGCCGGTCTCCGTTCGGTGCGGCAGCGCACGATCCTCATGGAGCACCACGCCCCGCTCTCCCCTGCGGCCCTGCGGTTCTACGGCAACGCGTGCGCGCTTTTCGCGCGGCAGGCACGGAATCTCGGGATTGCGGGCGACTGGGCGCCGTTCCTCGACCCGGAGGGCGCGGCGAACCCGTTGCGCCACCCGGACGGTTACATCAGTGAGGGAAATGTCGTCGCGGTCGGTACCGTCTGAATTCTCAAATTGCTTGGTGTGCACTCTAATTACTAGCATGGTGCAGTATGAATGAGCCCAATTCCCCGTCCACGCAGGCCGACACCCGATACGAGCGTGGCCTCGCCGTCCTCGGTGAGATTTCCGGCGAACGCGGCGCCGCCATCGTCGACGCGCTGGCCGACATCGCCCCGGACCTCGGCCGCTTCGTCGTCGAGTGGGCCTACGCCGACCTCTTCGATCGCCCCGGACTCGACGCGCAGGAGCGCGAGCTGGCCACGGTCGGCGCGCTCGCCGCGCTGGGGGACACCGCACCCCAGCTGAATTTCCACATCGACGCCGCCCTCAAGGTCGGCGTCACCCCCCTGGAGATCGTGGAAGCCCTCGTCCATCTGGCCCCCTTCACGGGCCTCCCGCGCGTGCTCAACGCGATCCGCGTCGCCCGGGCCGTCTTCACCGACCACGGTGTCACCGTCGACCCGGTGGTCATGGACGACGACCGCGACCGCTACGAGCGCGGCGCCGAGAACCTGGTCAGGATCGACGGCGAGCACGGCCTGGACGTCGTGGACTCCCTCAAGGACATCGCTCCCGATCTGGCCCGGTACATCGTCGAGTTCTCCTTCGGCGACATCTACCACCGGCCGTGGCTCTCGCCGCAGCGCAAGCAGCTCGTCACCGTCGCCGCCCTGACGGCCTTCGGTGACACGGCGCCCCAGCAGGCGGTGCACATCGGGGCCGCCCTCAACGTCGGCCTGAGCCCGGCCCAGGTCGTGGAGACCCTGACGCAGGTGACCGCGTACGCGGGCTTCCCGCGCGTCCTCAACGCCATCAGGACGGCCCGGGAAGTGTTCGAGAAGCGAAACCTCTCCGTAGAGCCGTAAAGCGGTACGGCGGTAGCGGCATGCCCGTGGAATCACGGTCATAAAAACGTGGAACGCCCCGTTGCCTGTTCGTGAACACCGTATGGCTGACCGGTTCGTGCATCCAGCACCGATCAAGGGAAGCAGCTCACCATGGAAACGGACATCGCAGCAGACTTCGGGGCGTTCGGCGAGGAATTCTTCAGGAATCCCCACCCCGTCTACGCCGAACTCCGTGCCCGGGGACCCGTACACCGTGTGCGGGTCCCCGAGGGCGCGGAAGCCTGGCTCGTCGTCGGGTACGAGGCATGTAAAGACGCCCTCACCGACCCGGCGCTGTCCAAGAACTGGAAACACGCGTCCCCCGAGTTGCCGCTGGCCCGGCTGTCCGCCGGCCACAACCTGCTCAGCTCGGACCCGCCGGACCACACCCGGCTGCGCAGACTGGTCTCCAGGGAGTTCACCCCGCGCCGCGTGGAGACTCTCCTGCCGCGCGTGGCGGCCCTGACCGGCGAACTCCTCGACACCATGCTCTCGTCGCCCGACGGACGCGCCGACCTCGTCGAGGCCCTCGCCTTCCCGCTCGCGATCGGCATCATCTGCGAACTCCTCGGTGTCCCCTCCCTGGACCGCGGCTCCTTCCGCACCTGGGCCGAAGAAGCCCTCAGCAGCCCGGACCGCGACGCCCGCCGCGCCGCGACCAGCGCGATGACCGCCTATCTGGTCGGCATGACCGACGAGAAGCGCGGCCGCCCCGGCGACGACCTGATCAGCGCCCTCATCCGCACCACCGACGAGGACGGCGACCGCCTCTCCGCCGACGAACTCATCGGCATGGCCTGGCTGTTGCTGGTCGCCGGCTTCGAGACCACGGTCAACCTCATCGCGTCGGGCGTCCTCGCCCTGCTCCGCCACCCGGACCAACTCGCGGCCCTACGAACCGACGTCGGCCTCATCGACAACGCCGTGGAGGAGATGCTGCGCCACGAGACCCCGGTCGAGACGACGACGTACCGATTCACCACCGGGCCGGTGACGATCGGCGGGGTGACCGTCCCGGGGGGTGGTGAGCTGGTGTTGATCGCTCTCGCCGACGCCGGACGGGACGCCGCCCGCTTCCCGGACCCGAACCGCTTCGACATCCGCCGGGCCACGGGCGGTCACCTCTCGTTCGGCCATGGCATCCACTACTGCCTGGGCGCCCCTCTCGCCCGGCTCCAGGCGGCCACCGCGATCACCGCACTCCTCGAGCGCTGCCCGGACCTGGCCCTGGACGCGGATCCGGCGCGCCTGCCCTGGCGCCAGGGCCTGCTCATACGAGGCCCCCGGCGCCTCCCTGTCCGCTGGGCCGACGGGACACCCGGGGAAACCCGTGCGGCAGGTTCTCGTCACAGGTGGTGTTCGCACCACCACGATCAGGAAACACTTCCTCCCTCGGCGCCGTGCTCCGAAGATGAATGTGTGGGACGCGGCTGAGTTGCAGCAGCTGAATTCCCAGAGGCTCACCTTCTCCTGCATCCTTCTGAAGATCCTGGAACACCCCTGCCCCGAACCAGGGGCGCAGATGGAGTTCGCCAGCACGTATTTCCGTTGGCGTGACCGCCTGCCCATCATCACGGGCTCACAGACCTGAAGGGGATTCAAGAAATGACTGGATTCGACTCTCGCGGCACGTTCCAGAAGGCGGCAAACGAGTACACGAAGATCCAGGACACTTTCCCCCATCTGATTCGCGACCCGCTGCTGGCCGACATGGCGGTGAAGGAAGGCGACCGGATACTCGATCTGCCCTGCGGGACGGGCGACGCGATCGTGAAGGCGGCGGAGCTCGCCGGACCGACAGGAAGCGCCCTGGCCATCGATGTCTCCTCCTCCATGATCGAAGAAGCCGAAGCCAACGCAGCGGCCGCAGGGGTGAAGAACATCCAGTTCGTCGTGGAGGACATGGAGAAGGCACAGTTCGATGTCGCCGCATACGACATCGTCGTGTCCTCCTGCGGCCCCTTCTTCGCCTCAGATCTCAAAGCCTTCCTGACGAAACTGTGGGGCGCCGTCAAGCCTGGCGGCAAACTGGTCCTCTGCACCTTGGGGCGCAATTTCCTCGCGCCCATCTCCGGCGTCCTCCTGGACCTGGCACAGAGCAAGACGGAAGGCTTGCAGGTCCCCACACCCTGGCGCAGCACGGAAGACATCCACTTCTTGAAAACTCTCCTCGAAGAAGTGACACAGGGGCAGCAGGTCAAGCTCACCCACCGGTCCGTCGTAGCGGATTACCGGACGGCCGACAGAGGCTGGAATCTCCTGATGGCCACCGCATTCAGGAACTACACCCTGGAGCTGTCACCGGAGAGCCGAGCGGAACTCGAGGCGGAGCTGAAGGAGTGGATGCAGAGCAACCACCAGACCTCTGCGACCTGCGGCTTCAACAACATCACCGTCACCAAGGACCCTGCATGACGTGAAGGCTGTCCACTTCCTCGGCCTGCCCGTCCCTTATCCTGGAGATCGCCATGTCCCGTCGTCTGTTCACCTCGGAGTCGGTGACCGAGGGGCACCCCGACAAAATTGCTGACCAGATCAGCGACGCCATTCTCGATGCGCTCCTGCGCGAGGACCCCACGTCCCGTGTCGCCGTGGAGACGCTCATCACGACCGGCCTGGTCCATGTGGCCGGCGAGGTCACGACCAAGGCGTACGTGCCGATCGCCCGGCTGGTGCGCGACACCATCCTGGACATCGGCTACGACTCGTCGAAGAAGGGCTTCGACGGCGCCTCCTGCGGAGTGTCGGTGTCGATCGGTGCGCAGTCCCCGGACATCGCGCAGGGCGTCGACACCGCGTACGAGACCCAGGTCGAGGGGGCCTCCCGGAGGGACGAGGGGGACGGACTGGACCGCCAGGGTGCGGGCGACCAGGGGCTGATGTTCGGCTACGCGTCGGACGAGACACCGACGCTGATGCCGCTCCCGATCTTCCTGGCCCACCGGCTGTCGAAGCGCCTGTCCGAGGTCCGTAAGAACGGCACGGTCCCCTACCTCCGTCCCGACGGGAAGACCCAGGTCACCATCGAGTACGACGGTGACAAGGCGGTCCGTCTGGACACCGTCGTGGTCTCCTCGCAGCACGCCGGCGACATCGATCTGGAGTCCCTCCTCGCCCCCGACATCCGCGAGTTCGTCGTGGAGCCGGAGCTGAAGGCCCTCCTGGACGACGGCATCAAGCTGGACACCGACGGCTACCGCCTGCTGGTGAACCCGACCGGCCGCTTCGAGATCGGCGGTCCGATGGGTGACGCCGGTCTGACCGGCCGCAAGATCATCATCGACACCTACGGCGGCATGGCCCGCCACGGCGGTGGCGCCTTCTCCGGCAAGGACCCGTCGAAGGTGGACCGGTCCGCCGCGTACGCGATGCGCTGGGTGGCCAAGAACGTCGTCGCGGCGGGCCTCGCCTCCCGCTGCGAGGTTCAGGTGGCGTACGCCATCGGCAAGGCCGAGCCGGTCGGCCTCTTCGTCGAGACCTTCGGTACCGCCACCGTCGACACCGACAAGATCGAGCAGGCCATCGACGAGGTCTTCGACCTCCGCCCGGCCGCCATCATCCGCGACCTCGATCTCCTGCGCCCGATCTACGGCCAAACCGCCGCGTACGGCCACTTCGGCCGTGAACTCCCCGAGTTCACCTGGGAACGCACCGACCGGGTCGAGGCGCTGCGCAAGGCGGCAAGCGTCTGACATGCGCATCGCCGTCACCGGGTCCATCGCCACCGACCATCTGACGACATTCCCGGGCCGCTTCGGTGAACAATTGCTGCCCGACCAACTGGCCCACATCTCGCTCTCCTTCCTGGTGGACGATCTCCAGATACGCAGGGGCGGCACCGCCGCGAACATCGCCTTCGGCCTCGGCCTGCTGGGATGCACTCCCTTGCTGGTCGGTGCCGTGGGCACGGATTTCACCGAGTACGGCGCCTGGTTACGCATGCACGGCGTGGACATCAGCCATGTGAAGGTGAGCGAGCAGTCCCGGACGGCCAGATTCATGTGCATCACCGACAGGGACCAGAACCAGATTGCCGCCTTCTACCCGGGTGCCATGACCGAAGCGCGGCATATCAGTCTGGCCGACATCACAGCTGGTTGGGGCAGACCCGCCCTCGTCGTCATCGCACCGGACGACCCTCTGGCGATGCAGCGCCACACGTCCGCGAGTCGGCAGCTCGGCATTGCGTACGCCGCCGACCCCTCACAACAACTGGCCCGTCTGGGAAAGGAGGAGGCCCGCCGGCTCGTCGACGGAGCGCAGCTGCTCTTCAGTAACGCATACGAGGCCGCGCTCCTGTGTGAACGCACCGGGTGGACCGAGCAACAGGTGGGGGACCGTGTGGGCACCTGGGTCACCACCCGGGGGGCGAACGGGGTGACGGTCGCCACCCGGGGAGGAGCAGTCCTCACCATCCCTGCCGTGCCGTCCGAGAAGGCTGTCGATCCCACGGGTGTGGGGGACGGCTTCCGCGCGGGATATCTCGTGGGTATGTCACGCGGCCTGTCCGAGGAGAGGGCGGCTCAGTTGGGCTGTGCCGTGGCCACCACGGTTCTGGAGACGGTGGGGACCCAGGAGTATCGGCTGAGTGGTGATCTGCTGGCACGCGTCGCGGACACCTATGGCGCAGGCGCCTCTGCGGACATCGCGCGCTGCGTCGAGGTGCCGGGGTGACGGCGTCCTCCGATGCCTGAGAGATTCCGCAGGCGGAGGAGGAGCCGTCATGGCCGCCGGGCCGCCGGGTGTCCCGGCGGCCCGGCGGTGGCCCGGACTACCGGGAGCCTGCCACAGGGCGCTGCTTGTAGAAGGACTCCTTCAGGTAGGCGGCCTCGTGCGGCTGGTAGGGCTCCTCCAGGTAGGCGGCCTCGTCCTCGTCGAGTTCGACGTCCACCGCGGCGACCGCGTCGGCCAGCTGGGCCGGCTTGGTGACCCCGACGATGGGCGAGGTCACCACCGGGTTGCGCATGACCCAGGCCAGGGCGACCTGGGCCGGGGACAGCCCCCGCTCGCCGGCGATCTCGTGGACGCGCTCGGCCACCGCCTGGTCCTCGTCGCGGTAGAGGATCTTGCCGCCCTCGTCGGTCCCGGCGCGCGCCGTGGCGGTGTCCCGGGCCCGCGTCAGCCTGCCCCGCGCCAGCGGGCTCCACGGGATCACGCCGATGCCCTGGTCGGCGCAGAGCGGGAGCATCTCCCGCTCCGCTTCCCGGTGGATGAGGTTGTAGTGGTCCTGCATCGACACGAACCGGGTCCAGCCGTTCAGGTCGGCCAGGTACAGGGCCTTGGCGAACTGCCAGGCGTACATGGAAGAGGCTCCGATGTAGCGGACCTTCCCGGACTTGACCGCGTCGTGCAGCGCCTCGAGGGTTTCCTCGATCGGGGTGTCGTAGTCCCAGCGGTGGATCTGGTACAGGTCGATGTAGTCGGTCCCCAGTCGCTTCAGGGAGGCGTCCAGCTCGGCGAAGATCGCCTTGCGGGACAGCCCGGCGCCGTTCGGGCCGGGGCGCATCCGCATCCAGACCTTGGTGGAGAGAACGACCTCCTCGCGCCGGGTGAAGTCCTTGACCGCCTGTCCGACGATCTCCTCGCTGCTTCCGGCGCTGTACCCGTTGGCCGTGTCGAGGAAGTTGACGCCGCCCTCGAGGGCCTGCTTGATGATGTCCCGGGCGGCGTCCGCGCCCAGTGACCAGGGCTCGCCGCCCCGGTCCGGCTCGCCGAAGCTCATGCAGCCCAGGGCGATGGCGGAGACTTCCAGTCCGGTCGTTCCGAGTTTGATGTATCGCACGCGCCGAACCTAGGAGTTGGAGTGCGCTCTCACGCAAGACGTCCCGGCCAGGAATGCGGAGGCGTGGGGCGGCGGTGTCGCGGCGCTCGCGACGGCGCCCCTCCCCGCGGCATCTCCACGTAGTGCTGTCGCGTCGAGGGGGAAGGCTGCTTGGCGTGGAAGCCACATCGAAGACCCGAACCCCCGCCCCCGAGCGTGTCCCGGAGATGCCGGGCATCCAGCCGACGGCAGCCGCCCTGATCATCGGAGGGGCCGCCTGCCTCTCGATGTCGGCCGTTTTCGTCAAGCTGGCCGACGTCAACGCCGGCACCGCGGCCTTTCTGCGCTGCGCCGTCGCCCTGCTCGCCCTCGTGCCGATGTTCTGGTACGAGACCCGTCGGCGCGGCGCGATGCCCGCCGCGCTGCACCGGAACGCGATCCTCGCGGGCGTGTTCCTCGGCGCCGACTACGTGATGTGGACCCTCAGCATCCTGGACATCGGCGCCGCGGTCTCCACCGTGCTCATCAATGTGCAGGTGATCGTCTTCCCGCTGCTGGCCCGGGTCTGGGACGGCACGCGGGTGACGCGCCGCTTCCTGTTGGCCTGTCCGCTGATGCTGATGGGCATCACCCTGGCGGGCGGCGTCGTCGGCTCCGGCGAGCAGGCCGTGCACCCCGTGCGAGGGGCGCTGCTGGGCGTCGGCGCGGGCACGGCCTATGCGGTGTATCTGTATCTGATGCGCCGCTGCGGCCGGAGTTCACCGCGGCACGTGGTGACCCCGGTCTGCGTCTCGACGGCCGCGGCCACCGTCAGTTCCGGTGTCATCAGCCTCCTCACGACCGGGCTGCCGCTGGCCGTCCCGGCCGCCTCCTGGGGCTGGATCGTGGCGCTGGCGCTCCTCGGCCAGGTCGCGGCCTGGCTGCTGATCAGCAAGGGAGGGCCGCTGCTCCCGCCCAACACCGCTGCGGCGCTGCTGCTCCTCCAGCCGGTCATGGCCATCGCGTTCGCCCTCCTCATCCTCCGCGAGACGCCCACCCCGACCCAGCTGGGCGGCTGCGCCCTGGTGATCGCCGCGGTGTGGACCAGCAACCGCACACCTCGGAAGAAGCCCGCCGCGCGCCCCGCGTAGCGACATCCGGCACAGACCTCGCAGCGGTCGTGGATCCGGCAGGAAGCCTGTTTCCGGTCCGGACCGGCGCCCGGGGCGGAGCGCTCCGCCGGAGCCGGGGTCAGCGCCGTCCGCGTCCGGTCGCCCACACCGCCACCGCCGACGCGCCGGTCCACGCCGCCGCGTAGCCGAAGCCGACCGCCGGGCCGAAGGCCGTCCACAGGATGCCGACGACGGCCGAGGAGGCGAAGTCGCCGAAGGACTGGACGAGTCCGAGCAGCCCGAAGCCGCTGCCGCGCAGCGCGTCCGGGAGCATCCCCGCCACCAGCGTCGACTCGGCGGGCTCGACCAGCCCGATGCCGCTGCCCGCCAGCACGAACGCGGCCAGCAGCGGCGGCCAGCCGTGCCAGGGGACGGCGAACATGCCGTACGCCGCCAGGTAGAGGACGCCGCCGGTGGCGAAGGCGGTACGGGGGCCCGCCCGGTCGATCCAGTGGCCGCCCAGGTACGCGACGGCGGCGGCGAAAGCGTTGTGCGCCGCGTAGATCAGCACGGCCAGCGAGGTGGCGGCGGCGAGGTCGCGGGCGCCGTGGTGCAGGAGTTGGGTGGCGCGCAGGATGAGCAGGGTGACGGCGATGTTGCCGATCTCGAACATCGCCACCGGCAGCAGCGCACGGGCCATCCCGGCGCGCCGCAGATCGCCCAGGTGGAGCCGGACACGGCGCCGGGCGGAGGGCTGCGCGAGGGTGCGGCGGGCCTCGCGTCCGGCGAAGGTGATCGCCACCGCCGCCAGCAGACCGGGCAGCGCCGCACACCAGAGCGTGGCGCGGATGCCGATGACGGAGACCAGCAGCGCCGCGAGGAGGGGGCCGACGACCGCGCCGAGGTTGTCCCCGGCCCGCTCCAGGCCGAAGGCGCGTCCGTAGGCGCCCGGCGGGGCGAGGGAGGCCAGCAGCGCGTCCCGGGCCGGTGACCGGATCCCGCGCGAGGCCCACGCCGTGGCGCGCAGGACGCCGACCTGCCACACGGACTGCGCGAGGCCGAGGGCGCCGGTGGCCAGCGCGGTGCCGAGATAGCCGCCGGTGGCGATCTTCGCCCGCCGCGCGGGGGAATTGGCCAGCGGGCCGCCCGCCAGTTTGGCGACCCCGGTGAGCGCATCGCTGACCCCCTCGACCACGCCGAGCGCCCCCGGCGAGGCGTGCAACGTGGCGGTGAGGAAGCCCGGCAGCACGGCGGTGGCGATCTCGTGCCCGGAGTCGCTGAAGAAGCTCGCCGCGCCTACACCGCCCACCCCGGCGCTGTACCAGCCGCTCCGCCCGCCCCGCTGCGACTGCTGTCCGGTGTGGTCGTCCATGGGGAAGTGTCCTACCGGGCGGCGCCCGGTGGCACCGGCACGCCACGCCGGGCGCGCGCCCGCCGCCGTACGCCCCGGTCACTGGGCGGGCAGCCGTACCGAGTACAGCGAAGGGGTGTCGAGCCGGCGGGAGACCAGCACCGCGCCGGTGACCGCGAAGAGCAGCGGGACCATCAGGGCGTCGAGGGTGCGGGTGAGTTCCAGCGCCAGGACGACGGCGGCGATCGGCGCCTGCATCGCGGCGGCGAGGACGGCCGCCGCGCCGATGATCGCGAAGCCCGCGGCCGGACCCGGCCAGGCGAGCGTCCAGCCCTGCCCGGCGAGGGAACCGAGCAGCGCGCCGGTGGCGAGCGTCGGGGTGAAGAGCCCGCCGCTGGCGCCGCTGCCCAGACTGCCCGCGGTGGCGAGCGGTTTGAGGAGGAAGAGCGCCACCAGGGTGGCGACGCCGAACTGCCCGCCCAGGGTGTGCTGGACGATGTCCTTGCCGTTGCCGAGCAGTTCGGGGTACGGCACGGCCAGCGCGCCGACCGCGGTGAACACCAGCGGCGGCCCGACCAGCAGCCCCCACCCCGCCGGCCGCCGCCCGTGCGCGATCCGGATCATCCGCACCCAGCCGACCGCCACCCACCCGGCGAACGGGCCGATCACCAGGGCGAACACGAGCAGCGACGCGGACAGCTGCACCTGGGGCAGCCGGTAGGTCGGCCCGGCCGGAAGCACGGTCCAGGACACCGCGGTGGCCAGGCACGAGGTGGCCAGCGCGGGCAGCGCCAGCCGCAGCGACAGCACGCCGAGCATCACCTCCAGGGTGAGCAGCGCCCCGCCCAGCGGCACGTTGTAGACACACGCCATACCCGCACCGGCGCCGCAGGCGGCCAGCAGTCTGCGGTGCGCGGTGTTCAGGCGGGCCCAGTCGGACAGCCGGGACGCGAGCGCCGCACCCGCCAGCCGCGGCGCGGCCTCCCGGCCCAGCGACGCGCCCATGCCCACGATCACCACGGACAGCACCGCCGTACCCAGACTGCGCCGCAGCGGCAGCCGCCCCTCGTCCTGCCACAGCGCCCGGCTCACCTCCGAACCGCCGGGCCCCGTCCACCGCCGCAGCAGCCACCAGCCGGCCCCGGCCACCACCCCGGCGGCGGCCAGTGCCGCCACCCGGCGGCCCGCGCCCGCCCGTTCGACCGCGGCCAGGAAACTCCCCGAACCGTAGGAGTACGTCAGATGCGCCGCCGCGTGCAGCAGCGCCATCAGCGCGGCGCCCGCGAGCCCCGCCAGCACCCCGGTGGCCACCACCAGCACCCAGAACCGCGCGGACAGCGACGGGACGTCCGCCGGTGCGACCAGGTTCGGCTGCTCCACCGCCCGGCCGCCTCGGGCCCGTCCGTTCCGCTCTGTGCCCATCGCTCGCCTTCCCGGCAGGTCCCGGCGCCGCTGCCGGACCCTGCCGGGCATCGTCTCCCGGCCCGGCGCGCGCGGCGCGGGACCCGGCGCGCGTGTCGTGCCCGTACGCCGGGGGCGCGGCCACGTGGCGTGCGTCGCACCCGCGGGAAAACGGGGACACGGACGGCGGGGCCCTGGCACCGTCGGGGCATGCGCCCCCGCGGGCGCGGCCCCTGATACGGGGTATCGCGGTATCGGCGACGGCATCGGATGGGCGGGCGACCATGGCGGATCACGGGCTCGAAGGATTCGGGCGGACCACCTTCACGCACGACGGCGTCACCCGGAAGGTGCTGCGCCGCGGCACCGGACCCGCCGTGATCGTGATGTCCGAGATGCCGGGCATCACGCCCAAGGTCCTCGGGTTCGCCGAACGGGTGGCCGCCATAGGGTGCACCGCCGTGCTGCCCGTCCTGTTCGGCGTCCCCGGACGCGACCCCCACCCGTCGGCGCACGGCCCGCTGCGGGCCCAGGCGTACGTCCGGTCCACGTTCGTCAAGCTCTGTGTGAGCCGGGAGTTCACGCTCCTCGCCACCGGTCGCAGCTCCCGGGTCGTCAGCTGGCTGCGGGCGCTCGCCGCCCAGGAGCACGAACGGTGCGGCGGCCCCGGCGTCGGCGCGATCGGCATGTGCGCCACCGGCGGCTTCGCCCTCGCCATGGCCACCGACGAGCGGCTGCTCGCCCCCGTCCTCGCCCAGCCCTCGCTGCCGCTGCCGGTCACCGCCTCCCGCCGCTCCACGATCGACATCTCCCCGGCGGAGCTGGCCGTCGTCAAGGACCGCTGCGCCCGCGGAGATCTGCGCGTCCTCGGCATGCGGTTCCGCGGCGACCGCTTCGTACCGGAGGAGAGGTTCGCCGCGCTCCGCCGCGAGTTGGGGGACGCGTTCGTCGCCGTGGAACTGGACGACGAGGACGCCAACCCCGAGGCACTCGCCGCACCGCACGCCGTCGTGACGGAGCATCTGATCGACGCACCGGGCCAGCCGACCCGCGCCGCCCTCGACCAGGTCCTCGACCTCTTCCGCACCCGGCTGCTGGGGGAGCGGCCGGCCGTACCGGAGAGCGGCAGCTGAGACCTGCGCCCTACTTCTCGTCCTCCGCCGGTTTCTCGTCCTCCGCCGGTTCGATCTCGCGGACGACGACCACCGGGCACGGGGCGTGTGCCGTGCAGTGGTGGCTGACCGAGCCCAGCAGCGCCCCGGTGAAACCGCCGCGCCCGCGGCTGCCGACGACCAGCAGATCGGCACCGCGGGCCGCTTCCAGCAGCACCCCGGCGGCCGTGCCGTACCCGATGAACGGCTCCACCGGCGGCCCGGACCCCGGCTCGACGACCTTCGCTACGGCGCCGACCAGCTCCTCGTACGCCGACTGCTCGATGACCGTACGGAAGTCCTGGGGCGTGTCCATCCAGCCGACGGAGCCGTAGAGCGGCGGGTACTCCCACGCCATCACCGCGGTGACGGTGCTCCCCGTCAGCTCCGCCTGGCGCAACGCCCAGCGCAGCGCCTCCTGGGACGGCTCCGAGCCGTCGACGCCCACGACGATGCGTCCGTGGTCCTGCTGCCGGTTCTCCATGGCGACCTCCGCGGGACGGGTTTCCGGCGCACCGGAACGGCGTGCCCGTGCACGCCCTTCCCCCAGCTTCCGTCACACCCGGCCCCGCCGCAGCGGGACACCGTCAGGCCGCCTCCTCGTCCGGGACCACCGCCACCGGGCAGGCCGCATGGTGCATCGCGGCGTGCGCGACCGGCCCCACCCGGGGGCCGAAGGCGTGCCGCCGCCGACGGCCGACCGCCAGCAGGACGGCCCCGGGCGCGCTGTGCACCAGGGCCCGGGTCGGCTTCTCCGGCCGCACCGTCACCGCCACCTCGACCCCGGGGAACCGCTCCCGCCACGGCCGCACCGTCTCCCGCAGCATCCCCTCCCGCTCCGCGACGAACTGCCCGGCGGCGTCGGGGTCGATGCCCCAGGGCGCGTAGACGGTGACGGGCAGGGCCCGGCCGTGCACGGCGTGCAGCGGCAGACCACGGCGCGCCGCGGCGTCGAAGGCGAAGGCGAGGAGGGCGTCACAGGGGCCCGTCAGCCCCATCCCGACGACCACGCGCGGGGCGGGCCGCGGCACGTCCTCCGCCGCGGCCCCGCGGAACGCCGGACGCCCCGACCAGCCCTCCCGGACGAGTACGACGGGACGGTCGGCCCGGCCCACCACCTCCAGGCTGACGTCGCCGAGGACATAGCTCTCCCACGCCGTGAGGGCCCGGGAACCGAGGGCGAGCAGCCGCGACGCCTCCGCCGCGCGCAGCAGCGCCGGTACGGCCTCGGAGCCGACCAGGTCCTCGATGATCCGCAGGTCCGGATGGTCGGCACGGACCTCGTCCAGGGCCTGTTCCACGAGGTGCCGGGCACCGGCGTTCCGGTCGCGGTCCGGCGGGGTGTGCGGCCCTTCGGAGCCCGGCAGGATCCAGGCGTGCAGCAGCCGCAGCACGGCCCGCCGCCGCTCGGCCTCCTCGGCCGCCCACCGCGCCGCCGCCAGGCTCTCGGTGCTGCCGTCCAGCCCCACGGTGATCACTTCCGGTTCCATGGCTCCTCCTCGTACGGCGGGCGGACCGCTCACGGCACGATGGTCAGCACCTGCGCCACCGGGCGCCGGGGCGTCGCGGGCCCCTCCGGCCCGTAGCCCAGGCGCAGGACCGTCTGGACGTGGCCGGCGCCGGACACCGGGTCGCGCAGCAGCCAGCGCAGCTCGGGCCATTCGACGGGCTGGGTCGCGAAGGAGCTGACGAGTCCGCGGCGGGTGGCGCGCAGCAGGACCCGCTGGAGCGCCTGTCCCGCCCGCAGCCAGTCGGCCGGGTCGTCGCCGGGCGTGCTCAACGTCGCGAGCTGGGGACGGGACTCGAACGTGGCGTAGGCGCGGTCCGGCTGCGCCTGCCGCCCGGCGAAGTCCCGGACCGGCGCGGCGGCGTCCGGCGAGCGGGGGCCGAAGGCGTACTCGGGGACGCCGTCGTCGGCCGGTGGTCCGTCCGCGCTCGCACGGGTCCAGCGGCGCTGTTCGGCGTCGCGGGCCTCGTCCATCCGGTTGTACCCCTCGGCCTGCTCGATCAGGTCGAGGACGGTCTCACGGTGCGGACCGGTCAGGAAGGCCAGACAGGCCCCTTCGGCCGCGGCGGCCGCGAGCAGCGCGGCGCGTACCGCCGGGGGGATCTCCCGGTCGGTGTACGGCAGCCGGCTGGTGTGCCGGGCGCGGACCGCGGCGTGCAGCCCGGCGAGGTCGGCATCGACGGGGCCCAGGCCACCGGGCTCCGCGGGATCGCCGAGGCGTACGGCGGCGAGGAGGTCGGGCTGCTCCGGGTCGGGCAGCAGGGTGGGCGCCGCGTGCAGTCCGGCGTGGGCCGCGGCGACCCGCAGGTTCAGCAGCGCGGCGCCGCACCCCAGGTGGAGGGCGCGGCCGGCGGGGTCGGTGTGCGGCAGGGCGCGCCCGGGGTCGGCGGCGAGGGTCAGCGTGCGGTCGGCCCGGGTGTACCGGAACCGCCAGGGCTGGGCGTTGTGCTGCGACGGCGCGGTGACGGCGTCGGCGACGAGCGCCCTCACCAGCGTGTCGTCGAGAGGGGGAGCGGACACCGGCACCTCCTGGACGGGGCGGACGGCGAACGGCCGGTTCCGGCAGACGGCCGGTTCCGGCGAACGCAGCCGGTTTCCTCCAGGGTCGCCGCTCCGGCCCGTTCGTACCAGGCCGCAGGTCCCCGCCCGGGACCCGGCGGGAGGGGCGACCGGCTTCTGCCGCGGTGGAGCCCGCCCGGCCATGCCGGGGGGCGGGGCCTCGTGGGTCTCCGGAGGTGCGCCGATGACGCCGAGCGCGCCGTAGCGGGCGTCCACCGGTGTCACGGCCGCCTGCACGATGCCGCGCGGCACCTCGGGCAGCTCCAGCTCCGCCCCGACGGCGAGGACCGCGTCGAGGAGCCGGTCGCCCCGGTCCCGGCGGCCTTCCCGCCGAGCCCGCCGGGCCGTCTCAGAGCCGGAACCAGCGCTCCTCACCGGGCGCGACGGTGCGGTGCCGGTCCCCGGGGAGGGCCACCGGCAGCGGGTCCCGGGACGACGCCGGGACCCGGACGGCCAGCCGCCCGGGCAGCATCCGCAGCCGCACGCCCCGGTGGGCGCCGATGCAGCAGGTGAACGTGAACCAGGGGATCGCCCGCTGCGTCACCGGCGCCACCCGCAGCCCCTCCGGGCCCGCCTCCAGGCCGGTGAGCCCGCGCTCCACCAGGTCGACGGTGCCCGCCATCGCCCCGAGGTGGATGCCCTCGCCCGTCGTCCCGCCCTGGAGGTCCGCGACATCACCGAGCAGCGCCTCGCGGCAGAACTCCAGGGCCCCGGGGCCCTTCCCGCGGGTGAGCAGCCAGCCGTGGACGAGGCTGCTGAGCGTCGAGCCGTGGCTGCTGCGCCGCAGGTAGTAGTCGAGCGTCGCGCGCCACAGCGCGTCGTCCATCCGGTACCCGAGCCGGGCGAACAGCGTGGCCAGTTCCGACGGGCGGAAGAGGTACCCGAGCATCAGGGCGTCGGCCTGTTTCGACGCCTGGTAGCGGTTGACGGTGTCGCCCTCGGCCTCCAGGATCCGGTCGAGCCGGCGGATGTTGCCGTAGCGGTCCCGGTAGCGCGCCCAGTCCAGCTCCGCCAGCTCGCCGTACCCCGCGAACTGGCTGATCACGCCCTGATGGAAGGGGACGTACAGGCGTCGGGACATGTCGTCCCAGCGGGACAGTTCCGCGTCGTCGAGGCCGAGGGACCCGGCCAGTTCCGCGCGCCGGGCGGCGGGCAGTTCGCCGAGCAGGTCGAGCCCGCGGGCGAGCACCCACGCGGCGGTCGCGTTGGTGTAGGCGTTGTCGTCGATGCCCGGTGCGGCGGCGTCCGGATAGGCGTCGTGGTACTCGTCCGGGCCGACGACGCCGGTGAGCCGGTAGCGGCCCAGCGCCGGATCGAAGGTGGCGACCCCGGACCAGAAGCGGGCGACCGCCAGCAGGATCTCCGCCCCGGCGGAGTACAGGAACCCGCGGTCGCCGGTGGTCTCCGCGTACCGCCAGACGTTGTGGGCGATGGCCGATCCCACATGGCGCTGGAGATGCGAGTGGTCGGGCAGCCAGCGCCCGGAGCGCGGGTTGAGGTGCAGCGTCTGCGTCTCCTCGCGGCCCGAACTCGCGCTCTGCCAGGGGTACATGGCGCCCGGGAGGCCCGCGCGGCGCGCCGCCGCCCGCGCGGCCGGGAGCCGCCGGTACCGGTGCAGGAGCAGGGACCGCGCCACCTCCGGGAAGTGCAGACCGAGATAGGGCAGCACGAACAGCTCGTCCCAGAAGATGTGCCCCCGGTACGCCTCCCCGTGCAGCCCGCGCGCGGGGACACCGGCGTCGAGGTCGGCGGTGTGCGGGGAGAGCGTCTGGAGGAGATGGAACAGGTGCAGCCGCAGAATCCGGCCCGCCTCGCCCGGCACCTCCAGCTCACCCTGCTCCCACAGCCGCGCCCAGGCCGCCTCGTGGGTGGCGAGCAGCTGCGGCAGCGCCGGTGCCCGGGCGGCCCCGTCGCAGGCGGCGGTGAGGGGATCGGCGACCGGCCGGTCCAGCGAGGAGCGCAGGGCCAGGGTCTTCACCACCGTCGCCGTGCGGCAGGGCGCCAGCGGCAGCCGGTACGTCCGGACGGCCCCGGTCTCCGTGACGGTCTCCCGGGCGGGGCACTCCGGGACGGTTTCGGTACGGACGGCCAGCGCGATCCGGATGCCCGGGTCGGTGGTGCGGCAGGTGAGCCAGGCGATGCCACCGGGCCGGAACCCTGCCCGGTGCTCCGTGAGATGCCGCCCTTCGAGGTTGCGGTAGCGCTCCACGCCGCTGTTGGTGACGGCACCGTCGAGCACGGACTCGACCTCGACGGCGCCGCGCCAGCCGTAGGCGCGGAAGAGCGTGCGCTGCGCCGCCAGATCCGGGTCCGCCATGTGGACGATCCGCAGATGGCGGACGCGCAGCCCGCGCCCGTCGGCGTCCTCGAAGAACAGGTCCCGCATCAGGACGCCGGTCCGCGGATCGAGGCGGGTGGTGCAGTGGCGCGCCGTGGCGGGCGTCAACCAGGGGCCGGGCGGGGCGTCGTCGGGCCGGCAGCGGTAGCGCAGCAGCGTCCAGTTGGGCAGGTTGACCAGGTCCTCGTTCTCGATCCGGCGGTCCGCGATCTCCGAGGTGCGCCGGTCGTAGCAGCCCGCCAGATAGGTGCCCGGGTAGTGGACGGGGCCGGCCGGGCACTCGGGGGCGGAGCCGCGGGTGGCGAACCGGCCGTTGCCGAGCGTGCAGAGCGCCTCGACCAGCCGCTCCCGCTCCGGGGCGTAGCGGTCGTAGCGCCAGTCGGGGTCCGTCATCCGTGCTCCCTCCGTACGCGTCCGACCAGCGCCGTCAGCGCGTCGGCCGTCTCGTCGGCGCCCGCCTCGCGCAGTGCGGCGGATGCGGCGCCGTCCGGGGTCCGGTCGATGCCGACGACGAGTCCGAAGCCGCCCCGCCGGGCCGCCTGCACCCCGGCGAGCGCGTCCTCGACCACCGCGGTCCTTGCCGGGCGGGCGCCGAGCAGGCCGGTGGCGTGCAGGAAGAGCGCCGGGTCGGGCTTCCCGGCGAGACCGTGGCGGGCGGCGTCCACGCCGTCCACGATCACGGTGAGGAGCCGGTCGAGCGCGGCGGTCGCGAGCAGGTCGCGGGCGTGCCGGGAGGCCGACACCGCGGCGCACGGCACCCCGTCGGCGCGCAGCGCCCGCAGCGCCGGTGCGACGTCCGGGAACGCGGTGACGCCCTCGCTCCGTACCCGCTCGGTGAACGCCTGCTCCTTGGCCGCGGCGACCGCCCACACGGTGCCGAAGCCGGGCGGATCGCCCGGGGTGCCCGTCGGGAGACCGATGCCCCGGGCGGTGAGGAAGGCGGCCGCCCCGTCGTGGCGGGATTTCCCGTCGACGAACCGGCGGTAGTCCGCGTCGGCGTCGAACGGCGGCTGCGCGCCGTCCGCGACCGCCCGGAGGCAGGCGTCCAGTGCGGTCTTCCACGCCGCGGCGTGCAGCCGGGCGGAGTCGAGGAGGACGCCGTCGGTGTCCAGGACGACCGCGTGCAGCGGGCCGGTCGGCGGGCCGGGGGAGTTCACCTGAAGCCTCCTCGCGCACGGCGTACGGACCGTCCGGGCGCCCCGGGACGGCCCCCGGGCCGCAGGCCCCGCCGGGGGAGCGCCCGCTCCCGGGCCCCGGTCGGCCGTGGTCCCTTACCAGGGTTCCGCGAACCCGCACGGCCGCAACCGGGGCGGCCTCGTCCCGGCACACGGGGCGGCTCCTCCCCGCCCGGCGGCCTGCGCGGCCCCGCCGGCCCGGCATGCGCCGAACACCCCGGCGGGAGACGGTGGGAGCAGGCCGCCCGCAGCCCGGACGGCGCGGAGCGCCCGCGCCGCCCACCGGTCCGATCCCGTACGCGGCCCGCACCCCGCACGATGAGGAAAGCCCCATGACCGCCCAGCACTTCACCGTCGCCGATGTGATGACGCGGCAGGTCGTCGCGGTCCGGCGGGACGCCGGCTTCAAGGAGATCGTCGCGGCGATGGCCCGGCGGAAGGTGACCGCCGTGCCCGTCGTCGAGGCGGCGGACCGGGTCGTCGGGGTGGTGTCCGAGGCCGATCTGCTGGCGAAGGAGGAGTTCCGCGACCACCGCACCGGGCTGATCGAGCAGCGGCGCCGCCTCGACGCCACCGCCAAGGCGGGCTCCCGCCGGGCCGAGGACCTCATGGCCGCGCCCGCCGTCACCGTCGGCACCGGGGCGTCCCTGCCCCAGGCCGCCCGCCTGATGGCCACCCACCACGTCAAACGGCTGCCGGTCGTCGACGAGGACGGGGCCCTCCGCGGCATCGTCAGCCGCGCCGACCTACTCAAGGTGTTCCTCCGCCCGGACCGGGACCTCGCGGCCGAGGTGCGCCGCGAGGTCGTCGAGCCGCTGTTCCCGGACGCGCACCGGCGGATCGGCGTCACCGTCGAAGCCGGCGTCGTGACCCTCTCCGGCGAGGTCACCGACACCGCGGTCGTCCCGGTCGCCGCCCGCCTGACCCGCGCCGTGGAGGGCGTGGTGGACGTACGGTGCGCCCTCACGGCCCGGCCGGCCCCGTAGCGCCCCACCGCCCGCGCGCGGCCACCGGCGGAAGCCGCCCACCCGCCGTCCTCGGGCCTCACCCCTCCGCGGGCGGCACCGCGACCACCGGACACGCCGCACGGTGCAGCAACCCGTGGACCGTCGACCCGAGCCGCCCGCCGCACCGCCCGCCGTGGCTCCCGCGGCCGACGACCACCGCGAGGGCCGCGTACGAGACCCGGCTCAGCTCCTCGACCGGGCGGCCCCGCACGACCTGCTGTTCCACGGGGACCTCGGGGTAGCGCTCGGCCCAGCCCGCGACCGCCTCGGCCAGGGCACGGCGGCGTTCGGCCAGGTCCTCCTCGGTGTCGTCCTGGTAGGGGAACGGGCCGGGCCACACCCAGACCGCCCGCAGCCGGGCCTCGCGCAGCGCCGCCTCGGCCACCGCGAAGCCGACGGCCGCCCGGCAGCCCGCGCCGCCGTCCACCCCGACGACGACCAGCGGCGGATGGATCGCCGGGCGCTCGGGGGCGCGGACCACCACGACCGGACAGTGGGCGCGCGCGGCCACCGGGATCGCCACCGACGCCTCACCGAGGACCTCGGCGAGGCGCCGGTGCCGCGACCCCAGCACCGCGAGCGCGGCGTCCGCCGTCCGGTCCTGCAACACGGCGACCGGCGGCCCGTCCAGGAACTCCGTAGCGGTCCACAGCCCGGTGTGCAGCTCCCGTACCAGGTCCTCCGCCGTCGCCAGGGCCGACTGCGCGCGGATCAGCAGGGTGCTGCGGCGGGTGAACGCGCCGTACCGCAGCGGCGGCGCGACGGTGACCAGCCGCAGCCGCTCCCTGCGGTGGGCTGCCTCGTCGGCGGCCCACACCAGTGCCGGGACCGACAGCTTCTGCGGGTCCACACCGACCAGGATGTCGTTCATCTCCGGCTCCGCACCCCGTCCCTCAGCTCCGGCTCCGTCCCACGGAACCGCCGCCGGCCGTCCCACTCACGGTTCCTCCTCCTCGGGCGCCTCGGCGGTGGCCGGGCGCCCCAGCGGGACGACGGCCACCGGACAGGCCGCATGGTGCAGCGCCCGGTGGACGACGCCGCCGAACTCCCGCCCGAAGACGCCGCCGCGCCGCCGCGCCCCGAGAACCAGCAGATCGGCGGCGGACGACCGCTCGGTCAGCGTCCGGCGCGCGGGCCCCTCGGGCGTACTCCGGCGCAGCCGCACCCCGGGGTGGTCGCGGACCGCGGCCGCCAGCGCCTCGTCGAGCAGTTCCCCGGCGCGCTGTTCGTGGTACGTGCCGGGCTCACCGGCCAGCAGCGGATGGTCGGCCGGTTCGTGGAGCGGCCGCCGCCAGGTGCGGACCGCGTCCAGCTCCGCGTCCCGCGCCGCCGCCGCGCGGAACGCGAACCGCACGGCCGGGGAGTCCACGTCGTGGTCGCCGATGCCCAGCAGCACCCGCCCGTGCTCGCCGTCCAGGGCCTGCCGGTCCCCTCGTACGACGACGACCGGGCAGTGTGCGCGGGCGGCGACCAGGAGGCTGACGGAGCCGAGCAGCAGACCGGCCACCGCGCCCCGTCCGCGGTCCCCGACGACCAGGAGACCGGCCTCCTGCGCCGCGTCGAGCAGGGCGGTCGCCGCGTCGGTGGCGGCCACGTCCGCCGTGACGGTCAGGCCGGGCGCCCGCTGTCCGGCGCGTTCGGCCGCGGCGGCGACGATCGTCTCGGCGAGCAGCCGCTCCGCGGGCAGGTCAGCGGCCGGATCCGGCACCACGCCCTCGTACCGCTCCCACAGTGAGGCGTGCACCAGACGCAGCGGACAGCCGTGCCGTACGGCCTCGTCGGCGGCCCAGTCGACGGCCGCCAGGCTCGCGTCGGAACCGTCGACGCCCACCACCACGGGAAGCTCCATCCTCGTCACCGCCTTCCGGCTCCGGGGGCCTGTTTCCACCCTCACCCCGCGGCGGCCGCCACGCCAGGGCCGACCGGCCCCGGGGGCCCGCCCGGACCTCCCCGAGGGGTGCGCACCGAGCCCGCAAACCCCCGCCGGACCCCTGCTGACCTGCCCTGTCACGGATCGGTCCCGGGCGCGGCAGCGGGCGGCGGAGTGGCGCGGCGGCATTGCATACTTCGGGCATGATCATGACCGCCCTCCTCTTCGCTCTCCTCGGTCTCAGCATCTGGAAGGACCGCCGCCGTTTCCGTAACGCGGTCCTCCTCGGACTGGCGCTCATCAGCCTCTCGGGCTGGCTCCTCGGCAGAGTGAGCCAGCTGCCCACCGGTGCGGCCGTCGTGGTCTATCTGCTGGTCTTCTCCGTGCCCGTCGTCGGCGTGCTGGCGCTCGGCGGCTTCCTGATCGCCAACGGCATCACCATGGCCCGCAAGGAAGGGCTCCGCCCGGCCAACCTCCTCTCCGGTCTGCTGGGCGTGGCCGTCTTCGGCCTGATCGTCCTGCTGCTGTCGCTGGGGCACCTGCGGGGCACGCCCGCCCTCCCCGCCGCCGTAGCGGTGCTCCTCCTCTCCGCCTACCTCTCCTTCCTCTTCCTCTGCTTCCTCGCCTACGCCTTCCTCTACGGGCGGATCGCGGTCCGCGGCGACGTCGACTACGTCGTCATGCTGGGCTCCGGACTGATCGGCGGCGAGCGGGTGCCGCCGCTGCTCGCCTCCCGGCTGCGCAAGGGCCTGGAGATCCACGACGCGCAGATCGCCCGCGGCGGCCCGGCGCCGGTGCTGCTCACCTCCGGCGGCCAGGGCCCGGACGAGAAGCTGCCGGAGGCCGAGGCGATGGCCCGCTGGCTGGTCGAGCAGGGCGCCCCGGCCGATCACGTCCAGGAGGAGAACCGCTCCCGGACCACCGACGAGAACCTGCGCTTCAGCCACGAGGTCATGACCGCCGGGAAGCGCGACTACCGCTGCGTCGTCGTCACCAACAACTTCCACGCCTTCCGCGCCGCCATGACGGCCCGCCAGTCCGGCGTCCCGGGCCAGGTGCTGGGTTCGCCGACCGCGAGGTACTTCTGGCCGAGCGCCACCCTCCGCGAGTTCGTCGCGGTGTTCTGGGAGCACAAGCTGGTCAATCTGGGCGTCTGCGCCGCCCTGATCGCCCTGGTGGCCTTCGTCGCGACCCGGACCTGAGACGGACCGGCCGCGGCCCTCCTCCGGAGGTACCGGACAACGTCGCCGGGGGACGCGCGACAATGGACCGCAGATATCCCGTTGGGGCGGATATCGGGAGGGACCAGAACACGATGAGGCACCGCAGTGTCGCCGATCTGATGACGCCCGGCGCCGTCGCCGTACAGCTCGGCACGGCGTTCGGTGAGATCGCGCGGCTGCTGGACGAGTACGACATCAGCGCGGTACCGGTGGTGGACGAGGCGGGCCGCACGCTCGGCGTCGTCTCCGAGGCCGATCTGCTGCGACGGCACATCGACCGGACACCGTCGAACACCGCCGCCTCGCTCATGACCAGCCCCGCCGTCGTGGCGCGCCCGCAGTGGAGCGCGATCCGGGCGGCCCGGGTGATGGAGGAGAAGGGCGTCAAGCGCCTGCCGGTGGTCGACGAGGAGGGGCTGCTCATCGGCGTGCTCAGCCGCGGCGACCTCGTCCAGCTCTTCCTGCGGCGCGACCGCGCGATCCAGGAGGAGATCCTGGAGGACGTGCTGACCCGCACGCTGAACGTCCCGCCGTCCGCCGTCACCGTGGAGGTCTCGGACGGCACGGTCACGCTCAGCGGCACCCTCGCGCGCCGCAGCCTGGTCGTCGTGGCGGTGCGGCTGTGCGAGAGCGTCGACGGCGTCGTCGAGGTGATCAACCGCCTCACCTACGAGACGGACGACCGCGCAGTCCTGAAGAGCCGGGAGCCGGTCGAGCCGCCGGAGCCCGTCTGACCTGAGACGCCCCCACCCGCCGCGGCAACCGCCCGGCGGGTGGGGGTGGACTTACTAGGACGTCCAACTATATCTTCGGGGCCAAGGCCCGCGGTGCAGGGAAGCCGGTGTGAATCCGGCGCGGTCCCGCCACTGTGACCGGGGAGTACGCCCTTCGGCGAGAGAAGGCCACTGACGGAGGAAACACCGTCGGGAAGGCCAAGGGCGCGCGCAGATCCGGGAGTCAGGATACCGGCCGCGGGGTGTTCCGTGTTGTCCACGAGGATGGAGCAGACACGCATGGCACCGGTCCGTTTCCACGACCCAGGTGAACCGGCGCGCCGAGCGGCGGCAGCCGCCCGAAGGGCTTGACGCGGCGCTCGTGACGGCGCCCGGCGGCGCCCGCCCCCGCGCGACGCCCCCGGCCGCACCCCGACCCCGCGACGGCCCCGGCCATCGTGTCCCGCGGTATGCCGTGCCCGCACCCCACCGGGTGCGCCCCCGGCCTGCCGCGCCCTCCCCGGATCGCACCTGACGAGAGCAGGCATCTCATGGTCCGTGAACTGACGCACTTCATCGGCGGCGCCCCCGCCCCGGGCACCTCGGGGCTCTTCGCCGATGTCCATGACCCCAACACCGGGCAGGTCCAGGCCCGCGTCCCGCTCGCCGGGCGGGCCGACACCGAGCGGGCGATCACCGACGCCGCCGCGGCCCAGCCCGAATGGGCCGAGTGGAACCCGCAGCGGCGCGCCCGCGTCCTGCTGAAATTCCTCCAACTCGTCGAAGAAGAACGGGAACAGCTCGCCCGGCTGCTCTCCTCCGAACACGGCAAGACCGTCGCGGACGCCCACGGCGACCTCCAACGCGGCCTGGAGGTCGTGGAGTTCGCCGCCGGGATCCCGCATCTGCTCAAGGGCGAGTTCACCGACAACGCCGGCCGCGGCATCGATGTGCACTCGCTGCGCCGCCCGCTCGGCGTCGTCGCCGGGATCACCCCGTTCAACTTCCCCGCGATGATCCCGCTCTGGCAGGCCGCACCCGCCCTGGCCTGCGGCAACGCCGTCATCCTCAAGCCCTCCGAACGCGACCCGTCCGTCCCGCTGCGGCTCGCCGCACTCTTCCTGGAGGCCGGTCTGCCGCCCGGCGTGCTGAACGTCGTCAACGGCGGCAAGGAGGCGGCCGGCACCCTCCTCGCCGACCCCCGCGTCCAGGCCGTCGGCTTCGTCGGCTCCACCCCGATCGCCGCCGACGTCTACGCCACCGCCGCCCGCCACGGCAAACGCGCCCAGTGCTTCGGCGGCGCCAAGAACCACCTGATCGTGATGCCCGACGCCGACCTCGACCAGGCCGTCGAGGCGCTGATCGGCGCCGGGTTCGGCTCCGCGGGCGAGCGCTGCATGGCCGTCTCCGTCGCCGTCCCGGTGGGCGAGGAGACCGCCGACCGCCTCGTCGCCCGCCTCAAGGAGCGCATGGGCACCCTGCGCATCGGCACCTCCGACGACCCGGACGCCGACTTCGGCCCGATGGTCGGCCGCGACGCCGTCGACCGGGTGCGCCGCTACGTCGACATCGGCGTCAACGAGGGCGCCGAACTCGTCGTCGACGGCCGTGGCTTCACCCTCCCCGGCCACGAGAACGGCTTCTTCGCCGGCGCCTCCCTCTTCGACAAGGTCAGCCCCGCCATGCGGATCTACCGCGAGGAGATCTTCGGCCCGGTGCTCGCCGTGGTGCGCTCCGCCGACTACGAGGAGGCGCTGCGGCTGCCCAGCGCGCACCCGTACGGCAACGGCGTCTCGATCTTCACCCGGGACGGCGACACCGCCCGCGACTTCACCCGCCGCGTCGACACCGGCATGGTCGGCGTCAACGTCCCGATCCCGGTGCCCGTCGCGTACCACACCTTCGGCGGCTGGAAGCGGTCCGGCTTCGGCGACCTGAACCAGCACGGGCCCGACGCGATCCGCTTCTACACCCGCACCAAGACCGTCACCTCGCGCTGGCCCTCCGGGGTCAAGGAAGGCGCGAGCTTCACCCTGCCGACGATGGGATGAGGGCGATGACCACCACCCTCACCAAGGACCAGCTCGCCCTCGCCGAGGTCACCCTCGACTTCACCGAGGAACACCTCACCCCGCACGCCGTCGCCTGGGACCGCGACAAGCACTTCCCCGTCGACGTCCTGCGCCGGGCCGCCGGACTGGGCCTCGGCGGCATCTACGTACGTGAGGAGTACGGCGGCTCCGGGCTGAGCCGCGCCGACGGCGTCGTCGTCTTCGAGGTCCTGGCGACCGGCTGCCCCTCCATCGCCGGATACCTCTCCATCCACAACATGGTCGCCTGGATGATCGACCACCACGGCGACGCCGCCCAGCGCGCCCGCTGGCTGCCCGGTCTCTGCGCCATGGACGCACTCGGCAGTTACTGCCTCACCGAACCGGGCGCCGGCTCCGACGCCGCCGCCCTGCGCACCCGCGCCGTCCGCGACGGCGACCACTACGTCCTCACCGGCGTCAAACAGTTCATCTCCGGCGCCGGCACCTCCCACGTCTACATCGTGATGGCCCGCACCGGCGGCGAGGGGCCGGGCGGCATCTCCGCCTTCGTCGTCGAACGCGACGATCCGGGGCTGTCGTTCGGGCCCGACGAGCAGAAGATGGGGTGGAACGCGCAGCCCACCCGGCAGGTGGTGCTCGACGGCGTCCGCGTCGGCGCCGACCGGATGCTCGGCGCCGAGGGCGACGGCTTCCGCATCGCCATGGCGGGCCTCAACGGCGGCCGCCTCGGCATCGCCGCCTGTTCGCTCGGCGGCGGACGCAGCGCCCTCCACCGCAGCCTGGCCCACCTCGCCGACCGGGAGGCGTTCGGCGCCCCGCTGCTCGACGCCCAGGCGCTCCGCTTCCGCCTCGCCGACATGGCGACCGAACTCGCCGCCGCCCGCGCCCTGGTGCGGCAGGCCGCCGACGCCCTGGACGGCGGCGACCCGCAGGCGCCGCAGCTGTGCGCGATGGCCAAGCGGTTCGCCACCGACACCGGCTACACCGTCGCCGACCGGGCCCTGCAACTCCACGGCGGCTACGGCTATCTGAGCGAGTACGGCATCGAGAAGATCGTCCGGGACCTCCGGGTCCACCAGATCCTGGAAGGGACCAACGAGATCATGCGGCTCATCGTGGCCCGCGGCCTGACGGAGGTCGCCCGGTGACCGCATCCGACGACGGCACGGTCCTGGCCGAGGTGACGGGCCGCACCGGCCTCCTCACCCTCAACCGCCCCTGGGCCCTCAATGCCCTCACCCACCCCATGGTCCGCAAGATCTCCGAGACGCTGGACGCCTGGGAGCACGACCCGGCCGTCCGGACCGTGGTCCTCACCGGCGCGGGGGAGCGCGGACTCTGCGCGGGCGGCGACATCCGCGCCATCCACGACGACATCCGCGCGGACGGCGGCGGAGCCTCGGCCGCCTTCTGGCGCGACGAGTACCGCCTCAACGCCCGCATCGCCCGCTACCCCAAGCCGTATGTGGCGCTCATGGACGGCATCGTGATGGGCGGCGGCGTCGGCCTCTCCGCACACGGCACCGTCCGCATCGTCACCGAACGGACCCGGATCGCCATGCCGGAGACCGGTATCGGCTTCGTCCCCGACGTCGGCGGCACCCATCTGCTGGCGCTCGCCCCCGGTCAGCTGGGCACCTACCTCGCGCTGACCGGGCAGCCGGTCGCCGCCGGGGACGCGCTGCGCTGCGGACTTGCCGACCACTTCGTCCCGGCCGACCGGTTGCCGGACCTCCGCACCGCGCTGGCCGACCGCGAGGTCCACGACGTCCTTCCGGCCTTCGTCGGCGAGGCGCCGCCCGGCCGCCTCGACGCACACCGCGGGTGGATCGACCACGCCTTCGCGGCGGACACCGTCGAGGAGATCGTGGACCGGCTCCTCGGCAGCGGCCTGTCCGCCGCGAAGGAGGCCGCCACCACGCTCCTCGCCGCCTCGCCCACCTCGCTGAAGGTCACCCTCGCCGCCCTGCGGAGGGCCCCCGGCCTCGGCCCGCTGGAGGCGGTGCTGGAGCAGGAGTACCGCGTCTCCTGCGCCGCGCTCACCGCCCCCGACCTGGCCGAGGGCATCCGCGCCCAGGTGATCGACAAGGACCGCACGCCCCGCTGGTCGCCCGCCACCCTCGCCGAGGTCACCGACGACGACGTGGCGCGCTTCTTCGCCCCGCCCGACGACCGGCCGCTGCGGCTGGTCACCGACGCCGCACCCCAGGAGGTCCCGTGGTGAACATCGCCTTCATCGGACTCGGCCACATGGGCGGCCCCATGGCCGCCAACCTCGTCCGCGCAGGTCACCAGGTGTGCGGATACGACCTCGACGCCGCGTCCCTGGCCGCGGCCGCGGCTGCGGGCGTCACCCCCGCCGCCTCGGCACCGCAGGCCGCGGCCGGCGCCGACGTGGTCGTCACCATGCTCCCCATGGGCCGCCACGTCCTCGCGCTCTACCGGGACGAGGGCCTGCTCGCCGCCGCCGCGCCGGGCACCCTCTTCGTCGACTGCTCCACCATCGACGTGGCCGACGCCCGCCACGCCCACCGGGCGGCCACCGACGCGGGCCACCGGGCACTGGACGCTCCCGTCTCCGGCGGGGTGGTGGGCGCCGAGGCGGCCACCCTCACCTTCATGGTAGGCGGCGGCGCGGCCGCGTTCGCCGAGGCCGAACCGCTCCTCGCGGCCATGGGGAAGAAGGTGGTCCACTGCGGCGACGCGGGCGCCGGACAGGCCGCGAAGATCTGCAACAACATGATCCTCGGCATCTCGATGATCGCGGTCAGCGAGGCGTTCGTCCTCGGCGAGAGCCTGGGCCTGTCCCACCAGGCGCTCTACGACGTCGCCGCCGCCGCGTCCGGCCGGTGCTGGGCGCTGACCACCAACTGCCCGGTCCCCGGCCCCGTCCCGACCAGCCCCGCCAACCGCGGCTACCGCCCCGGCTTCGCCGCCCCCCTCATGGCGAAGGACCTGGGCCTGGCCGCCAACGCCGCCCGCGCCGGAGGGGTCGACGCCCGGCTCGGCCTCCAGGCGGCCCGGCTGTACGAGGAGTTCGGCGCCGCCGGGGGAGCGGACCGCGACTTCTCCGCCATCGTGGCGGCCATCCGGGAACGCTCCGGCACCCCGCGGACGGCGCCGGAGGGCCCGTCCTGACCTGCACGGGGTGAGACCGGGGCCCGTCGCGGTGCGGGCCCCGGCCCGGTCATCCGGCCTGCGCGCTGTCCTTGTGGGCGCCCCAGCCGTGCCACCGGTCGATCTCGATCCAGGCGGTCACCCGGGCCCGGTCCCGCCGCGGGTACGGAGTGCCGAGATAGTGCCGGGCCAGCCGGTCGATGTCCTTCAGCTCCCCGTCCGGCCGCAGCTCGGTGACGCGGCCGACGAGGCTGAGATGGGTGTACCAGTCGCCCTCGTCGAGCACGGTGAGCGTCACCCGCGGATCGTCGCGGACGTGCGTCAGCCGCCGGCGGCCCTCGTCCATGTTGACCATGACGCGGCCACTGTCCCAGAGGTACCAGGTGGCCGTGGAGACGGGCTGGCCGTCCGGCCGCAGGGTCGCGATGACGGCGGGGTTGGCCTTCGCCAGCATGGCGGTGGCTGCCTCGGGCAGCGGAGGCTTCGACATGGGGCACACCTCACGGTCGGGGCCGGTGGACGGGAACGGGCGGGTGACGGACGCCGGGCCGCCTGCCGCGGGCACCGGAGCCCCCGGGACATGCTGTCCGCTCCCCGCCCGGACCGCCATCCCGCGAGGGCCGCTCCCGTGAACCGGGACGAACCGGCCGGCCCGGTCACCACCCGCGACGGCCCTTCCGGTCTTCGTCACCCGGAGGACCGGAAAGCCCCCACAGACCCCACAGCCCCGACGGCACCCGAACGCCCTGATTGGCGCGGCAGCGGCCCGGGAACACGTGCGCCATGCCACTCGACCAGAACGAGGCACCGGTCCTGGAGGCACTGGCCGCCTACCACCGCGCGGACCGGCTGCCCTTCAGCCCGCCCGGACACAAGCAGGCGCGGGGCGCGGACCCACGGGTCCGTGCGGTGCTGGGCGATGCGGCCTTCCTCGGGGACGTCCTGGCCTCCGGGGGGCTCGACGACCGGCGCACCAGCGACCGGGTCCTGGAGCGTGCCGAACGGCTGATGGCCGAGGCCGTCCACGCGGCACACACCTTCTTCTCCACCTGCGGCAGTTCGCTCTCCGTCAAGGCGGCCATGCTCGCCGTCGCCGGCCCCCACGAAAAGCTGCTGATCGGCCGTGACGCCCACAAATCGGTCGTCGCCGGCCTCATCCTCTCCGGCATCCGGCCCGTCTGGCTCAACCCCCGCTGGGACGCCGAACGCCATCTCGCCCACCCACCGTCCGCACAGGACGTCGCCGACGCCTTCGCCGCCCACCCGGACGCCCGCGGCGCGCTGATCACCAGCCCTACCCCGTACGGCAGCTGCGCCGACCTCGCCGGGCTCGCCGCCGTCTGCCACCGGCACGGCCGCCCGCTGATCGTGGACGAGGCATGGGGCGCCCATCTGCCGTTCCACCCCGACCTGCCGTCCTGGGCGATGGACGCCGGCGCCGACATCTGCGTCACCAGCATCCACAAGATGGGCAGCGGCCTCGAACAGGGCTCCGTCTTCCACCTCGGCGGTGACCTCGTCGACCCCGCCTTGCTCAAGACCCGCGCCGACCTGCTCGGCACCACCAGCCCCGCCGTCCCGATCTACGCCGGACTCGACGGGTGGCGCCGCCAGATGGTCCAGCACGGCCGGGACCTCATGGGCCGCGCCCTCGGCTTCGCCGCACAGGTCCGCGCGGAGATCGAGGCGATCGACGGTCTGCACGTGAACGACCGCACCGACTTCTGCGGCCCCGGCCTCGCGGACGACCTCGATCCGCTGCCCGTCGTCATCGACGTCTCCGGCCTCGGCGTCACCGGCTACCAGATCGCCGACTGGCTGCGCGCCCACCGCCGGATCGACGCCCACCTCGCCGACCACCGGCGGATCAACACCCAGCTCACCCACGCCGACGACCGGGAGACCACGACCGCGCTGCTCGCCGCGGTCCGCGCCGCCGCCGCTGCCGCACCGGGCCTGCCCACCGCCCCCGCGGTGCAGGTCCCGGAGCCTTCCGCGCTCCGGCTGGAGCAGGTGTGCCTGCCGCGTGACGCCTTCTTCGGCCCGGTCGAGGACGTCCCCGCGGCGGAGGCCGCCGGGCGGACCGCCGCCGAGATGCTGACGCCGTACCCGCCCGGCATCCCCGCCGTCCTGCCCGGCGAACGTCTCACCGAACCTGTCCTCGCCTATCTGCGCACCGGTGTCGCCGGGGGCATGAACGTCCCCGACGCCGTCGACCCGCGGCTGGCCACCCTGCGCGTCCGCGCGGAGCGCCCCGCCCACCGCGCGCCGGAACCCCCGCCGACGTACCGTTGACGCGGAAATCTCCGCTCCCGCCCCGCGTCCGCGGCGGCACCCCGGGCCGGAAGGTGCGCCATGACCAGAGCCCGCGACGTGCTGACCGCCGCACCGGACATCGGCGGCCTCACCACCGTCGTCACCGGCGGCTCCCGCGGACTGGGCCTCCTCCTCGGCCGCCGCTTCGCGCAGTACGGCTGCCGGGTGGTGCTGCTCGCCCCGGACGCCACCGAACTCGACCGGGCGGTCCGGCTCGCCGGGCGCAGCGCCGGGGGCCCGGTGCGCGGCGTCGTCTGCGACGTACGGGACGCGGCGGCGGTCCGCGACCGGTTCGCGGAGATCGCCGAGGACGAGGGCGGCATCGACATCACCGTCGCCGACGCGGGCTTCCTTCAGGTCGGCCCGGCGCAGGCGCTCGGCCCCGACGGCTTCCGCCAGGCGCTGGACGCGGTGTTCACCGGCGCCCTGCACACCTCCCTCGCCGCCCTGCCCCACCTGCGGCGCAGCCCCGTCGGCGGCCGTCTCGGGCTGATCGGGTCGGTGGGCGCGCCGGTGCCCGTACCGCATCTGGTGCCGTACGCCTGCGCCGGATCGGCCGTCGGCGCCCTCGCGGCGGGGCTGCGCGCCGAGGAGGCGGCGCACGGCGTCACCGTCACCGCCGTCCACCCGGGACCGGTGCGCACCGGCGCGCCCGGGCGGGCGTACTTCGGCGGCGACCGGCGGCGGGAGTACGCCTGGTTCTCGGCGCTGGCCGGGCTGCCGCTGCTCTCCATGGACGCCGAACGGGCCGCCGACCGGATCGTCACCGGGATCCGGCGCCGCCGCCCGCGGATCGTCCTCACCCCGGCCGCCCGGCTCGGCGCCGTGGCGGGCGGCGTGGCCCCGGTGACCACCGGCCGGCTGATGGCCGCCGTCGCCCGCGTACTGCCGCGCGGCGACGCCCCGGCGACGGTGACCGGCGCCGAGGTCGCCGACGCCGACCAGCCGCCCGCGCCCCGGCTGCGCGCCGTCCTCGGCCTCCTCGACCGCCGCGGCGCGGCCCGCTGCAACGCACGCATCCGCAAAGACCGGTGACGGGATCCGACCGCAGATTGACGCGTTCCGCGCCCCGGAAACGGCCGAGCGCGCCGCCCGGCGGGGTGCCGGGGGCGCGCTCGGCCGACGGTGCCGGGGCCCGTCGGTGGTGCGGGTGTCAGGCGACGACGCCGGACTTGTCGATGGTGACCTTGGCCTGCGGGGCACCGCTCTGCGAGCCCAGACCCTCGATCTTGCTCACCAGCTCCTGGCCCTCGACGACCTCGCCGAAGACGACGTGCTTGCCGTCGAGCCAGGAGGTGACGACGGTGGTGATGAAGAACTGCGAGCCGTTGGTGTTCGGGCCGGCGTTGGCCATCGACAGCAGGAACGGCCGGTCGTGCTTGAGCTGGAAGTTCTCATCGGCGAACTTCTCGCCGTAGATGCTCTTGCCACCGGTGCCGTTGTGGTTGGTGAAGTCACCGCCCTGGAGCATGAACTGCGGGATCACGCGGTGGAAGCCGGAGCCGGCGTAGCCGAAGCCGTGCTGGCCGGTGGCGAGCTCACGGAAGTTCGCGGCGGTCTTCGGCACGACGTCGTCGTACAGCTTGAAGACGATGCGACCCGCGGGCTGGTCGTTGATGGTGATGTCGAAAAATACGTTGGTGCTCATGGAGGCATTGTGGCACCCGGTGTACCCCGTCCCGTGCGCCGCCCTCGGACCCGGGCCTACGGCGCCGGGGTGTCGTTCGTGGTGGCCCGCAGATCGGCGAGGAGCTCGGCCTGTCCGGCGAGGACGCCCGTGAGGATCGTCCGGGCGACCCTGAGCAACTCCGCGACCTGCGGGTTGGCCAGGGAGTAGTGGACGGTCGAGCCCTCTTTGCGGGTGGTGACCAGCTTCGCCCGCCGCAGGACCGCGAGCTGCTGCGACAGATGCGCCGGTTCGAGACCGACCTCGGGCAGCAGCTCCGCCACCGCGTGCTCCCGCCGGCTCAGCAGCTCCAGGACGCGGATCCGCGCCGGGTGCCCCAGTGTCTTGAAGAACTCGGCCTTGAGTTGGTACAGCGGCGTACTCATCGCGCCCCCACTTCTCCGGCGCGGCGGGAGCACCCGGTCGGGCCCTCCGCGGCGTACCGCGTCCATCCGCTCGTCGACGACATCGGTTTCCTCCTCCCGCGCGGTGACGGGCGGCCGACGCGCGCGGGATCCGGAGCCACCTGAGGCCGACGTGGTGACCTCGGCAATCGCCAAGATTATCAACTCCGCCGGTCACCGGAGGCGGCCCCGGCGGGCGCCCGGCGGCGCGCGGACCGGCTCACAGGGGCAGACAGACCCGGACGGTCTTGCCCTTGCCGTCCGCGTCCGGGAGCACCCCGGCGGTGCCGCCCAGACCGAGGGTGAGCTCCATGACGGTGGCGAGTCCGCCGTCCTCGCTGCCGACCGTCGCGCCGTACAGCGTCGGCAGGTACGGGTGCCGGTCGTGGACCGCGACGACCAGCCGGTCCCGGCGGGCCGCGTAGACGACGGTCAGCTGGGTGGAGAGCGGTGCGGCGTGCCGGACGCTGTTGGTGACCAGCTCGGCGAGGATCAGCAGCGCCGGTCCGACGGTCGGGTGGCGCGCGCCGATGTGCCACTCCGCGAGGACCTGCTCGGCGGTCTCCCGCGCCATCCGGACCGCGGCCGGGACGGTGGGCAGGGTGAGGACGTGGCGCTGCCGCAGCGATTCCAGCCCCGCGATCACCGCGCCGCCCGGTGGCCGGGTCCTGATGCAAAGGTCATCGCCACAGCATCTAATCAATTGCCAACTTTCGCAATTCCGCAGGTCCAGGAGGTGGTGCGGCTCCGTACGGTCGGACGGGGCGTCCGTGCGCCGCGGGCTGCGCCGGAACGGCGACCGGGACCGGGAGCGGCGGGGCGGTCAGGGCGCCGGGGTCGCGCCGGGCGAGGCGGAGGACGGCGGCGGACACCCGGGCGACGGCGTCCGGGACCTGACGGAAGCTGGGGAAGTCGTTGATGTCGACGACCACCGGGCCGTCGGGCCCGAACAGGACGTCGACGCCGTAGAGATCGAGGCCGAACGCGGCGCCCGTCTCGGCGGTGATGCGGGCGACCTCGGCGGAGAGCGGGACGCGCCGCTCGCGGACCGCGTGCCCGGGGTGGAGCGGCGAGCGGCGCTCGGTGGCGAACAGCTCCCCGGCGACGCTGTAGACCTTGAGGTCGGTACCGGAGTTGGGGACGTACGGCTGGGCGATCAGCAGCCCGGCGGCGGGTCCGTGGTCCGTGGTGGTCAGCTCGCCCGGGTCGCGGACCAGCCGGACGGCGCGCCCGGAGCTGCCGTCGGCGGGTTTGACCACGAGCGGGAACTCCGCCTCGGGTATCCGCGCGAACTCCGCGGCGCACACGGCCGCGTACGTCACCGGGACGGGCAGCCCGTGGGTGCGGGCGATGATCGCGGCGAGCGCCTTGTCGCGGACGCCGCGGATGGCCCGCACGTCGTTGACCGTCGTCAGGCCGGTGTGCGCGGCGGCCTCCAGCAGGGTGAGGCCCGGGCCGCCGGAGACGGTCTTGAGCACCCACGCGTCGTGGTCGCCGGCGGTGAGGGCGGAGGTCAGCGGCAGCAGGGAGCGGCCGGGCCGGATGATGTCCACCGCGTGGCCCCAGGCGCCGAGTTGGGCGATCACCTCCCGGGGCATCCCGTCGTGGCGGTACTCCTCCTCCACCAGGAAGCAGAGCCTCATCGATGCCACCCCGATCGCCGCACGTCCACCGTCCGCCCGGCAGATCCTTGACCTTTGACATGCGGGATCCTACGCGGGCGCCCGCAGCCCGGCCGCCGAGGTCGCGGGCTGCGGGCGCGGGACGGCACGGCGGGGGAGGGAGAGGGGGGGGGGGGGGGGGGGGGGGGGAGGGGGGGGGGGGGGGGGGGGGGGGGGAAAGGGGGGGGGGGGGGGGGGGGGGGGGGG
>NZ_JBVHWT010000005.1:238692-396298 GCF_055564055.1 Streptomyces sp. NPDC029159
TGTCTTCTTCTTCTCCTCCCCCGCTCCCCCCCCCCCCCCCCCCCCCCTTCTTCCCCCCCCCCCCCCCCCGGAACGCCATGGCGCCCCCTGGCGGGGGGTGGTGGCCGGCCCCCGCAGCGGTCTCAAGGGGGAGCGGGGGCACGGCGCTTCGGCGCCGGCCGGGCCGCTCCCGGCGAGGTCAGTCCTCGTAGTAGTTGTTGACGATCACGTCGGGCTCGTCGTCGTCGAACGCCTCGTTGAGCAGCGCGCCGCCGACCAGACCGGCCGCACCGGCACCGATGAGCGCACCGGTGCCGAACCGGCGGCCCTGCTGCGGCTGTTCGGGCTGCGGGTACCCCTGCTGCGCGGGCGCCGCCTGCGGGTAGCCCGGCTGGGCGGGCTGCTGGGGGTAGCCGGCCTGGGGGTAACCCTGCTGCGGGGCGGTGTAGTACGGCGGCGGGGTGGTCTGGACGCGCTGGGCGCAGCCGGGGCACGAGGTGATCTGACGCGGGACGCCCCACTGCGGCGACCACATGACGGACGTCGTGCCGGGGCCGTGCGAGGGGTCGAAGAAGCAGGTCATGTCGGTGGCTCCGATCGGGTCGGGGTGGGCGGCGGGGTCCGGCACGGTGGCGTGACCGGGGGGCGGGAAGGCGGCGGGCTCCGGGGGGAGCGGCGGCGCCGGCGGCATCGCGGGCGCGGGCGGCGCCGGGGCGGCCGGTTCGGGGCGCAGGACGTCGACTCCGTAGTCCTGGGCGATCCCGGCGAGCCCGGAGGCGTAACCCTGGCCGACGGCGCGGAACTTCCACTCGGCGCCGTGGCGGTACAGCTCACCGAAGACCATGGCGGTCTCGGCGCCGCCCGCGCCGTGCAGGTCGTAGCGGGCGAGCGCGGTGCCGTCCGCGGCGGTGACCCGGATGTGGGCGGCGGTGACCTGCGCGAAGCTCTGGCGGCGCTCCTCCGCCTCGTAGAGCGAGACCGGGAAGACGATCTTGGTGACGGCGGCGGGGACGGCGTCGAGGTCGATGTCGATCCGGGCGTCGTCGCCGCTGCCGTCGTGCGGCGGGGCGGCGAGCGTCACCGCGCCCTCGGGGCTGCGGAGGTTGTTGAAGAAGACGAAGTGCGCCTCGGACAGCACCTTTCCGGAGCCGTCGCACAGCAGCGCGCTCGCGTCCAGGTCGCAGCCGGTGCCTTGGGTGGCTTCGGTCCGCCAGCCCAGCCCCACCTGAACGGCGGTCAGGCCGGGGGCCTGTTTGCTGAGCGACACATTGCCGCCCTTGGTCAGGGCCACCGTCATCTCTTCCTCCACAACTGCCGTGCCGTACGGCGTCCTTCGGCGTCCGCGATTCTACGGTTACCGGATTGCGCAATGGCTGAAGTATGCCTGGTCCGCAGGGGTGACAAGGCGCTGACCGGCACACTTCGGCCAGGTGGCGCGAAGGGGGGGGCTGGTGTACGCCCCTCCATGGTCTTCGAACGACCGTGAGGCCGGCCTCGGTCCCCGAACGGGCGTGACATCGGCCTCATCTGCTGGGCGTGCAGCGGGATCTGGTGTTTGGTATCCCATCGAAGATGTGCGCCGTTCTCCGGCGCCTCGGCAGTCGCGTCCTCTGTGACGGACCCCACCTGCGTTTTTCTTCTGCACGCCTCTTGACCGCCGCGCGAAGCCGCCCGTAGCGTCCCCGTCACCTCAGCGGAATTTGATTTCTGTATACCGGAATGCTTCCGGGGAAGGCGGCTGGTGTGACCGCAATGCAGGGCGCATCGCGCACGGAGGGGACACCGCTCGCCGGTTCGGCGGCGGGCGTCGTGGGCACCGACACCAGCCCCCGGCTCTACAACCCCGATCTCGCCCCCACCAAGAAGGCGGGCCGCAGCTGGAGCGGGTACAACGTCTTCACGCTGTGGGCCAACGACGTGCACAGCCTGGGCAATTACGCCTTCGCGATCGGGCTCTTCGCCCTCGGCATGGGTGTCTGGGACATCCTCGCCGCCTTCGCCCTCGCCTCCGTCTTCCTCTTCGCCCTGCTGAGCCTCTCCGGTTACATGGGGGCGAAGACAGGTGTGCCGTTCCCGGTGATGAGCCGTATCGCGTTCGGGGTCCGGGGCGCCAAGCTCCCGGCGGCCGTCCGCGGTGGCGTGGCCGTCGCATGGTTCGGCATCCAGACCTATCTCGCCTCGTCCGTGCTCTGCGCACTGCTGGTGGCGGTCGCGCCCGGACTGCGCTCCTGGCAGCAGCACTCGCTGCTCGGACTCTCGGCGCTCGGCTGGGTCTCCTTCCTCGCGCTCTGGCTCCTCCAGGTGCTGATCGTCAGTTACGGCATGGACGTCATCCGCAAGTACATCGCGGTGGCCGCACCGGCCGTGCTGGTGACGATGGCGGCGCTGGCGGTGTGGATGTTCGCCAAGGCGGACTGGTCGTTGGCGATGGACGCCGGTCACCCCTTCGCCGGTGCCGGGCGCTGGCTGCACATCCTGGAGGCGGCGGCGCTGTGGGTGGTCATCTACGGCACCTTCGTCCTCAACTTCTGCGACTTCACCCGCTCCGCGAGGTCGAACCGCTCGATCCTGCTGGGCAACCTCGTCGGCATCCCCGTCAACATGATGTTCTTCGCGGGCATCGTGGTCGTGCTCAGCGGCGCCCAGTTCAAGATCAACGGCCGGATCATCGCCGGCTCCGACGACATCGTGCGGACGATCCCGAACACCTTCCTGCTGGTCCTGGCCTCGCTGGCGCTCATCGTGCTGACCGTCGCGGTCAACCTCATGGCCAACTTCGTCGCCCCCGTCTACGCCCTGGTCAACCTCTTCCCGCAGCGGCTCGACTTCCGCCGCGCGGCCGTCGTCAGCGCCGTCATCGGCCTGGTGATCCTGCCGTGGAACCTCTACGACAGCCCGGTCGTCGTCGAATACTTCCTCGGCGGGCTCGGGGCGCTGCTCGGCCCGGTCTTCGGCATCGTGATGGCCGACTACTGGCTGATCCGCCGGACCCGCGTACACGTCCCGCACCTCTACACCGAGGACCCGGGGGCGAGTTACGCCTACCGCGCGGGCGTCAACCCGCGCGCCGTCGCGGCGCTCGTCCCCTCGGCCGCCGTCGCCGTCGCGGTCGCGCTCGTCCCCTACTTCTCCGCCGTCTCCGGCTTCTCGTGGTTCCTCGGCGCGGTGCTCGCCGCGGTGCTCTACGTGGTCGTGCCCGGCCGGGTGCGCCGTCCCCACGAGGACGTGGACGGCGAGGAGATCGCCGTGCCCAGCGCGTGACGCGCACCGCTCCACCGGAAATCTCTAGCGGAACAGGAACCCCTCATGCGGCTGCTGGTCGTCAACGTCAACACCACCGAATCGATGACCCGGGGCATCGGCGAGCAGGCTGCGGCCGTCGCCGCGCCGGGCACCGAGATCGTGCCGCTCACCCCGGCGTTCGGCGCCGAGTCCGTCGAGGGCAACTACGAGAGCCATCTCGCGGCCGTCGCCGTCATGGAGGCCGTCCGCGCCCACCGCGAGCCGTACGACGCGGTCATCCAGGCGGGGTACGGCGAGCACGGTCGCGAGGGGCTCCAGGAGTTGCTGGACGTCCCGGTCGTCGACATCACCGAGGCGGCCGCCGCCACGGCACAGTTCCTGGGGCGCAGCTACTCCGTCGTCACCACGCTCGACCGGGCCGTCCCGCTGATCGAGGACCGGCTCACCCTCGCCGGACTCGCCGCCCGCTGCGCCTCGGTCCGCGCCAGCGGTCTGGCCGTGCTCGATCTGGAGCGCGACCCGGCGGCCGCCGTCGAGGCGATCGTCGAGGAGGCGGCGCGCGCCGTCGAGCAGGACCGCGCCGAGGTGATCTGCCTGGGCTGCGGCGGCATGTCCGGGCTGGTCGACCGCGTCGTCGAGCGGACCGGTGTGCCCGTGGTGGACGGCGTCGCGGCCGCGGTGACGGTCGCCGAATCCCTCGTCCGCCTCGGGCTGAAGACCTCCAAGGTCCGCACCTACGCGCCGCCGCGCCCGAAGCGGTTCCGCAACTGGCCGCCGGCCGCGGGCGGCCGCGGCTGAGCGAGCGGCGGCGCCGCGCCGCCCGGGCGCACCGCGGCCGTAAGAAGAAAAACCGCAAATAGGGACATAAGGTCTCCGGTGTGTCGCGGTGGTCGCGGCGCCGATCCCGTCGTGCCGCGAAGGGGACCTCATGCCCGTCCCGGAGCTGACCGCCACCGCCCTCGACCGGGCCGCCGCCCGCCTGGTGGCCGCCGGGCCGCACCCGTGCGCCGGGCCGGAGTCCGTACGGCTGGACCCCGTGCACCCGGATCCCCGGGAACGGGCCGCCTGGGACGGCATCGCCGCGGGCTGGGCGCGCACCGCGCCCGCCGATCCGGCGGCCCGGCGGCTGGTCCGTGCGACCGTCGACGAACTGGTCGCCGAGGCGCTGCGCGCGGTGCCCCGGTACGGGACCCGTCCGGACGTGGAGGTGCGGCTGCCCGGCCGGTTCGCCCGTGCGCTGCCCGACTGGGCGCACCGCCGCCGCCCGGGTCTCGCCCACCGGCCGAGTACCCAACTCGCCGTCACCGCCGAGATCCTGCGGACCTGGGGCTGGCAGCAGCGCCCGCACCGGCTGCGGGACCGCCGCGGGCGCCGGTGCGTCTGCGGGGCGCTCCTCGGCGCGGTGGCGCTCGGCGTCGGCTCCGAGGACGCCGCGGAGCGCGCCGCCGCCCACATCCTCGGCGAACTGCGCCACCGCGGCTGGCAGGCGCTGATCGGCGACTGGAACGCGGTACCGGGCCGCACCCGGGAGCAGGCCGTCGAACTGGTCACGGCCGCGCGGGGGCGGGCGTTGGCCGCAGGGGAGTGAGGGGCGGCCCACGGGTGGGGCGGGCGGCCCGTGCCGCCCGCCGTCCCCTGCTACGCCGTCGCCACCAACGGCCGCAGCCGGGTGGTGCCCAACCGCTCCACCAGCGGCGCCGCGCGGCCCGCCGGGACGGACACCGCGCAGGCCACGGCCGCACCGACGAGCAGCCCGACCGCCACATCGTGCGGATAGTGCGCGCCCACCCACACCCGGGACGCGGCCATCAGCAGCGCCAGCACCGCGGCGAGCGCGCCGATCCGCCGGTCCGCCAGAAGGAGCGCCACGGCGGCGGCTCCCGCGATGGCGGCGTGGTTGCTGGGGAACGACCAGTCACCCGGCGGCGGGCACGCCTGGACGGTGACGGTGTGCAGCACCTGGCACGGCCGCCGCTCGTCGAAGACCGCCTTGACCAGGTCGTTCACGAGGTACCCGGCGACGATCACCACCGGTACGGCCAGCACCCGCGCCATCCGGACCGCGTCCCCGCCGGAGCGCGCCCGCCACCATGCGACGGCCAGGCACAGGACGAACGTGCCGAGGCCGAAGTCTGTCCACACCGACACCGCGGAGTTCCACGGCGCCGGGGCGTGCGCGGCGAGATCGGTCACCCAGAGGTAGAGCCCCCCGTCCAGGGAGGCCCCGCCGGCGGCGAGCGGAATGGTCACGGCAGCTCCTTGTGAGCGGGGGAGGGGCGGACGACCCGTATGCGGGCCCGGGCCGCCCGCCCCGGAGGGAGGCCCGGACCGGACGGCATGAGTGTCTACACAGCAGTAGACCGACTACGTCACTGTAGACGACGATGTGCGAGGCTGGACGCCGTGAGCGGTGCGGAGGAGGCGCGATGAGCGGTGCGGAGAAGGAACGGCGGCCCGCCGGTGAGCTGGAATCCGATGTGCTCGCCGTGCTGTGGGCGGCGGACGGCCCCCTCACCCCGGGGCAGGTTCAGCAGACGCTCGGCGCGTCCCTCGCGCGCACCACGGTCACCACGATCCTCACCCGCCTCCACGGCAAGGGCACCGTCGTCCGCGCCCGCTCCGGCCGCGGCTACGCCTACGCACCCGCCCAGGACGCCCCCGGGCTGACCGCCCGCCGGATGCACTCGGAGCTGGCGAAGGACGAGGACCGCGGCGCGGTGCTCGCCCGGTTCGTCTCCCAGCTCTCCGACGAGGACGAGCTGCTGCTGCGCGCGCTGCTCGACGAGGGGCCCGCCGGAGACCGCCCGTGATGGCGCTGGTGTGGGTGCCGCTGCTCGCGCCGTTCCTCGCCGTCCCGGCGGCCCGGCGGCTGGCCGACGCCCTCGCCCCGCGCCGCGCCGCCGCACTGCTGCTCTGCGTCGCGGTGGGGCTCGCGCTCTGCACCGCGGCGGCGCTGGCGCTGCTGACGGTCCCCGGCGCGTCGTATCTGCCGTGGGTGGCCGCCGCCGGTGAACTGCTCACCCCGCTCGCCGACGGGCCGCCCGCGGTGACCGTCGGCGTCTCGGCGGTGGCCGCCGCACTGCTGGCCGCGAGCGCCGCCGCGGTGACGGTCCGCCTCCGTGCCCACCGCGCCGACCTGCGGGAGGCCCGTACGCGGGCCGGGGCGTTCCGCGGTGAGCTGGCCGTGGTGCCCGACGAGCGGCCGGACGCCTTCGCACTGCCCGGGAGGCCCGGGCAGCCCGGCCGGATCGTCGTGACCACCGCGATGCTGCGCGCCCTGGAACCGGCCGAACGCGCGGCGCTCCTCGCCCATGAACGCGCCCATCTGCGCGGCCGGCACCATCTGCTGCTCGCCGCCGTGGACCTCGCCGCCCGCTGCCATCCGGCGCTGCGCGGCCTCCGTGCGCCGCTCGGGTACGCGCTGGAGCGGATCGCCGACGAGGCCGCGGCGGACGCCGTCGGCGACCGGACGCTGACCGCCCGCGCGGTGGGCCGGGCGGCGCTCGCGGGCGGCCCCGCGCCCCGGCCCCGTACGGTCCTGGCGGCCACCGCCGGGCCGGTGCCGCGCCGGGTGGCGGCGCTGCTCGGCCGGGAGGTGGGCGCCCGCCCGGCGCCCCGGCTGCGCCGCGCCGTCGCCGCCGGGCTGCTGCTCTGCCTGGTCACCACGGGCGCGGCGGAGCTGAGCGCCGCCGACACCCTGCACGCCCACATCGAGGTGGCCCAGGGCGAGTGGCGGTGAGCCGGGGCCCGGCGGGCCCCGGCGACGGCACCGCTCAGGCGCCCTCCCGGGCCTCCTCCTCCGGTACCGAGATCACCCAGTGGCTGTCCTGGCGCGGCCGCAGATAGCAGGCCCAGTACAGGGCCGCCGCCGCGACGATCGCGCCGGTGATCGCCAGGCTCTCGGCGCTCTGCTGCCACAGCACCCACACCAGGACCAGCACCAGCAGCGCCGGGATCGCCGGCCACAGCGGCATCCGCCAGGCCGCGCGGTGCCGGTGCGCGCCCCGCCGGGCGACCAGTGCGCCCAGCGCCACGAAGACGTACATCGCCGCGACGGCGACGCCGGTGACCTCGCTCAGCATGTCCAGGTCGACGAAGCACAGGGCCGCCCCGGGCACGCCCACCGCCAGCGTCGCCGCCCAGGGGGAGCCGAAGCGCTGTCCGAGGTGGGACAGGGCCCGGTTGACGCCGGTCGGCCAGGCCGCGTCGCGTGCCGAGGCGAAGACCACCCGGGAGTTCTGGATCACCATCACGATCGCCGCGTTGATGATCGCCAGCGCGATGCAGAGGCTGACGAACGTGCCGACCGCCGAATTGCTCCAGGACTCCACCATGCCCGCGACATCACCCGAGGTCAGCGTCGCCAGATCCGGTGCGCCCAGCGTGATCGCGACGACCGGTACGAGGACCACCGCCGCGCCGATGCCCAGCGTCCACAGGACCGTACGGGAGACGTTGCGCCGCGGGTTCTCCATCTCCTCGGCGAGGTACACCGCCGTCGAGAAGCCCTGGAGGATGAAGAGCGCGGTGGCCAGCCCGGTCACCACCAGGCCCGCGGTGAGCGCGGTGCTGTGCCCGTCGGGCGTGGCGATCACCGGGTGGACCAGGACGGAGGCGGAGCGGCTGGTGTGGCTGAAGCCGAGGAAGGCGACGACCGCGGCGGCCACCACCTCCAGGACCAGGAAGATGCCGGTGATCCAGGCGTTGGCCCGCAGATCGAGCAGGCCCATGGCGGTGGCGAGGAGCATCACCCCGGCGGCCGTCCACTGCGGATCGAGCCGGATCAGCGGCGCCAGGTAGTCGGCGGTGCCCAGCGCGATGATCGGCGGCACGATCATGACGACGATCAGCGACAGCACGAAGACCAGCCAGCCGGCCAGCCGCCCCATCAACGTGCCGACCATCGCGTACTCGCCGCCGGAGCTGGGGATCAGCGTGCCCAGCTCCGAGTAGGTGAACGCGACGCCGATACAGAGCACGGCGGCGATGGCGATGGTGAGCGCGGTGCCGGTGCCCAGCGTCGCGAAGGAGTCCGGCACGATCACGAAGAGCGAGGACGCCGGGGTCAGGCAGGAGAGCGTGAGCAGGGTGCCGCCCACCACGCCGATCGACCGGTTGAGCTTGGGCGCTCCACCGGTCGCGGCGTCCGTATCCGCTCCGGCCGCAGGCGCCGGACGGTGATCCGCCGCGGGAGGCGCGGAGGCAACGGGTGTGGAGGGCGTAGTGGTCATCCGTGTCCCATCGTGCGAGCGGCCGAGGTGCGTGCCGAAGAGGTGGTGCCACGAAGCGGTGCGACCCGAGAAGCGCGGCAGCGGCGCGGTCGCCGTTTCGGTGACCGAATGAAACCCCTGTCCCAGAGGCGCGTCAAGGTTTCCTATGAAATTCACGAGACGACGAAATCCGTTGCGGGGAGAGGGTGATGTGGAGGTATTGGTGCCATGTTGGAGGCGTGGGAACGGAATCGGTGGTGGGGCCGGAGGTCCGGTCGTGGCTCCGGCGGGAGTTGCCCGGGGGTGGCCGGGGCGGTGCGGCAGGCGGGCGACGGGCTCCGGCGCGGCGGTGTGGCGGCCGCCCTCCGGCCCGCGGGCGCGCGCCACGGCCGTACGCATTCCGTCGCCCGTGGAATCCGTCGTAAGAGCCCGCCGATGCCCGGAAGCAGCGCCCGGAAGCGCCGCTGACCTGGTGCGGTACCGGCCGGGCGAGGGGCGCTCCGGGCGGCCGCGGGCCCGCCGTTCGCCCCGCGCCCACCGGGATCCCGCCCCGCGCCACGCTCCGTACGCGGTACGGGCGCCCGCCTCGCTCCTGTGGACGCTTTTCGGCCAGCCCCGGGTACAGGTGACCCGCACCCCGGAGGTACCGTGGGAGCCACGCGTCGCCTCCGGGCGCCGCACGGCGGTGGGGCCCGCCGTACCCAACCGCGGCAGACGCCGCCAACGGTCCCTACTTGCGACGACGTGCGCCCGGCGACGGGCACCGCGAGTAGGAGAGACGAATGGTGAAGGCCCAGGAACCGGTGTGTGACGACCCCGTCGACCCCGATGTCGGCGCCCGCCCGCCCGCGCGGCGCCGTACCCCGCCGAGCGGCCAGGGCGCCGTGATCGGCGTGGTCTCCCTCGGCGGCGTCCTCGGCGCCTGCGCCCGCTACGGCGCCTCGCTGCTGTGGCCCACCCCGCGCGGCGGCTTCCCCTGGACCACGCTCGCGGTCAACTCCCTCGGCTGCGCCGTCATCGGCGTCTTCATGGTGCTGATCAGTGAGGTCCGCTCCACCCACCGCCTGGTGCGGCCCTTCTTCGGCACCGGCGTGCTGGGCGGCTTCACCACCTTCTCCACCTACGCCGTGGAGACCCAACGCCTGATCGCCGACGGCCGGGCCCGTACCGGGCTCGCCTATCTGGCGCTGACCCTCGTGGCGGCGCTGGTGTCCGTGACCCTCGCGTCGACGGCCACCCGCCGCCTCGTCGCAGGGAGGCAGAAGTGAGGTTCACCGGATCCGCGCTGCGGGCGACCGTCTACGTCGGGGAGCACGACACCTGGCACCACAAGCCGGTCTTCGTCGAGATCGTCCACCGCGCCCGGGCCGCCGGGCTCGCCGGCGCCTCCGTCTTCCACGGCATCGAGGGATTCGGCTCCTCGTCCGTCATCCACACCAGCCGTCTGCTGTCGCTCAGCGAGGACCTGCCGGTCGCCGTCGTCCTCATCGACACCGAGGAGCGCATCCGCGGCTTCCTGCCGCAGCTCGACGAGGTGGTGGGCGACGGCCTGGTCACCCTGGACGTCTGCGAGACGATCCGGTACACCCGGAGCGAGGTGCGCCGGTGAACTGGCTGCTCGTCATCGCCGGCGCCGCGGTCGGCGCCCCGCTGCGCTACCTCACCGACCGCGCCGTCCAGGCCCGCCACGACTCGGTCTTCCCCTGGGGCACCTTCACCGTCAACGTCTCGGCGTGCGTGATCCTCGGCCTGATCACCGGCGCCGCGGCCTCCGGCGCGGTCCCCTCCCAGGTGCAGCTGACCCTGGGCACCGGGCTGTGCGGGGCACTGTCGACGTACTCGACCTTCTCCTACGAGACACTGCGGCTGGCCGAGGACGGCGCACGCTTCCTCGCGGTGGCCAATGCCGCCGCCCAACTCGCCGCCGGGCTCGGCGCCGCGTTCCTGGGCGCGGCGGTCGCCGGGGTGCTCTAGGGCCTGACCGGCCTTGACCTCAACTGCACTTGAGGTCCTAGCTTCGTGAGCATGACGACCACAAGCACCCCGCAGAAGGACACCACCACGCGCGACCAGCGGCCGATCGCCCTGGTTGCCTGGGGCGCCACCCAGGCGATCCTGCGGCACTCGCAGGCCGCCCTGGCGCGCATCGACCTCACCCAGTTCCAGTGGTGGGCGCTCAACAACATCGTCCGGGCCGAGCACGGCCTCACCAGGGAGGAGATCCGCGCCCTGGACGTGCCCTACGGCATGGACACCCAGGTGATCGCCCACGCCGCCGACGCCCTCGTGCACCGGGGCTGGCTCGACACCGGCGCGGACGACCGGCTGACCCTCACGGAACAGGGCCACGAGGGCCTGGCGACGGCGAAGGAACACATGGACCGGGTACGCGCGGAGCTCCTCGGCGACATCACGGAGGAGGAGCACGCGACGGCGGTCTCCGTACTCCAGCACATCACCGACAACCTCGCCTGACGGTGCCGTTGCAGGCAGCAGCTGCCGCCTCGTCCACACCCGCGGAGCGACCGCGCCGCACCCGGCGTACCGGGTGCGGCGCACGCCTCACAGGTGTGCGGCGATGGACGGCATCAGGTCCTGGAAGGTGCGGCCGTTCGCCGGGGTGCCGAGGGCGGCCATCTGCCAGCCCTGGTCCGAGCGGTACACCTTGGCCATGATCTGCGCGGTGTGCGCGCCGCCGCCGTCGAGGGTGTAGCGCGCCAGCTCCTGGCCGGTGGTCTCGTCGACCAGGCGGCAGAAGGCGTTCTGGACCTCCTGGAATGTCTGCCCGGTGAAGGAGTTGACGGTGAAGACGATCTGGTCGACGTTGGCCGGTACCTGTCCCAGGTCGACCAGGATCGACTCGTCGTCGCCGCCCTGACCGGCGCCGCCCACGCGGTTGTCGCCGGTGTGCCGGACCGAACCGTCGTCACTGATCAGATGCTGGAAGAAGACGACGTCGACGGGCTGCTGCCCGGCGAAGAGCACCGCGGAGGCGTCCAGGTCGATCTCCTTGGCGGTGAGCTTGGCCCAGAACCCCTTGCGGCCCGCGGCCTGCCAGCCCAGGCCCATCCGCACGAGGGTGAGCGCCCCGCCGTCGGACTTGCTCAGGCTGATCTTCTGGCCCTTGCTCAGATTTACGGACATCAGATTCCTCTGTCGTGACGGTGAGCCGGGCGGTCGCCCACCGGACGACGGGCGTGCCGCGGGCGTGCCCGCCCGGCTGCGGAAACCCAAAATCTACAACACTGTAGAGAAGGTGCGGGCGGTGCGCGCGGACCCGGCGCCGGGCCGGCGGAAAGGGCCCGCCCGCTCCCGGACGGGCCCCCGTAGGTCCTGCCGTCAGCTCTGGCTGTGCGACGGCCCGAAGAACTCGACCGCGGCGATGGCCACCTGCTTGTCAGGACCCGTCCCGTACGCCGAGTCCACGGTCAGCCGCACCTTCACCACATCGCCGTACCGGAACGACTGGTGCTGGAAACCGCTGCCCTGGTCGAGGTTGATGACCTGGGTCGCGGTGTGTCCGTCGTCCATGGTGATCTGCGCCGTGACCCGGTGCGGCTGCGCCGACTTGGCGAGCGCCTCGGCGTGCGACGACTCACCGGGCGTGATGCCGATGTCCAGCAACCGCACCGGGTCCGAGAACCGCGCCTCCAGCCAGTTCCCCGTCCCCGGCGAGATCCCGGGCCCCCACCAGGTGTTGCTGAACGGGTCGAACGCCTGCTCAGGGCCGTGCTTGGCGAACGACCGGGACGCGGTGGCCGCCTCCGGGCTCACCAGCGCGCGCTTGGCGAAGTGGTCCTTGACCGTCTGGATGCCCTCGTCGATGTGGAACAGCCCGAACACGACGAGGCCGAGCGCCGCGGCCGTCACCAGCCACCGCAGGATCCGGCCGAGCTGCCGGCGCAGCCGCGGCCGGTCCCCGGCCCACGGCTGCTCCCGGTTGCGGCGGTCGAACAGCCGCCGCCACCACGGCAGCCGGGCCGGGCCCTCGGGCGACGACGCCATCCGCATCGCACAGCGGCAGCAGAAGTGCCGGTCCGGCCGGTTGGGCGTACCGCACCAGGGACAGGCCGTCCCCTCCACGGTCTGGTACTCGCCCGGCGCCCGGACCTGCGGCCGCGCCGCGACCGGCTGCCCCGGCAGCACGGGCGCCACGGACGGCCGCTCCGGCTCCCCCTGCGGATCATCGACCGGCACGAGCAACGCCCGGGCACGGGCACGTTCGTCCTCGGCCGGATCGGAGGAACCGGACGACGCGGTGCCGGACGCGGTCCCGGACGCGGCCGGACCGGAGCCCTCCGCCGCACCGGTGCCGGACGCGGTGCCGGAGCCCGCCGTGCCGCCCGTGGCGCCGGACCCCGCCGTGCCGCCGGTGCCCGAGGTCCCGGACGTCCCGGAGGTCCGCTCCCGGCCGGTGCCCGCGGTGTCGGAGGCACCGTCCGGTGCGGCCGGGCGGCCCGGGGCGGGCGGCACGTCGGCGGTGTCCTCGTCCGGGTCGGACGAGGGGCGGGGCGCGGCGGCGGCCGGGCGGGCGCCGGCGGGCGTCCAGCGCAGGACGGCGCCGCAGGTGTCGCAGAACGGCTGTCCCGCCTCGTGCGGCGTACCGCACTGCTCGCAGGCCGCAGGGCGCGCGTCCTTGCCGGAGGCTCCGGAGGACGGGCTGTTGCTCATGTCGGTCAGGTCCTTTCCGCCGTCAGCACCTCGACGGTGTACGGCATGTGGGCGGGGCGGGCGGCCGCCACGAGGGCGTCCAGTCGGTGGGTGTCCGCGGCGGTCGGCGCGGGCAGCCGGAGCGTGACGTGCAGCCGCGGGCGGCGCTCGCCCGGGGCCGGGCCGCGCGGACGGGCGCTCCACGCCGCCGCGCCGCTCTCGGAGATCTCCGGTGCGACGCCGAACGCCAGCCGCACCGTCTCCGCCAGCCCGCGGCGGGTACCGCGCACCCGGTGCAGATGGGCCGCCGCGGCCACCGCGGCCCGCAGCCGCGCCTGACCGGCGGCGTCACCGTCGTCGATCCCGTCGGTGTCGGCCCCCACCCACCAGCCCAGCCAGCGGGTGAAGTCGGCAGGGGCCAGCGACGGCCGGAAGTAGGAGTCCAGACAGTCCAGGACGTTGACGAGCGGCGCCAGCACCTCGTCCAGACCCGCGACGAAGTCCTGCGCCAGCGCGTCGTCCGCGAAGACCGCCGGCAGCATCGGGCCCAGCGGTGCCGACGACACCAGCCCGTCCACCGAGCCCCTCACGACGCGTCCCCGATGACCCGGACCCGGTGGTCGAAGGAGAACACCAGCGACGACGGATCGAGATCGATACGGTCCGACTGGTCGCCGCGGCGGCCGGTCAGCGGGTCGGCCGGGTGCAGCAGCACCTCGTCCACCAACTCCACGCCCGGCACCCGCTGGAGCACCGCGAAGACCTCACCGGCCTGCACCGGACGCCCGAACGGCCAGCCGTTGCCGTCCGCACCGCCGGTCAGCGGATCGAGGTGGCGGTAGAGCGCGTCGTGCGCCTCGCGCCGCACCCGGTCCACGTCCACCCCACGGAAGGCGTGCAGCGTGGAGACGACCGTGACGCCCTGGTAGAACGGCGGGCCCACCGCGAGCCGGGTCCCGATCAGCCGCCGGTCGTCCAGATACCGCGTCACCCGCTCCAGCAGCGAGTCCGCGGGCACCAACTGCTCGAACCGCAGCCGGCCGCCCGGGTCCGGCACCGCCTGCGGCACCACCAGCACCCGCACCGCGTACGCGCCGTGCTCGCCCTCGTCACCGGCGAGGCAGGTGATCCGGGCCGTCTCCGGCGCCGCCCGCCGGGCCAGCTCCGCGTAGTCCCGCAGCGTCACCGCGCGGTCCTGCGCCCGCAGCGTGATCGGCGCGCGGGCCCGCGCCTCCTCGACGGTCTCGCCGTCGACCCCGCCGCGCGCCGCCTCCCGGTTGACCACCTCGGCGACGTACGGGACGGAGTCGCGCAGCGCACGCACCGCGCCCCGGGCGACGTTGCCGGTGCGGCCGCCGCCGGTGCGGTAGCGGCGGGCGCGGATCGTGGAGCCCTTCGGCGGCATCGCGCCGTAGTGGCGCATCGTCCCGTCCGGCTCGCGCACCGACGGGCCGAACGCGATCTCGCCGGTGGTGGCGTCCAGCGTCACATGCCGGTCGTCGGGGCCGGACGCCGCGAAGTGCGGCACCACCTCCCAGTCCGTCCAGCCGTCGTACTCGGCGACCTGGAGGTGGAGCGGCGGACTGTCGCCGACGACGGGCGTACGGGCCAGCCGCAGCCGCTGGCCGGGCAGCCCGCCGGACTCGCCGAGCGGCTCGTCGTACACCGTCTCGGCGTGCACCGCGGGGGTGGTGCCGCCCACCGTGAACGCCTCCGCCGACCGCACGGTGGGCGAGGTGGTGTAGAAGGGCTGGCCGGACGCGGCCTCGGTGACGCGGCAGCGGATCCAGCCCGCCTCGTTCCGCCCGGACCGGGACAGCACATGGCCGCCGGGCACGTGCAGCACCACGTCGCCGGGCCGGTTGAGACCACCGGTGGTGTCCTGGTCGACCTCGCACGCCGCCCAGCCGTCGGCGGTCCACGCCTCCCACACCAGGGGCGGCTGCCGCGGGTCGACACCCACGCCGTCGACCCGGCTGTCGAGCCGCAGCGCCACCGCGCAGTGCGGCACCGCGGCGCTCAGCCCCAGCAGCATGCAGTCGCCCGGCCGCGGCGCCTCGGCGAAGCAGAGCAGGTCCTGGCCCTCCTGGAGGTCGGAGGTCCGGTCGGTGACGGGCTGCCCCTCGTTCTGCACCGCGAGATGGGCGAGCGAGGACGGCACCACCGTCAGCTCCCGCTCGGTGGCGAAGACCACCGCGTCCTCGCTGTCCGCCCGCACCGTCGCCGCCTCGGTGCCCAGCGGCACCCGCACCGGCTCGTCCTGCGCCGCGGACAGCCAGAACGTCAGCTCCGTCCGCGCCGCCGACGGCGGGAAGAGCGTGATGCCGACGAGGTCGAGGAAGGCGAGGTGGTTCTTCTCCGGGACGCGGTTGAGCCGGTAGACGATCTGGTCGGCCATGTGCGCGACGGTCTCCACCAGCGTCACGCCGGGGTCGGACACGTTGTGGTCGGTCCACTCCGGGGCGCGCTGCTGGATGTAGCGCTTGGCGTCGTCGACGAACTGCTGGAAGCGCCGGTCGTCGAGGTTCGGGGAAGGCAGGGCCATCAGCGGTCGCTTTCGGTGGACGGGCCGGGGGAGTCGGGAGCGGAGTCGGGGCCGTCGTGGGCGGGAATGACGTAGAAGGGGAAGACGAGGTTGCGGGGGTTGTTGGTGCCGCGGATCGTGTAGCGCACGTCGATGAAGAGGACGCCCGGCTCGTCGCCCGCGGTCACCTCCACGTCGTGCACCTCGATACGCGGCTCCCACCGGTCGAGGCTGGTGTGCACCTCGTGCTGGATACGGCCGGCGGTCGCCTCGTTGACCGGCGCGAAGACCATGTCGTGGATGGCGCAGCCGAACTCCGGCCGCATCGGCCGCTCACCGGGCGCCGTCGCCAGCACCAGATGAATGGCCTCCTCCACCTCCCGCTCCCCGCTGACCAGGGCGATCCCCCCGGTCGGACTGATGCGCAGCGGGAACGACCAACCGGATCCGACGAATTGTTCGGGCATCAGATCACCGGGACCCCGTCGACGGTGACGTACCCGGCGAACGCGACCTCCGCGGCGACGACCGCCACGTTGCCGGTCGCCAGGATCTGCATGGCCGCACCGGCGATCAGGTTCACATCGGCGCCACCGGCCAGGTGCAGCATCGCGCCGGCGTCGATCGTGCCGGCCCCGCCCGCGTTCAGGTTGAACATGCCGCCGGCCTGGAGCGCCAGATCGACGCCGCCCTTGACCGACATCGCCCCGCCCGCGGTGAGGCTCATCGCCCCGCCCGCGTACATGTTCATCGCCCCGGCGGCCCGCAGGGACAGACTGCCCTGGGACTCCACGGACACCGACGTGTTGCCCGTGATGCTGACGCTTCCCTTGCTGTCGACGGTGATCTGTGTCTTGGTGCGGTCGAGTTCGACGGTCAGCCGGTCGTCCCCGGTCCGCAGCCGCACCCCGCGCTTGCGCAGCCCGCTCTTCTGGCTGAGCAGATCGACGCGGTTGTTCTCCCGGTCGGCGACGGTGTGGCGGCTCGCCTTCCCGCTGAGCCGGTCGTGCAGCGGCACATCGCCGTTCTCCGGCTTGTCCTTGCCGTTGTAGAGCCCGCCGATGACGTACGGATGGTCCAGCGCACCCCGGTCGAACGCCACCAGGACCTCGTCCTTGACGTCCAGCGGCACGATGGAGCCGCCGTTGACGCCGCCCAGCTGCACGGTGCGCGTCCAGTCGCTGACGTACCTGTCGTCCAGCCACGGGAACCGCAGCTTGACCCGGCCCTGCTTCAGCGGGTCCTTCACATCCGTGACGATCGCGTTGGCGACGGACGGCAGTCGCGAGGCGGCCGTGGCGCCGCCGGACGCCACGCCGTACAGCGACCGCCACTGACGCCCGCTGACGGTCACCCACGTCTCGTAGTGCCGCCCGGAGGCGAAGACGTGCCGCACCCCCGTCGCGGTGTACTTGCCCTCGAAGGGTTCGCCGACGTCGGTGAGGGTCACCGGGGTGTCCGGCCGCAGCTTCGGCGCGCCGCGCACGGTGACCTCCAGCTCCGCGAAGGACGCCGTGACGTCGTCGGCCAGCGCGTCCGCCGCCCGCTTGACCTGCGGCTGCTGGTCGTAGGGTGTGTGGGTCTCGACGAGCGGGGAGGTCGGGAACGCCGTGGCCGCCTTGCCCGGCGTGGTGCCGATGGCGAAGCCGGGGTTGTCCTTCGCGTCCGACCGCTCCCGCAGCACCTTCTTGCCCTGCACGTCCCAGCCGCGCGCCTCCGTCCGCGGCACCTGGTCGGCGGCGGTGACGGCGGAGCGGCAGCGCAGGATGTCGACGCCCGCCTGGAGGACGTACGGGCTCTTGTCGCCCGGGGTGCTCTCCGGCGGCGCGCCCGACGCCTTGTCGGGGGTGACGAACTGGAACTTCCCGCGCGGGTCGAGGAACATCACCTTCTCGTTCTCGTCCGCGAGGCGGGAGAGGAAGTCCCAGTCGGTGACGTTGTCCTGGGTGAGGAAGTCGTACGTCCCCTTCGTGGACTCGATCCGCCCGACGGTGATGCCGCTGTCGGCGACCAGCTTCCGGGCGATGGCCGCGGCCGTCATCCGGGTGTAGCCGGCGACCCGGCGCTGCCGGAGCAGCCGGTGTCCGAGGTCGTAGCCGCGGACGAGGGTGAAGGTGCCGGTGCCGTCGTACTCCGTCTCCAGCGCGGTGACCTCGCCGCTGATCAGCGGATCCTGGGCGCCCTTGCCGTCGGCGACCGGCGCCAGCGCGACCTTGGTGCCGATCTTGATGCCGGCGGAGCCGAGCAGTTTGCGGTGCGGGTCGCGGAAGGTGAGCTGGAAGGCGCCGGGCACCCCGGAGCCGAGGTCCACCCAGGCGTCCGACAGGTACGGCAGCAGTTTCTTCGGCAGCGGGGAGCCGCCGATCGTGACGTGGATGACGCTGGAATAGGCGAGCTTGGTCATGCTCCGGTCACCTCCTCGACGGCGGGCAGCATCAGTTCGGTGCCGGGCGACAGCCGCGACGGGTCGTCGATGCCGTTGGCCGTGGCGATGGCCCGCCAGAACCCGGCGTCGCCGTACTCCCGCCAGGCCAGCGACGGCAGCGAGTCCCCGGCCACCAGCCGGTGCACCCGCCGCGCGGTCAGCGCCCCCGAGGTCGGGTTCTGCCCCTTGGTGTCGGTGGGGATCTCGCCCAGCCGCATCCGGCAGGTGGCCCGGATCGGCAGTCCGGTGGTGCCGAACAGCGTGTACGTGACGTCGACGGAGGCCACGTACGCGGTGAAGTGCGCGGTGGAGAACCCGCCCCACTCGAACACCACCCACGGCGTCGACGGCTGCTTCGCGGCAATGCTCGCGGCCGTCACCTCACAGCAGTCGAGCAGCGCGTCGACCTTCTTCAGGACCTCGTTGCTGTCCGGCTTGTCCGAGCAGTCCAGGAAGATCTCCACGGTCAGCTCCCGGGCGTACGCGCCGATGAACTCGGGGAGCGCGCCGTTGCGGACGGCGGGTGCCGGTGTCACCTTCCAGTCGGCGCGCTGGCTGAGCGCCAGCTGCGAGGGGTTGAAGTCGAAGCCGAACGTACGCTTCAGCGCGCCGGGCGTGGTGCTCTCGCCGACCGGCGGCTCATGGATCGCGAGCGAGGCGCGGACCAGGCTCTTGCCCGCGCCTTTGCCACCGGAACCCGCCATCACGCACCTCCCGCGTCGGTGAAGCCGTGGTGGGTGATCTCCAGGACCTCGGTGGCCACCCCCGGGCTCTCCGGATCGAGGGACGGGCCCTGCCAGCGGACCGGCAGCACGTCGATGAGCCCCCAGCGGGCGACGACCGAACCGTCCGCCCGCAGCGCCGCGATCTGCGCGGTGGGACGGCGCACCCCGGTGGTCACCGACGAGATCCAGGCCGCGACCTTCGAGGTGTCCGGGGTCAGCGGGCGGGTCAGCCGGATGCTGGAGAAGGTGACGCGGGACGGCAGCTGCCAGACGAAGCCGTTGTTGCCGCCCTCCTGGTGGTGCTCGATCTCCACCTCGGAGGCGAGCCCTTCACAGCCGTTGAAGTACCCCAGACTCTCGCCGTCGATGGTCAGGGTGAAGAAAATGGTGGATCCCGGATCGAGATCGCTGGGCATCGCGGCGGCCTTTCTGATACGGACGTGAGGGCAAAGCGGGGGTGGGCCGCGTCAGCGGCGCGGATCGCGGAGTCTGCCGATGCGCTCCCGGTCGTGACGGAATTCGGCCTTCAACCGGGGGACCAGCAGCCCGATCAACCGGTGGACCAGCTCGTCGACCTGGCCGTCGGTGAGGTTGCGGGCATCGAACCCGTCCCCCTCCCGCCCGCCGGACCGCTTCGGGGAACTCTTCTCGGGCACCTGCCGGTTACGGGCCGAGGTGCGCTTGAGCGGCGGCTGCTCCCGGCTCGGCGTCCGCTCCGGCACCGGAACACTCTTCCCGGTGGGAAGCGGCGGAGCCTGGTGCGGCTCCCGCGTCGGCGGCGCACTCTTCTCCAGCAGCGGCCGCCGCTCCGACCCGCCCTGCTCAGGGGCGCGTTGGACGGCGGGGAGGGGTGGGAGCGGCGGTACGGGGGCCGGGCCTCCTGCGGGCGGTCCGGCTGCCGGGAACGAGGGGCCGGCCGCCGGTGCCGGGGGCGCGGTGGGCACGCTCGCCGGACGCGGTGTCAGCGGTGCGGCCCTGCGCTGGACGGCGGGCGGCGCGGCACCTGCCGCGGTCGGGAGCGGGACCGGCGGGCGGCGCGGCGCGTCCCCGGTCCCGCCCGGCGCCGGGGCGGCGCGGAGCGGAGCGGCCTGCGGGGCGGGTGCGCTCGCCGGTCCGGACCGCGGCGCGGCCGCGGGGCCGTTCAGCGTCGTGGTGACGGCCGGGGCCTGCGACGCCGGGCCGTCCGGGAGCTGCCGCAGCTGCACGGGGGCGCCGGGTGCCGGGGCGCCCGGCTGCCGCGCCGGGCTCGACGGCGACTGCGCCGGCCGAACGGACGGCGCGCCCGGCACCGGAGCGGGACGCAGCGGCGCGGCGGCCGGGGCCGTACGCCGCTGGACGGGGGCGGCGGCCGGGGTGCCGGACGCCGTCGCCGAGGTCAACGGGCGGGCGGAGGCCAGCGGCAGGGCCGCGGCCGGACGCGTCGGGGCGGCGGCGGACGGCCCGGCGGCGGGCGGGGTGTTCGGGCGGACGACGGGGGCCAACTGCGGGGGCGCGGGCTCCGGCGACACGGGTTTCGCCGCCGCGGGTTCCGGTGCCACGGGAGCCGCGAACGGAGGCCGGACGGTGGCCCCCGGAGGCGTGGCTTCCGGTACGGCCCGGGCGATCGGGGTCGGCAGCGGGAGCCGGGGGGTGTCGCCGGTCGGGTGGCCGGTGTTTGCGGGGCGCATCCCGGAGGACTGTGCTGCGGCGGGCCGCCGTACGGGGACGGCACGCTGCACGGGCGCGGGGCCGTCGGCCGTGGTGCCCGAGGACCCGGCCGGGCGGTGCGGTGCGATGGGGGCACCGGTCGCCGGGCCCGAACGCGCCGACTCGGCCTGCGGCGGGGCGATCAGCGGGGCACCCAGCAGGGGACGCCGCCGGGCCGGTTCCGTGGACCCGGGAGCGGACGGTGCCGTGCGGCGTGCGACGGGCAGGCTCGGGCCGGAAGCGGCGACGGACCGGGCCGAGGGGGCGGGCGGTGCGGGGGAGTTGGCCGCGGCGGTGCGGGTGGGGGCTGCCGCGCCCGGTGCCGGAGCCGGTGCCGGAGTGGGAGCCGGAGTCGTGGACGGCGCTGCGGCGGAGGGCGAGCTGGACGCGGTCGGCGCGACAGGCGCGGTGGGCATGGCCGGTGTGCTCGGCGCCGGAGGCGTGGGGGGCGTGGGGGCGGTCGGCGTGCCCGGCGCCGGGGCGACCGGTGCCGACGGCGACGCGGCCGAACGCACCGCCCCCGTAGGCGGGTTGAGCCCGGCCGACCGCTGCACCGGCGTACCGGACGGCGCCGCCGGGGTGGGCACCGGCGCACCGGAGGGCGTCGCCGGAGCGGCCGGGCCGGAGGCGGGCGACGGCTGTGCGGCGCGCGGCGTGCCCAGCCCCCTGCGCACGGCGGCGCCCTCGGTGCTGCGCTGCACCGGGTGCCCATCGGTACCGGAGGAAACCGGACGCGTGCCGGGAGCCGTACGGCCGGAAGGAGCGCCGGGGCCCGCAGCCGGAGGGGCCGGGGGAGAGGACGCCGACGGGCCGGAGGGCGGCGCGGCCGGGCCGCCGGGCGTACCGGACGCCGGGCCGGAGGGGCCCGCCGGGCGCGGCGTTCCCGGGGCGGACGGAGTCCCCGCCGTACGCGCCGCGTCGGGCGCGGCCAGGGCGCGGGAGACGGCCAACGGACGGTCACCACCCGCCGAAGGGGCGGAGCCGCCAGGCGAACCCGCGGTACGCGAGACGGTGACGGCACCGGACGCACCGGAGCGCTGCGAGGCGGCGGAGCCCTTCGGCGCCCCGAGCCCCTTCGGCGCAGCGGCGCTCGGAGCCGAGGGGCGGCCGGACGCCGACGCAGAGCTGGAGACCGAGGGAGCTGACGAGGGGCCGGAGGCCGACGGAGTCGACGAGGGGCCGAACGCCGACGGCGAGGGCGTGGGTCCGGTCCCCGACGAGGCAGGCGTACGCGGAGCGACGGAGGCGGACGCATTCGGTGCCGCGCTCACACCGGTGCCGCTCGTCGGTGCCGGGCCGGACGACGGCGTACCCGGACGCGCAGCCGCGCCCGCACGGGGCGGACTTCCCTGCGTACCGGCGGACGTGCCCGCTTCGGGCCGGGAGGGCGCACCGACCGGCCCGGCGGTGCGAGCGGGACGCGGCGTTCCAGGGACGGCAGGCGCGGCGGGGGTGCGCGTGGCCTTCTGCACCACGGGCAGCGGCCCGGCGAGCCCGGCCCCCGGCGCACCACCCGGCCGACCACCGCCGGGGCGCGACGCACCCGCGGAATTCCCGGGCCGGTATGAGGACTCCTGCTGACCTGAACTCCGTTGCTCATAAAGCGAGTTGGTGATGCGAAGGGGGTTCGGAGGGGACACCGGAGCGGTCCCCGCATCGGGCGCCGGACCGGTCCCTGTATCGGGCACCGCCAGCCCACCGTCCGCCGCCCGCTGCACCGCAATCGGTGGCAGCCCGGCACCGGACGGGGAAGAGGCATCGACGCCGGACGGCGAGACGCCACCGGCGGCAGGCGGTAGCGGCAGCTCCGCCCCGCCCGCCGGGGAACCGCCGCGCCCGCCACCGGAGTCGGCAGCCGAGCCGGAACGCGCTCCCGCACCGGCCGCCGAAGCCGCACCCGCGCCGGGCGCAGGCCGCGAGGCCGGTGCGCCACCCGACTCCGCCCGTGCCACCGGCAGCTCCCGCCGCTGCACCGAGGTGCGCGGGGCCGCACCGGACCGCGTACCGCGCGGGGCGGACGTCAGCGTCGCAGGGCGCGCCGCCGCGGCCGGCGACAGCGGCCGGACTTGCGGGCCCGCCGCCCGCGCCACCACGACCGGGGCGGCGGGCACGTCGTGCGTCCCGTCCGCGTCGGCCGGGGCGTCGGCAGGCGCCGGACGCGGCCCCGCGACGGGCAACTCCGCCACGGGGGCCTCCGGTTGTTCGCCCGCACCGCGCACCGGCGCCGCGGACAGCTGCGCGATCCGCCCGCCGGGCCCGCCGTCCAGCACCGCATGGGTGAGGGTGCCGGTGAAGGACGGGTTCTGCCAGGTCGTCAGCGAGGTGCCGAAACCGCGGTCGGCGACGGTGTCCGTCCGGTCGGCGAAGGCACGCCGGATCGGCGGCAGCGCCGACCAGCCGGCCGGTTCCCGGTGCCCGGCGTCCACCGGGGCCGGATCGGCCGCGGGAGCCGTGGCGGGCCCGGCGGCGGGTCCGGCCGTACCGCCGTCCGGCGCCTGCGGACGGTGGCCGCGCAGTCTGTCGAGGAGTCCCATCAGCCCTCCGCCGCCGCGCGGTTGACCAGCGTGGCGATCGCGTCGGCGTACCGGCGGCGGTCCCCGTGTTCGAGGTCCAGGATGTCCTCCAGGCTCCAGTGGAAGTGATAGGCGACGTACGCGATCTCCGCGTGGACACGGTCGGCCGCGTACGTCACGATTCCCCCAGGCGGCTCCCGCCCAGCTCCACCTCGAACGGCTGCTCGCAGTGCGGGCAGGTCACCCCGGCCCGGGTGTGGCCCTCCGCGTTGACCTGCCGGTAGAAGTCCTGCAGGAACGCCAGGTCGGAGGCGAACATGTTCTCCACGATGCCGTCGTGCACCTGGTGGAGCGTGCCGAGGCGGGTGATGACGCGGCCCAGCAGCACCACCGACAGATACGCCGGGTTCTCCTGGACCCTGATGTCCCGCAGCGGCACCAGCTCGTCGCGGGCCGTCGCCAGCCGCATCGAACCGGTGCGGTGCACCACACCCGCGTCGTCGACGTAGCCGCGCGGCAGCTCGAACTCGAACTCGGTGCGCAGCGGGGCCCGTTCGGCGGCGGGCGCGGGCGCCGCGACCGGGGCGGGTGCCGCGGGGTCCCCGCCCGGGGCCGCGGGCGCGGCGACCGGGTCGGGGACGACCGCGGTCCGGGAGGCCGTACGGCGCATTACTCGATGACCAGTTCTTCGAAGGTGATGGTCACGGTCTCGGTCAGCGCGGACGCCTCACCGGCCTTCACGGTGGAGGTGTCGACCTTGCTGCACCAGGCGTTGCGCATGTTGTAGCGCTTCACCGGGGTGTTCATGTAGTCCATCACCATGATCGTGGCGTTCTTCCGCGCCGTCGACATCTGGCCGTTGACGGACTGGGTGATCCACTGGTTGAACGCGGCGGACTGCGTCATACCGCGCACGACCGTGCAGGTGCCGGCCTTCTTCACGCCCGGCAGCTTCTTCGTGACGGGCTTGCCCTGGCTGGAGACCTGCTGGTACTCGATCACGTCCTGCTCGATGCTCAGGCCGCTGACCTCCTGGAGGTACTCGACCATGACACCGTCGATCTGGAGGCCGAAATTGTGTGAGGTGAGGGAATCACCGGGCTGCAGACTCATGGTTCGCTCTCTGTGCAGGGAGGGCGGGGGACACCGGCGCGGATGCCGGGCCCCCGGGAAACGGGGCGATCAGGTGCGGACGGGGTGGGGCACGGCGCCGGCCGCGCCCCACCCCGGCGGGGCTACTCCTCCAGCTCGCCGCTGCCGCTGGAGAACTGCGCCAGCCGGAAGATCACGAACTCGGCGGGCTTGACCGGCGCGATGCCGATCTCGCAGATGACCCGGCCGAGGTCGACCGACTCCGGGGTGTTGGTCTCGGCGTCGCACTTCACGTAGAAGGCGTCCTCGGGACGGGAGCCGAACAGGGCGCCGTTGCGCCACTCGTTGACGAGGAACGCGGAGACGTTCCGCCGGATCCGGGCCCACAGCGCCTCGTCGTTGGGCTCGAACACCACCCACTGGGTGCCGATCAGGATCGACTCCTCCAGGTAGTTGAAGTACCGGCGGATGTTGATGTAGCGCCAGGCCGGGTCGGAGGAGAGGGTGCGGGCACCCCACACGCGGATACCGCGGCCGGGGAAGGCACGGATGCAGTTGACGCCGATCGGGTTGAGCAGATCCTGCTCACCGCGGGTGATCTGGGTCTCCAGATCGACGGCGCCGCGCACCACCTCGTTGGCCGGGGCCTTGTGGACACCGCGCTCGAAGTCGTTACGGGCCCAGATACCGGAGACGTGACCGCTCGGCGGGATCATCTTCGTCTGGCCGGACGCCGGGTCGAAGACCTTGACCCACGGGTAGTACACCGCGGCGTACTTCGAGTCGTAGCCCGCCGTGTCCTGGCGCCACACCCGGATGTCCCGGGCGTTGAGACCGGGCGGCGGGTCGATGACGGCGACGCGGTCCCCCATCAGCTCACAGTGGGCGATCAGACCGAGCTGGACGGCCTTGACCTCCTCCAGGCCGATGGCGCCCCGCTGGTAGGCGGCCATCAGGTCGGGCACCGCGACCATCGAGATCTCGTCGACCGCCTCCAGACCACCGAAGCCGGTGCGGTCGGCGGAGTCGCCGAGGTACTCGGCCGGGCCGGGGTGGACGGCCGGGGCCGCACCCGGGGCGGCGGGCGCCGGGGCCGCGGGCGCCTGGACGGGCCGGGCCAGCTCCACCGTCTGGTTGTCGGGCCGCGCCAACTGGGCCGCGGGCGCCGCCTCCAGGACGGTGATGAGCTTGGAGCGCTCCTTGACCTGGGTGACGACGTAGTTGCGAGTGCTCTTCTTGGCACTGACGTCGAAGGTCTCGGCGACCTTGTCGCCGTCCTTGACCAGCAGCCGGAACCGCTCGGCCGGGCCCTCGCCCTCCGGGTCGGTGACCTCGACGCTCAGCGCACCGCCGCCGGTGCCGGACGCCAGCGCCCGGACCGCGAAGGTGCCCAGGGAGGCGGGCTCACCGGGCGTCAGCTCGGCGGGCGCGGCGGCGGCCGGCACCGCGGCCGGCGCACCGGACTGCTGCGCGGCGTCCGCGGCGGTGCCGCCGACCCGGACCACGTAGGCGGCCGAACCGCCGTTGTTGAAGAACCCGTAGACCGAGTGGGCGAGGTAGTAGCCGTCGGTGAACTCGCCGAAGGCGGCCACGTACTGGGACCAGTTGGTCACCAGCGTCGGCTGGTTCAGCGGCCCCGTGGGCGCCAGGCCCACGAAAGCCGCCACGGACGTGCCGACCCCCTCGATCGGGCGGGAGCCACTGGCTACCTCCTCGACGTAGACGCCGGGCGACAGATACGACGGCATGCGCTGGTTCTCCTCGGGGTACGACAACCGTTTGACGGTGGAGTACGCCACTGTCGTCGCCGCCCTCCGGGCCCCGGAAGGTCCGTCGGGGCCGTAGCGGGGGCAGCGCCGATGCCCCAACGGGCAGCCGGAGCCCGGACATCGGGTCGCGGAACGCCGCCCGAGGTACCGTTGACCTGCGGCGGGCCCGCTTCCGGGGCGGCCCGGGGGCCCGGGTGCAGCCCGTGCGGGCCCCGAGGGCAGCAGGCCCGGTCCCTAGGGGCACCCGACCCTGCCCCCAGTCCTGCGACACGCCCCCCGGCCCCGCCATACGGTCGCCGTATGAGCCTGTGGACCTCTCTCGAACCCGCCTCGACCACCGTGGACCCGGGCGGCAGCACCACCGTGCGGCTGCGGCTGCGCAACACCGGCGACGTCGTCGACGAATACCGCTGCGTCCCGGTGGGCGATCTGGCACCTTGGACGACCGTCGAGCCCGCGACCCTCCGGCTCTACCCGGGCACCACGGGCACGGTGGAGCTGACGTTCGCTCCGCCCCGCACCCCCGACGCCGCCGCCGGTCCGCACCCCTACGGTGTCCAGATCATCCCGACGGAGTTCCCCGAGGCCACCACCGTTCCCGAGGGCAACGTCACCGTCACCCCGTTCAGCGAGGTCCGCGCCGAACTCGTCCCCACCAACGTCACCGGCCGGTTCCGCGGCCGTCCCCGGCTCGCCATCGACAACCTCGGCAACGTCAAGCTCACCGCGTCCGTCACCGGCCACGACAACAGCGATCAGCTGTCGTACGAGATCAACCCGGCGAACGTGCAGGTCGAGCCGGGGCGGGCGGCGTTCTTGAAGACCACGCTCAAGCCGCGGCAGATCATCTGGGCGGGCGCCAAACAGTCCCGGCCCTACACACTGTCGGTGCAGCGCTCCGGCGCCGAACCGCTGCCGGTGCGCGGTACGTACGTCCAGCCGGGGCTGCTGCCGCGCTGGCTCGGGGTGCTGTTCAGCCTGCTGCTGGGGCTGGCCATCGCGTTCGTGATGATCTGGCTGACGTACAAGCCGGACGTGGCCACCAAGGCCACGGACAAGACGCCCGGCCAGACGGCGCACACCATCCAGCCGTCGGCGCCCGCCCAGCAACCGACACCGCAGCAGACGTCGGAGGCGCCGAAGGACGACGGCGGCGGGAAGGGCGGGGGCGGGAACAACAAGCCGAAGCCGGACCCGTACGCGCATCTGCACAACGTCCTGCTGCGCAACGGCGCGACGCACAAGTGCGTCGACCTCACCGGCTACGGCGAGGGCGAACTGGGACACACCGTCATGCAGTTCGGCTGCAACGGCTCGCCCACCGAGGACAACCAGCGGTGGAGCTTCGAACTGCTGCCGCAGGGGAAGGGCGCGGGGCCCAACGGGAAGGACCTCTTCCAGGTCCGTAACCTCCGCGCCAACCACTGCCTCGACGTGCGGGGCCCCGTTCCGGCGCCGAACACCTCGCTGATCCAGGAGTCCAACTGCACCCGCCGCAAGGACGGCAACCAGGTGTGGTGGCTGGACCGGCGGCAGGCGACCGGACAGATCTGGATCCGCAACGCGACCAGCAACAACTACTGCCTGGACGTGAAGGGCTACTACGCCCGGGGCGAGGATCTGAAGGACGCGACCGCGCTGACGCTCGCCAACTGCACCGACGAGGACGACCAGGGCTGGCTCATCGAGAAGTAGCGGGCCCGAGCGGCCCGCGGCGCCCGGGCCGGTGACCCCACCGGCCCGGGAGCCGTCCGGTCACCAGCCGGCGTCGTCCAGCACCAGCCGTCCGCCCTTGCGGTACTCGCGGCGGGCGCCGGTCAGCAGATCCGCGCCGGTCACCGGCCCGCCGCGCCCGGCGGCGGCGTACGCGGCGGTGACCACCGCGCTGCGGATCGAACCGCCGGACAGCTCGAACTCCCGGGCGCACGGCCCCGGATCGATCCCCTCCGCGCACGGCACGTGCGCCAGGCTGTGCCGCCACAGCGCCAGCCGTTGCTCCGCGTCGGGGAACGGGAAGTCGACGACCAGATCCAGCCGCCGGGTGAACGCGTCGTCGATGTTGGCCCGCAGATTGGTGGTCAGCACCGCGATGCCGTCGAACGCCTCCAGCCGCTGCAACAGGTAGGCGCTCTCCATGTTGGCGTACCGGTCGTGTGCGTCCTTCACCTCGGACCGCTTGCCGAAGACGGCGTCGGCCTCGTCGAAGAGCAGCACCGCGTCGGTGCGGTCCGCCTCGGTGAAGATCCGCTCCAGGTTCTTCTCCGTCTCACCGACGAACTTGTCGACGACGGAGGAGAGTTGCACGACGTAGAGATCGAGGCCGAGGTCGGCGGCGACCACCTCCGCGGACAGCGTCTTACCGGTCCCGGAGTCCCCGGCGAACAGCGCCAGCACACCCCGGCCCCGACCGCCGCCGGCGCTCAGCCGCCAGTCGCCGAGGACCCGGTCGCGGTGGCGGGAGCGGAGCGCCAGCTCCCGCAGCTGTCCCAGCGGCCCGTCCGGCAGCACCAGATCGGCCCAGCCGACGTCCGGGCGGACCCGCCGGGCGTGCCGCTCCAGACCGGACGCCGACTGCTGCCGGGCGGCGTGCCGCAGATGCGCGGCGGTCAGCGCGGTGCCCTCCAGCGCCGCCAGGGCCAGCGCGGAGCGGGCGGCCCGCCGGATCCGCTCCCCGTCGAGGCGGTACGGGGCGACCGTCGCCGCCAGGTCGAGGCCGGGCGTGGCGGCGTCCGCGCCGAGCGCCGCCTCCCAGGTGTCCGCCGCGCCCGCCCGGGTCCGCGGCGCCTCCAGCACCAGCGGATCACGGGCGCACCACATCGGGTCGTACGGCCGTGTCCCGCACAGCAGCACCGACACGTCATCGGCCGCCAACGCCCGGATCAGCGGAGCCGGTTCGTCCGGCAGCGGGGCGACGACGACCGCGCAGTCGCGCAGCCGGGCCTCGCGCAGCAGGGCCGCCACCGGGCCCCGGTCGTCCGGCGCCACCTCCGCCGTGCCGTCGTCGGGGCGCCGCGGCCGGGCGGGTGGCGTGAAGTGCAGCGCCGCCCGGCCCGCGGCGCGCAGCGCGGCCACCGCGCGGGCCGATCCGTCGCCCTCGCGGTGCTCCCGCAGGTAGACGGTGGCGGGGCCCGCCGCGAGCAGCGCACCGAGCCGGTCGGCCGGGTCCGCCGGTGCGTCCGCCGGGGCGCCGGGCAGCTCCGTGACGTACCCGGCGAGCGCGGCGTCCGGGGTGTCGTCGCCCAGCAGGTGCGCGGCCACCCGGTCCGGGACGCGGAGCGAGCGGCCGAGGAACGGGCGGTCGGCCTCCTCGACGTGCAGCAGGCCGTACGCGGACAGCGGCGCCGACGGGTGGAAGCGGGCCCGCGCCGCGGCGCCCGCGCCGTCCGGGGCGAGCAGTCCGCACAGGTCGAGGGCGAGCCCCGTGGTGGCGCGGCGCCGGCTGACGTCGTCGTTGAGGTAGCCGTACAGCGGCTCGAAGTCCCGGTCGAGGTCGGGGGCGAGGGCGATGAGCAGGACGGTGGAGTCCAGCGGGGTCAGCCCGAGCCGCCGGGCGAGCGGCCCCAGCCGGTCGCCGGGCACCACGGCGCCCTCCGGAGGCTCCGGCCCGTCCCACCCCTCGGGCGGCGGGCCCCCGGCCTCGGCCCCGCCGCGCAGCCGGTGGCGTACCGCGTCGTCGGAGAGGTACAGGCCGCGCAGCGGGTCGTCGGCCGTCGGGTCGTCCGCGCCGCGCCGGGCGACCAGCGCGGCGACCCGCTCACGCAGCGCGGCCAGCCGGTCGGCCAGCGGCTGCGCGGCGGCGGGCGCGTCACCGCTCACCGGGTGCCTCCGCGGTGTCGGCGGCGGACGCGGGCCGGGCCACGCCCTTGAGGTGCCGCTCCTGGTGTGCGCGGGGCTCGTCGGCGAGGGGGCCGTCCAGCTCCCGGGCGGAGACCACCGCGCCCTCGGTGACCGGCGGCCCGGCGTCGTACTCGGGGAAGCCCGGGAACGGCACGGTCAGCATCAGGTCGACGGAGGGCTTGAGTTCGCCGCCGAGCGCGGAGAAGAGTTCGGCGCGGGAGCGGGCGTCGCCCGGCGTGGCGCCGACGACGAGCGGCACGCTCAGCCCGAGCGCGCCCAGCGGACCCGGCAGTTGCGGGGGCGCCAGCAGCTCGTGGGGGAGGAGGGAGGCGAGTGCCGCGGACAGCAGCCGGTGTTCGTCCTGCGGCCGCTTCGTCCAGGCGGTGACCAGGTACGACAGCCGGAACCAGCGCGGCGGACGGCGCCTGCGCACCACGGCGCCGCGCTCGTCGCGCACCGGTATGGTGCCGCCCTCACGCCGCGCGGTGTCCTCGCGGATGTCGTACAGATAGGCGTTCAGCGTGGGGGAGTTGCGCCGGGACGCCCAGGTGCGGGTCGGGGCGTCGAAGGCGATCTCGATGCCGGTGCCGGCGAGTACGCCGCCGGTCAGCAGCCCCTCGATGACCTCGTCCACTTCGTGGATCATTCAGTGTCGCTCCAGTCGGCCGCGTACGGCCCTCACGAGATGTAGCCCTCGCGCAGCGCGTAGGCCACGGCGTGTGCGCGGTTGCGCAGGTTCAGACGGGTCGTCAGCCCCTGCATGATGTTCTTGACGGTCCGCTCGGAGTACGCCAGCTTCCGGGCGATCTCGTTGGTGTCCATGCCCTCCGCGACCAGCCGCAGTGCGTCGACCTCGCGCTGGGAGAGCCCCGAGGGGCGCACGCCCGGGACGCCGAGCGTGCCCGGGCGGAGCGAGCCGACCTGGCTGAGCAGCCGTCCGAGCAGATCGGCGGGGAGGTCGCCGTCGCCCCGGGAGGCGGCGACGACCGCCTGCCGGAGGCGGTTGCCGGTGGCCTCGCGGCGCCAGACGATGGCGCCGACACCGCATTCGATGATGTCCAGCAGCTCCGCTTCACGGATCAGGCTGACGACGAGCACGGCGTGCATCCCGTCGCTGCGCACCAGCCGCCGCAGCCAGCCGAGCATGGTCTCGTCGAGGGACTCGGTGAGCAGCACCGCGACGCCGCCCGACTGCTGGGCGGTCGCCTCGTCGACGAGGTCGATCACGGCATGGCCGCGCAGCTGGCTGATGGTCCCTTCCCGGGAGATGGGATCCGGTGCGTGTACCACGACGGGAATGCGCTCTGCGGGTTCCTCCACGGCTGTTCTGAATGAGCCGCGCAATTTGGTGTCCTCCCCCTACCGATCGCCGCACCGGAGCGGAGAGATTTCCGCAGCGGCCGATCCGTTTCCTCACTATGACATCACTTGATGTGGACTCAGATGGCGGTGCGGACGAGGGAGGTTGCGTGCGCGATCCAGCTGTGACGGAGTTGTCGAGGAAAAAGTTCGGAAAACGGTGAACCAATCGCGTTTTCGCAGGTCTTGGCGGTACTGGAGGGGGTGGCGGCCGTTGCTCACCGGGCGGAAATCGGCCATCTGGCGAATCGTGCACGTGTCGCGCGGGGTATTGCGGCGAGAGGTGTGGATGTGGTTCCGACTCGGTGGCGGAATGGTAATTCCCAAAAAAATGCGGCCGCGCTCACCGGGATACCGGCACCGGGACTTTTGCTTCAACTTTACGGCTATTCGGTGAACCGGCCGGGAATTCCCCGCCTCGCCACGCCCCGCGCCCGGGGCGGCCGGGCCCGGCGGAGCGCTCGCGTCCACCCGGCCGGGGGAGGAGCATCGGACGGGTGACCGACCCGCGCCCGATCCTCTTCCTCGACGTCGACGGCCCGCTCAACCCGTGGCGGGCACCCGTCGGGCGGGCCCCGGCCGGATACACCACCCTGCCGATGCGCCCCACCGGCTGGGAGGAGCCGCACCCGCCGCTGCCGGTACGTCTCGACCCCCGGCACGGCCCGCTGCTCCTGAGCCTCGGCTACCGCCTGGTGTGGGCCAGCACCTGGGGCCCCGAGGCGAACATCTGGATAGCCCCCGTCCTGGGCCTCCCCGCCCTCCCGTACGTGGACTGGCCCCGGCCCCCGCACCGCGCCCCCGACGGCGTGCACTGGAAGACCCGCCGCCTGGTCGCCGTCGCCGCCGGCCGCGCGTTCGCCTGGGTCGACGACGAGATCGGCGGACCGGACCGCTCCTGGATCACCCGCAACCACCGGGGCCAGGTCCTGCTGCGGTGCATCGACCCGACGGTGGGACTGCTCGCGGACGACTTCGAGGTGCTGCGGGCGTGGGGGAGGGGGCGGTGAGGTCGCGCCCCGGTGGGATGCCGGGGGCAGATCCGGGTGCGGATCCGTGAGGTGCCGGGCGGCCCCGGCCTCGTGCCTCGGCCCCGGCCTGCGCTGCGGCGCCGCTCCCGGCCACCCCGCCCCCGCCCCTCCGCTCAGCCCACCAGGCCCAGCACGGCCCGCAGCCCGTCCGGACGCCGGTCCACCGGCAGCGGGGCGACCGGCAGATAGCGGCAACCCACCGCCGTCGCGCCGCCGTCCGCCCGCCGGTCGTCGCCGACCATCAGCACCTCCTCCGGCGCGACCCCCAACTCCCGGCAGGCGACGGTGAAGAGCCGCGGATCGGGCTTGGTCATCCGGTGCTCGTACGACAGGACGGTGCAGTCCAGATACGGCGCCAGACCGTGCGCGCGCAGCACCGGCCGCAGATCCCAGCCGATGTTGCTGACCAGCCCCAACCGCAGCCCACGGCCGCGCAGTTCGGCCAGCACCTCCACCGCGTCGGGGTACGGCCACCACGCCTCGGGGCGCATATGGCGCGCGTACAGCGCCTCCGGCAGCGCGGGGGAGGGCAGCGGCACCCGGCGGGCCAGCGCGGTGTAGACCTCGCGGTGGTGGCGGGGTTCGCGGTCCCGCTCCGCCCACATCCCGGCCAGCTCCGGCGGGACCGACTCGGGCGCGGCGCCGCCGGGCAGCGCCCCGGCCCGCTCCAGCGCCGCGGCCGTGTCACCCAGCGTGGCCTCGTCCAGCGCGGCCCCGGTCTCCGCCAACGCGCCGCGCAGCCAGCTCTCCGCCGGTTCGATCCGCAGCAGCGTCCCGGAGAAGTCGAACAGCACACCCTTGGTCACCGTCATGCCGCCATCGTCGGTGATCCGGCTGCCGTACGCCATGGGCCCGACCGCGCCCGTACGCACCCGGCCGGGCCGCCGCTCACGCCTGCCGCCCGGCCGTGCGCCGCCGCTCGTACGCCCGGTGGGCCGTCACCGCCGCCGCGACCACCGTGGCGCCGAACAGCCAGCCGCCGACGATGTCCGACAGCCAGTGCACCCCCAGGAACACCCGGGTGAAACCGACGCCGGTCATCGACACCGCCACCACCGCGACGGCCGCCCGCCACCGGGCCGGGCGGGGCGCGTGCCGGTGCAGCAACCAGAGCAGCAGACCGCCCGCGACCGTGACGGACAGCGCGTGCCCGGACGGGAAGGACTGGTAGTGCGCGGAGTCGACGGGGTCGGGCCACACCGGACGGTCCCGGTCCACCGCTGCCTTCAGCCCCTGCTGGAGGGCGGTGCCCAGGAGCGAGGTGGCGGCCACCCAGACGCCGAGCAGCCACGCACCGCGACGCAGCAGCAGTACGACCGCCGCCGCCAGCACGGCCCGCATCGTCCAGGGGTCCCACACCCAGTCGGTGAGGATCCGGTTGAGGTGGGTCCAGCCGGGCGCGCCGACCGCCGCGGTGTGGAGCGTGCCCGCGACGCTCCGGTCGAGCCCGATGAGCGGCGCCCAGCCCGCCGTGACCAGCACGGTCAAGGCGGCGGCGGGCACCGCACAGCCGATGAGCACGGCCAGCGGCGTACGCAGGGACGGGGGCCGGGACGGGGAGGAGCCGAGGGGGCGCGGCGTCGGCGCCGTGCGCCGTTCTGACGAGGCCATGCGCCGATCTTCGCGGACACCGCCGCCCGGCACCACGCCCCGCCCCGAAGTCCCGGCCCACGCCCCGTCATCTCTCCTGCGGGCCCGGCAGGGCGGCGCGCCAAGTCAGGTCAGGGCGTGCAGCCCCGGGACGAAGGTGATCAGCAGCGGGACGGCCGGGACCAGCGCCGCGTACGCGGTGATCCGCAGCCGGCGGGCGGGGGAGAAGCGGACACCCGGCGCCAGCAGCCGGTCCACCCGCTGCGGGACCTGCCCCAACTGCTCGGGGCACGGCCCGAACACCCCGCGGTCCTCGTTCATCCCGACCAGCGCCAGCGCGGTCGTCAGCCGTCCGAAGCGGCGCGAGGCCACATCGTCCGCGGCCAGTTCGACCAGCCGGTGCACCTGATCCCGGAACGCGGCGAACACCGGGACCTGCGGAAAACCGGCCGCCAGCGCCGAGGCGCAGTGCAGCAGCAGATCGTGCCGGGCCCGGGCGTGGCCCTGCTCATGGGCGAGCAGCGCATCGAGCTGACGGTCCTTCAGTCGGCGCAACGCGGCCGTGGTGACGACGAGTTGGGGCGCGCTGCGCTGCAGCCACCACGCCTCGGGGCGGTCGCTCTCCAGGACGACGAGGCGGTCGCCCGAGCGCTCCTCGCCGGGCAGCAGCGGCACCCGGCGCAGCAGATCCGCACGGCGCTGCCGACGCCGGGCCCGCGCGGCGCGCACCTCACGGGTCAGCGCCACCGCCGTCCACACCGCGCCCCCGGCGAGCAGCAGCGCCAGCGAACCGGCCCACGGCCCATAGGCGTTGAGCGCGTACGCCTCGACGACGACGCGCGGCGCGAAGCCGAACACCGGGCCGCGGACGGCGTCCCATGCGGCGGCCGCGCTCAGCGCCATGGCCAGTCCGCAGCAGAGCAGCACACCGGCGACCACGCACTGCCAGACCCACAGGGCGAGCACCGGTTCGCGGTCGGGCCAGTCCGAACGGGCCATCAGGCGCGGCGCCATGGACGCGGCCAGCACGCCGAGGATCATCAGCGTGAGGGGGACCATCATGCGGCCAGCCTATGAGCGCCCCGCTCGCGGGCGGTACGGCGGCGTTCCGGAAGTGACGTATGCCACCCCGGCCGGAGGTGTGGACCGCCCCCGGACACCGGCCCGGACGCCGTCCACGGAACTGCCCCGTGCGCCGATCCGGCATACCGCCCGGGCGCGCGGGCCGGGAGGGCGTCAGACCGACAGCAGCATCACCAGCATGCCGAGGCTCATCGCCAGCCGGCAGACGCCGAACGCCTCGGCGCGCCGGAGCACGGGGACCGTGGGGGCGGGGCCGCCGATGTCCTCCGGGAGAGCGTCCGGTGAGCCCTCCGGGAGGCCGGGGGAGGCATCCGCCGACGGCCGGACGGCGGCGCCTCCCGGCAGCCCGGCAGCGCCTCCGCGGACCGGCGCACCAGGGCCTGCCGCAGGCACCGCACCCGCACCCGCAGGAACCGTCCCGACCGCCCCCGTCTCCGCCGCACCCGCCCCCGGTATCAGCCGTACCCCGGCAAGGACGACGGACGCCGCGTAGTAGACCAGCAGGGCGCCCGTCACCAGGGGCGGACCGCCCATGCCGCCGTGCTCCGTGGCCATCGCGCCGCCGTGGCCGCCCGGCATCGCCATCGGCGCCGTACCGGTCATCGCCGGATCCGCCGCCAGGAGCGGGGTCATCACCAGCGCCATGTACACCATCGCCAGCGAGTCGACCGCGTGGTGGGCGTGGCGGAGCCACACGGCCCGCACCGCCGCGGCGGTGAAGACCGCGGCGTACCCCCACGCCAGCCACGGCGGCGGGGCGAACACCGCGGTGGGCAGCGCCATCACCGCCATCGCCAGCCCCATCAGCGCCTGACCGCGCGCCTGGGACCGCTGCGCCGCCGTCCCGTGCCGCGCCCGCGACAGGCAGTACCCGCCCGCCGCGGCAGACACCACCACCAGCAGCCAACTCGTCAGCGACGGCCCGTGCACTCCGACCTCCCCGCCCCGGCCCGGCACGGCGGCGGACATCCGCGCACCGGCCGGACACCGATCCCGTACGGCCGGAGAATGCCCAGGTCACGGGGGGCGCAAGGGAGCGCACGGGGGCAGGCGCGGGGCGCAGGACCGGCCGCCCCGGGGAGGGGCGTCACCCGTGGCCCGGAGCTGGCCCGGAGCCCCGGGTCAGGGCCGGTAGCGCAGGGGATGGTCGGCGGGCACCTCGACCAGGACGAAGCGATGGCCGTCCGGATCGGCGATCCACATCTCGATCAGGCCCCACGGCTCCTGGACCGGCGGCCGCAGGATCTCCACCCCGCCCGCCGCCAGCGCCTCGTGCGCCGCCGCCACGTCCGCCACCTGGAGCCACAGCTGAAGGGTCCGGCCGGGCGGCCCGTCCGACCGGCCGGACACCTCCAGGAAGCCGCCGCCCAGGAAGTACACCGTGCCGCGCTCGGGGCCGGTGCCGAACTCCCGGTAGATCTCCAGCCCCAGCGTCCCGCCGTAGAACGCCCGCGACCGCTCGGGGTCCGCGGGCCGCACCAGCACCCTGCTGCTCAGTACCTGCACCATGTGCCGGACCCTACGCGTCCGAGGGCGTGCGGCGAGGCGCCGCGCGCGGGTTCCGGGCGCCGGGGCGCCCGTGGATACTTGTCCGGCCCGGCATCGGGGCGAAAGGCCCTGATCGGCCGGAGTGTCGCCTTGCTAGCCTCGCGATGTGCCCCGGCCCTGCCGCCCGCCCGAGAGGAACCCCGCACCATGCCCACCGGCGAACTCGTCTTCCGCTCCGCCACCGACGCCGACATCCCCGCGCTCGTCGCACTGATCGAGTCGGCGTACCGGGGCGACGCGAGCCGGGTGGGCTGGACCACCGAGGCGCATCTGCTGGAGGGCCAGCGCACGGACCCCGAGGGCGTCGCCGCCGTGGTGCACCAGGAGGGCAGCCGGCTGCTGGTGGCGGAGCGCGACGGTGAGCCGATCGCCTGCTGCCAGCTGGAGAACCGCGGTGACCACGCCTACTTCGGCATGTTCGCGGTCCGCCCGACGCTCCAGGGCGGCGGCCTCGGCAAGGTGATCATCGCCGAGGCGGAGCGCGCCGCCCACGCGGAGTGGGGCGCCGAAGAGATGCGGATGACCGTCATCCGGCAGCGTACGGAGCTGATCGCCTGGTACGAGCGGCGTGGCTACCGCCGCACCGGCGAGCTGAGCCCGTTCCCCTACGGCGACGAGCGGTTCGGCATCCCGCAGCGCGCCGACCTCGCCTTCGAACTGCTGGTCAAGCCGCTCGGCTGAGCCCGCCCGGCGGGCCCGCCCGGCGGGCCCGCCCGGCGGGCCCGGGGCGGCTCCTACCAGCGCCCCGTACCGACGACCCGCTCCAGGAACTGCCGGGTGCGGGCCTCGCGCGGCGCCCCGAACAGCTCCTCGGGGGTGCCGCGCTCCCGGATCACCCCGGCGTCCAGGAAACACACCTGGTCGGCGACGTCCCGGGCGAACCCCATCTCATGGGTGGCGAGCACCATCGTCATGCCCTCCTCCTTCAGCCCGCGCACCACCTCCAGCACCTCGCCCACCAGCTCCGGGTCGAGCGCCGCGGTGATCTCGTCGAGGAGCAGCAGCCGGGGGCGGCAGGCCAGCGCCCGGACGAGGGCGACGCGCTGCTGCTGCCCGCCGCTGAGCCGGTCCGGATAGGCGTCCGCCCGCCCGCCGAGCCCCAGCCGCTCCAGCAGCTCGTGGGCGCGCGCCTCCGCCTCGCCCCGCGCCACCCCGTGCACCCGGCGCGGCGCCAGCGTGATGTTGTCGAGCACCGTCATGTGCGGGAAGAGGTTGTACGCCTGGAAGACCACACCGATCCGGCGGCGCACCGCGTCCGCGTCGGCGCGCGGATCGGTGATCTCCTCGCCGTCCAGGAAGATCGCCCCGTCGTCGATCTCCTCCAGCAGGTTCGCGCACCGCAGCAGCGTCGACTTGCCGGAGCCGGACGCCCCGATCAGCGCCGTGACGGTGTGCGGCGCGACCTCCAGATCGACGTCCCGCAGCACCACCGTGCCCCGCCCGTACGTCTTGCGGACGGCCTCCAGCCGCAGCACCGGCGCGGCATCCGGCCCGCTCATACGATCCCTCCCTGGGCGCGGCGCCGGTCCATCCGGGCCGTCACCCAGTCCGTCAGCCGCGTCATCGGGATCGTCAGGGCGACGAAGACCAGCCCGGCGACCACGTACGGCGTGTAGTTGAAGTCCTTGCCCGCGATGATCTGCGCCGCGTACACCGCGTCCACCGCCCCGGCGATCGACACCAGACCGGTGTCCTTCTGGAGCGAGACCAGATCGTTCAGCAGCGGCGGCACCACCCGGCGTACCGCCTGCGGCAGCACCACGAACCGCAGCGCCTGCCCGCTCGACAGCCCCAGCGACCGCGCCGCGGCCCGCTGCGAGGGGTGCACCGACTCGATGCCGGCGCGGAAGACCTCCGCCACGTACGCGGAGTACGTCAGGACCAGCGCCGCCCCGCCGAGCAGCACCGGATCGGTGGTGACGCCCTGCAGCCGCAGCGCCGGGACGCCGAAGACCACCATCAACAGGCAGATGATCAGCGGCAGTCCGCGGAAGAAGTCGGTGTACGCGGTGGCCAGAGCCCGCAGCGGGAAGAACACCGGACCGCGCAGCGTCCGTGCCACCGCCAGCGCCATCCCGAGGACCAGCACCGCCGCACCGCACACCACCAGCAGTTCCAGGTTGAGCAGCAGCCCCTCCAGCACCTTGGGCAGCGCCTTGCGGGCGTACGCGGCGCTGAAGAAGGTCTCGCGGGTGCGCTGCCAGCCGGGCGATTCGGTGATCACCACGTACAGCACGGCGGCGGTCACCAGCGTGCTCACCGTGGCGACGGCGGCGGCGCGGCGGGCCCGGGTCCTCCGGTACCGCTCCCGCGCCAGCCGCCGCGCGGACGGGACGTAGCCGTCGTCCTGGGGAGCCGCCGACGGGCCCTTGACGAGGCTCACTTCAGCACCGGCGCATGGGCCGCGTCGGCCAGCCACTTCTTCTCCAGCGCGGCGAGCGTGCCGTCCTTCCGCAGCGCGTCGACCGCCGACCGGACGCACCCGGTGATCCGGCTCTCCTTGTCGAGCACCAGCCCGAACTGCTCCCCGTCCGCACCGGTGTCCGCGAACTGCCCGACGACCTTCGCGTCCTTCACCTCGGTGGAGGTGATGTAGAAGGCGGTCGGCAGATCGGTGAGGATCGCGTCCACCTGTCCGTTCTTCAGCGCGGACTTGGCGAAGTCGTTCTTCTGGTAGACCGCGGGCCGTTGAGCGGGCCGGACGGTGTCGTTGATGACATCGAGGCTGGTGGTGCCGACCTGGGCGCCGAGCCGTACGTTCTTGAGATCGGCGATGCTCTTCGCGCCCGCCGCCTTCGACCCCTTGAGCGCCACGACCGCCTGCCGTACGTCGTAGTAGCCGGAGGAGAAGGCGACGGCCTGCTTGCGGGAGGTGCTGATCGAGATCTGGTTGATGTCGAAGTCGAACTTCTTCTCACCGGGCGCGAAGGCGTTGTTGAACGGCACGGTCCGCCAGCCGACCGCGGCGCGCGGATAGCCGAGCCGCTCGGCGACCGCGTAGGCGACGGCCGATTCGAAGCCCTTGCCGTTCGCCGGGTCGTCGTCCTGGAACCACGGCGCGTACGCGGGCTTGTCGGTGCCGACGGTCAGTTTCCCGGCCGTCACCGTCGCCAGCTTGCCGGGCGCACAACCCGCCCCGCCCGCCGCGTCGGACGGCGCGTCCTGCGGCGCGCAGCCGACGGCGGCGGACCCCAACACGGCGGCACACACGGCGAGAAGAGCGGGGCGAAAGGCGAGGCGCATGGCGGGAGAGTGACAGGGCCGGAGGTCATCTGTCGAGATCACCGCGGAAATCGTCCGGATGCCGGAACGAGATTGCACGCCCGTGAACTGCGGATTTCGTCCGGGGGAGGCGCCGGGGCGGGGGCGCCGCACGGAAGTGCGCCCCGGCGCGAGCCGTCCCGCGACCGGCGCGGCGAACGGCCCGCCCCGGGCGGCATCACGCCGTGAACCGCACCGCCCGGCGGATCTCCGGCCGGTCGGTCACCACGCCGTCGAGACCCAGACCGCGGGCCAGCCGCAGCTGGTCGTGGGTGTTGACGGTCCACGCCACCACCCGCAGCTGCGCGGCATGGGCCCGTTCCACCAACTCCAGGGTCAGCCGGCGGATGTTGAGCGAGAGCATCGGCGCGCCCACCGCCAGCGCCCGGTCGACCACGTCCAGGCCGTACCGGCTGGCGACCAGCGCGGTGCGGACGCCCGGGACCAGCGACCGGATGGCCGCCAGCGCCTCGTCGTGGAAGGAGATCACCTCGACCCGGCCGGTCAGATCGCGGGCCCGCAGCACCTCGGCGAGCGCCCGCGCCGCCGCCACATCCTTGATCTCGGCCTGCAGCGGCGCCCGGACCGCGTCCACGACCTCCTCGAACACCGGGATCCGCTCGCCCCGTCCGGCGTCCAGTGCGCGCAGCTCCGCGAGGGTCTGTTCGGCGATCGGCCCGCTGCCGTCGGTGGTCCGCGAGACGTCCGCGTCGTGCATCACCACGAGCGCGCCGTCCTTGCTCAGATGCAGATCCAGCTCGACGACGTCGAGCCCTTCGCGCTCGGCCCGGACGAACGACCGGAGTGTGTTCTCCGGCTCCACGCCCATCATTCCGCGGTGCCCGATGGTGAGAAAGGACAAGGCTGCCTCGCTTCTGTCGGCTCGGTACTGCTCTGACGTCGCAACTCGCCGTGCGGCGGTGCCGTGGCCCCGTACCCCGGAACGCCCCGGGCACCCGGCCCCGACGACGGCCCGCACCGCCCCGGCCCGGCGCCCCGCACACCACGACCTCGGGCACAAAGCCGTACGAAATGGCGCACATCCTAACGGCTCCGCCGGGCCCCGGAAGCGGCGCGGACCGGCCACCGCACGCCCCGGCGGGCGCCCCCGCGCCCCGCCCGCCGGGCCGCCGTGGAGGGCGCCCGCCGCGCCCCGTACCGGACGGAAACCCCCGGCCGCCGGCCCGGAGCGCCCGCTCAGGGGTATCTGTCCGCCCCGGCCGTCCGCGAACCCGCTCACCCGCGCGTGGGCGCGTCCCCACGGCGCTGACGCCGTCCCGCACGCCGGGGCGCGGGGCGGCGGATCCGGCGAGAACATGTCGTTCCATCTCGCACCGACAGGAAAAATCCTCGTGATCTTGGGGTTGCGGCGGAATATTTTCACCTCCCCCTCTTGAGTGAAAGGACCTTGGCTGGTTACGGTGGGTGCACCGACACGATCTACCGCCGGAGGGCAGTCATGACGGAAATCCTTTCGCCCGTGGGTGCTCGGACGGGCACTTCGACCACGGAGCCGGTGACCGCACACCCGGCGTGGCCCGCCCTGAAGCGCGCGGTCGAGACCATCCGGCCGTGGCAGTCCAAGGACGGCTCGATCGACCTGACCGCCGACGGCGCCCCCACCGCGGAAGCGGTTCGCCGCGAGGTCGACGCGATCATCGCCGCCCTCGGCGAGCTGACCCCGCTGCTGCCGCACGACGCCGCCTACCACGAGGCCCTCGCCGCCGACCTGCGCCGCTGGGCGGACGACGGCTTCGGCGTGCCGGACTTCCTCGACTCCCTGCTGGCCTTCCAGCCCGCGCAGCAGCGCGCCGACGGCCTCCAGCACCTCGTGCTCTTCCCGATGTACACGCAGAACGGCAACCCGGACCGCAACTTCGAGGCCGTCGTCCTGCGCATGGTCTGGCCCGAATGGCTGGCCGAGCTGGAGCGCACCCGCTACGACAACCCGCTCTTCTGCGGCATCACCTTCGAGGACTTCACCGCCGGGTACGACACCAACTCCGCGGTCCTCTTCCCCGAGACCATCGCGGTGCGCGAGGCCCCCGAACGGTTCAGCTGGGGCGGCATCTTCTGCGACCGCGAGGCCGCGCGCTTCCGCCGCGTCAGCGAGGCGGCCGTCGACACGCTCGGCATCGAGCTGCCCGACGACATCCGCGCCCTCCTCGCCGACCAGGACCGCTGCCAGCAGGCGTTCGTCCTGTGGGACATGGTCCACGACCGCACCCACAGCCACGGCGACCTGCCGTTCGACCCGTTCATGATCAAGCAGCGCCAGCCGTTCTGGATGTACGGCCTGGAGGAGCTGCGCTGTGACCTCACCGCCTTCCGCGAGGCCGTGAAGCTGGAGGCCGAGGGGTACCGGCAGGGCCGCGACGTGCAGTACGCGGTGATCTTCGACCGGATGTTCCGCTTCCCGGTCACCGGCGACCGCCACCGCAACTACGATGGCCTCGGCGGCCAGCTGCTCTTCGCCTACCTCCACAAGCACGACGTCGTACGCTGGACGGACAACACTCTCCACATCGACTGGGAGCGGGCGCCGAAGGTCACCAACCAGCTCTGCGGAGAGATCGAGCAGCTCTACCGCGACGGCATCGACCGGCCCAAGCTGGTCCACTGGTTCGCCGCCTACGACCTCGTCTCGACCTACCTCGCCCCGCACCCGGGATCGGTCTGGGCGAAGGGGCCCGACGCCCTCGACCTCGACCAGCCGCCGCGCAAGCTCGTGGACGACGTGCTGCCCGACGAGTTCCCGCTCAGCATGTTCTACGAGGCCCTCGCCAAGAAGCTGCGTACGGTGATCGCTTCCACCAAGGGCATCACGGCCGGCCGCGAGATGCCGGCGGCGGCGTGACCGCGGGCCGCGCCACCACCGAAACCGCAGGTCAGTCAGGTGTCCAGAAGGATGAGGAGGCGACGGAGATGAGTACTTCGACGGGCGGCCAGGGGTCGTTGGAGGGCGCGGTCATCGCCGTGGCGGGCGCCGGCGGCCCCGCCGGGCGGGCCACCCTGCTGCGGTTGGCCGAGGCGGGCGCCACCGTCGTCGGCTGTGACGCGGACGCCGGACGGCTGGCCGAGGCGGTCGACGCCGCCCGCTACGCCCACGGCGGTGCCACGGTCATCGGTGACACGGTCGATCTGCTCGACCCGGAGCAGACCCGGGAGTGGGCCGACCGTACGGAGAAGGAGTTCGGCCGCGTCGACGGGCTCGTCCACCTGGTCGGCGGCTGGCGCGGTTCGAAGACCTTCGGCGAGACCGACCTGCACGACTGGGACCTGCTGCACAAGCTCCTGATCCGCACCGTCCAGCACACTTCCCTCGCCTTCCACGAGGCCCTCCAGCGCTCCGGGAACGGCCGGTACCTGCTGACCAGCGCCGCCGGGGCGAGCAAGCCCACGGGTGGGAACGCCGCGTACGCCGCGTCGAAGGCGGCGGCCGAGGCATGGACGCTGGCGCTGGCCGACGGCTTCCGCAAGGCGGGGGGCGAGGAAGGACCTCGGGCCGCGGCTGCGATCCTGGTCGTCAAGGCGCTCGTCAACGACCAGATGCGTGCCGAGCGACCGAACGCCAAGTTCGCGGGCTTCACCGATGTCACGGAGTTGGCCGAGGCCATCGCCGGGGTGTGGGGGCGGCCCGCCCGGGAAGTGAATGGAAAGCGTCTGTGGCTGACCCCCGAGCCGTGAGCGGCGGCAAGACCGACGCCCGGCAGCACCACGACACCCAGGTACGCGGCTTCGCCAGCGACAACTACGCGGGCGCGCACCCGGAGGTCCTCGCGGCCCTCGCCCTCGCCAACGGCGGTCATCAGGTCTCCTACGGCGAGGACGAGTACACCGCCCACCTCCAGCGGGTGATCCGCAGCCACTTCGGGCAACGGGCCGAGGCGTTCCCCGTCTTCAACGGCACCGGCGCCAACGTCCTCGCGCTCCAGTCGGTCACCGACCGCTGGGGCGCGGTGATCGCCGCCGAATCGGCGCACATCAACGTCGACGAGTGCGGCGCCCCGGAGCGCGTCGGCGGCCTCAAACTGCTGACCGTGCCGACCGAGGACGGCAAGCTCACCCCCGAGCTGATCGACCGCGAGGCGTACGGCTGGGACGACGAGCACCGCGCCATGCCGCAGGTCGTCTCGATCACCCAGAGCACCGAACTGGGCACGCTCTACACCCCGGACGAGATCCGGGCGATCTGCGACCACGCCCACGATCTGGGCATGGTGGTGCACCTCGACGGTTCGCGGATAGCCAACGCCGCGGCGTCGCTGGACGTGCCGATGCGGACGTTCACCAACGCGGTGGGCGTGGACCTGCTCTCCCTGGGCGGCACGAAGAACGGCGCCGTCTTCGGTGAGGCGGTCGTCGTCCTCAACCCCGACGCGGTGCGCGGGATGAAGCATCTGCGGAAGCTGTCGATGCAGCTGGCGTCCAAGATGCGCTTCGTCTCCGTGCAGTTGGAGGCGCTGCTCGCCAAGGACCTGTGGCTGCGCAACGCCCGGCACGCCAACACCATGGCGCAGCGCCTGGCGGCCGGCGTCCGGGAGGTCGCCGGGGTGGAGATCCTCTACCCCGTGCAGGCCAACGCGGTCTTCGCCCGCCTGCCGCACGCCGTCAGCGAACGCCTCCAGAAGCGCTACCGCTTCTACTTCTGGGACGAGGCGGCCGGTGTGGTGCGCTGGGTGTGCTCCTTCGACACCACCGAAGAGGACGTCGACCACTTCCTCACCGCCCTCCGCGAGGAGATCGGCGCCGCCTGACGGCACCCCGCATAGATGAATAACCATGCGCCCGGCCGGAAAGTCATTGACTGCTGGCCGGGCGCATCGTTACGCTCCCGGCGCATGGAGCTGATCCAGGAAAACCCGGAACTCTCGGCCTACTTGGCGGTGAGCGAGGCCATCGACCACGATCACCCGCAGGTCCGGGCCACCGCTGCACGGCTGCGCGCCGAGACCGCCAGTGCATATACATACGCCAAGGCGGCCTTCGAGTTCGTCCGCGACACCGTCCCGCACTCCCACGACGCCGACGACCCCCGCGTCACCTGGCGCGCCTCCGACGTCCTCGCGCAGCGCACCGGCATCTGCTTCGCCAAGGCCCATGCGCTGACCGCCCTGCTGCGCGCCGAGGGCATCCCCGCCGCGCTCTGCTACCAGAAGCTCGACACCCTGCACGGGCTGATCGCACTCAAGCTCCCCGGCGGCGACTGGGCGCGCCAGGACCCACGCGGCAACAAACCCGGCGTGGACGCGGAGTTCCGCACCGACCGGGAACAACTGGCCTGGCCCGTCCGCCCGGAGCTGGGTGAGGCGGACTCACCGGTGCTCCACGCCGAGCCGCTGCCGGCCGTGCTCCGCTGTCTGCGAAGGGCGGCCGACCGGACCGAACTGTGGCGGACGCTCCCCACCGGCTTCTGAGGCGGAAAGGGAACGGGAGGGAGCGGAAAGGGAAGAGCCCGGGAGCCGTGCGGCCCCCGGGCGTCGGCGTCAGGCCGGTGAACCGGGCGCCGCCGGGGCGGTGCCGCCCAGGTGCGCCGGGATCCACCAGGTGTCCTCGGGCCCCTTGGGGCGCACGGGGTAGGCGCGCTGCGCCGCCTCCAGCAGATCCTGGACGCGCGAGCGGAGCCGGTCGGTGATCTTCTCCGCCTGCTCGTCCGGGTCCGCCTCCATCGGCTCGCCCACCCGGATCGTGATCGGGAAGTGGTTACGCCCCAGATCCCGCTTGTGCCCCTTGGTCCACAGCCGCTGGGTGCCCCACAGTGCCATCGGCAGCAGCGGCACGCCCGCCTCCTGCGCCAGCCGCACCGCGCCCGACTTGAAGCCCTTCAGCGTGAACGACTCCGAGATCGTCGCCTCCGGGAAGACGCCGATCACCTCGCCCGAGCGCAGTGCCGACAGCGCGTGCCGATACGCGTGCACACCCTGCGCGCGGTCCACCGGGATGTGCTTCATCGCCCGCATCAGCGGCCCGGACACCTTGTGCCGGAACACCGACTCCTTGGCCATGAACCGCACCAGACGCTTCGCCGGACGCGCCGCGAGACCTGCGAAGACGAAGTCGAGGTACCCGATGTGATTGCTCACCAGCACCGCACCGCCGCGCTGCGGAATGTTCTCCGCGCCCGCGATGTCGAATTTCAGGTCGAGCGACTTGAAGAGCGTGCGTGCGGCACCGATCACCGGCGGATAGACCAGTTCGGCCATGTCGGGGGACCCCTTTTCTCTGCCCGGGGAGGGTTCTCCCGGCGGAAACCTACGCAGCCGTAAGAAGTGGCTTTCGGGAGATCGTGCCCGATCACAGGCGTCGCGGCTACCACAGGGACCCCCCGGATCGGGAGATTCTCATCACGTATGCCCCGCTCCCGTCGCGCCACGCGCGCCCCGCGCGTAGTCTGCGCGCCCCCGTTCCGGGAGTGCCCGCGCGCCCGCGGGAATCATTCCGGCGCCGCGTGTGCTGCACCCTTGGACTGGACGACTGGATGATCGCTCCACCACCCCACACCCAGGAGGCCGACGGTGCCCCAGCAGGACGACGGCGTACGGCTCGGCGCGGAGAGCCTGGGGGCGCCGCTCGGGGAGCGGGCCACGCTCGTGCAGTTCTCCAGCGCCTTCTGCCAGCCCTGCCGCGCCACCCGCCGCACCCTCGCCGAGGTCGCCGCCATGGTCGACGGCGTCACCCACACCGAGATCGACGCCGAGTCCCGGCTCGGCCTCGTCCGGCAGCTGCGGATCACGAGTACGCCGACCGTCCTGGTGCTCGATGCCGAGGGGGCGATCGTGCGCCGCGCCGCCGGTCAGCCCCGTAAGGCCGATGTCATCGCGGCGCTCGGCGAGGCGGTCCGTGAGGGATCTCCCAGATACCGGGCGCCCCTTGACGCTCCGCCCCGAAGCTCGTCACGCTGACGTGATGCGGCCAGGAACCCTTCTGTACGGACGCGCGCACGTGGATCTGCTGAGGACCGCCAGCGCGCGCTGTCCGGGCGCGTGAGCGGCGACGACACCACCGCTGCCGGTTCCGCCACGGCGGCCGGCGGCCCTGCCCCGGCTCGTAGACCTCAGCAGAAGGACAATTCCATGACGGCATCGCCCGATCTCGGCACGCCCCGCACCGCCTCCCCCGAACTCCTCCGCTCCGTCTTCCGGCAGCACGCCGCGGGCGTCGCGGTGATCACCGCGCGGGGCGAGCGCCCCGTCGGCTTCACGGCGACCTCCCTGACCTCCGTCGCCGCCGAACCGCCGCTGCTCTCCTTCGGTGTCGCCACCACCGCCTCCTCCTGGCCAGCGCTCGCCGAGGCCGACCATCTGGGCGTGCACATACTCGGCGAGCACCAGCAGGAGCTGGCCGCCACCTTCGCCCGCAGCGGCGCCGACCGCTTCGGCCCCGGCACCTCCTGGCGCACCGGCCCGGAGGGCGTACCGCTGCTCGACGGCGTCCTCGCCTGGCTGGTGTGCCGGGTCGTCGCCCGTATCCCCGCCGGTGACCACCGCATCGTCCTCGCCCAGCCGCTCCTCGGCGATCCGGCGGGACCGGGCCGTCCGCTCCTGTATCACCAGGGACGCTTCAACGCGCTGCGCGACTGACGGGTTCCCGTAACGCTTCGTCATCCCCGGGTCGGGGCCGTTGGGTAGGTCACAGTTCAGCGGCCTTGATTCCGGGGACGACACTGTATGTACTGGTGAGTAATATCGGGGTCGGCGCGGGGAACCCGAACCGACCCGGAGCCGCCCCCACAGGCGCCTATGCTGCCAGCACAAGGCAGTTCTGAAGAGACGAAGCAGGTAGGAGAGCCGGCGTGAGCTTGAGGATCGTTGTCTGTGTGAAGTACGTGCCCGACGCCACCGGCGACCGGCACTTCGCCGAGGACCTGACCGTCGACCGCGACGACGTGGACGGCCTCCTCTCGGAGCTGGACGAATACGCCGTCGAGCAGGCCCTGCAGATCAAGGAGGCGGCCGACGACGCCGAGGTCACGGTCCTGACCGTCGGCCCCGAGGACGCCAACGACGCGCTGCGCAAGGCGCTGTCGATGGGCGCGGACAAGGGCATCCACGTCGAGGACGACGACCTGCACGGCACCGACGCGCTGGGCACCTCCCTCGTGCTCGCCAAGGCCATCGAGAAGGCCGGCTACGACCTGGTCGTCTGCGGTATGGCCTCCACCGACGGCACGATGGGCGTGCTGCCCGCCCTGCTCGCCGAGCGGCTGAACGTCCCGCAGGTCACCCAGCTCTCCGAGGTGGCGGTCGACGGCGGCAAGGTGACCGGCCGCCGTGACGGCGACACCGCCAGCGAGCAGCTGGAGGCGTCGCTGCCGGCCGTCGTGTCCGTCACCGACCAGTCCGGCGAGGCGCGTTACCCCTCCTTCAAGGGCATCATGGCCGCCAAGAAGAAGCCGGTGGAGTCCTGGGAGCTGGACGACCTCGACATCGACGCGGACGAGGTCGGCCTGGAGGGTGCCTGGACCGCGGTCGACGGCGCCGCGGAGCGCCCGGCCCGTACGGCCGGCACGATCGTCACGGACGAGGGCGAGGGCGGCAAGCAGCTCGCCGAGTTCCTCGCGGGCCAGAAGTTCATCTGAGGCCCCCGGCCGGGGCCTCGCACCCCGGCCGCCCCGCAACCGCCCTCATTCTTCCCGCAGGAGAGTCACCCCATGGCTGAAGTCCTTGTCTACGTCGACCACGTGGACGGCGCCGTCCGCAAGCCCACCCTCGAACTGCTCACCCTGGCCCGCCGCATCGGCGAGCCCGTGGCCGTGCACCTCGGCGCCGGTGCGGACACCGCCGCCGCCACCCTCGCCGAGCACGGCGCGGTGAAGGTGCTGGCCGCCGACGCCCCCGAGTTCGCCGAGTACCTCGTCGCCCCCAAGGTCGACGCGCTCCAGGCCGCCTACGAGGCGGTCTCCCCGGCCGCCGTGCTGCTGCCGTCCTCCGCCGAGGGCAAGGAGATCGGCGCCCGCCTCGCGGTCCGCATCGGCTCCGGCATCATCACCGACGCCGTCGACCTGGAGCCCGGCGACGAGGGTCCGGTGGCCACGCAGTCCGTCTTCGCGGCCTCGTACACCACCAAGTCGCGCGTCACCACCGGCACTCCGGTCATCACCGTCAAGCCCAACTCCGCCGCGCCCGAGGCCGCTCCGGCCGCGGGTACGGTCGAGCAGCTCGATGTGGCCATCGCCGACTCCTCCAAGGGCACGAAGATCGTCTCGCGCACCCCGCGTGAGTCGACCGGCCGCCCGGAGCTGACCGAGGCCGCGATCGTGGTCTCCGGCGGCCGTGGCGTCAACGGTGCCGAGAACTTCCCGGTCATCGAGGCGCTGGCGGACTCGCTCGGTGCCGCCGTCGGTGCCTCGCGCGCCGCCGTCGACGCCGGTTGGTACCCGCACACCAACCAGGTCGGCCAGACCGGTAAGTCGGTCTCGCCGCAGCTGTACATCGCCGCCGGCATCTCCGGTGCGATCCAGCACCGCGCCGGTATGCAGACCTCGAAGACGATCGTCGCCATCAACAAGGACGCCGAGGCCCCGATCTTCGACCTGGTCGACTACGGCGTCGTCGGCGACCTCTTCAACGTCGTCCCGGCGCTGACCGAAGAGGTCAAGACCCGCAAGGGCTGAACCACCCCGGGCCGGCCGGTCCGCGCCCACGGCGAAGGCCCCGTACGCACCGCGCGTACGGGGCCTTCGCCGTGCGGTCAGTCGCCGGTGGTGCCGTCGATCCGCTCCCGCAGCAGGTCCGCGTGGCCGTTGTGCCGGGCGTACTCCTCGATGAGGTGGGCGTATATCCAGCGCAGGTTGAGCTCCCGGCCGCGCGGGGCGGCGAAGGTCTCGTCGAGGCCGCGGTCCGCCGCCACCGCGTCGCACGCCGCGGTCTCGGCGCGGAAGGCGGCGAAGTCGGCCTCGGCGCTCTCGGCGGTGCCCTCGTCGTGGTCGGCGTCGATGTTCTCGTCCGTGATGTGGACCGAGGGGATCAGCTCGCGGTTGAACCGCTGCCGGAACCAGGCGCGTTCGACGTCGGTGAGGTGGCGTACCAGCCCGAGGAGGCTGAGCGTGGCGGGCGCGGCGCTGCGCAGCGTCAGCTGCTCGCCGGTCAGGCCCGCGCATTTGGTCAGCAGGGTGTCGCGGTGCCAGTCGAGCCAGCCCTGCAGCATCTCGCGCTCGCCGACGGCGAGGGGCATCGGGCGGCGGTCCACGGAGGGGGCGGTCCAAGTCGTCATGCGGTGAGTCTGCCGGGCCGCGCCGCAGGGTGCCAGGCACTTTACGGGGCCATGGGCCGCCGGAGCGCCCGGCGGCGGCGACCGTCCGGGTTGGTCGCAAAGAGGTGTTGACCTTGCCACCCGCCACGGTTAGCTTCGCTATACGGATTGTTGATTCCGTTACGCGGAAGGCTCGCGTATGGCGCGCAACCCTCGGGAGGATGTCGGAATGGGGCAGCAGGAGACCGTGGCGACCAGCCTTGCGGACACCGTACGCGAGGGCATCGGGGCCTCCCTCGCCGACATCGACGCGGACCTCGCCCGCCGGTACCCGGGTGACCCCGGCACCCGCCAGCCGGTCCACACCGTCTACGTCCCCGGTGACGCCTTCACCGCCACCACCCTGCGGACCTGGGGCGACGAGGCGCTGGCCGCCCTCGATACGCACGCACCGGACGCCGCTGCGCTCGCCCGCGTCCTCGGCATCCCCGACGACCTCGCCGGGCCCGTCCACGACCGCGTCCGCGAGAAGCTGACCCGGGAGCCGGTCGAGGACCTCCGTATCGACTTCGAGGACGGCTACGGCCCCCGGCCCGACGCCGAGGAGGACGAGACCGCCGCCCGCGCCGCCGCCCTCGTCGCCGCCGCGTACCGCGACGGCACCGCCGCCCCCTACACGGGCATCCGGATGAAGTGCATGGAGGCCGCCGTCCGCGATCGCGGCATCCGCACCCTCGATATCTTCCTCACCGGCCTGATGAACGCCGGCGGCCTGCCCGAGGGCCTGGTCCTCACGCTGCCCAAGGTCACCTACGCCGAGCAGGTCACCGCGATGGTCCGGCTCCTGGAGGCGTTCGAGAAGACGCACGGGCTGGCGAGCGGCCGGATCGGCTTCGAGATCCAGATCGAGACCACCCAGTCCATCCTCGGCGCCGACGGCCGGGCCACCGTCGCCCGCATGATCGAGGCCGCCGAGGGCCGCGCCACCTCGCTCCACTACGGCACCTTCGACTACAGCGCCTCCTGCGGCGTCAGCGCCGCCCACCAGTCCCTGGACCACCCGGTCGCCGACCACGCCAAGGCCGTCATGCAGGTCGCCGCCGCCGGAACGGGCGTCCGCCTCTCCGACGGCTCGACCAACGTCCTGCCCGTCGGCACCACCGAACAGGTCCACGCCGCCTGGCGTCTCCACCACGGACTGGTCCGCCGTTCCCTCGCCCGCGCCTACTACCAGGGCTGGGACATGCACCCGGGCCACCTCCCGACCCGTTACGCCGCGGTCTACGCCTTCTACCGCGAGGGCCTGGAGCAGGCCGCGGCCCGGCTCGCCGCCTACGTCGGCAAGGCCGGCGGCGCGGTCATGGACGAACCCGCCACCGCGAAGGCGCTCAGTTCCTACCTGCTGCGCGGCCTGGACTGCGGCGCCCTCGACATCGCCGAGGTCGCCCGGCTCACCGGACTGACCCGCGTCGAACTGGACGGCCTCGCGGGACGCCCGGTCCGCCAGGCGTGAGCCGACGGGCCGCCGCCACCGGGGAGCGGCGGCCCGCCCCGCTCATCCCGCCGGCCCCCGTCGCAACGCCCGGGCGCCGGCCGCGAGACCAACTTCCCCTGGGATAAGGGAAGTTGTGAACGCCGGTCAGCCGCGGTTCGGGCGTATCTCGCCCGAGCCGCGGGCGATCAGCCGGGTCGGGATCTCCTCCCGGCGCGGCGGTTCGTCGGCGCCCTCCAGGCGGCGGAAGAGGAGCCCGGCGGCGGTCCGCCCCATCCGGGCCGCGTCCTGCGCGACGACGGTGACCGCCGGGCTCACCAGATCGGCCAGCTCGAAGTCGTCGAACCCCACCAGCGCGACCGGCGCGGTGCGCTGCCGCAGTACGCGGACGAGGGTGACGGTGACGCGGTTGTTCCCGGCGAACAGCGCGGTGACCGGCTCCGGTGCGTCCAGCATCGCGCGCGCCGCGGCGTGCACCCGCTCCGGTCCGGTGGTGCCGAGCGAGACCCAGGCGCCGTCCACCGGCAGCCCGGCGGCGGCCATCGCGGTGCGGTAGCCGCGCAGCCGCTCCTTCGCGGTGTGGATACGCGGTTGGTCGCCGATGAAGCCGATCCGGCGGTGGCCGTGCGCGATGAGATGGGCGACCGCGTCCCGCGAGCCGCCGAAGCTGTCCGACAGCACGGTGTCCGCCTCGATCCGCCCGGCCGGACGGTCCACGAAGACGGTGGCGACGCCCGCGGCGATCTCCGGTGCGAGATAGCGGTGGTCGTCACCGGCCGGAATCACCACCAGGCCGTCGACCCGCCGCGCACAGAGCGCCAGCACCAACTCCTGCTCCCGGGCCGGGTCCTCGGCGCTGGAGCCGTTGATCAGCAGCGCGCCGTGGTGGCGGGCCACCTCCTCGACGGCGCGGCTGAGCGGACCGTAGAAGGGGTCGGCGAGATCCTCCAGCACCAGACCGATGCTGGCGGTGCGGCCCTTGCGCAGGATCCGGGCGGAGTCGTTGCGCCGGAAGCCGAGGGCGGTGATGGCCTCCTGGACGCGGCGCTCGGTGTCCGGGGTGACGCCCGGCTCGCCGTTGACCACCCGAGAGACGGTCTTGAGCCCCACCCCGGCGCGCGCCGCGACATCCTTCATGGTGGGACGGGCGCCGTAGCGGCGGGAGCTGCCCCGGGCGGTGTCGGTCACGTGCGGGGTCCCCTCGGCTGCGGCTGGCGTGTCCCGCCGAGCATAGCCGCTGGACAACGTTGTCACCTGGGGTGAGACTGACCTCCCCGTCACCGGACCGGCGCCGTCGGTCCCCGCGTCCACCAGGAGAACCGACACCGATGCAGAAGGACCTCAGCGCAGCGCTGGACATCGGCGGCACCAAGATCGCCGGAGCGCTGGTGGACGGGCACGGCAGACTCCTCCTGCGCTCCGCCCGGCCCACCCCGGCCGACCGGGACGCGGCCACGGTGATGCGCGCGGTGGCCGCCGTGATCGGCGAGCTGACCGCGGCGCCGCAGTGGGCGCGGGTGGGCACGGTCGGCATCGGCAGCGCCGGGCCGGTGGACGCGGCGGCCGGTACGGTCAGCCCCGTCAACATCCCCGGCTGGCGCGGCTTCCCGCTGGTCGCGGGCGTCCGGGCGCTCACCGGCGACCTCCCCGTCGTGCTGATGGGCGACGGGGTGGCGATGGCGGCGGCCGAGCACTGGCAGGGCGCGGCGCGCGGCCGGGACAACGCGCTGTGCATGGTGGTCTCCACGGGAGTCGGCGGCGGTCTGATCCTGGGCGGCCGCCCGCACCCCGGGCCCACCGGCAACGCCGGGCACATCGGCCACATCAGCGTCGACCTCGACGGGGACCGCTGCCCGTGCGGCGCCCGCGGCTGTGTGGAGCGGATCGCCAGCGGCCCGAACATCGCCCGCCGCGCCCTGGCGAACGGCTGGCGGCCCGGGCCCGACGGCGCGGACGGCGCGGCGGCGGTGGCGGCCGCGGCACGCGCCGGGGACCCCGTCGCCCGGCAGTCGTTCGAACGGGCCGCCCAGGCGCTGGCCGCCGGGATCGCCGCCACCGCGGCGCTCGTGGAGATCGAACTCGCCGTCGTCGGCGGCGGGGTGGCGGGCGCCGGTGAGGTGCTGTTCGCGCCGCTGCGCCGGGCGCTCGGGGAGTACGCGACGCTCTCCTTCGTCGCCGGGCTGTCCGTCGTCCCCGCCGAGACGGGCACCGACGCCGGTCTGGTGGGCGCCGCCGCGGCCGCCGCACAACAGTCCCGCCTCGACACCTTCGCCGCGGCGCTCTGACGTTCCGTCCGGCCGTGGGAGTGCTGGAATTGCGATGGTATGTCCGGCGCCGGACGCTCCTCCCATGCGCGGACGTACGTGTCGGACGCGGTGAACCGCACCCTCCCAGCGGACGATTCGCCACCCCGGGGGCGCCCCGGGTGTCCGTCCGGCGCCTTACCCTGGTGCACGTCGGAAGAGGCGGGCAGGGAGAGGGCCGACGGCGACGTCGGGCAGTGGGAGGAACGGCGACGTGGCTTCGGGGGAGCGCGGACAGCGCGGGGCGGGCGAGGGCAATGGTGCGGGCGGGGAGGGTTCCGCCGGGCCGGACGACGTGACGGCGGGGCTGCCGGGCCCGCACGCGGGACAGGGAGCGGGCGCGTCCGGCGCCCGGGCCGACGATGATCTGACGGGCCGTCTGCTAGGGGGCCGTTACCGCGTCACCGGCCGGATCGGCCGCGGCGGTATGGGCGTGGTCTGCCGCGCCGTGGACGAGGTGCTGGGCCGCGAGGTCGCCGTCAAGGTGCTGCGCGCCTACACCGACGCCTCGGCGCCGGAGCTGGCCGATCTGCGCACCCGTATGCAGCGCGAGGCACGCGCCGCGGCCCGGATCCGGCACTCCGGTGTGATCACCGTCCATGACGTCATCGACGAGGGCGGACGCCCCGTCATCGTGATGGAGCTGGTGGACGGGCCCTCGCTGGACGACGCGGTCGGGCGCCGGGGCGGCATCGAGCCGCGCGAGATGGCCGCGATCGGTGCCCGGGTGATGGACGCGCTGGACGCCGCGCACCGCGCCGGAGTGCTGCACCGCGATGTGAAGCCCGGCAACGTCCTGCTGGACAGCAGCGGCCGGGTGGTCCTCACCGACTTCGGCATCGCCAGCATCGAGGCGCCCGGCGACGGCGCGGAGACCAACATCACCCGCAGCGGCGAACTGGTCGGCTCGCTCGACTACCTCCCGCCCGAGCGCGCCCAGGGCATGGGCCCGAGCCCGGCGTCCGACATCTGGTCGCTCGGCATGACGCTGTACGCGGCGGTGGAGGGCGGCACCGCGCCGTTCCGCCGGACGTCGGTGTACTCCACGCTGACCGCGATCGTCACCGAACCGCTCCCCGAGCCGCGGCGCGCCGGACCGCTCGCGCCCGTGCTGCACGCGCTGATGGCGAAGAGCCCGGCGGACCGGCCGGACGCGGCGCGCGCCCGGGAGATGCTCCAGGCGGTCGCCGACGGGCGCGACCCGGAGGCGATGCCGGTCCCCGGCGCACCGCATCTGCCGACCGCCACCGACATCAAGCCGGTCGGCCCGCCCCCGCCGCCGCAGCCCTTCGGCGCGGCCACCGGCGGCAACGGCTCGGGTGCGCCCACCGGTTGGGGCTCCGGCCCGGGCGCGGCGAGCTCCGCGGGGCGGACGCCGCCGGGTGGCCCGGAGCCGCTCCACGACCAGCCGACCGCGGTGGTCGGCGCGGTGGCGGCGTCCCGTACCGCGGGCGACACCGCACCGCTGCCGCGCCCGCGCCGCGGCGGACGGATCGCGCTCGCCGTCGCCGCCGTACTGGTGGTGCTCGCCACCGGCGGCGGCCTCACGTATCTGATGGTCGGCGGCAAGGGCGAGCCCGCCGCACGCGGCGGTTCGGCGGCGCCGGTCGACGGCGACGCCAGCCGCGCCACGCAGTCCGGAGCGCCGGTCTCCCCGGACGCCGGCAGCAGCGACAAGGACCGCGGCAAGGAGACCGGCAAGGGCGACGGCGCAGGTGACACCGGCGAGAGCCCGGGCGGAGAGCCGTCGCGGACGGACGGGCCGTCCGACGGCACCTCCTCCCCGGCGGACGGCCCGAGCACCGGCGACGGTCACCACGGCGGCGGATCCGGTGCCCCGACCGGCGGCGGCAGCACCCCGCCGCCGGAGAGTTCCTGCACCCCCGGGGAGGCCGGGAAGACCAACTGCGTGGTGTGGCGGACCGCCGATTCGTACACCGCGTCCGGGCAGAAGGCCGGTGTGGTCAACGGCGGCACCAACTACTTCTACTGCCAGGCAAACCTGGGCCGCCGGGAGACCGACGGCCGGTGGACCAACGTCTGGTGGGCGAAGACGGACGACGACAGCGGCAACACCGGCGTCTACCTCAGCGTCGTCTACCTCAAGGGTGGCGCCAACGACCAGCCGATTCCGGGGCTGCCGGTCTGCTGAGCGCCGCGGCGCCGGGCGGGTCCGCCGCCCGGCACGAGGCGTCCGGGTCAGTGCTCCGGGGCCACCCGGTAGACGACGGTGGCGTGTGCGGGCACCGTCACGGTGATCTCGTCGGTGGTGTGCCGGTCGGTGCGCTGCCACAGGTCCCGCAGCCGGTAGCCGGGCGCCGCGGGCAGTCCGGCGGCGGTCGCGCTGGTGGTGATCCGCTGCTCGCCGTCGCTCTCGTTGAAGAGCGCCACGGCCCGGTCTCCGCCGGCCAGCTCCTTGACCAGCGTCCACCGCCCGCCGTCGCTGTCCAGCACGGTCGCCTGACGGCCCAGCGGGTCCTGGTCGAGCGCGATGACGTCCTTGTTGCGCAGGATGTCGTACGTCTGCGGGGAGGCGGTGCGCAGATCGGTGCCGATGAGCAGCGGCGCGGCCATCATGGCCCAGAGGGTGAAATGGCTGCGGTACTCGGTGTCCGTCATCCCGCCGTTACCGACCTCCAGCATGTCCGGGTCGTTCCAGTGGCCGGGACCGGCGGACGGGGCGAGCGGCAGATTCTTTTTCAGAATGTCCACCATGCTCGACCAGGTGTCGCTGATGTCCCCGGTGGTCCGCCACGACTGCCCCAGCTCCGCTGCCCATTCCCAGGGTTTGTTCTCGCCCCATTCGCAGATGCTGTACGTGATCGGGCGGCCGGTGGCGCGCAGTGCGTCGCGCATGGCGGTGTAGCGCTGCCGGGCGTCCATGCCCTGGTTGTTGCAGTTGTCGTACTTGAGATAGTCCACGCCCCAGTCGGCGAACTGCTGCGCGTCGGATTTCTCATGGCCCAGCGCACCGGGAAATCCGATGTCGCTGCAGGTCCTGGTGCCCGCGCTGGTGTAGATGCCGAACTTCAGCCCCTTGGCGTGGACATAGTCGGCCACCGCTTTGATGCCGTGCGGAAAGCGGATCGGATCGGGGACGAGCCGTCCCTTCGGATCGCGGGTGGGCATCGCCCAGCAGTCGTCGAGATTGACGTAGGTGTATCCGGCGTCCTTGAGCCCTTTGTCGAGGAAGAGATCGGCGATCTCCTTGACCATTTTCTCGTTGAATCCCGGGCCGCAGTGGGTGGAATTCCAGTTGTTGAATCCCATCGGGGGAGTGGCGGCGAGCCCGTCCACCGCTTTTCCGGTGGCGGGTGCGGCGGGAGCCTGAGCGGCGGACGGCGGGGCAGCCGCCGCGGTGACGCAGAGCAGCGCGGCGGACAGCGCGCCGAGCGCGGCGTGACGCCGCCGCAGGCCGGCGGGGGAGCGCAGAGGCTGACGCATGAACAGGTCTCCGTCCTCGGGGGATGGGTGGGGGCGGACCGGTCGCTCGTGTGAGGTGACGGTAGAGCCTGTTGAACTCTGTTGGAAGAGGGGCGCAGCCCAGCTGGGTTCCCCAGAACTACCCTGTATCCGCGGTGAGTTGACTGTGGTGAGCGGTGCGTGGGGCTCGCGTCTCTGCGCGGATGCGTTCGTTCGTGTGTGATTTGCAGGTCGGGGCAGGGGCGGCCGCCGGGGCACCGACGGCATCCTGCCGCGGCGGCGCGGCGAAGGCGGCGGAACCCCACTCGGATTTCCCTCCGCGCCACGCGACGAATGGGCCGCCCGGGAAAGCCGTTTCGGGTGTTTCCGGTGCGCGGGGCTGCTGTCATATGCGGATGTCAGGGTTCCCAGGGCCCGTGCGCGGGCGGGGGTTTCGGTCAGGGAGGCGCTGGGGAGCGCTTGGTTGCCGAGGGCTTCGCGGGACGGGATACGAGGTGGTGTCCCCACCGTGGCGCATTGTGCGACCGGCGCGTGCACGGGGCCCGCGCGGCGCCCCGCCACCACGTCGCCGCCGCACGGTGCACCGTCCCCGGCTGTGCGCGCGGCCCGTGGATGCGAACGTTTTCCGTGGCAGGCTGGTGCGGGCAACTCACCTGGTTCCGGAGAAGAGGGGACACCGTGATCGTCTGGCTGAACGGCACGTTCGGTGCGGGCAAGACCACAGCGGCGCAGGAATTGCTCGACCTGCTTCCGGGGAGCACGCTCTACGACCCCGAACTCCTCGGTCAGGGCCTGCGGATGATGCTGCCCGCCAAGCGCCTGGAGGAAATCGACGACCTCCAGGACCTGCCCGCCTGGCGCCGGTTGGTCGTGGACACCGCGGCGGCACTGCTGACCGAGGTCCCCGGCCCCTTGGTGACCCCCATGGCGTTGTTGCGTCAGGAATACCGCGACGAAATCTTCGGCGCGCTCGCCGCCCGCCGCATTCCGGTCCGGCATTTTCTCCTGGATGCGGAGGAAACGATCCTGCGGGCGCGGATCGCGCACCGTGAGGAAACCGCCGCCGATGCGGCGAGCGCGGCGCAGGTCCGCCGCTGGGGCCTGGACGCCCTCACCTCGTACGCCGAGGCGCTGAGCTGGCTCAAGGACGATGCGTACGTGGTGGACACCGGGCGGCTGACGCCCCGGCGGGCCGCGGAGGAGATAGCCGAGGCGGTGCGCTCCGGCACCGCCGACTGCGGCATCGTGCAGACCCCGGAGCCCACCGCCGAAACCCTCGCCGCGGGCGTCCTGCTCTTCGACGACGCCGACCGCGTCCTCCTCGTCGACCCCACCTACAAACCGGGTTGGGAGTTCCCCGGCGGCGTCGTCGAGCCCGGTGAACCGCCCACCCAGGCCGGGCTCCGCGAGGTCGTGGAGGAGTTGGCGCTCCAGCTGCCGCGCACCCCGCGGCTGCTGGTCCTGGACTGGGAGGCGCCCGAACCACCCGGGTTCGGCGGGCTGCGGCTGCTGTTCGACGGCGGTCTGCTCACCGCCGAGCAGACCCGCGACCTGCGGCTGCCCGGCGACGAGCTGCGGGAATGGCGCTTCGTCACCGAGTCCGAGGCCGAACATCTGCTGCCGCCGGTCCGCTTCCGCCGGCTGCGCTGGGCACTGCGGGCCCGCGAGCGCGGCTGCCCGATGCTCCTGGAGCGGGGCGTTCCGGCGGGCGGATGAGGGCGGTCGGCGAACCGGCGGTGCCCGGTCGCCCGCGGGGTGCGCGGACGACCGGGCGGACGTGACCTGGGCGGTCAGCCCCGCTCGGCCGCGTACCGCTGGAGGAAGAGCGCCTCGGCGAGCGACAGCCGCTCCAGCTCCTCGGGCGAGACGCTCTCGTTGACCGCGTGGATCTGCGCATCGGGCTCGTTCAGCCCGATCAGCAGGATCTCCGTCTCCGGGTAGAGCGACGCCAGGGTGTTGCAGAGCGGGATGGAGCCGCCCATCCCGGCGATCTGCATCTCCTCGCCGTCGTACGCCTCCCGCAGCGCCGCCGCCATCGACGCGTACGCCGGGCTGTCGGTGTCGGCGCGGAACGCCTGGCCCTGGCCGACGTGTTCGACGGCGACCCGCGCGCCCCAGGGGGCGGCGTTCTCCAGATGGGCGGTGAGCAGCCGGGTCGCCTCGGCGGCGTCGGTGCCCGGCGGCACCCGCAGGCTGATCAGCGCCCGGGCGCCCGCCTGGACGGACGGAGTGGCGCCGACGACCGGCGGGCAGTCGATGCCGAGGACGGACACGGCGGGCCGGGCCCAGAGCCGGTCGGCGATCGTGCCGCCGCCGATCAGCCCGACGCCGTCCAGCACCTTCGCGTCCTTGCGGAACTCCTCCTCCGGGTACTGCAGCCCCTGCCAGGCGGCGTCCGCGGCCAGCCCGTCCACCGTGGTGGAGCCGTCCTCGGCGCGGAGCGAGTCCAGGATGCGGATCAGCGCGGCCAGCGCGTCGGGCGCGGCGCCGCCGAACTGACCGGAGTGCAGATTGCCGGCCAGGGTGTCGACGGAGACCCGCACCAGCGTCATCCCGCGCAGCGTCGCGGTCGCCGTCGGCAGCCCGACGCGGAAGTTCCCGGCGTCCCCGATGACGATGGTGTCCGCGGTCAGCAGCTCCGGGTGCGCCTCGGCGTACCGCTCCAGGCCACCGGTGCCCTGCTCCTCCGAACCCTCCACGATGACCTTGACGTTCACCGGCACCCCGCCGTGCTCCCGCAGCGCCCGCAGCGCCGTCAGGTGCAGGATGACGCCGCCCTTGCAGTCCGCCGCGCCGCGGCCGTACCAGCGGCCGTTCCGCTCGGTCAGCGTGAACGGCGGGGAGTCCCAGGCGGCCTCGTCCAGCGGCGGCTGCACGTCGTAGTGTGCGTAGAGCAGCACCGTCGGCGCGCCCTCGGGGCCGGGCAGGAAGCCGTAGACCGACTGCGTGCCGTCCGGGGTGTCCAGCAGCGCCACGTCCTGGAAGCCGTCGGCGCGCAGCGCCTCGACGATCCAGCCGGCCGCCGCCTCGCACTCGCTCTTGGGGAACTGCTCCGGATCCGCGACCGAGCGGAAGGCCACCAGCTCGGCGAGTTCGGTGCGGGCGCGGGGCTGCAACGCGGCGACGGTACGGGCCAGCGGGCTGTCAGACATGGACGCTCCTTGTGGGCGCGGTGAGCTTCTTGGGACCTGCGGTCCGACCGGCGGGGTGCCGCGGGCGACCCGGAAGTACGGGGGTGAATCCCCCCGATCTTCCCACAGACGTTCGAGCGGAGCGCGGGCCCGTAGGATGCGGACGGTAGGCCCAGCAAGGATTCGAACGGGAGCAGAAGCACCGGTGAGCAGCGAGCAGGCAGCCCAGGACAACGAGCAGGTGTGGGACGTCGTGGTGGTGGGCGCCGGTCCCGCGGGCGCCTCGGCGGCACACGCGGCGGCGTGCGCGGGGCGCCGTGTGCTGCTCCTGGAGAAGGCGGAACTGCCCCGCTACAAGACCTGCGGCGGCGGCATCATCGGCCCCTCCCGGGACTCCCTGCCGCCCGGTTTCACCCTGCCGCTGCGCGACCGGGTGCATGCGGTCACCTTCTCGCTCAACGGCAAGCTGGCCCGCACCCGGCGCTCCAAGAGCATGCTGTTCGGGCTGATCAACCGCCCCGAGTTCGACGAGGGCCTGGTCAAGGCGGCCAAGGACGCCGGCGCCGAGATCCGTACCGGCGCCGCGGTCTCCCGGGTCGAGCAGCACGGCGCGGAGGTGCCCGACCGCCGGACGGTCGCGGTGGTCCTCGGCAGCGGCGAGGTGATCCTCGCCCGCGCGGTGGTCGGCGCGGACGGCAGTGCCAGCCGGATAGGCGCGCACGTCGGCGTCAAACTCGACCAGGTCGACCTCGGTCTGGAGGCGGAGATCCCGGTGCCGCCGACCGTCGCCGAGGACTGGAAGGGCCGCGTCCTCATCGACTGGGGGCCGCTGCCCGGCAGTTACGGCTGGGTCTTCCCCAAGGGCGACACCCTCACCGTCGGCGTGATCTCCGCCCGCGGCGAGGGCGCTGCGACCAAGCGGTACCTGGAGGACTTCATCGCCCGGCTCGGCCTCGCGGGCTTCGAACCGGCCGTCTCGTCCGGCCACCTGACGCGCTGCCGCACCGACGACTCGCCGCTCTCCCGCGGCCGGGTGCTCGTCGCCGGGGACGCCGCGGGGCTGCTGGAGCCGTGGACGCGGGAGGGCATCTCCTTCGCGCTGCGCTCGGGCCGGCTGGCGGGGGAGTGGGCGGCCCGCGTCGCCGAGGCGCACGACGCCGTGGACGCCCGCCGCCAGGCCCTCAACTACGCCTTCGCCATCAAGGCGGGCCTCGGTGTCGAGATGAGCATCGGCCGCCGTCTGCACGGCGTCTTCGCGCGGCGCCCCGGAGCGCTGCACGCCGTCCTCACCGGCTTCCGCCCCGCCTGGAACGCCTTCGCCGACATCACCCGCGGCACCACCACCCTCGGCGAACTGGTCCGCAGCCACCCGCTGGCCCGCCGCGCGCTGGACGTCATGGACCGGCGGCAGCAGGCCAGGGAGGGGTGACCCCGGGCGCGGAGGGCTGACCGGCCGCCGGTCAGCCCTGGCGCATCAGCAGATGGCCCCGGCGGAACCGTTCCCCCTCGCCCGGCTCCCGCAGCATCCGCCCCACCTCGGCGAACCCGGCCTGCCCGGCCAGCTCCGCGAGGTCGTCGATCGGCCACCGGTAGGCGGTCGTCACCTTGTGGTCGAACGGTGTGAGCGGCCCGCCCTCCGCCTCGAAGAAGCCGAGCAGAAGGTGGCCGCCGGGCGCGATCACCCGCCGGAACTCCGCGAAGTACGCGGGCAGTTCTTCGGGCGGGGTGTGGATGACCGAGTACCAGGACACGATGGCGCGCAGGGTGCCGTCGGGGAGGTCCAGCGCGTCCATGGAACCGACCTCGAACCGCAGATCCGGGTAGTCCTTGCGGGCCAGATCGATCATGGCCGGCGTCAGATCGACACCGAAGGCGTCCAGCCCCAGGTCCCGCAGGTGTGCGGTCAGATACCCGGGCCCGCAGCCCAGCTCGGCGACGGGCCCGGGACCGGCGGCCCGGACGAGTTCGGCGAACGCGGCGAGCACGGCGCGGTCCAGCGGAAAGTCGTCCAGCGCGGTGCGGGTGAGGTCGGCGTAGAGATCGGCGATGGCGCCGTAGGCGCTCGCCGTCGTTTCTAGGTGGGCGGAGGTCTCAGTCACAAGCGAGAACCCTAAAGCCTCGCCCACCGGGCCGCCGACCGGTCAACCGGACCTCCGTGGGGGGCTTTTGCGTGGAGATTCCAGGTCTGCCCGGGGTGCCGCCCCGTCCGGTTCCGTGCCGGTGGAACGGCGTCCTGCCGCTGCTCCGGTCACCGCTGCTGCCGTACGTGTCGTCCGTCACCGCTGCCGGTCGGGCGCCGGTTCACGACTCCATGAGGCGGAAGACGGGGTGGCGCGGGGCCGCGGCGCGCAGTTCCTCGTCCGAGGAGTCGGCGGTGATCTCACCGAAGTACGACTTCACCTCCCAGCCCCAGCGCCGCAGATAGGCCCGCAGCAGCTCCGGGGTCTCGTCCGGCGACAGTTCCACGGCGGTGAACGTGCGGGTCCGGCGGCCGACCTGGAGCTGCCCGCCGCCGGCCGCCCGCATGTTGCGCACCCAGTCGGACTCCCCGCGCGCGGAGACGAGATAGCGCGCACCCTCGTACGTCATCGGGTTCACGGGGACCCGCCGCCAGGCGCCGCTCTTGCGCCCCTGGACGGAGAGGTCCGCCGCGCCGGCGAGGCTGATGCCGCGGCGGGCCAGCCAGCCGACGACGGCGTTGAAACGGGCGGTCGTGCGGCCGGGCTTGAGGTAGCGGGACATCTGGCCCTCCGGGGCGCTCGTGGAGTGGTGCGGCATGGTTGTGATGCGCGGAGAGCAGGCTCGACCGCCAAAGTGTGAGCACTGCTCTTTCCTGAGATCAGTGTGCACGAGCGTCCTGCGCGTATGCAAGAGCAGTGCTCTCGTTTTGGTTCACCGGACTCTTTGTGGTGCGGTGATCCGATGGATGGCAGACTCCTCGCCATGACGGCGATCCGAGGGGCCAGGGAACGGGCCCGCAGCGAAATCACCGCGGCCATCAAGGACGAGGCCCGCACCCAACTCGCGGCCGAGGGCGCCGCCAAGCTCTCCCTGCGCGCGGTGGCCCGCGCCCTGGGAATGGCCTCCTCCGCGCTCTACCGCTACTTCCCCAGCCGCGACGACCTGCTCACCGCCCTGATCCTCGACGCGTACCACGCGATCGGCGCGGCGGCGGAGGCGGCGGACCCCGGTACGGGCGGAGCGGGTGCGGGCGGACCGGCCGAGTCCGGTGGGACGGCCGCGGCGGGCCGGTCGGGCGCGGCCGGATACGTCGAACCTGGATACGTCGAACGCTGGGTCGCCGTCTGTGGCGGGGTCCGCGCCTGGGCGCTGGCCCATCCGCACGAGTACGCCCTGCTCTACGGCACGCCCGTCCCCGGCTACGACGCCCCGCAGGCGACAGCGGAGCCGGCCGGACGGGTCGCCCTCGCACTGATCGCCGTCGTCGGCGACGCCCATGCCGCCGGGGCGCTCCACGAGCCGCCCGGACCGCTGCCCGAGGAGGTCGCGACCGATGCGCGCACCCTCATGACGGAGCTGGACATCGATCTGCCCGCGCCTGTCATGGCGGCCCTGGTCGCCACCTGGGCCCAGCTCTTCGGCCTCATCAGCTTCGAGCTGTTCGGCCAGTTCCACCGGGTGGTGGAGGAGCGTGACGCCTTCTTCGCCCATACGGCCCGACGGCTGGCGGAGGGCGTGGGCCTGACCGCAGACCCGGGCGCCGTCTGAGGCGACGGCCGGTCTCCCCGCGGCGGGCTACCCCGCGGTCAGCGCAGGGCGACCGCGGCGCCCGTCCGTTCGGTGGCGATCTTGACGGCGAAGCCCGCCAGCGCGGTGCCCGTCACATAGCGGTGCAGGCGCTGCCAGAGCGGGTGCCGGCCGAAGAACCCGGCGACCGATCCGGCCGTCACGATGAAGAACGCATTGCCTGCGACCCCCACCGCGATCTGGACCAGCCCCAACAGCAGCCCCTGCAGACCGACATGGCCGCGCTCCGGGTCGACGAACTGCGGCAGCAGCGAGATGTAGAGGATGGCCACCTTGGGGTTGAGCAGGCAGGTGACAAAGCCCATCAGAAAGAGCTTGCGGGGCCTGTCCGGCGTCAACTCCTCGGCCGTGACGGCGGATCGGCCGCCCGGCCGGACGGCCTTCCAGGCCAGCCAGAGCAGATAGCCCGCCCCGGCCAGCTTGATCGCCAGGTAGATCTCCGGCACCAGCGCGAAGACGGTGGCGATACCGGCGGAGACCGCGAAGAGATAGGCCAGGAAACCGAGGAAGACCCCGGCCAGCGAGATCAACCCCGCCCGGCGGCCCTGGGAGATCGAGCGGGAGACCAGGTAGATCATGTTCGGCCCCGGCGTCAGCACCATGCCGAACTCCACCGCGGCGATCCCCGCTATTGCTCCCAGCCCGATCACGACACAACCCCCGTACGCGCGTTCCTTTTGGACGCCACGCAACCTAGCAGCCTGCGACCATGTGGTGCCTTGTCCGCTCCCTCCACCGCTCGCGGAGAAGGCCGTGGGGAAGGGCCCGCCGTGGCTTGCGCGAGGCGACCGCTCCCTCCCGGCTCCCCTCAGATCCCGCCGTGCTCCTCCCAGAGCCGGACGAGGCCCTCGTCGCCCTTGACCGTCAGGTCCTTCCACGGCGCGCGGTTCCACAGGGTGAGGTAGAGCGCCTCGGCGGGCCCCTCGACACTCAGGTCGGCCGCCGCCGCGTCCTCCCCGGAGGCCCGCACGGTACGCGGCGGCGCCTCGGACAGGTGGACCGTCCACTCCGCATCGGCGGCATCCGTCGCCCGCACCCGCAGGGTCTTCGGCTCCGTGGTGCGCACCCGGCTGCGCTTGCGGCTGTGGAGCCCGGCCAGCATCTCGTCGATGCCGTCCACGGCGAAGGCGCGCGGCAGCGGGGTGAGGGTGGCGCCGAGAGCCTGCTGGGCGTCGGCGCGGTGGATGGCGGTCTCGTGCGCCTGCCGCCGGGCCCAGAAGGCGAGCGGCGACGGGGCGGGCAGGAACGTCCACGCGGTGAGCGCGTCCGGCGCCTCGTGCAGCGCCACCACCAGCCGGTGATGGCCCTCGCGCAGCCACGGCACCAACTCCTCGTCGGTGAGGTCCGGCGCGGCTTCCGGTGCCGACGGCTGCTCCAGACCCTCGGTCACATACCGCGTGGCCCAGCGGTGCACCTGGCCCACGTGGACGACCAGATCGCGCATCCGCCACTCCGGACACGCCGGAATCGGGGCCTCGGGTCCGGCCTCCTCCGCGGCGGCGGCCAGCAGCGCTCCGTCCAGCCGCAGTGCTTCGACGAATTCGGTGATCTCCATGCCCCCGAGTCTGCCAGCCACCACTGACAACGGAACCCGACACCCCCGCTCACCGGCGGTGATCCCACCACTCGGGACCGGCCCCGACGCCCGTTTCGGGCTTCCCCACCAGTTGCCCGTTTTCCCGATCCATATCCGTATGTATGGCGCAGAGGTCTGCGGAGTGACCGGCCCTCCGGTGGCGGCGCGTTGACGTGTTTGGAGGGGCACGGCGAGGGGCGGCGGGGGGCCGTGCGCCTCGAATCCGGCACGGGGGACCCACCGTTTTTGTTCCGACACGATACAAAGCCAGAATGGAGGCGTGACCCAGACTCGGACAACCAGGCTGGAGCGGGGCCGTGCCTCCCTCGGACCTGCATTGGAGCTCGTACACACCGGACGCGCCCCCACCCGCGCGGTCCTCACCTCGGAACTCGGCGTGACCCGCGCGACCGCCGGAGCCGTCGCCGCGGAGCTGGAAGCCCTCGGCCTGATCATCGTCGACTCCCGGCCGACCGCCTCCGCCGGTTCCCAAGGAAGGCCGTCGCACCGCCTGTTCATCAACGAGCGCGGCCCGGTGGTGCTCGCCGCGCAGATCCACGCCGACGGCTTCCGCGTCGCACTGGTGGGACTCGGCGGGCGCATCGTGGCCACCACCACGGGAAGCGGCATCATCCCCGCCGACCCGGCCCATGTCCTCGCCGAGGCGGTCGGCGCGGGCGCCGGGCTGCTGCGGGAGACCGGCCGCCGCTGCCTGGGGGCGGGTCTCGCCGTGCCGTCCGCCGTCGCCGAGCCGGACGGCGAGGCGCTGAACCCGCTCCACCTCGCCTGGCCCGCCGGCGCCCCCGTACGGGAAATCTTCCGGCGTGCGCTCGCCGACGCCGCGATCCCGGGCGTCACCGAGACGATCGGGACCAGCGGCAACGACGTCAACCTCATGGCCCTCGCCGAACACCGGCACGGCGCCGGACGGGGCGCCCGGGATCTGCTCTGCGTCGCCTCCGGGCACCGGGGCGTCGGCGGTGCCCTGGTCATCGACGGCCGCCTGCACAGCGGAAGTTCGGGGCTCGCCCTGGAGGTGGGCCACCTCACGGTGCACCCCGAGGGCGCCCCCTGCCACTGCGGCAGCCGGGGCTGTCTGGACGTCGAGACCGACCCGCTGTCCTTCCTGAACGCGGCCGGACGCCCCCCGGGCCCCGAGGGCTCCCTGCTCCATCAGGCCGCCGACCTGCTGCGCACCGCGTACGACGATCCGGCCGTACGCGCCGCCGCCGACCTTCTCATCGACCGCCTCGGACTGGGCCTGGCCGGGCTGGTGAACATCCTCAACCCGGACCGCATCATCCTCGGTGGACTGCACCGCACCCTTCTGGAGACCGACCCGGAACGGCTCCGTGCCGTCGTCGCCGACCGCAGCCTGTGGGGCCGCAGCGGCGGCGTACCGATCCTGCCCTGCGGCCTCGACCACAACAGCCTCGTCGGCGCGGCGGAACTCGCCTGGCAGCCGGTGCTGGACGACCCGCTGGTCGTACAGGAGGGCCATCGGGCGTAGGCGGATCTGGCGCTTCCGCCATCCTGTACGGAGTGTTACCAGAGAAGTTCGTAGAAACCGCCGCCATTCGTCATGCGGGCAGGTGGGAGAGTCGGGGGCCTGCCAATCACCCCCTCCGGAAGGTCGGTTGGCGGCGATCGGCCGACGGCGTTGTCAGTGGTCCCGGTTACGTTGTGTGACATGAAGAAGGAGAAGGTGAAGCGGGCGGCCGCAGCGAGTCGGCCGCGCAGGTCGGGTCGGCCGGGCTGCTTGCCCCGGTCGACCGGAGCAGGGGCGCGCCCGTAGGCTGCCGCCATGATTGCCGAAGCCGTGGCCCGCAGCCCTTACGTCAGCCTCGTCACGTACCGGCGCAGTGGCGCCCCGGTGGCGACCCCGGTCTGGTCCGTCGCCCAAGGGGACGAACTGCTGGTGTGGACGCGCAGCGACAGCGGAAAGGTCAAACGGCTGCGCCGCGACACCCGGGTGACGGTCACCCCGTGCGACGTACGGGGCAATCTCACCGAGGGCGCGGTCACCCTCGAAGGCACCGCCCGCCTCATGGAGGAACCCCAGGGCCTGGCCCGGGTGCGACGCGCGATGGCAGGCAAGTACGGACTGCGCTTCCGCATCCTCGACACCGGCGGCGCCCTGCTCCGCCGGGGCAAGCGACCCCATGTGGGCATCGCCGTCACCTTCCCCCGCTGACCCCGCGGGGCGCCCCGCCGCCGACCGCGTTCCGCGTCCCTGCCCGGTCGCCCGCCGGACGGTGCCCAGCCGTCGGCGGTCCGGCGCCCGCCGCCCTCCGGCGGCCATACGGCGGCGAACGCGCGGGCCCGATTCACGGTCAGCACCCGCGTCACCAGCTCCGGACCCAACACCTCCGCCGGCCGGGGACGTTGGCGGCGCAGCAGACGAGGCATACCGGGCCCGCCGTTCACCGCCCGGGCGGCGGCCCTGGTGGTGTCGCCGCCCAGCAGGAGCTGTGTGCCGTGCCCCGCGTCGGCAAGCGACCGGAGTGCGTCGGGCAGCCGCCAATCGGTGGCGTGGGGCGTCAGCGAGGGCCCGTCGAACGCCAGGAGCGGGCCCGTACGCGCGCATCGCACACGCTCAGGTCCTCGGGCGCGATGTCGCCCCGCACCGTACGGATGGCGGCGCGGCCCGCTGCCTGGTTCGCCGGCTCCGTCACCACAGCCGCCCTTCGCCGAGCGCACCGATATCCGGCGCGGAGAGGCGCAACACCTGGTAGCGGTCACCGGCGTCGTCGGGTGCCTCGCCCGCCCAGAGGGTGAAGTGCACGGCCTCCCAGTTCGCGGGGGAGTACGCCATCGCCGTCGTGTGCACCCGGTGTCCGCGCCAACCGCTCGTGTCCTGCTGCCGCCTTGGCGAACGCCGTGCCCGGGTCGGCGTCCTCGGGCAGTCCGGCACTCCGTACCGAGTAGGCGCGCGGCACGGTGTCCACCGCGGGTCCTGCCCGGCGGAAGAGCCCCTGCCAGTGCCGGATCGGCGGCTGCCCGAAGTCGCGGATCACGCCGGGATCCGTCGCCGGCCAGGAAGCGGTTCATGGCCCGGGGGCCCGTCCAGAGGTAGGTAGAACGGCGCATACGCGTTCACCGGCGAGCCGTCGCCCCGCACGCGCATCCCATACGCCTGGAGGCCGAGCCCGGCGAAGTCGTCCAGCAGATGTCCCCGGGTGCGCACGTAGTTCCGGATGATCTCCATGTCGTAGTCGGTGGGAAGGATGCGGGTGTACTGCATGGCGTAAGTGACGGGCTCCCGGGGCGAGGCGAGGGGCGGTGTCAGCGGACGGACCGGAGCCCGGCGGCGCCGGTCGGGGAAGTCGCTTTCCGGCCTCCGAGGAGCGGCCCTCTCGGGCCGGAAACACTCAGCCGACCCCTGCGCCCCGTATCCGGGTGCGTGGGTCGGCTGCCGTCCAGGTGTGTTCGAGTGGCGCACCGGTCCAGGGAGGTGGAGTCGGTACCCGCTCCTGGGGTGCGAGGGTGAGTGCCGGCAGCGTGAACCACACGACCTTTCCGGCGCCGTCCGGGCGTACCCCCCAGCTCTCGCTGAGCGCCGCGATGAGGGCCAGACCGCGCCCGCAGGTCTCCCAGGTGCCGGCGGCCCGCAGCTGTGGGAGGCGTGGATCGTGATCGTGCACGGAGACCGTCAACTGATCTATCAGGACGCAGAGTTGGACGGTGCACTGCTTGCTGGTGCGGGCGTGCCGGTGCACATTCGCGAGGAGTTCGGTGAGGCCGAGCGTGGCCGGGTCCACCAGGGGATCGAGGCGCCAGTACCGCAGTTGGGCCGAGATGATGCGGCGCACCTGTCCGATGCGGGCCGGGAGGGCCTGGAGTTCCACCGTGCAGTGTCTGCTGGGCTGCCTGATCACGACGCGACTCCCTGACGAGGCCGGGCGTCCCGCAGGGCGGGGCGAAGACCGAAACCGGCAACGCCCGCCGCGCACCGCGGCGTCATTGCCGGTGAACCCTCAGTGATACAGGTCCAGGGTCGGCCCGGAGCGATGCTCCCGCAACCGCAGCCCGGCCGCGCCGCCGCCATCCGTACGCACCCCGCGCGCGGAATGCGCTGCGCGCCCCTTCCGAGGTGGTATCCGCGCCCCCTGTGTGCCGCCGCCGGCCGTCCCCCGAACGGCGCAGCGGCTGGATACGGGCCCGGGCTTCCCCCGGGCACGCGGGGTGTGGACGGCCCGGCCGGTGGCGGAGCCGTGACGGAAGAGCCGGTCGCCCGCGGTGTTCAGGTCCGCGGGGTGTGGGCCGCCTGTACCGCGTCGAGGAAGCGGTCGGGGGCGCCCAAGGTCAGGGAGTAACGATTGCCGTTCAGGCGGGCCAGGGCCCGGTCGCGGGCGGCGAACAGGGGCTTGTGCACCTGAACCGCCCGGAGTGGTGCACTGTCGATCTCCTTGCCGTAACTCGTCAGCAACGCGAGCCTGCCGTCCCGGATCACGACCTGCCCGGCCCGGGTCAGGGACCGCAGTGATCGCTCGATGTGCACACCCGTCGCATTGAACTCTGGCTCGGCCATGCCCGCCACCTCCTCGCCATGGGCAGGTGCCCCTCACCGCCCCCTATGGGGGCAGTGTGCACGGCCTTCGCGCCGGGCACCAGTGCCTCCGGGGCCGGTCCGCGCGAACACCTGTCGTCCAGGCTCTCCTTGGGGCCTCCCAAAGGGGTGTTTATGCAGGTGAGAAGCGTGCGCGAGGTGGTTATAGTCGAATTCGGCCCGCCGCTTCGTACGGGCTCACAACCCTTGAGGAGCGCTCCGGTGAGCACCGCACAGCAGCCGCACACCCCGCACCGCGCCGGCGCCGACGGCGCACCGCAGGCAGCCGTCCACGCCCCGACGCCGACCGTCGACGTCGACCACACCGATCCGGACTACCGCAGCTGGCTGAAGGAGGCCGTCCGCAAGGTCCAGGCGGACGCCAACCGCACCGCCGACACCCACCTGCTGCGCTTCCCGCTCCCCGAGGAGTGGGGCATCGACCTCTACCTCAAGGACGAGTCGACGCACCCCACCGGCAGCCTCAAGCACCGCCTCGCCCGTTCCCTCTTCCTCTACGGGCTGTGCAACGGCTGGGTCCGCCCCGGCAAGCCCGTCATCGAGGCATCCAGCGGCTCCACCGCCGTCTCCGAGGCGTACTTCGCCTCACTGATCGGGGTCCCGTTCATCGCGGTGATGCCGGCGACCACCAGCCGCGAGAAGACCCGGCTGATCGAATTCCACGGCGGCACCTGCCACCTCGTACAGGATCCGCGCACCGTCTACGAGGTCTCCGCGCAGCTCGCGGCGGAGTCCGGCGGCCACTACATGGATCAGTTCACCTACGCCGAACGGGCGACGGACTGGCGCGGCAACAACAACATCGCCGAATCGATCTACGAGCAGTTGCGCCTGGAGCGGTACCCCGAACCGGCCTGGATCGTCGCGACCGCGGGCACCGGCGGCACCTCCGCCACCATCGCCCGCTACGTCCACTACATGCAGTACGACACCCTTATCTGCGTCCCCGACCCGGAGAACTCCTGTTTCTTCGACGGCTGGCTCACCGGCGACGCCTCGGCGCACTGCACGACCCCCTCCCGGATCGAGGGCGTCGGCCGCCCCCGGATGGAACCGAGCTTCGTGCCCGGCGCGATCGACCGGATGATGAAGGTCCCCGACGCCGCGAGCATGGCCGCCGTACGCGCCCTGGAGACGGCCATCGGCCGCAAGGCGGGCGGCTCGACCGGCACCGGTCTGTGGAGCGCCCTGAGGATCGTCGCCGAGATGCACGCCGCCGGACGGACCGGCTCCGTCGTCACCCTGCTGTGCGACCCGGGCGACCGCTACCTCGACAAGTACTACTCGGACGACTGGCTGGCCGCCCAGGGCCTGGACATCGCGCCGTACGCCCGCACGATCGACACCTTCCTGAGCACGGGCGTCTGGCCCGACTGAGCACGGGCGGCCGCCGCCCCGGGCGGTCAGCTGCCACTGTTCGCCCGGGCGAGCCGTCGGTCGAGCGTCCGGGCCGACACCCGGAAGGCCCGGCCCAGGCCCGGCCGTGCCAGCAGCAGGGCGAGACGCAGCGGCCCCGGACCGTCGGCGGCGAACGTCCACCGCAGCCGGGTGCCGTCGCCGTCCGGGGTGAGCTGCCAATCCTCCAGCAGGGCCCGGAGGCCCGGGGCGTTGGTGCGGTCCACGCGGTAGGCGTACCGCGCCTCCGGCTGCGCCGCCAGTACCGTCTCCAGGAAGCGGGTGCCGCCCGTCAGCCGTACGTCCCGGCCCGCGCCACCGTCCGCCGGTACGGCCGCCGCGACCCCGGTGAACCAGCACGCCCACCCTCCGATGTCCTCCGTAAGCGCCGCATACACCGCCGAGGGCGGCGCACCGAGCCGGGCGGAGAAGACCAGCCGCAGCGGCGCGGACCGGGCGAAGTCCAGTTCTACGGGGCGGAGCCGACGCATGGAGCAACTCCCAACGGGTGGAGCGGTGCGACAGCGCGGACACCATGGGCCGCCCGCGAAGCCCCGGCCCTCGGTGGACCGGCGTCGCGGATCCTAGAGGCCCCGACCACAGATGTCTGCGGTGCCACGGCCCCGGAAAGCCGCACCTTCGTCCGTGCCGGACGCACGGCTCGGCTCCGCCTCCCGGCGAGACGTCAACTGATCGGCAAATAGTGCCAGTTGGCGTTCGTCGCTCTGCGGCAGGTGCCTGGGCGCCGGCCCGTCACTCCTCTCCCTCGGCGTCCTGCCACGGCTCGCCCGCGACCACCAGTTCCGGCGGCAGCTCCGCGAACCGCTCCCGCGCCTCAGGGGTGAGGCCGGCATCGGTCACCACCACGTCGACCTGCTCCAACGCCGCGAACGAACTCAGCGCCACCGTGCCCCACTTGGTGTGGTCGGCGACCACCACGACCCGCCGCGCCGAGCGCATGAAGTGGCGGTTGGTCTCCGCCTCCGCGAGGTTCGGCGTGGACAGCCCCGCCTCCACCGATATGCCGTGCACCCCGAGGAAGAGCAGATCGAAGTGGAGGGAGCGGATCGCGGCATCGGCGACCGGCCCGACCAGGGTGTCCGACGGGGTGCGCACCCCGCCCGTCAGCACCACCGTCGCCGCACCGGCACGGGGGCCCGCGCCGCCGCTCGCCGTCGCCCGCTGCGCGGTGTAGAAGACATCGGCGACCCGCACGGAATTGGTCACCACCGTCAGATCCGGCACGTCCACCAGCTGCTGGGCCAGCGCATAGGCGGTGGTGCCGCCGGCCAGTGCGATGGCGCTGCCCGGGGCGACCATCTGCGCCGCCGCCAGTGCGATGTCCTCCTTGGCGCTCAGCTCCAGCGCCGACTTCGCCTCGAAACCCGGCTCGTGCGCACTGGGCTCGCCGACCGGAACCGCGCCGCCGTGCACCTTCTCCAACATGCCCTGCCGGGCCAGCGCGTCCAGATCGCGGCGGACCGTCATGTCCGAGACGCTGAGTCTGCGGGTGAGTTCATTGACCCGCGCACCACCGCGCCGCCTGACCTCTTCGAGGATCAGGGCCCGCCGCTGCTCGGCCAGCAGATTCTGGTTGTCACTCACCCCGGCCCGTCCCTTCCGCCCAGCTCACCGGCGCGTCACCTGCGCTCCGCCGCCCGTCCCGATCGTTTGGCTCATCCTCGCACGAGCCACCGACAACGCGGTCGGACGCGCGCGCCGCCCGCCTTGAGCGGGGCGGCGGAGCAACGGCCGCAGGTGCCGCACACGCGTCCGGCCCGTTCAGTACAGCCGGATGTGCCGCAGCCCCGTCCACGTCCGGCGGAGCCCGCCCCGCACCGGGCCGTCGGTGTTCGGGGTGAGGGTCAGGCCCGCCGAGGCGGCGACCTGGTCGGCGACCTGCGGCACCGTGATCCGGTCGGTCCGGACGTGCTCGGCGAACTCCGGCCCCCGCAGCCGCTCCAGGCACAGATCGAGCTTCCGCACCGCGAAGCTCTCCCGCAGCAGCTGCCTCTCCTTACCGGTGACGAAGCGCAGAACCTGCCCCGCGCCCCGCTCCCGTAGACGCCGCAGCACCGTCTCGCGCTCCGCCAGCAGCGCGAAATGCCGTACGTCGTGGCCGCGCTCCCGCAACCGGCCCACCGTCTCGTCGAAGTACGCCGGTTCGACGACGGTCATCGGAACGATCACCGGGCCGGGATGGCGGGAGAGCACCAGGTCGAGGACCTCGTACACCCCCTGCCGCCAGGCCCGGAAGTCCTGGAAGTCGCCGCGGACGGCCGGCGGGGTCATCCGGTGCAGGCCGAACCCCACCTCCTCCGGATCACAGACCACGCTGCCGGGCAACCGCCGCCGGATCTCGAACGCCGTTTGTGTTTTGCCGCCCCCGAAAGGGCCGTTGAGCCACAGAAGCATGAGCCGACCTTAGAAGGTGGCCCGCCGAGGCGCTGCCCGCGAACGGGTGGAGCGGGCCGTTCCGCGGAGCGGCGGGGAGGCGTGACGGGCGCGGGCGGCAGCCGGTCGGGAGGTGCGGAATCGGGCCTCCCTGGGGCCACGGGGGTATTTATCGGGCGAAGAGCACTCTTTCGGGAGGGGAGTGCAACTCCGCGGCGGGGAAAGGTGATCCTTGTGTGAGGACCTGGCGCCGCCGGCGCCGCTCGGACTACGGGGGACACAGTGGAGACCGCGGACACGACACCGCACGCGCAACCGCCACGCCCACACGACACCACGGACACCACCGCCGACCGACCACCGCAACTCGCCCTGGAGCTGCTGGTGCACGGCGTCGGCGGCACCACACCACAGGACATGCTCGGCGAGCCCCGCACCACCCTGATCACCGGCGACGACACCGCGGCCTGCTACCGCCGCAGCGAGGACGCCGACGCGGAGCAGCGCCCCGAGGACTACCGCGACACCCCGGTGCGTGAGGCGTACTGCTGGTCCAACCTCACCTCCGGGAACGGCGCCCGCGCCCTCTGGCTCGTCCTGCTGCCCTTCATGGTCGCCAACCTCGCCCACTGGATGCGCCCCGCGGGCCCGCCCCGCCACCCCGCCCACCGCGTCTACGACATCCTCGTCCGCGCCCTCGCCCTCAGCCTCACCGTCCTGCTGACGGCCGCCGCCTGCGAGATCGCCCTCGACCTCACCGCCTGGCAGTGCGCCGGGACGGCCTCCTGCGTCGCCGGCAGGTCCTGGATGGGGTTCGTCAACCCGTCCCAGGGCGGCTGGTGGAGCCTGCCCGGCCGCCGGCTGGTCCTCGCCGCCGCCCTGCCGCTCCTCGTCATCGCCCTGCTGACCTGGCTCTCCCACCGCACCTGGAGCGCCTACGAGTCGGCGTCGCCGCCGCCCCGCCGCCCCGGCACCTCCCGCAACACCCCGCCCGACGAGCGCACCGCCCTCAGCCTCGACGGCTTCTGGTACGGCCGCCGCGTGGTGGCCCGGCTGCGCACCGCCCACACCACCGCGGGCGTGCTGACCGTCGCCGCCGCCGTGCTCTGCGCCGTCCGCACCACCGATGCCCGGAGCGGCGCCGGATCCGCGCTCACCGTCACCGGTGACGTCCTCGCCGTCCTGCTCGCGGTGCTCGCTGCGACCACCCTCGCCGTCATCGGACGCACCGCCCGCAGCGAGGCGGTGCCCGACGACGACCGGGACCGCGCCGTCGTCCGCGCCCTGCCCTACACCGCCCTCGGCGCCTTCGCCCTGACCGCCGTATACGCCGCATGGCAGCGCCCCATGACCACCACCGCGGGCGCGCTGCCCGGCGTCGCCGGCTTCGGGATCCTCACCGTCCTCCAAGGAGCCCTGGTCCTCGCGCTGGTGCTCACCGCCCGGGTCCTGCACCGCGCCTCCCGCGGCGACGCCCGTGCCGCGCTGAACGGCATGGGCGGCCCCGCCGTCGCCCTGCTCGCCTGCGCGGTCGGCGGTGTGCTGTCCGGGGGAGCGGCCCAGCGGTTCGCCGACTGGATCGACGGTGACGCCACCCCGGGCGAGCCCGGAGCGGCCATGGCCGGGCCGCCGGTGCTGCTCTCCTGGCAGGCGTCGGTCATCCCCGTCCTGCTGCTGGTCGTGGTCGCCGTCGTGCTCCTCGCCGGGCTGCGGGTGCGTACCGTCAGCCGCCGCGTCGCCGCCGACGTCCCCGGTCTCTACGGCGACCGGGAGAAGCCCGACGCCTGGCTCACCGGGAAGATCGCCGGGACCATCGCCCGCGCCGGACTCACCGACTCCGCGCCGGTCCTGGTCGCCGCCACCGCCGCCGTCACCCTCCTGCTCGGCGCCGGTGCCGTTCTCGGCGCCTGGTGCACCGGCCGCGCGCCCGGCCCCGCCACCGAAGGCGCGCCGCCCGCCGTGCACGCCGCCGCCGAGACCGCGTCCGCCCTCGGCTCCTGGCTGATGGGCGCCGGGGTCCTGCTCCTGCTCGCCACCGGACGGCGGGCCTACCGGGACCGCTCCGCCCGCCGCACCATCGGCATCCTCTGGGACGTCGGCACCTTCTGGCCGCGCGCCGCCCACCCCTTCGCGCCCCCCTGCTACGCCGAGCGCGCCGTCCCCGACCTCACCTGGCGGATGGCCACCTGGACCGAGCGGTTCGACGGACGGCTGGTGATCTCGGGCCACTCCCAGGGCAGCGTGCTCGCCGCGGCGGCCGTCTGGCAGCTCGACCTCGTCACCCGCAGCCGCGTCGCCCTGCTCACCTACGGATCCCCGCTGGAGCGCCTCTACGGCCGCTGGTTTCCCGCGTTCTTCGGCCCGGCGTTCCTGACCGGGCTCCACCGCGAGATGGACGACTGGCGCAACCTCTGGCGCTTCACCGACCCCATCGGCGGCCCGATCCGCCTCACCACCGAGGAGGGGCGACGCGTCGACGAGGGACCGTTGCACGACCCGCTCACCCTGGGCCGCTCCCTCCAGCACCCGCTGCCCGCCCAGATCCTCGGCCACGGCGACTACCAGGCCGATCCCGCCTTCGACCGGGCCCGCGGGGAACTCCTCGCCCGCCTCGGCACGGCCCTGCCGGGACAGCGCACCACGACGAAGCCAGCCTCCGGAGCACCGGAGACGGGCGGCAATCCGCATACAGCTCAGGAAAGTTCGGGAAGGTCCTCGGGGTAGAGCAGGGCCAGGTCGTCGGTGCTCGGGTCGGTGAGCTGCGCGACCCGGCCCGCGTGCCGCTCGACCATCGCCTCGAACGTCTGCCGCGCCGTACGGCCGTTGCCGAACGACGGGCCCTTCGGGAGCGCCGTGAAGTACTTCAGCAGCGCCTCGTCGGCCCCCTCGCCCAGCCGGTACTCGTGCTCCTCGCCCTGCTGCTCGACGATCCGCAGCAGCTCCTCCGCGCCGTAGTCGCCGAAGGTGATGGTCCGCGAGAAGCGGGACGCCACACCGGGGTTGACGGCGAGGAAGCGCGCCATCTCGGCGGTGTAGCCGGCGACGATCACCACCACGGCGTCCCGGTGGTCCTCCATCAGCTTCACCAGCGTGTCGATGGCCTCCCGGCCGAAGTCCCGCCCGGAGTCCTCGGGGGAGAGGGCGTACGCCTCGTCGATGAACAGCACCCCGCCGCGCGCCCGGTCGAACGCCTCCTGGGTGCGGATCGCGGTCGAGCCTATGTGCTCACCCACCAGATCCACCCGCGACACCTCGACCAGATGCCCGCGCTCCAGCACCCCCAAGGAGGCCAGGATCTCGCCGTACAGCCGGGCGACGGTCGTCTTGCCCGTGCCGGGGGAGCCGGTGAACACCAGATGGCGGCGGGCGGACGCGGCCTTCAGGCCCGCCTGCTGGCGCCGGCGCCCCACCTCGATCATGTTGATCAGGCTGCGGACCTCCCGCTTCACGCTCTCCAGCCCCACCAGGGTGTCGAGTTCGCCGAGCACCTCGTCCGACGGCCGCCGCGGTGCCTCGGGCTCCGCCTCCGCGGGCGCTGCCTCCGGGCGCGCGGCGGCCTGCGCCGGCACCCCGCCCAGCAGCCCGGTGGTCTGCGTCGCCTGCTGCACCGCCGGCGCCGCCCCGGTGGACGGCGCGGGCGCCGCGGTCCGGCTCTCGTCGCTGGTGCAGTCCGTGACGGTCGGGCCGCCGGTGCCGTCGCCGGACGCCCCGTCGGCGAACTCGTAGCCACCGCGGGCACACCGCTCCGTACGGCAGCGGGTCAGCGTCGTGCGGCAGCCGTCGATGATGTGGAAGCCGAAGCCGGAGCTGCCGGTCACCCGGCAGTTCTGGAAGGTGCCGCGGCCCTCGGCGGAGACGTAGAAGCCGGCCTCGGTGGGCGAGCCGACCGTGCAGCCCTCGACGGTGGGATCGGCGCCCTTGGTGACGATGACGCCGGTCTGCGCACCCTCGATGACGCAGTTGGCGAGGGTGCCGCCGCTGCCGTGGTCGCGGAACCACGCACCCGTCGCCGCCTCCCGGATCCGGCAGTCGTCCAGCTGCACCGTCGCTCCGTCGCTGACCGACACCGCGGTGTTGCGCACCTGCGACAGATCGCAGTCGACGACATCGGCGCGCGAGCCGCGGTCGAGGACGAACAGCGCGTCGGGCACGTCGTGCACCCGGGTGGCGTCCAGCACCGCCGTCGCGCCGTCGCTCACCCACACCGCGGGATAGTCGCCCGTGCTGTCGTGGATCTCGCACTGGTTGGCGTCCACGCGGGTGCCCGGGTCCCACACCGACAGGCCGTTGCGTCCGAAGTGCCGCACCGTGGAACGGGTCAGGGTGAGGACCGAGCGGGAGCGGAGATCGACGGCGTTCTCCGGGATGTCGTGGATGTCGCAGTCGGCGAGGGTGAGTACCGCATCGGTGTCGAGGGTGACGCCGTCGGCCGAGGTGCGGTGGACGGTGCAGTCCGTCAGATGCCCGGTCGCGCGCGAGGCGACCTGCACGCCGGTGCCCTTGATCTCGTAGATCTCGCAGCCCACCGCCTCCAGGGCGCTGCCCTCGCCGTGCAGCCACAGACCGGCGCCGGAGGCGTGGTGGATCCGGCAGCTCTCCAGCCGCGGATGGGCGCCGCCGCGGACCGCGACCCCGGCCTGCCCCGCGGCCACCACCTCGCACTCCTCGAAGACGCCGCCCGCGCCGTCCAGCACGCTGATGCCGACGCCCCCGGCGTTGTCGACCGTGCACCGCCGTACCGTCGGCCGCGCCCCGCCGCGTATCTCGACGCCGGCCGCGGAGCGGGTCACCACCCGCAGGCCCACCAGCTCCGGTGCGCAGTCCTCCACCAGGACGGCGGGCGACGCCGAATCCGTCGCCTCCAGGTGGAGATCGTGGACGATCGCGGACGCGCGTATCGTCAGTGCGACGCCGTCGGCCGGGACGATCCGCACCGAGCCGCGCGCCCCGTCCGGGCCGCGCAGCGTCACCGCGCGCTGCAACACCAGATTCTCGCGGTACGTCCCCGCCGGCACGGTCAGCACATCACCGTCCCCCGCGGCCTCCAGCGCTGCGGAGAGCGAGCTGTACTCGCCCGTGCGGCGTCGCCAGCGGGATGTTCCGGAGTGCGTCACCTGGACCGAGCCCTGTGCCATGGTGCTGTCGTGCCCCCACCTCGTGTGGCTTTTGACGGCCCGGCAGGTTCCGTCCGCTGATGTCCGCATACGGCTGCCCGGGCCCCAGCCGAGTGGCTGGCTGCACCACCGTAGCGCGCCCGGCGGGCGGTAGTTGACGAGGTCGGACAGCCTCGGCCGGACGCGGGGACGCACGGACGCACGGGCCCGGCGCAGACGTCCGCGGCGTGCGCCGCGGGGCTCCGGAACGGGTCAGTTCCCGGCGTCCGCGCGGCCCCAGGTCTGCCCCGCGCGCGCCCACGCCTCGTCCCAGCGGCGGTAGCGGCGCACCATCAGCTGCCGCACGGCCAGCCGGCGGGCACCCTCGACCAGCCCGCCGACACAGGCGGCGACGCCGAGGCCGGCCAGCGTCGCATGGGTGGCGGCGGTGGACTCGTCCATCGGGCGGGGGATGACCATGCCGCGGTCGTCGGTCCAGATCCGGAAGCGGTCACCGGGCTCGACGGGGCGCGGCGCGCCGATCCGGCCGGTACGGGGGCTGCCGTCCCACGCCGTCCACCGGGCGATGACCCGCAGATGGGAGTCTTGCCGTGAGGACGTCTCCGGGTCCGGGTCCATCGGGGCACGGGTGGCGAGACGGTCGACGGTGGCCCACACCAGATGGCGGTGGGCGGCCTGGGAGCGCACCGCCGCCAGCAGCCTGTCGTGCACCGCGACGCCCGTCCGCACCCCCGCCCACGGCGCTCCCAGGGCGATCAGCAGCACGGCGAGCACGGTCAGCAAGGACTCGACATGGTCGGTACGGCGGCGCAGCGGATTGCACCACCGCGCGCGCAGACCGGGTTTCACTGGCTTCACCGGGCCCCCTCTCCGACTCCTTGAATACCCCATCCGACGCCGCTCGTGCGCGGCTTCGGCACACCACGACCGGCGTTCCGGCTCATCCCCGCGGCCCCGCCGGGCGCCGGTGGCCGTGCGGCGCGCGGGCGCGCACCGCACCACGGCCTCCGTTCCGGAGCGCCCCGCGGCGGCCGTACGGCCTGCGTCGGCGCCCGGTCCGGGGGCTCAGCCGAGTATCTCGAAGGGGTCGCCGACGCGGATGGTGCCGGTGTTCCGCGGGATGAGGTTCTGGCCGAAGACCGGGCGTTCGGAGATGCGGTGGTGGCGTGCCAGGGTGCGCAGCGGTTCCTTGCCGCGCTCGGCGGTGCGCTGGTCGGTGGTGGTGACGACGCACCGGCTGCTGGGCTTGGCGACGTCGAAGACCACGGCGCCGATCCGCACGCTGCGCCAGGAGTCCTCGGCCCACGGGGAGGTGCCGTCGACGACCGCGTTGGGACGGAAGCGGTCCATCGGCAGCGGGCCCTCGTCGGCGTGGTCGCCCTGGGCTATGAGGGAGTTGAGGGCGTCCAGGGACGCGGTGGTGGTGAGCAGCAGCGGATAGCCGTCGGCGAAGGAGACGGTGTCGCCCGGACGGGAGTGCTGCGGATCGATGGGCCGCCGCTCGCCGGGCGCGTCGAGGTGCACCAGCTGCACCGGCGTCTCCAGATATCGGCTGAACCACGCCGCCGCGGCGGAGCCCGCCGGTACCGCCTCGACCTCGTCCCGCCAGATCCCGACCGTGATCGTCCGGCCGGGCTCCGGCACCTCGACGGTCAGCGGCTCCATCCCGGGCGCGGTGAGCCGCACGCCGCCGTCCGGCAGACCCTCGGCGGCGGCCAGCGCCAGCTTCGGGTGCGGCCGCTGGGTCACCAGCCGGCGCTCGGCGTCGACCAGCATCCAGCGCCGGTCCCCGGCGAGGCCCCACGGCTCGACGACCGCTTCGGCGGGACCGGCCCCCGCAAGAGACTTGACCGGGTACAGATGAATGTCACGCAGTACTGGCTCGGGCATGTCCCCATCCTGCCAGCCACCACCGACAGTCGACCCGGGAGGCCGGTCCCGCACCCCCGCTCCGGGTCAGTAGCCCCGGGGCTGGTAGGAGCGGCCGTACGGGTCGTCGTACGGCGCCGGGCCGCGCTGCGGTGCCGGAGCGACGGGGGCGGCCGGGCGCATCGCCTCGTAGCCGGTGCCCATGGGCGGGCGCGGCGGCTGCGGGGCGGCCGGGTGGCTGCGGGTGACCGGCTGCTGCGGGATGTACGGCGCAGGCGTGTGCTGGAGCGGGGCGACCGGTGCCGCGGCACCGGGGTAGCCCGCTCCGGGCGACGGATGCGACGGGGCGGCGGGCAGTGCCGCCGGGAGCGCCGGGAGGTACGACGAGCCGGTGTCGTACGGCGCCGGGTTGACCCGGATCGGGGCGATCTGCGGCGTCCCGCGTTCGGCGACGAGACTGTCGTAGATGGGGGTGTCCGGGAAGGACGGCGAAGCGTAGTAGCCGCCGCCGTAGGTAGAGCGGGGGGAGGTCATACCTCTTAAGTTAAGCCCACGATGTGCCGATTGGGGAGCCTGGAATGCGGGTTGTTTCGCGGGGCGGTGGTGACCTCCTGCCCGTAATGGTGGCTAAATGGTGAAAATCGGGCGAGATCACCCGTAGAAAATGCGTAAAGACCTCGCTTCTCGCAAGTGAACAGGGGACGTTCACACCCCGTTCCGGCCAAGTAGGTTGGGTGCAGGCGTGACTGACGGGGCGACTGGCGGGACGGAAGGGTTCCGTGAGGCCGGTGGGGTGCGGGAAGCGAGAAGGGTGCCGAGATGGCGATGCTCAAGGGCGGGAACGTTCCGGTGGCGGCGGGGGCCGTGCGGGTCGAGCTGGGGTGGCGGGCCGCACCGGGGGTGCCGGGTGTCGACGCCTCCGCCCTTCTCCTGGTCTCCGGACGGGTGCGCGACGACGGCGACTTCGTCTTCTACAACCAGCCGGTCCACGCCTCGGGCGCCGTCCGGTACGAGGGCGGGAACAGCTCCGGTGACGCACGGACCGACACCCTCGCCGTCGACCTCGCGGCCGTCGACGGCGAAGTGGACACCGTGGTGCTCGCGGCCTCCGCCGACGGCGGCACCTTCGGGCAGGTGCCCGGCCTGCACATCCGGGTGCTGGATGCGGCGGGCGGCGCCGAACTGGCCCGTTTCGACAGCGCCGACGCCACCTCCGAGACCGCCTTCGTCCTCGGTGAGCTCTACCGCCGCCAGGGCGGATGGAAGTTCCGCGCGGTGGGCCAGGGGTACGCCACCGGCCTCGCGGGCCTCGCCACCGACTTCGGGATCAGCGTCGAGGCGGAGCCGTCGGAGCCGGTCGCCCCGGCGTCCCCTCCGGCACCCGCGAGCCCTGCACCGGGCGGCGCGTACCCGGGAGCGGCGCCCGCGGGCCCGCCCCCGCCTCCTGTGACCCCCGCCCCCGTCAGCCTCACCAAGGTCACGCTGACGAAGGAGGCGCCGTCCGTCTCGCTCACCAAGCAGGGCGGCACCGGCGGGGCGATGCGGGTGAATCTCAACTGGACCGGCGCCGGGGCCGCCAAGCGGTTCGGCAAGAAGCTCGGGCGCAAGGCCATGGAGGCGCTCGGGGCGCGCGGCGGGCTGCTGCCGCCCGGCGGCGACCTCGATCTCGATCTGTGCGCCCTCTACGAACTCACCGACGGCAGCGCCGGGGTGGTCCACCCGCTCGGCAACAGCTTCGGCGCGCTGCACGCCCCGCCCTACATCCAGCTCGACGGCGACGACCGCACCGGCGCCGTCGCGACCGGCGAGAACCTCACCATCAACCTCGACCACCAGAGCCGCATCCGCCGCATCCTGCTCTTCGTCACCGTCTACGCCGGTGCCCGCAGCTTCCAGGGGCTGACCGCGTCCGTCACCCTTCAGCCGCAGCACGGCGCGCCCGTCGAGTTCACCCTCGACGCCTGCACGGTGCCCTCGACGGTCTGCGCCCTCGCTCTGATCACTAACACCGGCGGCGAACTCGTCGTCCACCGCGAGGCCCGCTACCTCGTCCCGGAGCCCGGCGTCAGCCCGCAGCGCACCGTCGATCAGGCATACGGCTGGGGCCTGAAATGGTCGCCCGCCAAGAAGTGACCGGCGGCGCGGCCCTCACGGCACGCCGTACGTCCGGCCCTTCCACGCCGCCCCGCGGCCCCGGTGGTGCCGCAGTGCCGAGTCCACCGTCATCAGCAGGTACAGCAGCGCGGTGAACGGCAGCAGCGGCGCCGTCCACCACGGCTGGCGGTAGTACCGCACCATCGGCAGGAACGTCCCGCACATCACCGCCCACGCCGCGCCGCCGCACCCTGCCGCCACGGCGCTGCCCGCCACCGCCCCTGCCAGCAGCACGGCGGGCGGCGCCAGGTACACCAGCGCGAGCCCCAGCACCGTTCCGAGCAGCAGCAGCGGTTGGTGGCGCAGCTGGGCGTAGGCGCTGCGGGCGACCATCTGCCACAGCTCGGCCAGCCGCGGGTACGGCCGCACGCTGTCCACCCGCTCCGCCAGCCCCAGCCAGATCCGCCCGCCGGACGCCTTGACCGCCCGGGCCAGCGTCACATCGTCGATCACCGCGCCCCGGATCGACTCCGGCACGCCCGCCCGTTCGGCGGCGTCCGCACGGAGCAGCACACAGCCGCCGGCCGCCGCCGCGGTCCGGGCGCCCGGCCGGTTCACCCACCGGAACGGGTAGAGCTGCGCGAAGAAGTACACGAACGCCGGGACGATCAGCCGCTCCCAGAACGTGGCCACCCGCAACCGGGCCATCTGCGACACCAGATCCAGCCGCGCCGACCGCGCCGCCGCCACCAACTCCCGCAGGCTGTCCGGCTCATGGGCGATGTCGGCGTCCGTCAGCAGCAGATACTCCGCATCCGTCCGCTCCCGCGCCCGCGCGATCCCGTGGCGTACCGCCCAGAGCTTGCCGGTCCAGCCGGGCTCCACCGCGCCGGGGGAGACGACGGTCAGGGGCAGCCCGCCCCGCTCGGCGGCGAGCGCGCGGGCCAGGGCGCCGGTGCCGTCCGTGCTGCCGTCGTCGACGAGGAAGATCTCGGCCCGGCCCGGATATTTCTGCGCCAGCAGCGACGGCAGGCTCACCGGCAGCACCCCGGCCTCGTCCCGGGCGGGTACCACCATGGCCACCGACGGCCACCGTTCCGGCTCCGTACGGGCGGGCAGCCGGATGTCCGTACGCCAGAAGAAGCCCTGCCCCAGCAGCAGCCACACCCACGCCGCCAGCGACCCGGCACCGATCCACTCCATCGCTCCCACGGGCCGCAGTCTGCCGCACGGCGGGCGTGGCGGCGGGGTGTTCCCGGCGCCCGGCGGGGCGGCGGCGCGCCCGTCCGGAGCGCCCGGCCCGGTATGACAAGTCGGGCGGCCGGCGAGTAAGGTGCCCGGGTGAAGATCGCGCTGATGGACTCCGGTACCGGCCTGCTTCCCGCGGCCGCCGCGGTGCGCCGGCTCCGGCCGGACGCCGATCTCGTCCTCTCCACCGACCCCGACGGCATGCCCTGGGGTCCGCGTACCCCCGACGACATCGTGGCGCACGCGCTGGCCTGCGCCCGCGCCGCCGCCGCGCACCGTCCGGACGCGCTGATCGTCGCCTGCAACACCGCCTCCGTGAGCGCCCTCCCCGCGCTCCGCGCCGAGCTGGAGCCCGGCATCCCGGTCATCGGCACCGTCCCGGCGGTCAAGCCCGCCGCGGCCTCCGGCGGCCCGGTCGCCATCTGGGCGACCCCGGCCACCACCGGCAGCCCGTACCAGCGCGGGCTGATCGAGCAGTTCGCCGCGGGCGTGGACGTCACCGCCGTGCCCTGCCCCGGTCTCGCCGACGCCGTCGAGGCGGCCGACGAGCGGGCCATCGCCGCCGCGGTCGCGGCTGCCGCCGCCCGCACCCCGCGCGGCGTCCGCGCCGTCGTCCTCGGCTGCACCCACTACGAGCTGGTCGCCGACGCCATCCGCGAGGCCCTCCAGCAGCCCGGCGCGCCCGCCCTCGCGCTGTACGGCTCGGCCGACGCGGTCGCCGCCCAGGCGCTGCGGCGGATCGGCGCCGGGCCCGCGCCGGACGCCGCGCCGACCGGCGCCCTGCACATGATCGAGAGCGGCCGACCCGGCGTGCTGCCGTCCCTCGCCCTGACGTACGCCGAGGGCCGGCTGCTGGCCCCCGGCGCCGCCGCGCCGGCCGGACGCCGCTGACCGCACCGGAGTACGCGGCCGTGCGCGGGGACCCGCTGACGTGGCGGGCGACACGCTGCCCGCGGGCGGGAAGGCGCGTACGCTGCGTGGCATGAGGGACCACCCCCACGACGGGGCAGCCGCCCCCGACGCGCACCCCCACCCCTCCGGCTCCGGCGACGACGCCCACCTCTCCGGCGCGCACGCGCAGATCCCCGAGGTGTGGCACGGCAGCGCCACCAACCGCATCCAGTGGCTGCTGGCCGCGATCGGCGTGGCCTGCCTGGCGCTCGGTGTGCAGCTGGCCGTCGACAGCCGGTGGACCTCTTCGATGATTCCGCTGGTCATGGCGGTGGTCGGCTGCGTAGCGGCAGGTCTGCTGGTCCTCTTCGGCACGCTCGCCTTCGTCCATGTCGACGTCCAGGTCGACCGGGAGTCCATGGAGGTGCGCTGCGGGCACATCGGGGTGCCGCGGCGCCGGATCCCGCTCTCCGGGGTCGTCGGCGTCGAGACGGCTCCCTGGGTCACACCGCGCCACTGGGGCGGCTGGGGCTACCGCTGGCGTCCCGAGCAGGGCACGGCCATCGTGGTCCGGCGCGGCGAGGCGGTGGTCCTCACCCTCCGCGACGGCCGGACCTTCACGGTCACCGTCGACGACGCCGAGGGCGCGGCCCGCTGCATCCGCAGCCGCATCCCGGCCCCCACGGCCACCCCGTAGGGGAGCACCCCGTTCCTCTACAGTGCAGGCATGGCAACCCCCGACTTCATCCGTGACCTGCGCTCACACATCGGACACCGGCTGCTGTGGCTGCCCGGGGTGACCGCCGTGGTCTTCGACGACGACGGCCGGGTGCTGCTGGGCCGCCGTGCGGACACCGGCGGCTGGTCGGTGATCGGCGGCATCGCCGAGCCCGGCGAGCAGCCGGCGGCCGTGGCGGTCCGCGAGGTCTTCGAGGAGACGGCGGTCCGGGTCGTCCCCGAGCGCGTCGTCCTCGTCGAGGCGCTGCCCCCGCTGACCTATCCGAACGGCGACGTCTGCCAGTTCATGGACACCACGCTGCGCTGCCGGGCGGTCGGCGGCGAGGCGCGCGTCAACGACGACGAGTCGCTGGACGTGGCGTGGTTCGCGCTGGACGCGCTCCCGGAGCTGGAGGAGTTCGCGCTGGTCCGGATCCGCCGCGCGGCGGAGGAGGGCGAGGCGTGGTTCGAGGGGCGGGGCGAGGTGCCGGCGTTGTCGTAGGGGCGGGCGTGCGCGGTGTCCGCCGGCCGACTCCCCGGGCCGGGCGCCGACGCCGCGGCGAAGCGCCCGGGCCGCGGGAATGCGGCTCACGTCGCCAGGACCTAGCGTCAAGAGATGGGGGAATGACGTTCCACCGGTCGGACCGTGGGACGCGGGTTCCGCCCAGGCCCACCGGGAACGGCGGGGGATGAGGTACTGCCAGCCCGCCGATGGGCTCAAGGCCTGTAGCCGTCCGGGCGTGAGCGGAGGATGGCCAGGCAGCTGCGGGTGACGCATCTATCCATGAGGGTGACATGTCCACTACGCAGTATGACGGTATCGCCCCTCGTGCCGCCGAGATCGAGCGGGCGATCAAACCCTACCGAGACCGTGCGGAGATACCGGCCGTACTGGAGGCCGTGGGCTCGCTGGACGGCGTCACCGTGCTGGACGCCGGATGCGGAACCGGCGTCTACAGCCGACTCCTGTGCCGACACGGCGCGGCCGAGGTACTCGGGGTGGATTCGAGCGCGGGAATGGTGGCCGTGGCGCAGGACCTGGAGGAATACGAACCGCTCGGCCTCGCCTACCGGAGAGCCGACCTCGCCCGCATGGACGTGATCGGCGTCTTCGACGTGGTCACGGCGATCAGCGTCCTGCACTACGCCGACTCCCTGCGGTCCCTGTTCCGGATGTGCGGGAGCCTGTTCGCCCATCTTGAACCGGATGGACGCCTGGTCACCGTCGTGGGCAACGCCGACCTGCCGTCCGGCGAGGTCCGTGACGCCCTGTCGATCCACCGCCCCACGCCGGTCCGGGACGGTGATGTGTGCACCCTGACGATCCACGCCGTGCCCCCGGTCCAGCTGTCGGTGCACCGCTGGGGCCGAGAGGCGCTGGATCAGGCCCTGCGGACCAGCGGGTTCACCGATGTGACCTTCGCTCCTGTCGGTCCGGCGGAGGGCGACGCCGGTGAAGAGCCCGCCGCTCTCCTGCTGTGTGCGCGACGGCCGTCCGCATAGCGGAGGCTTGGTGACAGGTCGTCGGCGGTGACGTGGCCGGCGCCGGGCTCCGGTACCGGTGCACAGCCTTCCCGCGCTGGACGCGTCCCTCGGGCGGCATGCTCGGCAAGGCGAGGAGGACGTCTCCTCCCGTCTCGCCCACCCCGTGGACCTGCGCTTCGACGCGTACCTCGAACTGCGCCCGCCCCAGGGCTCCTTGTACAGGGACGCGGCGATGACGCTCACCGGCAGGGGCCGGCCGGGCCGGAGGCCGACGGTTCCGAGCCGCGCGCGAAGGAGCGGCCGCGTCCTGCTTTCCGGTAGCAGCTGCCCTCCGGAGGACGACGGCAGGACCTGCCCCGGATATGACCGCCCCGCGGCCCGGGCGCCGGCCGTGTACCGAGCAGCACCGCACACGCCCCCACGCTCAGCACCCCACCGACGAGGAAGGCGCCCCGCACCCCGGCCGACGGCAGGACCAGCCCGCCGAGCGCGGCGCCCGCCGCGATGCCGGCGTTGTACGCACCGGAGTTGGCGGCGAAGGCGGTATCCGTACGCCCCGGTGCGCAGTGCAGCACGGCGTTCTGGGCGGCCTGGAACACCGGCCCGAGCGCACCGCCCATCAGCAGCAGGAACACCACCGCCGCCACCGGACGGGTACCGGCCGCGTACAGACCGAGCATGCCGGCCGCCTGGGTGGCCACGGCGGCACCCAACGCGGCCTGCGGGAAGCGGTCCAGCAGCGCACCGGTGACGCCCACCCCGACCAGACAGGCGACGCCGAACGCCACGAGCAGGGCGCCGATGGCGTCCGGGGCGAACCCGCCGACCTCGTCCAGGAACGTCACGAGGTACGTGAATCCCGTGAACGCCCCGGTCGCGGAGAGGGCCCCGGCCGCCAGGACGGCCCCGAACCGGCGGGCGTCGGGGTCGCTTCCGTAGGCGGCGGGCGCCTCGTCCGGACGCGAGGTCGGCAGCAGGACGGCGATCGTCACCAGGGAGACGAGCCCGGGAGCTGCCAGCAGGGCGATCGGCAGCTGCCAGCCGCTCTGCCGCCCCAGCCAGGCCCCGGCGGGGACCCCGAGCACGAGGGCGAGCGAACCGGCGACGGAGAGCGCGCCGACCACCCGCCCACGGACCCCGGGCGCGAACAACCCCACCGCCACCGGGCCCATCACGGCCCAGAACACCGCCTGGGCCAGTGCGGTCAGCAGCCGCGCCACGAGGAGCAGTCCGTAGGACGTGGCCGACGCCGCCAGCAGGCTGGACGCGACCAGCACGGCCAACAGCCCCGCGAGCACCTGGCGTCGGGGCACCGCCCGCAGGGCGTGGGCGAGCGGCAGCGACGCCACGGCCACCGCCACGCCGTACCCGGTCACCAGCAGACCGACCGCGGACAGGGACACCCGCAGACTCCCGGAGACCATCCCCAGCAGCCCGACCGGCAGATTCTCCGCGGTGTTGAAGGTGAAGGCGGCCAGCATGAGCGCCCCGAGCACCGCCGCTCTGCGCCAGGCGGTCGGCTGCGGTACGCCGCCGCCCCGTTGTGGCCCCGCCCGCCGCGTCCGCTCGATGGCACCGTCCATGGGGGTAGCTCAGCGGGGCGGCCGGGCGGGGCGCAACCGGAATTGGGGCCGGGGCGGTTCCTCCGTCAGCGGTCGTCGAGCCGGTTTTCGACGCTCTCCACCTTGGCCGTCAGGCTGCCGCCGGGTTGGAGATCCGCCTTGAGGACGAGCAGCGACCGCGGTGCCTGCGCCGTCACCGCCTCCACCGCCTGCTTGATCACCGGCATCACCTCGTCCCACTCGCCCTCGACGGAGGTGAACAGCGCGTCCGTACGGTTCGGCAGTCCGGAGGCGCGTACCACCCGCACGGCGTCGGCGACGAGACCGGACAGGTGCTCACCGGCCCCGAGCGGGGTGACGGAAAAGGCGACGATCATGGCGCGAGCCTGACATGCCGCGGTGCGCCGCCGCGGCCGACCCGCCGCCGCCCGCGGGGCCGCCCCGGACGACCACCCCGATGCCGACCGGGGCGGCGCCTCCGCCCGTGGCGGGAACGGCACGGAACGCGCCACGGCGCCGCCCCGCCCTCTGCGGCCATGACACCGGAGCGCCCCGCGTCAATGCCTCGCAAAGGGTGCCCGCGCCGCCGTGTGCCCGGGGACCATGAGGTATGCGCTCCGACGGATGGCACCTCACCCACGACGTCGATGAACACCTCGCCCGCGCCGGGCACTTCCTGCGCTCCCGCCCCGCCCTGCACACCATGGCGTTGACGGTGGCCGAGCGGCTGCGGGCGGACGGGCCGGGCGCGTACGGCGCCGGAGCCGTCGTGTTCGGGCGGCTGGAGCGGGCGGGCGAGGTCCGCGCCGCCTTTTACCGGCTCCCGGCAAGAGGGCCGAGCCCCACCGCCCTCACCCCGGAGGACGCCGACGGCCTCGCCGCCCACCTCGCCGGTCTCGGGTACGCCCTCCCGTACGTCAGCGCCGACCACCGCACCGCCGCCGCGTTCGCCGACGCCTGGCGGCGGCACACCGGCGCGACGCCGACGCTCCGCCAACGGCTCCACCTCTACCGGCTCGGCACGCTCACCCCGCAGGAGCCGCGCCCGGCGGGCCGGGGCCGCCTCCTGGGCGCGGCGGACCATGACGCGCTCCTGCGCTGGTGCGACGGGTTCGTCACCGCCGTCGGCGAGACCCCGGCCATCGACGCCGCCTCCTGGGCCGCCTCGCGCTTCGCCGACAAACGCTTCACGTTCTGGGAGACGCCGGACGGCACCCCGGTCTCGCTGGCGGGCTGCACGGCGCCGGTCGGCGGCATGGTCCGGGTCGACCCCGTCTACACCCCGTCCCACCTGCGGGGACGCGGCTACGCGGGCGCCGTCACGGCGGAGGTGAGCCGCACCGCCCTGGCCGCGGGCGCCACGGACGTCGTCCTCTTCACCGACCCGGCCAACGCCACCAGCAACGCCCTCTACCGGCGCCTCGGCTACGTCCGGGTCACCGACTTCACCGTGTACGACTTCGCGTAGGGCTGCGAAGAGGGGCGGCGGTCACTCCGCGTCGCCGGGGCACGCTCCGTCATCGGCTACCGGCGAAACCGTTACTCGAACGAACGTGCGAACAGTGCGTTAGAGTGGTTCCACGGCCTGAATGCCGTGGATGTCGCAGAAGGCACAGAGGGGGGTTATGGGAGCCAGGAGGTGTGTATGTCGTTCACGCATCTCCATGTGGCGAGTGGCTATTCGCTGCGCTACGGGGCCAGTCACCCGCACACTCTGGCCGAGCGGGCCGCCGAGCGGGGGCTCGACGCGCTGGCACTGACCGACCGGGACTCGCTCGCGGGCGCGGTGCGCTTCGCCAAGGCATGCGCACGGGCCGGCGTCCGGCCGCTGTTCGGCACCGACCTCGCGGTGCCCGGCACACCGGCCCCCGGAGACGGTCCGGCCGGACGGCGGCGGATCCCCGTCAAGGGCGGCGCCTTCGTGACGGAGGCGCCGTCCCGCGCGGTCTTCCTGGCCCGCAGCACGCGCGGCTGGGCCGAACTGTGCCGCCTGGTGTCGGCGTCGGCGGCGTCGGACGCGGGCCTGACCTGGGAGGACCTGGCCCGCCCCGACGGCGAGGTGTGCGTCCTCCTCGGGGCCGATTCCGAGGTGGGGCAGGCGCTGGCCTCCGGGCGCCCCGACCGGGCCGCCGCGCTGCTCGCCCCGTGGCGCGAGCGGTTCGGCGAGGCGCTGCGTCTCGAGGTGTCGTGCCACGGACGGACCGGTACGGGCCCCGGCTCGCTGCGCCTCGCCGCACGCCTTGCGGGCTTCGCCGCCGAGCAGCAGGTGACGGCCGTACTGAGCAACGCCGTGCGCTACGCCGACCCCGGTCAGGGCGAGGTCGCCGACATCCTCGACTCCGCCCGGCTGCTGGTCCCGGTCGACACCCGCGACGCGGCCCGGCTGGACGGCGGGCAGCGGTGGCTGAAGGACGCCGGGGAGATGGAGCGGATCGCCGCCCGGATCGCCGAGGCGGCGGGCGGCCGGGACGCGGACGCACGGCGGCTGCTGGCGGCGACCGAGGAGACCGCGGCGGCCTGCGTGGTCGACCCGGGCGAAGCGTTCGGCCTGGGGCGGCTCAACCTCCCCGAGCCCGAACTGGTCGGCGCCTCCCGTGAGAAGGCCGACCGCACCCTCGCCGACCGGTGCGCGGCGGGCATGCTGAGCCGCGGCTACCACCGGGAGGCGCACCGGTGGGACCGGCTGGAGGACGAGCTGCGGATCATCGCCGGGCACGGCTTCGCCGGATACTTCCTGACCGTGGCCGAGGTGGCGGCACAGGCCCGGCGCCTCGGCGTCCGGGTCGCCGCCCGCGGCTCGGGCGTGGGATCACTCGTCACCCATCTCCTGGGGATCAGCCCGGTCGACCCGGTGGCCCACGGTCTGCTGATGGAACGCTTCCTGTCCGCCCGGCGCTCCGCCCTGCCCGACATCGACCTGGACGTGGAGTCGGCCCGCCGCCTGGAGGTCTATCAGGCGGTACGGGAGCGGTTCGGCGCCGACCGGGTGGCGACGCTCGCGGTCTACAAGACGTACCGGGCGCGCGGTGCGATCGAGGACGTGGCGCGGGCCCGGGGCATGGCCCCCGACGAGGCGGCCCGCCTCGCCAAGGCGTTCCCGCACATCCGGGCGAAGGACGTACGGGCCGCCCTGGCCGAGCTGCCGGAGCTGCGCGCGGTGGCCGCCGAGGACCACGGCCGGCTGTGGGAGCTGGTGGAGGCGCTGGACGGGCTGCCGCACGAGGCGGCCATGCACCCGTGCGGCCTGCTGGTCTCCAACGCGGGACTGCTGCACCGCACCCCGGTCGCCCCGACCACCGTGGAGCACATCGCCATGTCCCAGTTCGACAAGGAGGACATCGAGGACACCGGGCACCCGAAGATCGACGTCATCGGCGTCCGGATGCAGTCGGCGCTCGCGCACGCGGTCGCCGAGATCGAACGGGTCACCGGCGAACACCTCGACCTCGACGATCCCGCACAGGTGCCGCCGGACGACCCGGCCACGTACGACCTGATCACCTCCGGGGACACGCTGGGCACCTTCCAGCTGGAGAGCCCCGGCCAGCGCGAACTCGTCCGGAACCTGCGGCCGCGCTCCTTCGGCGATCTGGCCCTGGACATCAGCCTGTTCCGGCCCGGGCCGGTGGCCGCCGACATGGTGGCGCCGCTGATCGAGGCCCGCGACCGGCGGAAGCCGCTCCGCTGCCCGCACCCGGACCTGAAGCCGATCCTCCGGGAGACCGAGGGGCAGGTCGTCTACCACGAGCAGGTCATCGCGATCATGGCGACGATGACCGGCTGTGACCGGGGCATGGCGGACGAGGCGCGCCGCGCCCTGTCCGTCCCCGAGCGGCAGGGCCGGGTCCGGGCCTGGTTCGCCGATCAGGCCCGCGGGCGCGGCTATCCGGTCCGGGCCGTGCGGGAGGTGTGGGACGTCCTGGAGGGCTTCGGTAGCTTCGGCTTCGCCAAGGCACACGCCGCGGCCTTCGCGCACCCCGCCTACCAGTCGAGCTGGCTCAAGACCCACCGGATGGCGGCCCTGCTCGCCGGGCTGCTCACCCACGATCCGGGGATGTACCACAAGCGCGTCCTCGCCGCGGACGCCCGCCGCCACGGGGTGCCGCTGCTGCTGCCCGACGTCAACGCGTCCCGGGCCGCACACACAGTCGAACTGGTGTCCGGTAAATGGGGTGTGCGGATCGGCCTTTCGCAGGTCCGCGGCATCACCGAGGCGGAGAGCGACCGCATCGTCTCCGGACAGCCCTACGCCTCCCTGGAGGACTTCTGGCAGCGCGCCCGCCCCAGCCGCCCGTCGGCCGAACGGCTGGCACAGGTCGGGGCGATGGACGCCTTCGGACCGCGCCGCGAACTCCTGCTGAAGATCGCCGAGTTGCACCGCTCCGGCCGTGGCCACAGCGCCGCCGCGGGCCAACTCCCCATGGAGGACGGCGCCACCGGACCCGCCCCGGACGCCGCCGCGCCCCCGGCCACCGGCCTGGCGGCCATGGACGGCTCCGAGCAGCTCGCCGCGGAGCTGGACGTGCTCGGCATGGACGTCTCCCGCCATGTGCTGGAGGAACACCGCGCCCTGCTGGCCGACATCGGGGCCACCCCCGCCGCGGCGCTGCCACGGCTGCGGCCCGGCGCCACCGTGCTGGTCGCCGGGGTCAAGGTCGCCACCCAGACCCCGCCGATCCGCTCGGGCCGACGCGTCATCTTCGCCACCCTCGACGACCCCACCGGCCTGTCCGACCTGGCATTCTTCGAGGACAGCCAGGCCCGCTGCGCCCATACGGTCTTCCACAGCGGCCTGCTGCTGGTCCGCGGGACGCTGACCCGCCGGCCCCCGCGCGCCGTCAGCATCACCGGCACGGCCGCCTGGGACCTGGCCGAACTGATCGACCTGCACCGCAGCGGCGGCCCGGCCGCCGTCGCGGACCGGCTCGCCAAGCCCGCCCCCGCCGCGCACAGGGCCGCTCCCCGCCGCACCCTCGTCCAGCCGACCGGCGACACCCTCCACCCCTGGGCCGACCTCCAGCCACCGGGCACCCCGGCAGCCCGGACCCCGCTCACGGCCCTCGACGGAAGGACCTTCCACCATGCGAGTCCCGGCAGCGCGGGGTGACCGACGATGATCCTCTACCTGCACTTCGGCAACCTGCCGCTCACGGGCGCCCGGGCCGAGGCCGCGTACCGGCAGCTCATCGACCTCCTCGGCGAGTTCACCCCCGTGGTCCAGGCGCTGCCGCCCGATGCGGCGCTCGCCGATGTGTCCGGGAGCGTGCGGTACTTCGACCGCGACGCCGCCGGGATCGCGGCGCTGATCAGGATGCGCGCCGCCGCCGTCCTCGACGCCGACACGACGGTCGGCATCGGCCCCAGCCCGCTCCTGGCCCAACTGGTCGCCCACCGCGGGCCCCCCGGCGCGATCCGCACCCTCCCCGACGACCCGCGGGCCGTCACCGCGTTCCTCACCGGCCTGCCCGCCGCCGCACTGCCGGGCGTCGGCCCGGCGACCGCCCGCACCCTGACCTCCTACGGCCTCACCACCGCCGACCGGATCGCCGCCACCCCGCTGCTCACCCTCCAGCGCATCCTGGGGACGGCGGCCGGACGCCGGCTCCACCGGCACGCACACGGCATCGACCCCACCCGCGTCCGGCCCGGCGCCCCGCCGCCCGTCGTCGGCGCCGAGCACCGCTTCCCGCACGACGAACTCGACCCCGACCGGCAGCGCGGCGCCCTGACCCACCTCGCCGAACAGCTCGGCACCCGGCTCCGCGACGAACACCGGGCCTGCCACGCACTGACCCTGACCGTCCAGTACGCCGACCGCTCCACCACCACCCGCAGCCGCACCCTGCCCGAACCCACCTCCCACAGCCCCCGGCTCCGCGCGGCCGCCCATGCGCTGCACCGGAGCCTGGGGCTGCAACGCGCCCGGGTCCGCCGCCTCACGCTCCGCGCCGAGGAACTGTGCGAGGCGGGCGCGGTCTCCCGGCAGCTGACCTTCGGCCCCGACGACGACAAGGCCCGCCGCATCGAGGCAGCCGCCGACCGGGCCCGGGCCCGCTTCGGCTCGAGCGTGGTACGCCCCGCCAGCACGGCCGGGATGCCGTGAGCACCCCGGAAGCCGGGCACCGGTCAACCCCTCTTGTGTGACACCTCGGTCACAGGAAAAGCCCTCTCTGTCCCAGGACAACTGCGGTGCCGGGAGAGGTCATTGACGCGCTCCGGGCCTCTCGTGACGCTGGAACGGCGTTCTTCTACCGGTGCCGTTCACCCGGGGCGCACCCGGACGGACGCGATGTCAGGGACCCACTTCCGCAGCCTCCCGATCGCCACGCCCTGACCCGGCACCGTCCGCCACCGGCGTCCCCGCCGACCGGGCGGTGCCGCAGCGGAGGCCCGCCAGGAAAGAGCCCATGAAACTCTTCCGCAGTTCCGCCGGTATCGGCGCCATGGCGCCGGCAGGCGCCCTCGCCCTCTCCCTGTCCTTCTCCTCTCCCGGCACCGCCCAGGGCGCCCCTCCGGCGAAAGCGACACCGCCGCAGCGCGCACAGGTGGCACCGGAGAAGGTCTCGACACAGGGGCGGACGACCTTACGCGGGGCGGATCCCAGTGTGCTGAGGGTCGGCGGCACCTATATCGCCGTCAAGGCGGCGGCCGGCGGCATCGTCGTACGCCAGGCTTCGTCCCCGGACGGCCTCGCCTCGGCGCCCGCCAAGAAGATCTGGTCGAACCCGAACGGTCTGCAGGACGTCTGGGCCCCGGAGATCGTCCGGGACAACGGCCGCTACTACGTCTACTTCACGGCCGGCCACAGCTCCGCCCACCGGATGTACGTCATCAGCTCCGCCGACCCGGACGGCGGATACACCGCCGAGAAGAAACTGGCTCTGCCGGACGACAAATGGGCCATCGACGGAACGCTCTTCACCTTCGGGGGAAAGCGCTGGTTCGTCTGGTCGGGCTGGTCGGGCGGCAGCAACAACGAGCAGAACCTCTACCTCGCCCGCATGAGCGACCCGGCCACCCCCACCGGCAAGCGGTACGTCATCTCGCAGCCCCGCGAGAAATGGGAACGCGTGGTGGGCAACCCCTACATCAACGAGGCGCCGGAGGCCATCAAGGACCCGAACGGCCAACTGCACCTCGTCTACTCCGCCAACGGCAGCTGGAGCGACCAGTACTGCCTGGGCGACCTGCGGCTGAAGAAGGGCGGCGACCCGACGAAGGTGTGGGACTGGTACAAGTCGAACGGCTGCCTCTTCGGCTCGCACCGGGAGACGATGATGTCCGGCTGGGACCCGACGCTGCACGTCGACGGCCCTGGGCACCACACGTTCGTCCTGCTCAACGGCGACATCGGCACGAGCCCGCCGGGAGGCAAGAGGTTCCCCCTGATGTTCCACGCGGTCGCCAAGGGAACGCTGTACACGTGGGGGAACCGCTACTGGTACACCGGATCGTTCGTCTGGTGGGGCAACACCACCTACAAGCGCGCCCACGTCCCCGGGCCGAACAGCGACAAGGGGTACAGCCTCAAGTTCTTCGAGTGAGGCGCCCGAGGCGCCGGCTCCGACGGGTCGGGGCGCACCCGGCGGCCACGGCCCCACGGAGGAGCCGCCGGGGCGCGCCTCACAGCTCCTCGGTCGACGGGTCGTCCACCGGTGTGCTGGAGTCGTCCGGCAGCGGCGGGAGCTGGGACTCGTCGGGGGAGTCGGAGGGGGAGCCCGGTTCGTCGGACGGGGAGCCGGGCGCGTCGGAGGGCGGGCCGTCGGGCTCCTCGGTGTGCATCTCCAGACGGTCCTTGCGGCAGCTGCTGACCCAGGTGCCGGTCGGGCCGCCCTCGTAGCGGCAGAGCCAGCCGCGGACCGCGAGGGAGCCGGAGGTGCCGCCGCCGTCCTGCGGGGCGCGGTGGAAGAACGCGGCCATCACGTCGTGGGCCTCACCGCAGCCCACCGTGCCGTCGGCGCCCGGGTCCGCGTAGAGCGCCACATCGTGCGCGGTGCCGAGCGCATCGCGGATCTGGCCGCACTCCACCGGCTGCCCCGGCACGGTCGGCTTGCTGCCGGACGGCGCCGGTGACCGGCCGGGGGCACGGGAGGTGGCCGCGGTGTCCGCGGCCTGCTCGCCGCCGGAGCACGCCGCGGCGGCGAGGGCGAGCAGCACGGTCGGCACGGCGAGCAGTCGGCGCATGGTCGGACCCCCTGGTGTCGGTGGCGTACTGCATCTTCGGACGGTAGGAGCCCCGGAGCGGAACGGCGATCCGGGGCGGCCGACCGGGTGAGCGCCGCGGTGGCCGGAAGGGCCGCCGCCGACGGGGTTCCGCGGGCGGCGCGAACCCTTCGGGGCCCGTCGGCCCGGCCCGTAAGGTGCCGCCATGACCATGATGGGAACACCCGGACAGGTATCCCTCGATCTCGGCGGCCGGACGGCGCTGGTCACCGGCGCCGCCGGCGGTATCGGACGCGCCTGCACGCTGCGGCTGGCCGCCGCCGGCGCGACCGTCCGCGCCGTCGACCGCGACGAGGCGGGGCTGACCCGCCTCCTCGACGCCCTTCCCGACGGCCTGCCCGGCGCCGTCGACCCCCGCACCCTCGATCTGACCGACCTCGACGCGGCCGAGCGGGCCGCCGCCGGGTGCGACGTCCTCGTCAACAACGCGGGCATCCAACTCGTCCGCCCCATCGAGGAGTTTCCGCCCGAGGCGTTCCACGACGTGCTGACGGTCATGCTGGAGGCGCCGTTCCGGCTGATCCGCGGCGCGCTGCCGCACATGTACGGGGCCGGGTGGGGCCGCATCGTCAACATCTCCTCCGTCCACGGGCTGCGCGCCTCGCCGTACAAGTCCGCCTACGTCGCGGCCAAGCACGGTCTTGAGGGTCTGTCGAAGACCGCGGCGCTGGAGGGCGCCCCGCACGGTGTCACCTCCAACTGCATCAACCCCGGCTATGTCCGCACCCCGCTGGTCGAGGGGCAGATCACCGACCAGGCCGAGGCGCACGGCATCCCCGAGGAGCGGGTGATCGAGGAGGTGCTGCTGGTGCGGTCCGCGATGAAACGCCTGGTGGAACCGGCCGAGGTCGCCGAGATGGTGGCGTACCTCTGCTCACCGGGCGCGGCGTTCGTCACCGGCGCGTCGCTGTCGCTGGACGGGGGCTGGACGGCGCACTGAGCGCGGCGGGCCGGAAGCCGCCCGCACCCCGCGCCCGTGCCCCGCTCCCCGTCGCCGGAGGGCGGGGCACCGCCGTGCGGTCAGCGTGCCCAGGGGTGGCGCAGCCGGATCCAGAGGTCGCGGGCGCGGCGTCCGGCCTGGGTGCGGCTGCGGGCGACGAGTTGGCGCGCCTGCTCCGTCGTCTCCACCATCGGGCCGGAGCCGCGCAGCGGCTTGCCCGCCGTCTCGTGCAGGAAGAACGTCGCCACCAGCCCGATCAGGCCCGCCACCATCAGGTAGTACGCCGGGACCATCGTGTCGCCGGTCGCCTGGACCAGGGCGGAGGCGAACAGCGGCGTCGTCCCGCCGAAGAGCGACACGGAGATGTTGAAGGCGATCGACAGCGCGCCGTACCGCAGCCGGGTCGGGAAGAGCGCGGGCAGCGTGGCGGCCGAGGTCCCGGCGAAGCAGACCAGCAGCAGGCCCAGGATCAGACAGCCGAAGGCGGGCAGCAGGATGCCCCCGGCGCGGATCAGCAGCACCGCGGGCGCCGCCAGCAGGATCAGCGCGATGCTGCCCGCCATGAAGACCGGCCGCCGCCCCCAGCGGTCCGAGGTGCGGCCGACGGTGGTGATCGTCAGCACCACCACGATCATCGTGCCGAGCACCAGCAGCTGGGCGGTGAGGGCGTCCTGATGCAGCGTCTCGCTCATGAAGGTCGGCAGGTACGACGTGACCATGTAGTTGGTGACGTTGTAGAGCAGCACCAGACCCATGCAGATGAGGACCGCCTGCCAGTGGCGGGTGAAGATCTCCTTCAGCCGGCCGTGGCCGGACTGCCGGGCCACCTCGACGGGGTCGTCGCCGCCCTCGCTGCGGATCTTCTCCGCCTCCTCGCGCGCCGCCGCCGCCTCCCGCTCGAACGCCGGTGTCTCCTCCAGGTGCAGCCGCATGTACAGACCGATCAGCCCGAGCGGTCCGGCCAGCAGGAACGGCAGCCGCCAGCCCCAGTCCGTCATCCCGTCGTCGCCGAGGACCGCGGTGAGGACGGTGACCAGCCCGGAGCCGAGCGAGTAGCCGACGAAGGTGCCGAAGTCGAGCCAGCTGCCGAGGAAACCGCGCCGTTTGTCGGGCGCGTACTCGGCGATGTACGTCGTGGCGCCCGCGTACTCGCCGCCCGTGGAGAACCCCTGGACGAGGCGGCAGACCAGCAGCAGGAGCGGCGCGGCGAAGCCGACGGCCGCGTAGGTGGGCAGGAGCCCCACCGCGAAGGTGCTGATCGCCATCATGATCATGGTGGCGGCGAGGACGCGTTTGCGGCCGATGCGGTCGCCGAGCGGTCCGAAGACCAGCCCGCCCAGCGGCCGGACGAGGAAGGCGGCGGCGAAGGTGGCGAACGCGGAGACGACCTGGGCGCCGGGGGAGCTGGCGGGGAAGAACACCCGGCCCAACGTCCCGGCCAGATAGGCGTAGACGCCGAAGTCGAACCACTCCATCGTGTTGCCGAGCGCGGCGGCGGAGACCGCGCGGCGGACCTGGGGGCGGTCGGCGACGGTGACGTCCGCGGCGCGCAGGGCGTGCTTGCGGCGGCGCAGCAGGATGCGGAGCAGACGATCGGTGGCGGCGTTGCCGCGGGCGGCGCCCCGTCGCGGCTGCGGTGTGCGGCGTCCAGCGGCCATGTCACCCGCTCCATGACGATGTCGAGAGGATCATTAGGACGGATTATTGCCCGCAATGTCCCCTTCGGTGGTGACTCCATCGGCCCAGCGTGTCGTCCACCGGGGTGGCGGCCGCCGCCCCGGTCACGGGAACCGGCCGCCACCCACGGGGGTGGCGGCCGGTGTCGTGCCGGTCCCGCTCAGCGGGCGGAGGGCCGGTTTACTTCCAGTCGTCCATCCACTTCAGGCTGCCGCCCTGGCAGCCCTCGCCGAAGATCGGGTTGCCGCCGATGATGGCGGCGCCGAGGCCGCAGGCGCCGAATTTGGCGTCGCCGCTGGAGTGGGTGGAGTGGTCGTCGTGGTGCTCCTTGTCGCCACCGGCCATGGCGGAGCCGGCGCCGCCCAGCACGATGGCGGCGGCGAGGGCGGTGGCGGAGAGGACGGCGCGCATGCGCATGAAGACTCCTGAGAGTGCGGGGATGCGATCGATTCACAGATCACCCCGGTCCGCCTCCCGTGAAACGTGCGCGCACCTTGAGCTCGGCCGATCGCGTGACCGATTCCCCCGGCGAGGTCAGCGCCCCGCCGCGGCCTCCTCGGCCGCCGCCCGCAGCAGCTTCTTGTCGGGCTTGCCCGCATCGGTCAGCGGCAGTGCGTCCAGGAAGGTGATGCGGGCCGGTTCGTACATGGCGCCGCGGGTGTCCCGGACCAGGGTGCGCAGCTGCGCCTCGTCGACGTCGGCGCCGGGCGTGAGGACGACGGCGGCGTGCACCCGCTCCATCCGGTCGCTGTCGCGGACGCCGAAGACGGCGCTCTGGCGGACCTGCGGGTGGGTGTTGAGCAGGTCCTCCAGTTCGGTGGTGTACACATGGCCGCCGACCACGACGATCATGTCCTTGATGCGGTCGACGATGGTGACGTAGCCGTCGGCGTCGACGAAGCCGATGTCGCCGGTGCGTACCCAGCCGTCCCGCATGACCTCGGCGGTCAGCTCCGGCTGCTTCCAGTACCCCTTCATGGTCATGTCGGAGCGCGCGCACAGCTCGCCGGTCTCGCCCGCCGGGAGGTCGTTGCCGGCCTCGTCGCGGACGGCGACCTCGACGCCGGGGAGGATCTTTCCGGCCGAGCGGAGCCGGTCCGGGCGGGCCGGGTCGTGGTCCTCGGGGGTGAGGAGGCTGACGCCGCCGGCCTCGTTCTGGCCGTAGACCTGCATCAGCACCGGGCCGAACCGCTCGACCGCGTCCACGAGGCGGGCGGGCGACGCCTGGCAGCCGCCGTACGTCAGCCGCCGCAGGCTGCTGGTGTCGGTGGTCGCCGCGGCGGGGTGGTCGATCAGCTCGTACAGCAGCGGCGGCAGGAGGAAGAGGTGGGTGATCCGCTCGCGCTCGATGGTGGCGAGGGCCGCGGCCGGGTCGAAGTCGTCGTGCAGGACGACGGTGCCGCCGTGGTGCAGCACGACATCGGCCAGCAGCCCTGCGGCGTGCGCGAGGGTGGTGCAGACGAGCTGGCGGGGCGTGGCCTCGTCGAACATCTCGCCGCGGTCCCAGCGGCCCTGGTCGAAGGTGCTGCAGATGCCCTTGGGGTGGCCGGTGGTGCCGCCGGTGTGGCGGATGAGGCAGATGTCGTCGGGGCGGGCCTCGCTCGCCACCGGCTCGGCGCTCTGCGCGGCGGCCAGCTCCAGCAGATCGCTGCCGGTCTTGGCGGGTCCGAGCATCAGCACGTCCGGGCCCGGCGCCAACTCGGCCAGCTCGGCGGCGCGTTCGGCCTGCCGCGGGTCGACGATCAGCGCCCGGGTCTCCACATCGCGCACGATGGCGGCCTGCGCGGCGGCGGAGAGCTTGTTGTAGAGGTGGTTGATACGGCAACCGAGGAGGCCCGCGGCGTAGCGGGCGGCGATGACCTCGGGGATGTTGCCGCTGAGCAGGGTGACCGTGTCGCCGCGGGTCACGCCCCGGGCGCGCAGGGCGCGGGCGAGGCGGTGGACGAGGTCGCGCAGCTCGCCGCCGGTGATCCGGCGGCCCTGGTGGACCAGTATCTCGCGGTCCGGGTGGGCGGCGAGGACGTCGAGGTTCTCCTCCACGTGCGAACGGAAGGGCGGGGCGGCTGCGGGCATGGGGGGATCCTCCCGGGATCGGCAACGGAGCGCGCGGATGGGCGGTGTAAGGAAAGAATTAGTTGCTAGAGGCAACTAAAAAGAGCGTAGTGGCTCGCGGATCCCACCTCCAATCGGAGGGGCGGGATTCGGACGTCTGCCGCCACCGCCCCGCACCGGCCCCGAAAACGCCCGCCACAGCGGTACGGCGGGGCCCCGGAACCCCGCCGTACCGCCGCCGTACCGCCTGGCCATGGCCGACTCGGCGCCCGCGAGGGATGATGGTGCGCAGCGCAGCACGGCGGAAAACGGACGGTGCCCCGGGGTACCGCCCGCGAACCGGCGGAAGGAGTGCCTGGATGGGGGCGACCGACCCGTTCCCCGGCGACGTGGGCCCCGCCGGGGCCGCACAAGGGGGCGCGGGCGGCCTTCTCGACGCACTCGGCGTGGCCGCGGTGGTCCTCGACGCGCGTGGCCGGATCACACTCTGGAGCCCCCAGGCCGAGACCCTCTTCGGCTGGAGCGCCGCCGAGGCGCTGGGCCGCCTCGCCGCGCCGCTGCTGGTCCCGCCCGAGCACACCGAACTCGTCCTCCAGCTCTTCGCCCGGGTCATCGCCGACGGCACCACCTGGGCCGGCTCCTTCCCGGTCCGGCACAAGGACGGCACCACCCGCCTCATCGAATTCCGCAACATGCGCCTCACCGACGTCGAGGGCCGCGTCTACGCCCTCGGCATGGCCTGCGACAGCGAACTGCTGCGCCGCACCGAACGTGATCTCGCGCTCTCCGTCCGCCTCGTCGCCCAGTCCCCGATCGGCCTCGCCGTCCTCGACACCGACCTGCGGTACGTCATGGTCAACCCGGCCCTGGAACGCCTCAACGGCCAGCCCGCGGGCGCCCAGCTCGGGCTGCGCCCCGACGAGTGCCTGCGCTTCCTGGACAGCGACATGCTGATGACCAGCATGCGCAAGGTCCTCGCCACCGGCACCCCCCGCCTCGACCAGGTCACCGTCGGCTTCCCGCCCGACGACCCCGGCACCGAACACGCCTGGTCGGTCTCCCACTACCGCCTGGAGGGCCCCGGCGGCCAGGTGCTCGGCGTGGCCTCCTCGGTGCTGGACGTCACCGACCACCACCGCGCCGCCACCGAGGCGGCGCGCGCCCGCCGCCGCCTCGCCGTCATCGCCGACGCCTCCGCCACCGTCGGCACCACCCTCGACGTCGACCGCACCGCCCGTGAGCTCGCCGACGTCGTCGTCCCGGAGTTGGCCGACCTCGCCGCCGTCGACGTCCTCGACACCGTCCTGGAGGGCCACCGCCCGCTCCCGCCCGTCCCCGACGGCCCGGTGAGCTTCCGCGCGCTCGCCGTCGCCAGCGCCCGCCCCACCGAGGCCGAGCAGGCGCTCGACCCGGCCGGACAACTCGCCTCCTACGACGCCGAGCGCGTCATCACCCGGTGCGTCACCACCGGCCGCCCGGTCCTCCTCGCCCGGGTGCGCCCCGCCGACCTGCCGCGGATCGCCGCCGACGAGGACGGCGCCGCGGCCCTGGCCCGCGCCGGGCTCCGCTCCTACCTCGGCGTGCCGCTGATCGCCCGCGGCGACGTGCTCGGCGCGGTGTCGCTCTACCGCGTCCGCAACGACGCCCCGTTCGACGAGGACGACGTGGTCCTCGCCGTCGAACTCGCCGCCCGCGCCGCCGTCTGCATCGACAACGCCCGCTCCTACCAGAGCGAACGCCGCACCGCGCTGACCCTCCAGCGCCATCTGATGAGCGAGGCCCCCGCACAGCCCACCGGGATGGCCATCGCCCACCGCTACCAGCCGGCCCGCGCCGCCGGGGAGGTCGGCGGCGACTGGTTCGACGCCCTCGCGGTGGCCGGCGACAAGACCGCGCTCGTCGTCGGCGACGTCATGGGCAGCGGCATCAACGCGGCGGCCACCATGGGCCAGTTGCGCACCACCACCCGCGCCCTCGCCGACCTCGACCTGGCGCCCGCCGAGGTGCTGCGCCACCTCGACCACGTCGCCGCCGGACTCGACCCCGCCTTCGCCACCTGCGTCTACGCCGTCTACGACCCGCACGCCGGGGAGTGCCGGCTGGCGAGCGCCGGACATCTGCCACCCGTCGTCGTCCGCCCCGGACCGCGGCCCGTCCTCATCGACCTGCCGACCGGCGCACCGCTCGGCGTCGGCGGCGTCCCCTTCGAGCAGACCGTCGTCCCGCTGCACCCCGGCGACCGGCTGGTGCTCTACACCGACGGGCTGGTGGAGACCCGCGACGCCGCGATCGACCGCCGCCTCGACCTCCTCGTCGACCTGCTCGCCGAGCCGCACGACGACCTGGAGGAGCTCTGCGACCATCTGCTGGCCGCGCTGCGCCATCCGCACGACCACGACGACGTCGCCCTGCTCGTCGCCCACGCCACCGGCCTGACCCCGCGCACCTGACCGCCCGGCGCGCGGGGCGCGCCGCTACTTCACCGCCCCCAGGGACAGCCCCTGCACCAGCTTGTCCTGGGCGGCGAACCCGGCCGCCAGCACCGGCAGCGAGATCACCGTGGCCGCCGCGCAGACCTTGGCCAGGAAGAGGCCCTGACTGGTGACGAATCCGGTCAGGAACACCGGCGCGGTGCCCGCCACCACTCCGGTCAGCACCCGCGCGAAGAGCAGCTCGTTCCAGCTGAAGAGGAAGGAGATCAGCGCGGTGGCGGCGATACCGGGCATCGCCACCGGGCCGACGATCCGCAGCAGCGTGGTGGTGAGCCCCGCACCGTCCAGCGACGCCGCCTCCAACATCTCGACCGGCACCTCCGCGAGGAACGACCGCATCATCCACACCGCGATCGGCAGATTCATCGAGGTGTAGAGGAGGACCAGCAGCCAGATGTTGTCCAGCATCCCGGTGTTCTGCGCGACGAGATAGACCGGCAGCAACCCGGCCACCAGCGGCAGCATCTTCGTCGACAGGAAGAAGAACAGCACATCGCTCCACTTGCGTACCGGCCGGATCGACAGCGCGTACGCCGCCGGGACGGCGAGCACCAGCACCAGCAGCGTGGAGAGGACCGATGCGGTCACCGAGTTGACCAGCGGCGGCCACGGGCTGAGCCCGCCGCTCGCGCCGAAGAACTCGCGGTAGCCGTCGAGCGTCAGCGGGGCGGTGAGCGACGGTGGATTGGTCGCCGCGTCCTGCTCACCGTGGAGGGAGGTCAACACCATCCAGGCGACCGGCAGGAAGAACGCGAGGCCCGCGATCCAGGCCACCAGCCCCAGCAGGCCGTTGGTGCGGCGGCGGCGCCGCAGGGAGACGGGCGCGGTGGACGTGGTCATCGGGTGATCTCCTCGCGGAGCAGGGACGACACGGTACGCAGCGCGAAGGTCGCCACCAGCAGCGAACACAGCACGACCACCACCCCCTGCGCGGACGCCCGCCCGTAGTCATGGGCCTGGTAGAAGGTCTGGTAGAGCGTGTACGGCAGATTGGCGGTACCCAGACCGCCCGAGGTGAGGGTGAACACCGCGTCGAAGTTCTGCACCACGTACACCGTGCCCAGCAGCGCCGCCAGCTCCAGATAGCGGCGCAGATGCGGCAGCGTCAGATACCGGAAGATCGCGAACGCCCCGGCGCCGTCCATCCGCGCCGCCTCGATCGCATCCGCCGGCCGCGACTGCAGCCCGGCCAGCAGGATCAGCATCATGAACGGCGTCCACTGCCAGATCAGCGCCGCCTCGACGGCGACCAGCGGCGAGGAGGTCAGCCAGTCCGGCTGCGGCGCACCGTCACTGCCGAACAGCCGCCACACCGCGGTCAGCACGCCGTTGAACAGCCCGTACGACGCGTTGTAGAGCGCGTGCTTCCACAGCAGCGCGGCGGCCACCGGCACCACCAGGAACGGCGTGATCAGCAGCGTGCGGACCAGGCCCCGGCCGAAGAACTTCCGGTCCAGCAGCAGCGCAAGACCCAGCCCCAGCACCAGGCTGACCAGGACCACCGCCACCGTCAGCAGCACCGTCGTGACCACCGAGGCGCGCAGCGCCGGATCGGTGAGGACCGCGGCGTAGTTGTCGAGGGCGGCGAAGCCGCGCCGGTCCGGGGCGAGCGCGTTCCAGCGGGTGAAGGAGAGCACCACCGTGGCCACGAACGGCAGTTGGGTCACGATGATCAGGAAGACCAGCGCGGGCAGCAGCGGCGCCCGCCGCGCCCACTCCTTCGCCCGCCGGGCGGCCGGACCCCGGACGGGCGCCGTACCTGCGGACGCGGGCCCGCTCCGCACGGTCTCAGCGGTCGGTGTAGGCATCGGACACCTCCTGGGCGAGCCGCCGGCTCTCGGCGAGGGCCGCGGCCACGCTCTGTTTGCCGGCGAGGGCCGCACTGATCTCCTGCGACACCTTGGTGCCCAGGTCGGAGAATTCGGGTATGCCGACGAACTGGATGCCGGGCGCCGGGCGCGGCTGCACCCCCGGATCGTCGGGCCGCGCGGTGCGGATCGCCTCCTCCGTCGCGGCGGCGAAGGCACCGGACTCCTTGCGGTACTCCGGGTCGCGGTAGAGCGAGGCGCGTTTGCCGCCCGGCGCCCGTGACCAGCCCAATTCCTTGCCGACCAGCCGCTCGTAGCCCTTGCCGGACGCCCACGAGACGAACTTCCAGGCGGCATCCTGGTGACGGCTCGCCCGCTGCACGCCCCACGCCCAGGTGTAGAGCCACCCCGAACTCTTCGTCCGCTCCACCGGCGCCGGTACGTAACCGATCTTCCCGGCGACCTTGGAGCCGTCGCTCTCCAGCGACCCGGCGCCCGCCGTCGCGTCGTACCACATGGCGACCTTGCCCTGCTGCATGTCGTTGAGGCACTCGGTGTAGCCCGCCTGCGGGGCGCCCGGCTCGCCGTGCCGGCGGACCAGATCGACGTAGAACTGCGTGGCCCGGGTGAACTCGGGGGAGTCGACACGGGGTTTCCAGTCCTTGTCGAACCAGGTGCCGCCGAAGGTGTTGACGACGGTGGTCAGCGGCGCGGCCAGCTGTCCCCAACCGGGCTGCCCGCGCAGGCAGATGCCCTTCATGCCCTTCCGGGCGCCGTCCAGCTTCGCGGCCAGCGCGGCGACCTGACGCCAGGTCGGATGCGCGGGCATGGTCAGCCCCGCCGCGGCGAGGACGTCCTTGCGGTACATCAGGAACGACGACTCGCCGTAGAAGGGCTCGGCGTAGATCTTCCCGTCCGCCGCGGTCAGCGAGGAGCGGACCGGCGCCAGGATGTCCTGCTGGTCGAACTCCGGGTCCTGTGCGGCGCGTTCGCCCAGTGGCGTCAGCCAGCCGTTGCGGGCGTAGATCGGCGTCTCGTAGTTGCTCAGGCTCGCGACGTCGTACTGCCCGGCCTGGCTGGAGAAGTCCTGGCTCATCTTGTCGCGCAGATCGTCCTCCGGCAGCAGCGTGAAGTGCACCTTGATGCCGGTCCGCGCGGTGAAGTGCCGGGCGGTCAGCCGCTGGAGGTCCACCATCTGCGGGTTGTTGACCATCAGGACGTTGATCGCATCGCGGCCGTCGTTGCCGGTGTCACCGGCGCCGCGATAGCAGCCGGCGCAGGTCAGCGCCAGCGCCAGGGCGGCCGACGCCGCCGTGCGGGCCCGGCGGATTCCGGGGGAGCGTGCTCTCACGGCTCGTACCTTTCTGGACGTGTCCGGGCCGCCGCGCCGGGGGGACGCGGCGGCCCGCAGGGGGCGAGGGGCGGCCGGCGGGCCGCGGCGGTGGACGGAGGGGCGGAGCGGCACGGCCCGCCCGGGTCAGACCCGGAGCACCTGGGGCCCCAGGAGGGAGTAGCGGTGGGCCTCCGGTGCGGACAGCCCGGCGTCGGTGACGACGGTGTGCACGTCCCCGATCGCGGCGAACCGGCAGAAGCTGCTCGCCCCGAACTTGCTGTGCACCCCCACCAGCACCCGCCGCCGCGAGGACCGCACGGCCTGCTCCTTGACCTCCGCGACCGCCGGATCCGGCGTGGTCAGACCGTGCTCACGGGAGATGCCGTTGGCGCCGAGGAACGCCAGATCGATGACGAAGCGGGCGAGCATCTCCCGCGCCCACGAGCCGACGGTCGCCTGCGTCCCGCCGCGGACCCGGCCACCGGCCAGCAGCACCGTCGCGGACTCGTTGGCCGACACCAGCGAGGCGGTGCGCAGCGACGGGGTGATCACGGTCAGCGGCCGGTCGGCCGGGAGCAGCCCGGCGACCAGCTCCGGGGTGTACCCCTCGTCGACGAAGACCGTCTCCGCCTCACCGAGCAGCTGCGCCGCGGCAGCCGCGATCCGGCGCTTCTCGGGCACCTGCTGGGTCTCCCGGCGCGCCAGCGTCGTCTCGAACCCCGCGCTCTCGACCGGGTAGGCGGCGCCGTGGGTACGCCGTACCAGCCCGCGCCGCTCCAGCTCGCTCAGGTCCCGCCGGACGGTCTCCCGGGCGACGGCGAACTCCTCGGCCGCGTCGGCGACCTCCACCCGGCCGCGCTGCCGGGTGAGCACAAGGATCCGGTGCCGGCGTTCCTCGGCCCTCATCGTTCACTCCTGCGCTGTACGTCGGCCCGCCGGGCCCGGATGGGAGGATGCGCGCCGATCCGTTCGGTCATGGACCTGCCCGTTTCTGCCCGCCCGAGGTTTATAGCAACCGAACGGGGGCGCTCCGCCGCCCGCAGGGAGAGAAAAGTCGCCCGCTTCTGCCCGCACTCGCCCGCTCCGTGGCGGCCCGCCGGGCCGGCAGCCGCCCGTTTGCCCGCCCCCGACGGTCCGCGGGCATCTTCGGGCGCACGGACCCCGGCGAATTCCGGCCGGACCGGCTGACCGAATCGCTCCCGAATGACCGCAAAAGATCATCAACGGGCTCGGACGATCACTCGTGCGAGGGGTTCGGGACCGGCCCTGAGCGGCGGCGCAGCCCCCACCGCACCGCCGCACACCGGCCCGCCCGCCGGGGCACGCCCCGGCCGCACCGGCAGCCGCGGCGGCGAGGCCGAAGGCCGGGCCGCTTACGCTGGACGGCATGAGTGCGGAAATGCGATCGCTGGCGGTCACGCCACTCGTCCAGGCGGACGAGTGCGCGGTGCTGCGTGTCACGGGAGAGCTCGACCTCCGCACCGAGCAGGCATTTCTCGCCGAGGCCCGGTCCGTCGTCTCGGCCGGACACCGCTTCCTGGTGCTCGATCTGACCGCCCTGCGGTTCTGCGACTCCCGCGGCCTGAGCTGCCTGCTCGCCCTGGAATGGCTCTGCCGCCGCCTGGAGGGCCGCCTCCTCCTCGCCTCCCTGGGCGTCCGGATGCTGCGCCTCCTGGTGGGCACCCAGTCCCTCGGCGTCTTCTCCTGCTACCCCACCGTCGGCCACGCCCTGGCCACCGTCCCCCAGGCCAGCCGCCCCGTCTGGCCACCGGAGCCGGACGAGCCGCGGACCACCGAGGACCCGGACCGCGCACCGCAGACCGGCGGGCCGACACCGGCCTGAGCGCGGGCCCGTCCCACGGCACCCTTCCGCGCCATGTCCGATTGATACGCTGCGCCCGGCCGCAACGGGGAGAGGGGCATCAGGTGCCGGGTGCTGAGGTGGCGCAGGCGCGTCGCGGACGGTCGTCGCTCCGCCAGGAGGTGGCGGACGAGATCAAGCGCCACATGCTCGCCCACCGCATGCGCCCCGGCGACCTCCTGCCCACCGAGTCCGAGCTGTGCGCCACCCTCGGCGCCAGCCGCTCCAGCGTCCGCGAGGCGGTCAACTCCCTCGCCGCGCTCGACATCGTCGAGGTCCGCCACGGCCACGGCACCTACGTCGGCGGACTGGGGCTGTCGGCGCTCGCCGAGAGCGTCACCTTCCGCGGGCTGCTCAGCCCCGACGACGACTTCCGCGCCTACGCCGACCTCGTCGACGTCCGGGAACTCTTCGAACGCGGCAACGCCGACGGCATCGTCGCCGCCCTGACCCCCGCCCACCTCGACGCGCTGGACGGCCTGGTCACCGAGATGGCCCGGCACCCCGCGGGCGGCGAGGGCTTCACCGCCGCCGACCGCGCCTTCCACACCCTCCTCGTCGAACCCCTCGGCAACGACCTCATCAGCCAGCTCACCCAGGCGCTCTGGGACAGCTACGCGACCGTCGGCCCGCAGCTCGACCTCGTCACCCTCGACGACGAACGCCAGACCCTCGCCGCCCACCGCGCCATCGTCGACGCCGCCCGCTCCGGCGACGCGAGCGCCTTCGCGGCGGCGATCGGGGCACATTACGCACCGGTGCGGGGGCGGGTGGCGGCGGCACGGGGCGCCGCGGGGCGGCCGTAGCCGTCGGCGGGCGGGGGAGCGGGCGGGGTGCCCGTACGAGCCGCGTCCGGCCCGCCCGGACACCCGCCGGCACCGGCCCCCGGCACCGCCGCCCCCTCGCCCAACGCCTCGATCAGCGCCGCGACCGGCGGGCGCCGCCGGGCCACCGCGTCCACCGCCACCACGAGGTGCCGCTCCAGCGGGTCCGCCAGCCCGATCACGGCGACGCCCTCCGACCGCAGCCGCAGCATCAGATCCGTCACCGGCGCCACTCCCAGCCCCGCCGCGACCATCGCCAGTGACGTCGCGGTGTCGGTCACCTCGTGCGCCACCCGCGGCTCGAACCCGGCGCGGCGGCACGCGGTGCGCACCGCCCGCCCGTAGTACGAGGCGGGCGCCGGCAGGATCCACGCCAGCTCCGCCGCCCCGGCCAGCCGCAGGGTGCCGTCCGCCGCCTCCCGGGGCGGGTACCCGGCCGGTACCGCCAGCGCGAACCGCTCGGTCCGCAGCCGCACCAGCTCCACCTTGCCGTCGCGCGGCAGCGGCGCGTCCGGATAGTCCAGGCCCAGCGCCAGATCGACCCGCCCCGCACAGACCTCCGCGTACGCCTGGTCCACGTCCACCTCGCGGCTCACCACCCGTACCGCCGGATGCCGGGCGCGCAGCCGGCGCAGGGCCGGCGGGAGCAGGACCGCCGCGGCACTGCCGAAGACGCCCAGCACCAGCCGGCCGGCGACCTCGCCCCGGCCGCGCTCCAGCGCCGCCAGCGCCGCCGCCTGCGCCGCGAGGATCCGCTCGGCGTGCACCGCGAGGGTGCGCCCGGCGTCGGTCAGCTCCACCCGGCGGCCCGCCCGCCGCACCAGCTCCGCGCCGGTGGCCCGCTCCAGCGCGGCGATGTGCTGCGACACCGCGCCGGGCGTGTACCCCAGCGCCGCGGCGGCCGCGGTCATCGTGGCACCGCCGGCCAACTCCAGGAGCGTTCTGAGCTGCGGGCCCGGAAGTTCCATGGCGTCAATCTACGGGCGCGCGGTCCGCCGGGGGAGGGGGCCGCGGACGCCACCGCCGCGCGCCGTCCGCCCGGAATCCGCAGGACCCCTGAAAGATCACATGGAGCAACTCTCCATGGACGTCCGGCCGCCGGGGCCCCACCATCGAGGCACCCGGAGGCGCGCCGCGACGCCGCCCCGGGCCCGCCGGGCGGCGCCACCCGGCGGCGCACCGCCCCCGCACCCACCCAGGTACCGGACGACGGGAAGGCGAAACGATGGCTCCCACCACAGACCAGACCGACGGTCAGACCCCGGACCAGGCGCACCGGCCGGGCCCCGCCCCCACCCCGGCGGACCTGCCCGACCTCCCCGACCACGCCGACATCGTCATCGTCGGCGGCGGCGTCATCGGCGCCGGCATCGCCTTCCACCTCGCCGAGGCGGGCGCCGGGGACGTGCTCCTCCTCGAACGCGACCGCCCCGCCTCCGGCTCCTCCGGCAAACCCCTCGGCGGCGTCCGCGCGCAGTTCTCCGACCCGCTCAACATCCGCCTCGGCCAACGCAGCCTCGACGCCTGGCGCGACTTCGCCCGCCGCCCCGGCGCCGACATCGGACTGGAGCGGACCGGCTACCTCTTCCTCCTCGGCGACGCCGCCGAACGCGACCTCTTCGCCGCCGGCATCGAGCTGCAGAACTCCCTCGGCGTCCCCAGCCGCCTGATCACCCCGCGCGAGGCCCACGACCTGTGCCCGTACGCCGACCCGGACGCCCTCGTGGCCGCCGCCTGGTCACCCGCCGACGGCTACGCCCGCCCCGAGGCCGCCGTCACCGGCTATCTGCGCGCCGCCCGCCGCCTCGGCGCCCGCATCCGCACCCACTGCCCGGTCACCGCCGTCGACACCGCCGCCGCCCCCGGCCTCCAGGCGGTCCGCACCCCGCACGGCACGGTACGCACCCCCGTCGTCATCTGCTGCGCCGGTGCCTGGTCCGCGATCGTCGGCGAGATGGCCGGGGTGCGGCTGCCCGTCACCCCGCTGCGCCGCCAGATCGCCCTCACCGGCCCGCTGCGCCCGGCCCCGCCCCGCATCCCCTTCACCCTCGACTTCGCCTCCACCCTCTACTTCCACAACGACGCCGCCGACGGCCTCCTCCTCGGCCTCTCCGACCCCGCCCAGCGCCCCGGCTTCGACCGGAGCTTCAGCCGTGAATGGCTCGCCCCCTTCCGCGCCGCCGCCGAGCGCCGCGCCCCCGCCCTCGCCCGCCTCCCGGTCCGCGACGGCTGGGCCGGGCTCTACGAGATGACGCCGGACCGCAACGCCCTCATCGGCGAGGCGGACCGCGCCCCGAACCATCAGGGACGGTTCCTGTACGCGACGGGCTTCTCCGGCCACGGCTTCCTCCAGGCGCCCGCTGTCGGCGAGATCGTCCGCGACCTGTGCCTGCGCCGCACCCCGTTCCTCGACGTCTCCCCGCTCTCCGCCGCCCGCTTCGACGGCCCCACCCCCACCCGCCCCGAGGCCCACATCATCTGACCGCCCCCTGGAGGCTCCCGTATGGTCCCGACCTGGCGGCTGCGCGCCGCCTTCGCCCGCCGCCTGTCCGCCGTGTACGGCGCGGAGGTCCCCGCGTACACCACGCTCCTCGACGTCACCGCGCGGATCAACGAGGAGACCGTGCGCCGCGACGGACACACGGGACACCTCGGCGGACTAGACCGCGTCACCGCCGAACGGCACGGCGCCATCCGCGTCGGCACCCCGGACGAACTCCGCCAGGCGGGCGCGGTCTTCGCCGCACTCGGCATGCACCCGGTCGGCTTCTACGATCTGCGCGACGGACCGGGCGCCGTCCCCGTCGTCTCCACCGCCTTCCGCCCCCTCGACGCCGAGGAGCTGGAACGCAACCCGTTCCGCGTCTTCACCTCCCTGCTCACCCCCGACGACCGCCGCTTCTTCGACGACGCTCTCGCCCGCCGCCTCGGCACCTTCCTCGGCCGCCGCACCCTCTTCCCGCCCGAACTCCTCACCCTGGCCGCCCGCGCCGAGGACGCCGGCGGTCTGCCCGACGCGGCGGCCGACCGCTTCCTGACCCTCGCCACCGACGCGTTCGCGCTCTCCGCCGAGCCCGTCGACCGCGCCTGGTACGAGGAGCTGTCCCAGGTCAGCGCCGTCGCCGCGGACATCGGAGGCGTCACCACCACCCACCTCAACCACCTCACCCCGCGCGTCTTGGACATCGACGCCCTCTACCGGCGGATGACCGACCACGGCATCACCATGATCGACCGCATCCAGGGCCCGCCCCGCTGGGACGGCCCCGACGTCCTGCTGCGCCAGACGTCGTTCCGGGCACTCTCCGAACCCCGCGCCTTCCGCGAGGCGGACGGCCGCGTCACCGACGGCACCCTGCGCGTCCGCTTCGGCGAGGTCGAGGCGCGTGGCATCGCCCTCACCCGCACCGGACGCGCCCGCTACGACGCCCTCACCGCCGAGACCGACCGGCGCACCGCCGGCTCCGGCACCGCCGCGGAGCACGCCGCCACCGCCCGCGCCGTCTGGGAGGCCGGATTCCCCCGCACCGAACGCCAACTCGCCACCGACGGCCTCGCGTTCTTCACCTACGCCCCGGCCCTCACCCGCCCCCGCGACGGCCGCCGCCCGCCCGACGACCTCGCCGCCCTCCTCGACCAGGGCTGGCTGACCGCCCGCCCGATCGTCTACGAGGACTTCCTCCCGCGCTCCGCCGCCGGGATCTTCCGCTCCAACCTCACCCGCGACACCACCCGCGACGCGGAGCGCACCGCGGCCCCCTACGACGCCGACCGTCTCGCCGCCGCCCTCGACCGCCCCGTCCACGACCCGTTCGCCCGCTACGCCGACCGCAGCCTCACCACGCTGCGGCAGGCCCGCCGCGCGCTGGGTCTCGCCCCGACGCCCGAGGAGTCCGCATGAGCCACCCCACCACCGACGCCCTCCGCGAGCGGGCCGCCGCCGCCCTCGCCCGCTGCGGCGCCACCACCACCCTCGACCCGGCAGCCGTCCCCTCCGGCGCCGCGCTCACCGCCCGTACGCCGCTGACCGGCGGCACCCTCGGGACGCTGCCGGCCACCACGGCCGACGAGGCGGCGGCCGCGCTCGCCGCCGCCACCCGCGCCTTCCGCACCTGGCGGACCGTCCCCGCACCGCGCCGCGGCGCGCTCGTCAAGCGGCTCGGCGCGCTGATCGAGGCCCACCGGGACGACCTCGCCGACCTGGTGACCCTCGAAGCGGGCAAGATCCGCTCCGAGGCGCTGGGCGAGGTCCGCGAGATGACCGACATCTGCGACTTCGCGGTGGGCCTCTCCCGCCAGCTCCACGGCCGCACCATCGCCGGGGAACGCCCCGGCCACCGGCTGAGCGAGACCTGGCACCCGCTCGGCGTCACCGGCGTCATCACCGCCTTCAACTTCCCCGTCGCCGTCTGGTCCTGGAACGTCGCGCTCGCCCTCGTCTGCGGCGACCCGGTCGTCTGGAAACCCTCCGAACTCACCCCGCTCACCGCCCTCGCCTGCACCGCCCTGCTGGAGCGGGCCGCCGCCGGCACCGACGCGCCGGACGGCCTGCACCAGCTGCTGCTCGGCGGCCCCGACCTCGGTACGCTCCTCGCCGGCGACTCCCGGGTGGCGCTGGTCAGCGCGACCGGCTCGGTACGGATGGGCCGCGCCGTGGCGCCCCGCGTCGCCGCCCGCTTCGGCCGGACCCTGCTGGAGCTGGGCGGCAACAACGCCGCCGTCGTCGCCCCCTCCGCCGACCTCGACCTCGCCGTCCGCGGCATCGTCTTCGCCGCCGCCGGAACCGCCGGCCAGCGCTGCACCACCCTGCGCCGCCTGATCGTCCACGAGGACGTCGCCGACCGCCTGCTGCCGCGCATCGCCGACGCCTACCGCAGCCTCACCGTCGGCGACCCGTTCGCCGAGACCACCCTCGTCGGCCCGCTCGTCCACCACGGCGCCCGCGACGCCATGCACGAGGCGCTGGCCGCCGCCCGCCGCGACGGCGGCACCGTCCTGGCCGGCGGCGAGGCGTGCCTGACCGCTGAGGCGCCGGACGCCGCCTACGTCCGCCCGGCGCTGGTCCGGATGGACCGGCAGACCGCCGTCGTCCGCACCGAGACCTTCGCCCCGATCCTCTACGCGCTCACCTACCGCACCCTGGACGAGGCCATCGCCCTCAACAACGAGGTCCCGCAGGGCCTTTCGGCCGCGATCTTCACCCGGGACCAGCGGGAGGCCGAGCGTTTCCTCGCCGCCGACGGCTCCGACTGCGGCATCACCAACGTCAACCTCGGCACCTCGGGCGCCGAGGTCGGCGGTGCGTTCGGCGGCGAGAAGGAGACCGGCGGCGGCCGCGAATCGGGCTCCGACGCCTGGCGCGGCTACATGCGCCGCGCCACCAACACCGTCAACTACTCCGACGCGCTCCCGCTCGCCCAGGGCGTCACGTTCCTGTGAGGGCGCCGCTCCCGGGCCCTGTCACCGCGCCGCGGACGGGGCGGCGGCCACAGGCCCCGGGGCCCGGGAGCGGCCCGGTCAGCGGGCCCCGCCCAGATCCCGGACCAGCGTCGGCGAGGGCCGCGGGATCTCCCCGAAGTCCTCGTCGTCGCCGTCCACCGTCAGCCGGTTGATCACGCCCTCCAGCGCGGGCGGCAGCGTCGGCGCGAGCCCGCTGTGCCACTGCACGAGCAGGTTGTGCCGGGCGGCGTCCGGCAGCAGCTGACGGGTGTCGAACGCCGGGATCTGCCGCCGCTCCTCGTCCGGCGAGTGCGCCGCCTGCTCCCGCCAGTACGCCGCGTCCCGGAAGTCGCCGTTGCGGCGGTGCGCCAGATAGAGGCAGTACGCCGCGGTCCGGCTCCCCGCCCCGGCGCCGAAGTGCCACCAGAAGTGCGCCGCCTCGCTCCGCCCCGTGATGTGCAGCAGACAGGCGAAGACCAGCGCGCCCTCCGGGTCGATACGGTGCTCGTCGACCAGCCGCTCCAGACTGGCCGCCGCCGCGGCCGCGTTCACCACCAGCGCACAGGCCAGCTCCAGCTCGTGCGTCGCCTCGTCCCGCGCACTGGGATACGCACTGGGCGCACCCCGCTCGGGCCGGACCGCCGGGGGCACGGCGCTCCCCGGGCCCGCCGCCGCGCCGTCGGCGTCCAGCAGCCCGAAGCCGTCGAGGACACCGCGGTCGTCGAGCTCCCCGAACCCTTCCAGACCGTCGATGTCGGCGACCGCCGCGGCGGCGTCGAGCAGCGCCTCGACGGTGTCGCGCCGACCGGTGTCGTGGATCGATGTCATGGCCGGTTCCCCCTCGTGTCTCCCTGATCCATTCCGAGCGCCGTGGCGAGCCTGCGCCGGCCCCGGCTGGCGTGCGAACGGACGGTGGCCTCGTCGACGCCGAGCAACGCCGCGATCTGCGCATCGCCGTACCCGATCACATGCCGCAGCACGATCACGTCGCACTGCCGCTCCGGCAGCCGGGCGATCGCCGCGTACAGGCCCAACTGGCTCTCCAATAACGCGAACTGCGCCTGGAACTCCCGCAGCAGCGCCTTGGTGACCACCGCGAACGCCGCGGTCCCGCTGAGCGCGGTGGGCTGCCGGTGGTCGTAGAGCCACTCCACGACGCACTCCTTGAGGAGCGCCCAGGCGAACGCCTCCACCGACGCCTGCCGCAGCGCGTGCGGCCACACGGCGGCCAGCCGGCGGAAGGCGCCGCGGGTCACCTCGACGGCGGCGTCGCGTCCCCCGGTGTGCAGATACGCGTACTTGAGCCACTTGCGCGCATGGGTGGTGTGGAACGCCTCGAAGGAGAGCGACAGCTGACGGTCCGTCTCCGTCTCCGCATCCGCGTCCCTGCTCCCGAGGGTGCTCGGGTCGGCGTACCGGCTCATGTACGCCCCTCGTGCGTGCGCCGGGCATATCGCTCCCGCGCGCCCTGGCACGCCCCGCGTACGCCGGTGGTGAAGAGGGGGCGCGCGGGCAGTGCCGTACGGGCGACTGCCGGGGGCCGCCGGGCCCTGCTGGTCGTCCGCCGCGCCGCCGCCGGTCGGGCGTGCGCCCCGGTGGACGCGGGCGGGAGCCGGTGCCGGTATACGCTCACGAGCCGTCCTCGTTCCGTTCGCCGTGCACCGCCGGCCCCGGTGCGTCAGACGCCGGGGGAGCGGCGGGAGGACGGTTGTCCTCCCTTCCAATGAACAGGAAAGTGCACCCATTTGTGGCACGGGGGAGAAGAAATCCGCCGTCGGGTATTCATATGACCGCGTGCGACCGGGGGCACGGGCGCGGGCCGCCTCTGCGCGCCCGGCGCACGCCGTCCGCCCCGGCGTGCGCCCCGGCCGCCGGGGTGCCACGGTGCGGCCCGTGACGGTGGTGCGGTGCGGTGCCACAATCGATCATGGCCGCCGTGCGGCGGTCCGCCGACAGGGGAGGCTGGACACGATGAGCGACCAGAGCACATCAGGGGTGGACCTGCAGCTGGACCGGGCCCATTCGGCCCGTATCTACGATTACTTCCTCGGCGGCAAGACCAACTTCCTGGCCGACCGGATGGCGGCCGGAAAGGTCCTCGGGGTCTTCCCCGGCGCGCTGGTCGCCGCCCGCATCAACCGCGAGTTCATGCACCGCGCCACCCGCTTCCTCACCGAATCGGGCATCCGTCAGTTCCTCGACATAGGCACCGGCATCCCCACCCCGCCCAACCTCCACGAGATCGCCCAGTCCGTGGCGCCCGACGCCCGCGTCGTCTACACCGACAACGACCCGATCGTCCTCGCCCACGCCGCCGCGCTGCTGCAGAGCACCCCCGAGGGCCGCACCGCCTACGTCCAGGCCGACGCCCACGACCCCGGCGGCATCATGGCGGCCCCCCAGCTCCTGGCGGCGCTGGACCTCACCCGGCCGGTGGGCCTGAGCCTGAACGCCCTGATGCACTTCGTCACCGACGACGGCGAGGGCCGCGCCCACGCCATCGTCGAGGCCCTCAAGGACGCGGTGCCCAGCGGCTCCACCCTCGCGATGACCCACGCCACGCCGGACTTCGCACCCGAGGCGATGGCGGGCATCGTCGAGATCTACGGCGCCGCCGGGACCGCCCTGCAGTTCCGCACCCGCGCGGAGTTCGTCCGCTTCTTCGACGGCTGGGACCTGCTGGAGCCCGGCATCACCCTCTCCCACCAGTGGCGCCCCGACCGCCCCGAGGACGCCACCCACGTCACCGACGCGGAGGCGGCCTGCTACGCGGCCATCGCCCGCAAACCGTGAGGGCGGGCGGCGGGACGCCGCCCCCGGCCCGGAGCCCGGCGGCCGCCCGCACCGACGGCCGCCGGGCCCGCCTCACTCCTTCCGGTACCCGTACGCCTCCCCGGCCGCGGTCGCCACCGCCGCGAGGTCGGCGCCGGTGGACGCGGTCACCACGGCGGCCACCGCGCCCTCCAGGAACGGCGCGTCCACCAGCCGGGCGCCCTCGGGGAGTTCGTCGCCCTCCGCCAGCATCGCCTTCACGGTCAGTACCGCACTGCCCAGGTCGACGAGGAGCGCGACGCCCGCCCCGCCGTCCACCGAGCGGGCCGCCTCGGCGATCAGCTCCGCGCTGGTGCCCAGGCCGCCGTCCGGGGTGCCGCCCGCCGCGGCCACCGGTGCCTGCGCGCCGCCCGCCAGCCCGAGGGCGAGCGCCGCCACCGACTCCGCCACCGGCCCGCTGTGCGACACCAGCACGGTGCCGACCGTCCCGGCCACCGCGTTCCGCCCGGTCATCGCGCCACCTCCGCGAGCGCCGCGAACAGCAGCGCCGACGAGGCCGCGCCGGGATCCTCGTGCCCGATGCTGCGCTCCCCGAGATAACTCGCGCGCCCCTTACGGGCCTGGAGCGGCACGGTGGCCCGCGCGCCCTCACCGGCCGCCTCGGCCGCCGCCGCGAAGCCGTCCGTCAGCGCGGTCACCGCCGGGTCCAGCGCATCCAGCATCGTCTTGTCGCCCGGCGCCGAACTGCCGAGCTGCCCCACCGCGTCCACCCCGGCGCGCAGCCCGTCCCGCAGCTGTTCGAGTCCTACCTGCTCCGCGTCGCCGAGGGCCTTGCCCGTCCGCCGCAGCAGCGTGCCGTAGAGCGGACCGGACGCGCCGCCGACGGTGGAGACCAGCGTCTTCCCCGCCGTGACCAGGACGGCACCGGGTGTCGCCGGGGGCTCCTTCTCCAGGGTGGTGCGGACGGCGGTGAAGCCGCGCTTGAGGTTGCTGCCGTGGTCGGCGTCGCCGATCGCGGAGTCCAGATCGGTGAGGTGGCCGGCCTCCCGGTCGACGGCGGCGGCGACCGCCGTCATCCACCGGACGAAGAACGCGGCATCCAGGACCGTTTCGGACACGTGACTCTCCTCTGCTCGTGGCGCTGCAGGTGGTACGGACGGTACGGGCACCCGGACGTCCCCCGGGCGCGGGGCGGCGGTGCCGGTGCGGTTCAGCGGCCCCACCGCAGCCCCGCGGTCTGCACCGGCGCGTCCCACAGCCGTAGCAGCTCCTTGTCCACCTGGCAGAGCGTCACCGAGGCGCCCGCCATGTCCAGCGAGGTCACATAGTCGCCGACCAGGGTGCGGGCCACCGCCACCTCGCGGTCGGCGAGCCGCCGGTGCACCTCGGCCGCGAAGCCGTACAGCTCCAGCAGCGGCGTCGCTCCCGCGCCGTTGACCAGCACCAGCACCGGCAACTCCGGCTGCAGGTCGTCGACGACGGCGTCCACCGCGACCTCCGCGATCTCCCGGGACGTCATCATCGCCCGCCGCTCCCGCCCCGGCTCACCGTGGATGCCGACGCCCAACTCCAGCTGCCCTGCGGGCAGATCGAAGGTCGGGCTGCCCTTGGCCGGGGTCGTACAGGCGGCGAGCGCCACCCCGAAACTGCGGGACGCGCCGACGACCTGCCGGGCGAGCGCCTCGACCCGCTCCAGCGGCGCGCCCTCCTCGGCCGCCGCCCCGGCGATCTTCTCCACGAAGAGGGTGGTGCCGGTGCCGCGGCGGCCCGCGGTGAACGTCGAGTCGGTCACCGCCACGTCGTCGTCGACCAGCACACTGGCGACCGTGACGCCCTCGTCCTCGGCCAGCTCCGCCGCCATCCGGAAGTTCAGCACGTCGCCGGTGTAGTTCTTCACGACGAACAGCACACCCGCCCCGCTGTCCACGGCGGCCGCCGCCCGCACCATCTGGTCGGGCACCGGCGAGGTGAACACCTCCCCGGGGCACGCCGCGTCCAGCATCCCCGGCCCGACGAACCCGCCGTGCAGCGGCTCGTGCCCGCTGCCGCCCCCGGAGATCAGCGCGACCTTCCCGGCCACCGGCGCGTCCCGCCGCACCACCACCCGGTTCTCGACGTCCACGACCAACTCGGGGTGGGCCGCCGCCATACCGCGCAGCGCGTCCGCCACGACGGTCTCGGCGACGTTGATGAGCATCTTCAACGGTTCCTCCTGCGATGGATCCCGGCCACCCCGTACGGGCCCGGCCGGACGGCGGACGACACCGCCCAGTATCGAAGAGCCGGGCCCGAACGGTGGGGCGACGCGGGGAATCGGTCGCCCCGGACGGTCCGGAAGATCCGCAGGCGGCGACGGCGGCCCGTCCCGCAGGGCTCAGCGGGTGGTGTAGCCCCCGTTCAGGAAGAGCGTCTGACCGTTGGCCCACCAGCCGTCGGTCAGCAGCATCCGCACCCACGGCACGATGTCCTCGATCCTGGTGAGGTCGCCGTTCATCGCGGACGCCTTGTGGAACGCGACGGAGTCGTCGTCCTCCGCCGGATAGAAGAACGGGGTGTCCATCGGCCCCGGCGCGATGTTGTTGACCGAGATGTTCCGCCCGAACAGCTCCTTCGACAGGGCCCGTGCGAAGTGCTCCACGGGCGCCTTGCTCCCCGCGTACGAGGAGTACAGCCCGGTGTAGGCGGCCAGCAGCGAGGTGACGACCGTGACGATCTTCCCGCCGTCCTCGATCCGCCGGGCGGCCTCCTTCATCACGAAGAACGCGGCCTTGGAGTTGACCGCGAACATCCGGTCGTACTCCTCCTCCGTGATCTCCGTCATCGGCTTCTTCAGCACCATCCCGGCCGTGTTGACGCTGATGTCGAGCTTCCCGAAGCGGCCGACGACCTCGTCGAAGGCGCGCGCCACCTCGGCCGGCCGGGTCAGATCCGCCTGGAGCGCGAACGCCTCACCGGGCCCGGCGTTGATCCGCGCGACGACGTCCTCGGCCTTGGCCCGGGAGGAGTCGCTGTTGTAGTGGACCGCGACCAGGGCGCCCTCCGCGCCGAGGGTGCCGGCGATCAGTCCGCCGAGATTGCGCGACGCGCCGCCGATGAAGGCGGCCTTCCCCTGGAGCGTGGTGTCCGGCTTGCTGACCATGTCGGCCTCCTGTGTGTGGTGGCGAACGGTGGGGCCCGGCCCGGCCGTGCCCTGCCCCACCAGCCTCACCGGCCCCGGCCCGGCCGGTCCGGGACGATCCGCCGGCCGCAGGCACGCACCGCCCGCCGCGGAGGCCGCCCGGCCCGGCCACCGGTGCCCCGCGACCCGCTCGGAACAACCTCACCGCTTTACCCCGAACGGGTGATCTCGTAGCGCTTTTTGGCTCTTGCGGGGGCTTGCCCGGTCACGTGATCGTGAGGGCCCCGTCCCCTCACGGAAGGAACCCACCCGGTGGCGCACCGTAAGGTCTATCTGGCGGTCGGCAGGACGCACACGCGGATCCACCGCTTCGACCCCCTCGACGGGGACACCCGTGTCGTCGAGAACGTCCCGGCGTACGGGCCCGGCTACACCGCCATGGGCGCGCAGTACCGCGGCGACGACACCGAACCGCTGCTGCTGGCCGTCAGCGGCAACATACTGATCACCATCGACGTGGTCGCCGGCACGCTCCGCGAGGACAGCGTCGAAGGGCTCCCGTCGACCTCGCAGTGGTTCGACGGCGACACCAGCCCCGACGGGAAGACCCTCCTGGTCATGGGCGAGCCCGACGCCCCGGCCTACACGATCGACATCGCCGCGCGGAAGGCCACCCCCGGCAACCGGCCCGGCGGCGGCCGCTGGGACGACTTCTCCGCCCGCCCCGGGGACGGCCACCTCTTCTCCGTCGAGGGCGACAACGGCGACCTGCTCCTCATCGACCCCGCCCGGGACCCGATGCGGACCGTCGCGGCGCGGCGCGTCTTCCCGCCCGCCGAGGCCAGCGCCTCGGCCCACTCCCGTAAGTCCTACGCCGCGACCTTCTTCGACCAGGACGGCCGCTTCTTCGCCGTCGACTCCGCCGGGAACGTCAACACCCTCGACCTGTCCGTCACCGAGGTGCACGAGAAGGCGCAGCGCATCGGCGGTGGCAAGATCCCCGTCGGCGACCTGGAGGTGGTCAACGGCGCGGGCCGCATCACGCCCCTGCCGGTGCGGGTCAGCTACGACGAGATCACCCTCACGAAGCGGGCCGTCCAGGCGTGGGAGAGCGGCGATCCGCGGGGCAAGGTCTACAGCGTCGAGCTGACCCTCACGGCAGCGCCGAAGCACGGCGGCGAGGCGCGGGACGTCCGGCGGTTCCGGATCTCCTTCGACCTTCCGACGGTCCCCGGCGCCAAGGTCACCGCGTCCGGCGTCGCCGTGCTGTGCCAGGACGGCAAGGCGTATCTGGAGGCGGAGCAGGACCAACTCCTCAGCGCCGGTGCCTCCCGCCCCATCGCCGTGCAGATCACCGTGCCGGGCGACCCACAGGCGCTTCCGGCGGAATATCCGCTCGACGGGCTGAAGGCGACGCGGTTGGCGTGAGGGCGGCGAAGGGGCTTCGGGCGTAACCCCGTTCCGCTCGGCTGTACGGGGAGCCGGCCTGCGTCCGGGCCGCGGTGAGCCGGTAGGGAAAGCGGCGGTCCGGGAGGATTCCCGGACCGCCGCTGCGGGCCCGCCGCCGTCCGCGGGCCGATGCGCCCGTCAGCCCTGGCAGCGGGCGGCCTGCTCGAAGTACTGCTGTGCCTGATCGGCGTAGCTCTGTGCCTGCTTCTGGTATTCGGCGGCCTTCTGCATGTCGCCGCGGGCGGCCGCTTCCTGTGCCTGGCGCCCGGCTACCTCGGACAGGCGCTTGTACTCGTTCCCCTTGTCCCGCAGCTCCTGCGCGTTGCAGGAGGAGGCCGTGGCGGTGGCGGAGACGGTGGTGGGCTGGGCCGCGCTCGCCGCGGAGGCGCCGAGGGCGACCGGTGCGGCTGCCGCCACCGTGACGACGGCCGCGGAGACGAGAACACGCTTGAACTTACGCATGGAACGCACCTTTCGTTGGTGGTGTTTCTGAGGGTCGGCCCTCGGGGGGAGGCTAACGGCGCGAGGGACGCCGAAGGCGCCGGGCGACGGGCGGAGGCGCGACCGGATGCGGAAGCTCAACGCGGCTGCACGGTAAGGCGCTTGACGTGGCATTTATACGCGGACGGCAAAGCGGACGGCCGCCTCCGGCCTCCCTCACCCCGTCAAACCCAGCTCCCCGGCGAGGCGTTCGCGGTGCCAGGAGGGCGTGCCGAGGAGCTGGGCCGAGCCGTAGGCGCGCTTGAAGTAGTGGTGGGCCTGGTGTTCCCAGGTGAGGGCGATGCCGCCGAGGAGCTGGAGCATCTCGCCGGCCACCGCGGTGAACGCCTCCGAGCAGGCGGACTTGGCGGCGGCGGCCAGCCGGGGCAGGGCGGGGGAGCGGTCGTCGGCGGCGCAGGCGGCGGCCAGGGCGGCGGTGCGGGCCGCCTCGACCTGGACGTAGGCGTCGGCCAGCCGGTGCTTGACCGCCTGGAAGGAGCCGATGGGGCGGCCGAACTGGTGGCGGGTCCCGGCGTAGGCGACGGTGGCCTCCAGGCAGTGTGCGGCGGCGCCGGTCTGCTCGGCGGCGAGTGCGGTGGCCGCCAGGTCCAGGACATGGGCCAGCACCCGCGCGCCGTCGCCGTCGGCGCCGAGCAGCCGCCCCCCGGCGCCGTCGAGGACGATCCGGGCCTGGGCCCGCGTGGAGTCCACCGGGACCAGGGCCTCGCGCCGGGCCCCCGGATCGTCGGCGGGCACCTCGAAGAGCGCGAGGCCGCGGGCGGTGCGCGCCGCCACCAGCAGCAGTCCGGCGTCGGCGCCGTCCAGGACGTGTTCCTTGACGCCGGTGAGGCGCCAGCCCCCGTCCGGCCCGGCGACCGCCTCGGTCCGGATCCGCGCCGGGTCCCACGAGCCGCCCTCCGCCCAGGCCAGGGCGCCCACCACCGCCCCGGAGGCGAGGCCGGGCAGCAGCCGGACGCGGGCCCGCTCGTCCCCGGTGGCCAGGAGCGCCTGCGTGGTCAGGACCGCCGAGCCGAGGAACGGCAGCGGGCTCAGCGTCCGGCCCAGCTCCGCGAGGACGACATGGAGTTCGCGGGCGCCGCCGCCGGTGCCGCCGTACTCCTCGGGGACGCCGAGCCCGGCGATGCCGATCTGTTCGGTCAGCGGGCGCCAGGCGGCCACGCCCTCGTACCGGGTGAGCACCGCGCGGACCGCCGTCCCCAACTCCCGCTGTTCCGCCGTCAGTCGCACCGTCTGCTCCTTCGCTGCCGTCGTGGTGCCGGATGCCGTACCGGTCCGGCCGTCACGGGGCCAGGACGCGGGCGCGGTGCGCGGCGGGGGTGCCCCAGGCGTCGCGCAGGGCGCGGGCCTTGCGGATCCACAGGGACAGATCGGGCTCCTCGGTGTAGCCGAGGGCGCCGTGCAGCTGGAGCGCGGTGCGTGCCGCCGCGTACGCCGCCTCACCGGCCGCGACCTTCGCCGCCGGGACGGTGCGGTCGTCCGCCGCGCCCCGCGCCAGGGCGAGCGCCGCCGCGTACACCAGCGGTTCGGCGAACTCCAGGCCCAGCAGGGTGTCGGCCAGCCGGTGCTTGACCACCTGGAAGGAGCCGACGGGGACGCCGAACTGCGTCCGCTCGCGGACGTATCCGACGGTCGCGTCGAGCAGCGCCCGGCCCAGCCCCAGCGCCTGGGCGGCCGTCACCAGCGCCGCCACCCCGGCCGCCCGCTCCGCCGCCGCCCGCACCTGCGGCCCTTGCACGAGAACGGTCCCGGCGCCCGGCCGGGCGAGCCGCCGCGCCGGATCGGCGGACCGCTGCACCGGCCCCGCCGACTCCGCCCGCCGCAGCGCGTCCCCCTCGACGACCAGCACCGCATCGGCGGCGTCGGCGTCCAGCGCGTACGGCTGTTCCGCCGAGAGCAGACAGAGGGAGACGAGGGAGCGCCCGGCGGCGATCCGGGGGAGGAGGTCGGCCGCGAGGCCGTCGGGGAGGGAGCCGCCGGTGGCGGTCGCGGCCCGCCCCGATCCGTCCGGATCGCCCAGCAGAGCCGCCGCCGCGACCGTCTCCACGAGCGGACCCGGCACCGCGTGGCGCCCCAACTCGACGAAGGCGGCGACGAGTTCGACCGGATGCAGTCCCGTTCCGCCGTGCCGCTCGGGGACCGCCAGGGCGAACACCCCGATGTCGGCGAGTCTGCCCCACAGCGCGCGGCCGGGGCCCGGATCGCCGGCCGCCCAGGCCCGTACCGTCGCGGGCGTACCGGCCGCGCCGAGCATCGTGTCCAGCGTCCGGGCGAACTCCCGCTGTTCGCGGTCGAGGAGGAACCGCATCAGCGTCGCCCCTTCGGCAGGCCGAGCAGGCGCTCGGCGATGATGTCGCGCTGGATCTCGTTGGTGCCCGCGTAGAGCGGACCGGCGAGCGCGAAGACATGGCCCTCCGCCCACCGGCCGTGGGCGGGCGCCTCCGCGGCGCCGTCGGCGAGTTCGCCGTACGGACCGAGCAGATCGAGCGCGGTCTCGTGCAGCGCGAGGTCCAGCTCCGACCAGAAGACCTTGTTGAGGCTGGACTCCGCGCCGATCGGCTCCCCGGCGGCGAGCCGGGCGGCGGCCGCGTGGGTGAACAGGCGGTACGCCTCGGCGCCGATCACCGCGTCGGCGACCCGGTCGCGCAGCGCCGTGTCCTCCGGGGCGCCGCGCTCGCGCCAGAGCGCGGCCAGCCGCGCCGCGGCGGCGGTGAACCGGCCGGGGCTGCGCAGCGTCAGCCCGCGTTCGTTCCCGGCGGTGGACATCGCGACGCGCCAGCCGTCACCGGGGGCGCCGATGACGTCCTCGTCGGGGACGAAGACACCGTCCAGGAAGAGTTCGGCGAAGGCGGGCTTGCCGTCGAGGCGGCCGATCGGCCGGACCGTCACCCCGGGCGCGTCCAGCGGGAACATCAGATACGTCAGCCCGTGGTGCGGGCGCGCGCCGCGCCCGCTGCGGAAGAGGCCGAAGGCGCGGTCGGCGAAGGCGGCCCGGGACGACCAGGTCTTCTGGCCGTCGAGCAGCCAGCCGCCGTCGGTACGGGTCGCCGTCGAGCGCAGCGCCGCCAGGTCCGATCCGGCCTCCGGCTCCGACCACGCCTGCGCCCAGATCGTCTCGCCGTGCGCCATCGGTGGCAGGATCCGCGCGCGCTGGGCGTCGGTGCCGTGCTCCAGCAGCGTGGGCGCGAGGAGGTTGACGCCGTTCTGCGCGACCCGGCCGGGGGCGCCCGCCGCGTGGTACTCCTCCTCGAAGAGCAGCCACTCCGTGATGCCGACGCCCCGGCCGCCGTACCGCTCGGGCCAGGACACCGCGGACCAGCGACCGGCGCCCAGCGTCCGCTCCCACGCGCGGTGGGCGGCGAAACCCTCGGCCGTCTCCAGGGACGGCAGCGGCTCCGCGGGGACGTGGTCGGCGAGCCAGGCGCGGGCCTCGTCGCGGAAGGCGCGCTGTGCGGCGGTGAGGTCGAGGTCCATCAGGATCCGTCCTCCTTCATGGCCCGGACGTCCATCCCGCCGAGTGCGTCCCGGGAGGTCTCCGCGTTGTGCGCATGGGCGAGGTGGTGCAGGCCGAAGACGGAGTCGAGGCCGGTGTGCAGGCCCTGGAGGTCCTCGGCCTGGTTGACCGCGCGCTTGGTCAGCGCCAGGCCCATCCGCGGCTGCCCGGCGATCCGGGTCGCCAACTCCAAGGTGGCATAGAGGAGTTGCTCGCGCGCGACGACGCGGTTGACCATGCCCAGTTCGTAGGCGCGGGCGGCGCTCATCCGGTCACCGGTGTAGAGGAACTCCTTGGCGATGCGCGGCGGCATCACCCAGGGATGGGCGAAGTACTCGACGCCGGGGATGCCCATCCGGACCACCGGATCGGCGAAGAACGCGTCCTCGGAGGCGATGATCAGGTCACAGATCCAGGCCAGCATCAACCCGCCCGCCACACAGGCGCCCTGGACGCAGGCGAGCACCGGTTTGGGCAGCTCCCGCCAGCGGCGGCACATGCCGAGGTAGACCTCCGACTCGCGGGCGTAGCGGCTCTCGGCGCCCTGCTTGTCCGAGTGGTCCCACCACAGTCCGGCCGCGCGGTCGAACGGCAGATGGGCGTCGCGCTCGGGGGTGCCGATGTCGTGACCGGCCGAGAAGTGCTTGCCCGCGCCCGCGAGAACGACGGTCTTGACGCCGTCGTCGTCGGCCGCGCGGTAGAAGGCCCGGTCCAGTGCGTACGTCATCGCGGAGTTCTGGGCGTTGCGGTAGGCGGGGCGGTCCATGGTGATCAGGGCCACCGGGCCCCGGGTCTCGTAGCGGACCGGCTCCGTCGGGGCAGTGGACATCCGCCCTCCTTCCCTAACAAGTGTTTGGTAGGTTAACGTACCGGCCGGTGGCCGTCGAGATCCGTGGGGGAGCCGGCAGATGGACGCGGTGGACGAGTTCCGGCAGCAGGCGCGGAGCTGGCTGGAGGCGCAGCTCACCGGCGCGTTCGCGGAGCTGCGCGGCCTCGGCGGGCCGGGCCGGGAGCACGAGGCGTTCGCCGAACGCCTCGCCTGGGAACGCCACATGGCCGCCGCCGGATGGACCTGCGTCGGTTGGCCCACGGAGTACGGCGGCCGCGGCGCCACCCTGGAGGAGCAGGTCGCCTTCCACGAGGAGTACGCCGAGTCCGGCGCGCCCGCCCGGGTGGGCCACATCGGCGAACAGCTGGTCGGCCCCACCCTCATGGCGTTCGGCACCCCGCAGCAGCGCGCCCGCTTCCTCCCGCCCATCGCCGCCGCCCGCGACCTGTGGTGCCAGGGCTACAGCGAACCCGACGCCGGATCCGACCTCGCCGCGGTCCGCACCCGCGCCGAACGGGACGGCGACGCCTGGGTGCTCACCGGCCGCAAGATCTGGACCTCACTGGCCCGTGAATCCCGGTGGTGCTTCGTCCTCGCCCGCACGGAACCCGGCTCGATGCGGCACCGCGGTCTGTCCTACCTGCTGGTGCCGCTGGACCAGGACGGTGTGGAGATCCGGCCGATCACCCAGCTCACCGGCACCGCGGAGTTCAACGAGGTGCTGTTCGACGGCGCCCGCACCGACGCCGGGAACCTCGTCGGCGAGGAGGGCGGCGGCTGGGCGGTCGCGATGGCCACCCTCGGCTTCGAACGCGGCGTCTCCACCCTCGGGCAGCAGGTCGGCTTCCGCCGCGAATGGGAGGCGCTGGCCGCCCTCGCGGTCCGTAACGGCGCGGCCCGCGACCCGCTGATCCGCGACCGGCTCACCCGCTCCTGGATCAGCCTGGAGACCGTCCGCGGCAACGCCCTGCGGATGCTGGAGGGCGCCGCCGCCGGGGCGCCGGGCCCGGAGGCGTCCATCGGCAAGATCTACTGGGCGACCTTCCACCGTGACCTGGGCGAACTCGCCATGGAGATCCGCGGCGCGGACGGCACCCTGGCCGCCGGGGCGCCCTACGATCTCGACGAGTGGCAGCGGCTGTTCCTCTTCTCCCGCGCCGACACGCTCTACGGCGGCTCCAACGAGATCCAGCGGAACATCATCGCCGAACGGGTGCTGGGGCTGCCCCGGGAGCCCCGGCCGTGACGGGCGCCGCCCCGCTCCCCGGCCCGCGCCGCACCGGGTGCCCCGCTCCGTACGCCACCGGTCCCGGCCCGGTCCCGCCGCCGCGCGGGCGGGGGACGACAATGGCGGTGTGCCGAAAAGCAATGCGCCCGACAGCGGCAAGAAGAAGACGATGACCCCCTCGCCCGAGCGGCGCCGGGAACTGCTCGGCGTGGCCGCCGACGTGTTCGCCGCGCAGGGGTACAACGCCACCACCGTCCGCAAGATCGCCGACGCGGCCGGAATGCTGGCGGGGAGCCTCTACTACCACTTCGACTCCAAGGAGTCGATGCTCGACGAGATCCTCTCCACCTTCCTCGACGAGCTGTGGGCGGGCTACGACGCCGTCCTCGCCGCCGGGCTCGGCCCCCGGGAGACGATCGAGGCGCTGGTCACCGAGTCGTTCCGGGAGATCGACCGGCACCACGCGGCGGTCGCGATCTACCAGAAGGAGTCCCGCCACCTCTCCGTCCAGCCCCGGTTCACCTATCTCGCCGACTCGCAGCGGAAGTTCGAGAAGGCGTGGCTGGGCACCCTGGAGCGCGGCGTCGCCGACGGCGTCTTCCGCGCCGACCTGGACATCCGCCTCACCTACCGCTTCGTCCGCGACACCGTCTGGGTCGCCGCGTCGTGGTACCGGCCGGGCGGACTGCACAGCCCCGACGAGATCGCCCGGCAGTACCTCTCGATGGTGCTCGACGGCATCGCCCTCGGGGAGCGCACCCCCTGACGCATCTTCCCTGAGGAGTCCCGATGCCCGAGGCGTATCTCGTCGAAGCGGTCCGCACCCCCGTCGGCCGGCGCCGCGGCGGACTGGCCGCCGTCCACCCGGCGGACCTCGGAGCGCATGTGCTGACGGCCCTGATGGCGCGCTCGGGCGTGGACCCGGCCGCCGTGGAGGACGTCGTGTTCGGCTGTGTGGACACCGTCGGACCGCAGGCGGCGGACATCGCGCGCACCTGCTGGCTGGCGGCCGGACTGCCCGAGGAGGTGCCGGGCGTGACCGTCGACCGGCAGTGCGGCTCCTCCCAGCAGGCCCTCCACTTCGCGGCCCAGGGCGTGCTCTCCGGCACCCAGGACCTGGTCGTCGCCGGCGGTGTGCAGAGCATGTCGCAGATCCCGATCGCCTTCGCCTCCCGCCGGGCCGCCGAACCCCTCGGATTCACCCAGGGGCCCTACGCCGGATCGACGGGCTGGCGCGAACGGTACGGCGACCGGCCGGTCGACCAGTTCCACGGCGCCGAACTGATCGCCGCGCAGTGGGACATCGGCCGCGAGGAGATGGAGGAGTTCGCGCTCCGCTCGCACCGGCGGGCCGTCCGCGCCCTCGACGAGGGCCGCTTCGTCCGCGAGACCGTGCCGTACGGCGCCGTCACCGCCGACGAGGGGCCGCGCCGCGACACCGACCTCGCGAAGATGGCGGCGCTGACCCCGCTGACCGAGGGCGGCCGCCTCACCGCCGCCCTCGCCTCCCAGGTCTCCGACGGCGCCGCCGCCCTGCTGCTCGCCTCCGAACGCGCCGTCCGCGACCACGGGTTGACGCCCCGGGCCCGCATCCACCACCTCTCGGTACGCGGCGAGGACCCGATCCGGATGCTCTCCGCACCGATCCCGGCCACCGCGTACGCGCTGGGGAAGACCGGGCTGACCATGGACGACATCGACCTGGTGGAGATCAACGAGGCGTTCGCCTCCGTGGTCCTCGCCTGGCTGCGGGAGACCGGCGCCGACCCGGCGAAGGTCAACGTCAACGGCGGCGCCATCGCCCTGGGCCACCCGCTCGGCGCCACCGGCGCCAAACTGATGACCACCCTCCTGCACGAACTGGAGCGCACCGGCGGCCGGTTCGGCCTCCAGACCATGTGCGAGGGCGGCGGCCAGGCGAATGTGACGATCATCGAACGGCTGTGAGGGGCGCGGGCGGCGCACCGCACTCCTGGGTGGCGCGCCGCCCGCGCCCGTACGCCCCGCCGTTCAGCCCCGCTCCTCCCGCGATGCCACGAACGCCTCCCGGTGCCGGTCCGCGACGCCGCTGAGGTTGGCCTCGAAGGTGAAGCCCTGCTCGAAGCGGTAGCTGCGGCGGACGTCGACCGGATCGATGCCGTTGAGCGCCGCCTTCGCCAGCCGCAGCAGCGAACCGTCCTTGGCGGCGATCTCGCGCGCCAACTCCAGTGCCGCCGCCCGCAGTTCGGACCGGGGGACCACCCGCCACACCGAGCCGTGCGCCCGCAGCTCCTCCGCGGTGACCGTCCGGGAGGTGTAGTACAGCGTCCGCATCAGATGGGCCGGGACCAGCCGGGCGAGATGGGTCGCCGCGCCGAGCGCCCCGCGATCCAGCTCCGGCAGGCCGAACACCGCATCGTCGCTCGCCACGATCGCATCGGCGTTCCCGGCGAGACCGACGCCGCCGCCCAGACAGAACCCCTGGACCGCCGCGACCACCGGCACCTCGCAGTCGTAGACCGCGGCGAACGCCGCGTAGCAGCCGCGGTTGGCGCCGATCAGCGCGGTGTGGCCGGGCGTGCGCTGCATCTCCTTGAGGTCGACGCCCGCATTGAAACCGCGCCCCTCGGCGGCCAGCACCACACAGCGCGCCCCGGGGTCGGCGCCCGCGGTGCGGACCGCTTCGGCGAGGTCGTACCAGCCCTGTACGGGAAGGGCGTTGACCGGCGGGACGTCGACGGTGACGACGCGGACGCCCTCTTCGGGACGGGAGACGGAGACACCCATGAGGCGCTCGACCACCTTTCCATCTAACGTTTGTTAGGTACGCTAGCCGTTCGGCGGACGGCGGCGGAAGGGTAAGGGCCCGCCGTCCTCAGCGGACGGAGGGAACGCCATGGCCGGACTGTGCGCCCAGCGCGTCGTCGCGATCACCGGAGCCGGACGGGGGCTGGGCCGCGCCCATGCGCTCGCCTTCGCCGCCGAGGGCGCCCGGGTCGTCGTCAACGACCTCGGCGTCGGACTCGACGGCACCGGCGCGGTCACCGGCCCGGCGCGGCAGGTCGTCGAGGAGATCCGGGCGCGCGGCGGTGAGGCGGTGGCGCACGACGGCGACATCGCCACCCCCGAGGGCGCCGCCTCCCTCGTCGCCACCGCGCTGGACTCCTTCGGCCGCCTCGACACCCTCGTCAACAACGCCGGATTCCTCCGCGACCGGATGCTCGTCAACCTCGGCGAGGACGACTGGGACGCCGTCGTCCGGGTCCACCTCAAGGGCCACTTCCTCACCCTCCGGCACGCCGCCGCACACTGGCGGGCGGAGGCCAAGGCGGGCCGGACGCCGCACGCCCGGATCGTCAACACCAGCTCCGGCGCGGGCCTGCTGGGCAGTGTCGGGCAGGGCAACTACGCCGCCGCCAAGGCCGGGATCGTCGGGCTGACGCTGGTCGCCGCCGCCGAACTCGCCCGCTACGGCGTCCAGGCCAACGCCCTCGCCCCGGCCGCCCGCACCCGGATGACGGAACACGCCTTCGCGGAGACGATGGCGCCGCCGGCGGCGGGGGAGTTCGACGCGATGGCCCCGGAGAACGTCTCCCCGCTCGTGGTCTGGCTGGGCTCCGCCGACGCGGCGGGCGTCACCGGCCGGGTCTTCGAGGCGGAGGCCGGCCGCATCACCGTCATGGAGGGCTGGCACCCCGGGCCGAGCGACGACACGGGCGCCCGCCGCACCCCCGCCGAGGCCGGGGCCACGGCCCGTCGGCTGCTCGCGGCGGCCCGGCCGCCGCTGCCGGTGTACGGAAGTTGAGGGGCCGTCAGGCGTCCGGAGACGGCCGTCCCGCCAGGTAGCGGGCGGGCGGTTCGCCGCCGCCGTGGACGGCCAGATCCGCGCCGTTGATGTAACCGGCCGCCGGGCCCGCCAGGAACAGACAGGCGTCGGCGAGATCGGCGGGGAGCGCCAGGCGGCCCAGCGGGACGATCCCGGCGAGGGCCGCCTCGCGCTCCGCGCCGGGTGTCCGTACCGGCCCGGCGCTGAGGTGGTTGACCCGGATCGCCGGTCCCCACTCCAGCGCCAGCGCCCGGGTGAGCATCAGCAGTCCGGCCTTGGCGGCGGAGTAGGCGGCGGTGCCGGGCTGCGGATGGTGGGCCGAGACGCTGCCGATGTTGAGGACGCAACCGCCGCTTTCCTGGCCGTACATATGGCGGTGCGCGGCCTGGGACGCGTAGAACGGCGCCAGCAGATTGAGCGCCACCACCTTTTCGACGAAGCGCGGCGAGACGGTGGCCGCATCGGCGTCCGGCGAGCCGCCGGCGTTGTTGACGAGGACGTCGAGCCGCCCCGAGCGGCGGGCCGCGGCGTCGACGAACTCCCGTGCCGCGGCCGGGTCGCGGACATCGGCGCAGACCGTGTGCGCGGTGCGGCCGCCCGCGCGCGGCGGGGCCGCCGGTGCGGTGCGTCCGCAGACCGTGACCTCCGCGCCGGCGGTCAGGAACGCCTCGGCGAGGGCCCGTCCGATGCCCTTGGTGCCGCCGGTGATCGCCACCGTCCGACCGGTGAAGTCCCGCGGATCGCCGCTCATGGCCCGCCCCCCTCCGCCCGCGTCACGGCGCCCGGCCGGGCCGCCGCGGGCCCTTGACACCCGGCCGCGCGGCCACCGTAATCTCTCTACCAAACGTTTGCTAGGTGCGCGACAGGGTCGCCCGGTACGGGCGCGTCCACGGCACACACCGTCAGGAGCTGCGTATGGCCGACAAGACGATGACCGCGCCGGAGGTGGTCGCCCGGCTCCGCTCCGGTATGACCCTCGGCATCGGCGGCTGGGGCTCGCGCCGCAAACCGCTCGCCCTGGTCCGCGAGATTCTCCGCTCCGACCTGCGCGACCTCACCGTCGTCTCCTACGGCGGCCCCGACGTCGGCCTCCTCTGCGCCGCCGGGAAGGTCCGCAAGCTCGTCTTCGGCTTCGTCTCGCTCGACTCCATCCCCCTCGACCCGCACTTCCGCGCCGCCCGTCAGAGCGGCCGCATCGAGGTCGCGGAGTACGACGAGGGGATGCTCCAGTGGGGGCTGTACGCCGCGTCGCTGCGGCTGCCGTTCCTGCCCACCCGCGCCGGACTCGGCTCGGACGTCCTGAGGGTCAACCCCGGACTGCGCACCGTCGCCGACCCGTACGGCGGCGGTGAGGAGCTGATCGCGATGCCCGCACTGCCGCTGGACGCCGCACTGGTCCACCTCAACCGCGCCGACGCGGCGGGCAACGCCCAGTGCCTGGGCCCCGATCCCTACTTCGACGACCTCTTCTGCGGCGCCGCCGAGCACGCCTTCGTCTCCTGCGAACGGATCGTCCCCACCGCCCGCCTCGCCGAGGACGCCCACCCCGCCACCCTCGTCGTCCGCCGCCTCGCCGTCGAAGGCGTCGTCGAGGCGCCCGGCGGCGCCCACTTCACCTCCTGCGCACCGGACTACCCGCGCGACGAGGCGTACCAGAAGGAGTACGCCGACGCCGCCCGGTCGCCCGAGGTGTGGGAGGCGTTCCACCACCGCTATCTCACCGGCGACGGGCACCGCCGCACGCCGGGCCACGACGGAGAGGGGCAGCCGGTATGAGCGACGCGACCCGGGCCGAGATCTGCGCGGTCGCCTGCGCCGAGGCGTTCCGCGGCAGCGGCGAGATCCTGGCCAGCGCCTTCGGCACCGCCCCCACCATCGGCGTCCGGCTGGCCCGCGCCACCTTCGCCCCCGATCTGCTGCTCACCGACGGCGAGGCCCGCCTCGTCCAGGGGATCTGGCCGCTCGGTACCGCACCCGACGGCCCCGTCGAGGGGTACGCGCCCTTCCGCACCCTCTTCGACCTGGTGTGGAGCGGGCGGCGGCACGCCATGATGATGCCCACCCAGATCGACACCCACGGCAATGTCAACATCTCCGCCATCGGCCCCTACGACGCGCCGAAGGCGCAGCTCCTCGGCGTCCGCGGCGCCCCCGGCAACACCCTCTGCCATCCGGTGAGTTACTGGATCCCGCGCCACTCCACCCGGGTCTTCGTGCCCCGGGTCGACATGGTCTGCGGCGTCGGCACCGCCCGCGCGGCCGCCGTGGGGCGCGCCGCCCGCCACCACGACCTGCGGCGCGTCGTCACCGACCTCGCCGTCCTGGACTTCGCGCCCACCACCGGCACGCTCCGGCTGGTCTCCGTCCACCCCGGCGTCGGCGCCGAGGACGTCGTCGCCCGCACCGGCTGCCCGCTCGTCGTCGACGGCGACATCCCCACGACCCGGCTGCCCACCGCCGCCGAACTCCGCCTGATCCGCGAGGACATCGACCCGGCGGGCCTGCGCGACGGAGAGGTCGCGGCATGAGCCCGCACCCGGCGCTGCACACCCGCATCTGCGACCTCTTCGGCGTCGCCCACCCGATCGTCCAGACCGGCATGGGGTACGTCTCCGACGCCACCCTCACCGCGGCCACCGCCAACGCCGGGGGGCTGGGCATCCTTTCCGCCGGGCTGCTCGACCTCGACGGGCTGCGCCGCGCCCTCGACGAGGTCCGCGCCGCCACCGACCGGCCCTTCGGCGTCAACCTCCGCGCCGACCAGCCCGACGCCGAGGCCCGCGTCGATCTGCTGATCCGCCGCGGCGTCACGGTCGCCTCGTTCGCCCTCGCGCCCCGCCGCGACCTCATCGCCCGCTGCAAGGACGGCGGACTGCTCGTCGTCCCGTCCATCGGCGCCCGCCGCCACGCCGAGAAGGTCGCCGCCTGGGGCGCCGACGCGGTGGTCGTACAGGGCGGTGAGGGCGGCGGCCACACCGGCGCCGTTCCCACCGGGCTGCTGCTGCCGCAGGTCCGCGACGCCGTGGACCTGCCGGTCATCGCCGCCGGCGGCTACTGCGACGGCCGCGGTCTGGTCGCCGCCCTCGCCTACGGCGCCGACGGCATCGCCATGGGCACCCGCTTCCTGCTCACCCGCGACTCGCCCGTCGCCCCCGCCGTCAAACAGGTCTACCTGGACAAGGGCGTCCACGACACCGTCCTGACCCGGGAGGTGGACGGCGTACCGCAGCGCGTCCTGCGCACGGGGCCGGTCGCCCGGCTGGAGAAGACCACCGGCGCCGGACGGCTGCTGCGCGCCGCCCGCAACGCCTCCGCCTTCCGGAAACTCTCCGGCACCCCCTGGCCCGACCTCGTCCGCGAGGGCCTCGCACTCCGCCGCCGCCACGGCCTGACCTGGAGCCAGGTTGTGATGGCGGCCAACGCCCCGCTGCTCTACCGCACCGGACTCCTCGACGGCCGTCCCGACCTCGGCGTCCTCGCCACCGGCCAGGTCGTCGGCCTCATCGACGACCTGCCGAGCTGCCGGGAGCTGATCGACCGGATCATGACGCAGGCCGACGAGGTCCTGCGCCGCCTGGAAGGCCCGCCCGGCGGGGGAGTCCACCCCGCCGCCTCCGACGAGGGAGCCGTGTGACCGTGCCCGAGCCCCAGACCCCTCAGCCCCGCTCCCACCAACTGCTCGACGGCCGGACCGTCGTCGTCACCGCTGCCGCCGGCACCGGCATCGGCTTCGCCGCCGCCCGGCGGTGCGCCGAGGAGGGCGCCCGCCTCGTCATCAGCGACCGCCACGCCCGCCGGCTCACCGAGGCCGCCGACCGGCTCGCCGACCACACCGGCACCCGCCCGCTCGCCGTGCCCTGCGACGTCACCGACGGCGCACAGCTCGACCGGCTGATGGACACCGCGGCGCGCGAGTGCGGCGCCCTCGACGTACTGATCAACAACGCCGGGCTCGGCGGCACCGCCGCCATCACCGAGATGACCGACGCCCAGTGGGACACCGTCCTCGCCACCACGCTGACCAGCACCTTCAAGGCCACCCGCGCCGCGCTGCGCCATATGGTCCCGGCCGGCCGCGGCGTCATCGTCAACAACGCCTCCGTCGTCGGCTGGCGCGCCCAGAAGGGCCAGGCCCACTACGCCGCCGCCAAGGCCGGGGTGATGGCGCTGACCCGGTGCAGCGCCCTCGACGTCGCCGCCCACGGCATCCGCATCAACGCCGTCGCCCCCAGCCTCGCCATGCACCCGCACCTCGCCAAGGTCGCCGGTGCGGAACTGCTCGCCGAACTGAGCGCCCGCGAGGCGTTCGGCCGCGCCGCCGAGCCCTGGGAGGTCGCCAACGTCATGGTCTTCCTCGCCAGCGACTACGCGTCGTACCTGACCGGCGAGGTCGTCGCGGTCAGCAGCCAGCACCCCTGACCGGCGCGGTCAGGCCGGGACCTCGTGCCCGAGATCGAGCAGCTCCTCGTGGAAGCCGCCGAACCCGCGCTCCCGGTCGACGAGATGGATCTCCAGGATCCAGTGGCAGCGCCGCCCCTGCCCGTCGTCGCGCCGCATCGGGCGGGCGCTGCCCGGCGCGATGTACGAGTCGACCTCGGCCCCGGCCACCGTCTCGTGCGGGAACTCGCCCAGCAGATGGCCCGAGTGCGGCCCGCCGAACCCCCAGCCCGCCGCCTCGGCCAACCGCACCACCTCGGCGTACAACTCCTCGCCGGTGATGTCCGGGTGCGCGGCGAAATGGCGGCGGCCCGCTTCGAAGAGCAGCGGCAGATCGTCGCGCAGCCGGTGCTTGACCGGGTCGTCGCCGAGGACGAAAGTCCGGCCGAAATCCGCCTCCCACTCCTCGAAGAGCGGGCCGAAGTCGCAGAAGACGATGTCGTCCTCGCCGATGATCCGGTCCGGCGGGTTCTGCCGGTACGGCTGGAGGGTGTTGGGACCGGAACGGACGATCCGCTTGTGCCAGTACCGCCGGACCCCGAACATCTCGTGGGCCAGATCCCGCACCGCGTCGCTCACCTCGCGCTCACCGCGCCCGGGGGCGACCAGCCCGCGGCGGCCGATCTCCGCGAAGAGCGCCGACGCCTGTCCCTGGGCCGTGAGCAGCGCCGATGCGCGCGCGGACTCCTCGGCGCTCCCGCTTCCCCGGTCCTGCGTGCCCGCTTCCTGGGTCATGCCGCACAGGCTAGGAGAGATCGGCACATCCGGCACGGCGGGCTCCGCATCCGGGGGCCGCAACGCGCCAGGCAGGGGCCGCCCCGGCCACCGCACACACCCCGCCCGTCACATTCAGGTAACCCCCACGAAACCCTTGACGGCCCTCTGATCCGTTCTTAACCTCGCTCGTAGTTCGTACCTTGCAGTAAACGTGCTGCGGCGCTTTCCGCAGATTTTTGGACAGGCACAGACATAGACCACCTGTCGGTGGTTTCGTCATGCCTGTCTTTCTTTCCTCCCCGCCACCGATGGGTCCTTCCTTCAGAGGCGGATTCATGGCACAACGTCCGAGCGTAGGCGGCGTCGCCGACGTCGTCGGCCTCATCGACGGCCTGGGAAAGATCACCGGCCGCGCGCAGGTCGTCTGGTTCCTCGTCTTCGGCGGGCTCTTCCTCGACGCCTACTCCAACGCCGCGCTCAGCGCCGGACTGGGCCCGATGACGACCCAGATGCACCTGACCAGCACCCAGGTCTCGGTCCTCACCGCCACCGCCCCCGCGCTGGCGATCCTCTTCAACCCGGCCGGCGGCTGGCTCGCCACCCGCTTCGGGCGGGTCCCCCCGCTGCTGCTCGCCAAGGTCTTCGCCATCGCCGGCGCCCTGCTCGCCGCGTTCGCCGGGGACTTCACCGTCGTCTGGCTCGGCCGCGTCCTGGTCGGCGTCGCGTACGGCATCGACTTCGCGGTGGCGATGGCGCTGCTCGCCGAGTACACGCCCGCGAAGCAGGGCGGCCGCCTCAACCTCTGGCAGGCCGTCTGGTACGTCGCCACCACCAGCAACCTCGCCCTGGCGCTGGTCTTCTTCCACCTGGACGTCGGCGCGGACATCTGGCGCTGGTCCGTCGGCTCCGCCGCCGTCGTCGCCGCCGCGCTGCTGATCGGCCAGTGGGCGATGCTGAAGGAGAGCCCGACCTGGCTGGCGGGCAAGGGACGCCTGGACGACGCCGTCGCCAACCTCGACAAGCTCTACGGCATCAAGGCCGTCGCCGGACGCCCCGACGAGGCCACCCGTGCCGCCACCGCCGCCCCGGCGCCCGGCTTCCGCCAGGCCAAAGTCCTCTTCAAGGGCGCCTACCTGCCGCGCACCGTCCTCTCCTCGGTGATCTCCCTCGGGCAGTCGATGCAGTACTTCGCGGTCGGCTGGTACCTCCCGGTCATCAGCCTGTCGATCTTCGGCGAGAGCTTCGAGAAGGCCACCGTCGGCTCCATGGTCTTCAACGCCTTCGGCATCATCGGCGGCCTCCTCTCCGCCTACGCCGGGCGCCGCCTGGGCCTGCGGCTCAGCTCCGCCGCCGGGTTCGCCGGGGTCTTCGTCGCCCTCGTCGCGATGGGCCTGACCTTCGGAAAGGTCCCGCTGGCCGTCGCGTTCCTGCTGCCCGTGGTCTTCATCCTCTGCCACGCGGCGGGCCCCGGCGCCAACGGCAAGTCCATCGCCGCCCTCTCGTACAGCAGCGACGTACGGGCCCTGGGCACCGGTGTCACCGGCATGGTCGGCAGCTTCGGCAGCGTCGTCGGGCTGTACGTCTTCCCGCAGATCAAGGACGCGCTCGGACTGGCCGGCACCTTCCTGGCGCTCTCCGTCGTGCCGCTGCTGGGCCTGATCACCTGCCTGGTCATCAAGTGGGACCCCACCAAGGCCGGGATCTCCCCGGACGAGGCCGCGGCCCCCGGTCCGGTCGCCGCCCCGGAAACCGCCCCCGCCGCCCCCGCGCGCTGACCGGGCCCGGGCCCCGCCCCGGCACACGATGATCGCTCGCCCCGTACCGCATGCTCGTAAGTGAAAGGGCCGCTATGCCGCAGACGTTCACCGGCGCCGCCTCCCGGCGCGGTGTGCTGGCCGTCGACGAAGGCACCACGGGCACCCGGGCCGGAGTCGTCCTCGACTCCGGCGCCGCCCACCAGGTGTTCTACCGCTCGATCGCGGTCAGCCACCCGGACGACCTGGCCGTCGAGCAGGACCCGGCCGAGATCTGGACCGCCACCCTCGACGTGGCCCGGCGCGCCGTCGCCGGTGCCCGCGCGGACGGCATCGAGATCACCGCGGTCGCCCTCTCCACCCAGCGGGCCACCGCCATGCTCTGGGACGCGGCCACCGGCGAGCCGCTGCTGCCCGCCGTGGTGTGGCAGGACCGGCGGTACGCCCACGAGCTGACCGGCTACGAGGCCGAGTGGGACGCCCGCCTGCTGGCCCGCCAGGGCCGTCCGGTCGGCGCCCGCGCCCCCTTCCTCTGGGCCGCCCGGCAGATCGCCGCGCACCCCGAGGTCGCCGCCGCCCACCGTGCCGGACGGCTCCGCTTCGGCACCGTCGACACCTGGCTGATCTGGCGGCTGACCGGCGGCGCCGTGCACGCCACCACGCCCACCAACGCGGCGTCCAGCGGCGGCTATCTGCTCGGCACACACGCCTGGGACGAGGAGTGGATCGGCCACCTCGGCTTCCCCCTCGACCTGCTGCCGGAGCTGCGCTCCGACGACGCCGGGTTCGGCACCACCGACCCGGCGGCCCTCGGCATCGCCGCCCCCGTGGCCGCCTCCATGGGCGACCAGCACGCCGCCCTCATCGCCCTCGGCGGACTCTCCGCAGGCCAGGGCATGTGCATGTACGGAACCGGCGCCTTCGTGGACGCCGCGACCGGCACCGAACCCGCCCTGCCCCGGCCCGACATCTCCGGGGTGCTCGCCCAACCGGGCCGGCGGCAGGGCGACACCAGCCACTTCAGCCTGGAGGCGTACACCTCCACCGCGGGCTCCGCCCTGCGCTGGCTCTGCGACGACCTCGGCCTCTTCGCCTCGCCGAAGGAGCTGGGGGAGGAGGCCGGCCGGGTGCCGTCCCGGCCCGGCCGCACCCCGCGCTTCGTCCCCGCGCTCGCCGGGGTCCGTACGCCCGTCTGGCACCCCGAAGCCACCGCGGCGCTCACCGGGCTCACCCTCGCCACCACCCGCGCCGACCTCGCCCGCGCCGTCCTGGAAGGCATCGCCCACTCCGTCTGCGACCTCATCGACGGCGTCTCCGACACCATGGGCGCGCCCTTCACCCGGCTGCGGGTCGGCGGCGGCGTCTCCGGCAGCGACCCGCTGATGCAGATCCAGGCCGATCTGACCGGACTGCCGCTGGAGCGCGCCGCCGACTCCGCCACCGCCAGCCTGCGCGGCACCGCCTACCTCGCGGGCGTCGCCCAGGGCCTGTGGTCCTCGCTCGACGAGATCGTCGAGGCCCAGCCGCAGGGCCGGATCTTCACGCCCGCCCTCGACCCCGCCGCCCGCGACCACAGCCGCGCTGACTGGTACGAGCTGCTCGCCGCCCACCTGCACGAAAGTGCCCTGCCCCCGCACACCCCCCACTGACGGCCCGTGCGCCGTCATCCGGACGGCCCGGCCGACCCCCGGGCCGTCGCCTAGGAACACCAGGAGTTGATGTTGTGATCACCATGCCCGCCCGGAAGCCGCGGCGCAGCGCCGCGGCGACCCGCCGATCGGCCCTGCTGCTCGACCGCGCGGCGATCAAGCGCGACCTCGCCGACGAGACCTACGACGTCCTCGTCATCGGCGGCGGCGTCACCGGTGCGTACGCCGTGCTCGACGCGGCCTCACGCGGGCTGCGCGCCGCACTGATCGAGAAGGACGACTTCGCCTCCGGCACCTCGTCGAAGTCCTCGAAGATGATCCACGGCGGCCTGCGCTACATCGAACAGGGCAACGTCAACCTTGTCCGCCACTCCCTCCTGGAGCGCCACCGCTTCCGCAAGAACGCCCCGCACCTGGTGCACCGGCTGCCGTTCCTCTTCCCGGTCCTGGAGAAGGAGGGGGTCTTCGACGCCCGCCTCGCCAAGGGCTTCGAGGGCCTGCTGTGGACGTACGACCTGGTCGGCGGCTGGCGCATCGGCAAGCTCCACCAGCGGCTCACCGTCCCCGAGGTCCTGGCGCAGGCGCCGACGCTGCGCGCGGAGAACCTCAAGGGCGGCCTGATGTACTTCGACGCCCGCACCGACGACGCCCGCCTCGTCCTCACCCTCGTCCGGACCGCGGCGGCGCTCGGCGCGAAGATCCTCAACGGCGCCGCGGCCACCGCGCTGCTGATGCAGGGCGGCACGGCGTCCGGCGCCCGGGTCACCGCCGACGGCGACGACTTCGACATCCGCGCCCGCGCCGTCGTCAACGCCACCGGCGTCTGGGCCGACCAGATCGACGCGATGGCCGACGCACACCACGCGCCGCAGGTCCGCCCCGCCAAGGGCGTGCACATCGTGGTGCCGTGGGACAAGGTCCGCATCAACTGCACCGTCACCGTGCCGATCCCCGGCCGCGCCCGCCGCGCCACCTGCACCCGCTGGGGCAACAGCGTCGTCCTCGGCACCACCGACGAGGACTACCAGGGCTCGCCCGACGATGTGCACTGCACCCGGCAGGAGATGGAGTTCCTGCTGGAGGGCGCCAACACCGCCTTCGAGGGCAAGCTCACCCCCGACGACGTCACCGGCTCCATCGGCGGACTGCGCCCGCTGGTCGGCGGCAAGGAGGGGGCCACGCTCGACATGCGCCGCGACCACCACATCACGATCGGCACCGGCGGCATGGTCACCGTCACCGGCGGCAAGCTCACCACCAGCCGCCACATGGGCGAGCTGGTCATCGACAAGGTGATGACCGTCCTCGGCCGCAAGGCCCCCAGCCGCACCGTCAAGCTCCCGCTGCTCGGCGGCGCGGGCTACGACGCCGAGGCGGTCGCCGCGTCCGGCGGCCTCGCCGCCCACCTCGGCGAGCGCTACGGCACCGAGGCCCGCTTCGTCGGCGACCTCATCCAGGACGACCCCTCGCTCGCCGACCCCGTCGTCGCCGGACTGCCCTACACCAAGGCCGAGGTCGTCTACGCCGCCCGCGCCGAACTGGCCCGCTCCGTCGACGACATCCTCTCCCGCCGCACCCGCGCCCGGCTCTTCGCCCGCGACGCCTCCGCCGAGGCGGCCCCGGCCGTCGGCGCCCTGCTGGGGCAGGAACTGGGCCTCACCCAGGACGAGGTGGACCGTTCGGTCGCCGCGTACCTCGACTCCGTCCGCCACGAAAAGACCGTCCTCCTCGAAGGAGCAGCAGCATGATCAGCCGTCAGACCATCACCCACCCCTTCAACCGCGGCAACTACACGGTCGGCGCCCCCAGCTTCGCCAAGTGGGCCAAGGACCGGCCGGTCGGCGACGGCCCGGCCGCGCTCCAGAGCGACCCGGTCGAGGTCCCCGAGGCCGTGATCGAGGAGCTGCGCGGCGCCGCCCGCGCCGTGCACACCACCCGCGACGAGGTCGTCACCCGCACCCGCGACTGGTGGGCCGGTTCGATGATCGGCGAGACCGAGGGCCGCCCGGCCACCCCCGACGCCGTGATCGTCGAGGCCGCCGACGCCGACCAGATCGCCGCCGTCCTGCGCATCTGCCACGCGGCGGGCATCCCCGTCACCCCGTCCGCCGGGCGCTCCAACGTCACCGGCGCGGCGCTGCCCGTCTTCGGCGGCGTCGTCCTGGACGTCTGCGGCCTCGACGCCATCACCGGCTTCGACGCCGAGTCGAACATCGTCGACGTCCAGGCCGGCATGTTCGGCGACCTCTTCGAGAAGCAGCTCCAGGAGGAGTACGGCGTCACCACCGGCCACTGGCCGTCCGCGTTCGCCGTCTCCACCGTCGGCGGCTGGATCGCCTGCCGCGGCGCCGGCCAGCTCTCCACCCGCTACGGCAAGATCGAGGACATGGTCGTCGGCCTCGACGTGATCCACGCCGACGGCACCCGCGCCACCTACGGCGACTACGCCCGCGCTGCCGTCGGCCCGGACCTGCGCCAGCTCTTCATCGGCTCCGAGGGCACCCTCGGCGTCATCGTCGGCGCCCGGCTCCGCGTCCACCCGCTGCCCACCTACGCCAAGGCCGTCGCCTTCGGCTTCGCCACCTTCGCCGAGGGCCTGGACGCCTGCCGCAAGATCATGCAGCGCGGCGCCACCCCCGCCGTGCTCCGCCTCTACGACACCCTGGAGTCGGGCACCCACTTCGGCCACCCCGAGACCAACCTCCTGCTCATCGCCGACGAGGGCGACCCCGCGATCGTCGACGCCTCGATCGCCGTGGCCGCCGACGTCTGCGCCGCCTACGGCCCCGAGCTGGACAGCGACGCGGTCTTCGCACGCTGGCTGGACGAGCGGATGCTGGTCGGCAAGTCCGCGGACGGCTTCACCCCCGGCCCCGGCTTCGTCGCCGACACCCTGGAGATGGCCGCCTCCTGGACCGCTCTGCCGGTCATCTACGACGAGGTGGTCGCCGCCATCCAGTCCGTCGAGGGCACCCTCGCCGCCTCCGCCCACCAGTCCCACGCCTACACCGACGGCGCCTGCGTCTACTTCTCGCTCCGCGGTGACGTCGCACCCGAGGCGCGCCGCGACTGGTACCGCGCGGTGTGGGACGCCGCCAACGCCGTCCTGATCAAGCACCGCGCGGCGCTCAGCCACCACCACGGCTGCGGGCTGCTGCGCGGCCCCTACCTGGAGGAATCGCTCGGCGCCGGGTTCGCCACCTTCGTCGCGGTGAAGAACGCCCTGGACCCGGACGGCATCCTCAACCCTGGCAAACTGGGCCTGCCCAGCCCCTTCGGGACGTCCCCGCTGAGCTGACCCGGATCGCCGTGGCGGCCCGGCTCCCACCGGGCCGCCCGATGGCCCCGGCCCTTCGCTCCTCCGCCCTTTCTCGACGGGAAAGGCTCCTTCACCGGAAGGCTCCGCCATGGCCCCCTCTGCCCGGTCCGGCGCCCCGCTCGACCCCCGGCTCACCTCGGCCCTCGCCGAGGTCCCGGTCGTCGCCTCGGTCGTCGGCAGCCGGCCGCTGCGCCAGTTCCTGACCGCACCGGCCAGGATGTGCATCCTCGCGTCGTTCGCCGTGGGGCAGCTGCCCCAGGTCGTCCCGGCGCTGGGCCGGGCGGGAAAGACCGTGTTCGTCAACGTCGACTCCAGCCCCGGCCTGGCCCAGGACCGGGGCGCGCTCGAATTCCTCAAGGACCTCGGCGCACACGGCGTGGTGAGCACCCGCCTCTCCCTCATAGAGAAGGGCCGGCCGCTCGGCCTGCTGACCGTCATGAAGGTCTTCGTCACCGACCGTTCCAACCTGCGCCGCTCCCTGGACGCCGTCTCCCGCGGCGCCCCCGACCTCGTCGAGGTCATGCCCGCCCCGATCATCGGCCGGATGAGCCCGCAGTCCCGCCGCGCCATGTCCCCGTCCATCGCCGCGGGCTTCGTGGAGTCCCCGGCGGACGTCGCCCTGGCACTGGCCCAGGGCGCGGCCGCCGCCGCCACCTCCGACCCCCGCCTCTGGCACCTGCGCCGCGACCAGCTCCCCCAGGTCCCGCCGTCCGCCCTCAAGAGGCCCGCCGACCCCCAGGAGTAAGCACCCCATGACATACGTGGTCATCGCCCGCTACCGCACCCTGCCCGACGCCCAGGACACCGTCCTGCCGCTCCTCGACGCCATGGCCACCGCCTCCCGCGCCGAGGAGGGCTGCCTCGGCTACCGCGTCCACCAGGGCACCGAGGACCCCCGCGACCTCGCGCTCTACGAGGAGTACCGCACCGAGGCCGACTTCGCCGCCCACTGCGCCTCCGACCACTTCCGCGACCTCGTCCTCGGCAAGGTCGTCCCGCTGCTGGAGAGCCGCGAGGTGCTGCGCTGCGCACCGCGGGCGGAGGTGGCCGCATGAGGACCCGCGCCGCCGTCCTGCGGGCCGTCTCCACCGACCGCCCGTACGCCACCACCGCCCCGGTCGCCGTCGAGGAGCTGGAGCTGGGGGCGCCCCGCGAGGGCGAGGTCCTGGTGAAGATCGCCGCGGCCTCGCTCTGCCACTCCGACCTCTCCGTCGTCAACGGCGACCGGGTCCGCCCGCTGCCCATGGCGCTCGGCCACGAGGCGGTCGGCGTCGTCGTGGAGACCGGCCCCGGCGTCCGCCGGGTCACCCCGGGCGACCATGTCGCGCTGGTCTTCGTTCCGAGCTGCGGCTCCTGCGCCGACTGCGCCCAGGGCCGCCCCGCGCTCTGCGCCGCCGCCGCGGCGGCCAACGGCTCCGGCGGACTGCTGCACGGCCCGTCCCTGCTGACCGACGCGGCGGGCGAACGCGTCCACCACCAGCTGGGCGTCTCCGCCTTCGCCGAACACGCCGTCGTCGCCCAGGAATCCCTCGTCCCCATACCCCGCGACATCCCGTTCGCCGTCGCGTCGATGTTCGGCTGCGCCGTCCTCACCGGCGCCGGCGCGGTCATCAACACCGCGGCGCTGCGCCCCGGCCAGTCCGCCGTCGTCTACGGGCTCGGCGGCGTCGGCCTCTCCGCGGTGCTCGGCGCCCGCGCCGCCGGGGCGTACCCGGTCGTCGCCGTCGATCCGGTCGCCGAGAAGCGCGCACTGGCGCTGCGCCTGGGCGCCTCGCACGCCTACGCCCCCGACGAGGCCCCGGCCGCGATCCGCGAGCTGACCTCGGGCGGCGCGGAGATCGCCGTCGAGGCGGTCGGGTCGCCCGCGGTGATGGCCGCCTGCCTGGACGTGGTCGGCCGCGGCGGCAAGGTCGTCTCGGTGGGGCTGCCCGCCCCCGGCCGTACGCTGGAGGTACCGGCCCTGGCCTTCGCCGGTGAGGGCAAGTCGCTGCTCGGCTCGTACATGGGGGACGCGGTCCCCCGCCGCGACATCCCGCGCTTCCTCGACCTGTGGCGCGCCGGTCTGATGCCGGTCGAGCTGATGCACACCGGCACCCTGCCGCTGACCGGCATCAACGACGCCTTGGAGGAGCTGGCCTCCGGCCGCGCGATCCGCCAGGTCCTCGACACCAGCGGCCTGCTGGACGGCTGACCGCCCCCGTACGCGCGCCCGGCACGGTATTCCCCCGAACCTGCCGGGCGCGCTCGTTCCCCGCCCGGTCGCGGCGCTCCCCGCGACGGCGCACCGTGAAAGGGAGGGTCGCGCACGGCGGGCCGCCGGGCGCCGCCGTGGACCACGCGCCGAGCCGCGAGGAGGAGTCGCCATGACCGTCCCGCAGCCGCCCGGACCGCCCGGGCCGACCCACCCCGACCCCGTGCCGCCCGTCCCCGGCCCGGGCCCCGGTCCGCCCGGCCCGACGCCCGGCCCCGGGCCGGGACCGGTACCCGCACCGGGACCGGATCCCGTGCCCGGCCCCGTCCCGGCCCCCGAGCCCGACCCCATCCCGCCGCACCCGGCCCCGCCGACCCCGGGGCCCACCCCGGGCCCGGCCCCCGATCCGGTACCGGCACCGCACACCCCCTGAGCCGGGCTGCGCGCTCCCTTCCGTATTTCTGGAACGCGTTCTACTGTGCCGCCCACGGCCGAGTGGCCGACGGTCCGTCAGAAACCGTCGCCCCGCAGGCCGTCGGCGACAGGAACGTACGCACACGGGACGAAGGGGAGGGGCCGTGCACCTCGCATACACCCCCGCACAGCAGCGGTTACGCGCCGAACTGCGCGGCTACTTCGCCGAGCTGATGCCGGAGCGCACCTACGCCCAGGACGCCGACCCCGCCGCCCGCAAACGCTTCTACCGCGACACCGTGCGGCGCCTGGGCGCGGACGGCTGGCTCGGCGTCGGCTGGCCCGAGGAGTACGGCGGCCGGGGCATGACACCGATGGAACAGTTCCTCTTCTTCGACGAGGCGGCCCAGGCGGGCGTCCCGCTGCCGCTGATGGCGCTCAACACCGTCGGCCCCACCCTCATGCGCTACGGCACCGACGAGCAGAAGGCGTACTTCCTGCCCCGCATCCTCTCCGGCGAGATCGACTTCGCCATCGGCTACAGCGAACCGGACGCCGGCACCGACCTCGCCGCGCTCCGCACCCGCGCCGTCCGCGTCGGCGACGAGGAGACCGGCCACTACGTCGTCGACGGCCAGAAGATCTGGACCACCAACGGCGACACCGCCGACTGGGTCTGGCTCGCCGTCCGCACCCGCGGCGCCACCGACGGCACCCCGCCCCACAAGGGCATCACCCTGCTCCTCGTCCCCACCGACGACCCCGGCTACTCCTGCACCCTCATCAACACCCTCGCCTCACACGACACCACCGCCAGCCACTACGACCACATCACCGTGCCCGCCACCCGCCGCGTCGGCCGGGAGAACGAGGGCTGGCGGATCATCACCAACCAGCTCAACCACGAACGCGTCACCCTCGCCGCCCACGGCACCATGGCCATCCGCGCCCTCCACGACGTCCAGCACTGGGCCGCCGCCACCCGCCTCACCGACGGCCGCCGCGTCATCGACCTCGGCTGGGTCCGCACCCGCCTGGCCCGCACCCACGCCGCCCTCGACGCGATGAAACTCCTCAACTGGCAGATGGTCGACGCCCTGGAACGCGGCACCCTCACCCCGCAGGACGCCTCCGCCGTCAAGGTCCACGGCTCCGAGGCGCGCCGCGACGCCTACGCCTGGCTGATGGAGATCGTCGCCGCCGCGGGCCCCCTGAAGGAGGGCTCCACCGGCGCCGCCCTCCACGGCGACCTGGAACGCGGCTACCGCTCCGCCGTCATCTTCACCTTCGGCGGCGGCAACAACGAGATCCAGCGCGAGATCATCTCCTGGATCGGACTGGGGATGCCACGGGTGCGGCGGTGAGCCGGACATCGACCTCCGCGGCGACCTCGGCTTCCCGACGCCGGACACGGTCGGCGGACGCCACCGCGCACTGCGACTGCTGCTCCACTCTCACGTGGAAGTAGCGCACCCTTTCGAACCGGTGGCCCCGTGCCGCGCGGCCTTGGCCTGATTACCCCGCCGCTCCAGCCGTTCCGGTCGGACCTCCCCGGGTGCCCTGGACGAACTGCGCCGCCCTCCCGGACAATTGCCGCTCGATGCCCACCACCATCGTCAGCTGCCCACGGGAGCGGGCCTACGGCAGACGCGACGCCTTCGGCTCCCACCCCGCGGTGAAGGTGGTCGACCGTGGTATCCCCCTCGCGCTGCGGCCGGACTCTTCGCGCTGACCGCCACGGTGACCACGGCGCACCTCCCTCCTTCCACCGCTGCGCGGGGCGCGGCCACCCGCCCGGATCCCTTCGCGAATGAGGGCCGACCACCCTCTTCTCCCTCCCCTTCACTCGACAAGAGGCTCCGGCCATTCCCGGAAGCCTTCGACCGTTCACTCGGTGATATGCGGCAGATGGGCGTCTTCGCCGGCTGATCCACCCCTCATGCTCGGGAGACCTAGATGACCAACGACCCCTCCGTGCACCACACCGTCCCGTCGTCGCCGGACGCCGGCCGGCTCTACGACGAGCACACCGAGACCGCCGACGGCACGGCCGTCGACGGGAACATCCACGTCGGCTACTGGGGCGGCGCCGCGGACGACCGCTCGCTCGACCAAGCCACCGACCGGCTCACCGACCTCGTGGCGGAGAAACTGGCCGCCGTACCCGGCCAGCGCCTGCTGGACGTCGGCTGCGGAACCGGCCGGCCCGCCCTGCGCATCGCCCGGGCCACCGGCGCCCGGGTGTCAGGAATCTCGGTCAGCGACGAGGACATCGACCTCGCCCGGACCCGCGCGGACACCTCCGCCCTCGCCGACCTGGTGGACTTCCGGTACGCGGACGCCTGCGCGCTGCCCTTCGAAGCCGCGTCCTTCGACGGCGCCTGGGCGATCGAGTCCATGATGCACATCAGCGACCGGACCGCCGCCCTCACCGAGATCGCCCGGACCCTGCGCCCCGGTAGCCCGCTGATCATCACCGATGTGCTGCTCCGGTCGCCGGTGACGGGGGACACCGCGGATCTGGTCCGCCGGACGTGCCGGGCGTTCGGGTCGCCCGCGCTGCCCGAACCGGCGGAGCTCCGTACGGCCCTGGGCCGCGCCGGTCTGGAGGTGCTGGAGTTCTCCGACATCGGAGAGCACGTCCGGCGCACCTACCAGGCGTTCGCCGATGCCTTCGCCGATGTCGCCCCCTCCGCCGACGACCCCCACCACGATTTCTTCCACTTCACCCGGTCCCTTCCCCGGTTCGGCGCGCTCCCGGAGATCGGCTATGCCTTCGTGGTCGCCCGCCGCCCTTGAACGGATGTTCCCTCCCGGGGGGGGCGAGCCGTGGTGAGTGGCCATTCCGGCCAATGTATTCGGTCGTGAAATGGCCGGCGCTGACAGAATGAAGCAGGCGGCCCGAGCGCCTGCACCCGGCCGCTGGATCCGCGGTGTCCGCCAGGCCATAAGGGCAATGTATGAGTTGATGTCGCGTCAAGAAGAATTCAAGGCATCCGGTGTCCTGCATGAACCCATGCGCCTCCCGGGGTGCCTGGTAGTGTTCGGCGCGGAAATGCAGGTCCAATAACGATCATGATTCGGTGAGAATTCGGGCTGCCTCACGCCGCCCGTTCGGTTGTTCGACTCTGTTCATATTTCACCCCGTGTACGGTGCGCGCGACTTTGCTGCGCAGGTGAAATGAGGGATGAATGGTCACCTCGTTCCGCAACAGAAGGCATGTGACTGTAGATGCAGCTGAGGTCTTCGCTCGGCTCCTCCGGAATGCTTTTCCCGTCGCCACCGCGGATTCGTCGTCCACCACGCAATCCCCTCCCGCAAGAGAGGCGGGCGGGAAAGCGTCTGACGCAGTTCGGGAAAATTACGGATGTGCACGGTGATGGCTGGTGATGGCTGACGTGACCCAAGTGACCGAACCCCGACCGGTGGTGGGCGCGCTGATCCGCGACCCGTACGACCGGATCTTCGTCCAGCGCCGCTCGGCCGGCCGACGCCTCTTCCCCGAGTGCTGGGACGTCGTCGGCGGAGCCGTGGAGGAAGGGGAATCCCTCCTGGATGCACTCCGCCGGGAGGTGGCGGAGGAGACCGGGTGGCGGCTGTGTCACGTCCTGGCGCGGGTGGCACACGAGGAGTGGACGGCGAACGGAGTGCGGCACATCGAGTCGGACTATGTCGTCGACGTGGACGGGGACCTCTCCTCGCCCGAGCTCGAACGGGACAAGCACACCGAGTTCATCTGGGTGGCGGCCGGGGAAGTTTCCCTGCTCGACGAGAATGCGCGGCGCAGCGGAAGCACCTTCATCAAGGACATCGTGACCGCGGCACACGCCTGGCTCGCCGACGCTTCCGGGAAGAGCCACAGAGCTCTCTGAGTCGTTCGCGGCCAAGAGTCCGGTCCGGATCTCCACAAGCCTTTCCTGGCTGCCCACACCATCCTCAAAAGAGATTCTGCGGGGGATATTCTGCATGCCCGGTGAAAGGTCAGAGCGCGTGCGCCTGCGACCGCGAGTACTGATGGTCGGATTTGCTGGACACCAAGGAAAGGAGTACCTGCCGATCGTCCGGGAGAGTGTGGACGTCGTAGGCGGCGTCGACCCCGCCCCGGCAGCCTCATCGCTCGCCGACGCATGGGAATTTCCGCATTACGGCAGCCTCGGTGAGGCACTCGAAAAAGTTGACTTCGACGCCGCAGTGGTCACCGTGCCACACAGCGAACACTTCCCGGTCTGTACGAAACTCCTGACACACGGCAGACACGTCATCAAGGAGAAGCCGTTCGCCGTCACCGAACAGGAAGCCCGGCAACTGATACACCTCGCACAACGGGCCGACCGCAGCGTCTTCACGCTGCTCCAACGGAACTTCAACCCCGTTTTCCAGTTCGCCCAGGAGAACCTCGCACGGATCGGGGAACCCTACTGGTTCTCCTACGACTACCACTTCAACCTGGCCCATCCGACCACGGGCTGGCGCGCCTCCAGGGAACAGGCGATGGGCGGTGTGCTCCTCGACATGGGCTACCACCTCATCGACGTGCTCAGCGGAATGTTCCCCGAACCCCCTCGGGTGCACTCCGCCTTCGTCCACCACTACCAGGAGATGCGGGACCGCCGGCTGGAGGATCTCGTCAGCCTCATGTGCAGCTATCCCGCAACGGGGCTGGCGGGCTCGCTGCGCATCTCACGCCACAACCACGAGAAGATCGAACACCTCTGTGTGCTCGGTACGGAAGGCGCGTTGAACGTCGCTCCCGGGGTCGCCACCCTGCACGCCACCGGGGGGCTGACGCTGGAGCGCTACACCTGGCAAGGCCCCAAGACCGACGCCGTGCGCTCCATGATCGCCCACCATCTGGGACACCTGGACGACCGCGACTACCGCCGGAACCACCTCCGCCGCCAACTCGCCGCCGTCCGCACGATCGACGGGATCTACCGGGACCGGATACGCACCGGCCAGTTCCGGTGCGCCGGGCCCGACCCCACCCGCGAACGCAGGAAGGACACATGACCACCGCCGAACAACTTGCCCTCCTCGGAGGCGCCCCCGCCATCGAACAGCCGCTGCCGCACGAGGTCTGGCCGCCCCCCGCCGACGAGGCGGAGCTGTCCGAACTGGCCGAGCAGCGGAACGCCGACATCTCCATCAAGGGCAACAGCGGTCCCATCGGCCGGCTCGAGGCCGGCTTCCTCGCCTTCCTGGACGGCCAAGCCCGCTTCGCCGTCACCTTCAACTCCGGTACCAGCGCCCTCCTCGCCGCCTACTTCGCGCTCGGCGTGCGCGACGGCGTGGACGTCGTGGGACCGGCACTCACCTACCATGCGGCGCTGAGCCCCGTCTTCGCACTCCGCGGTGACGTGGTCCTGGCCGACATCGACCCCGAAACCCGCGGTCTGGACCCCACCGCACTTCAAGCCGCGCTCACCGAGCACACCAAGGTCATCACCGTCGTCCACCAGTGGGGCCACCCCTGCGACATGGACGCGATCCTGCGGATCGCCGAACAACACGGGCTGCGCGTCCTGGAGGACTGCTCCCACGCCCACGGCAGCCGCTACAAGGGCAGGCCCGTCGGCACCTTCGGCGACGCCGCGGTCTTCTCCCTCCAGGCCAACAAGGCCGTCTACGCGGGGGAGGGCGGCATCCTCGTCACGAGCGACCCCCAGGTGCACGACCGCGCCACCCTCCTCGGGCACTACCGGGACCGCTCCCGGGACGCCGTCCTCGACGAGGACCTGCGTGCGCACTGGGTCACCGGCTTCGGGCTCAAGCTGCGCATGTCACCGTTCAACGCCATCGTCGCCCGGCACGCGCTCGCAGCATTCCCGGCACGCAAGGAGGCCCGGCACCGCTGTCTGCGCCACCTCGGCGAGCAGCTCCGTGACGTGACCTACCTGGAGCCGGTACACGTCGCCGACCACGTCGACATGGGCGCCTGGTACGGCTACAAACCGCTCTACCGGCCCGAAGCACTGGGCGGCGTCCCCCGCTCCGTGCTCATCGAGGCACTGCGCGCCGAAGGCATGGAAGTCGGCGCCCCCTCCGGCCCCCGGCTGTCGACCCTGCCGCTCTACGCCCGCCCGGAGAACCCCCTCTTCCCCGGAACGCCGAAGAAGGGCATCGCACCGGGGACCGGCTCACACGCCGAACACGTCGAGCAGCACGCGCTGTCCCTGCCCACCTTCACCCACTGGCCCGAGGACAAGGCGCTCATCGACCGGTACGCCGAAGCTTTCCGCAAGATCGGCCGTCACCGCGAAGCGCTCGTACGGTACGCGGCCGAGCCGGCCCGATGACCCGGACCACCGAAGAGGGAGAGAGCATGACTGCCGAAGAGTCCCCCGAGGACGTGGCCCGGGCCCTGCAGCACGCCCTCGCCGGTGACGACCTGCCGGACTCCTTCACCCTGCTGGGGCGGGAATGGAGCCTGCACCGAGGCGTCTTCCCCAGCACCCTGAGCGCCGCCACCGAGGTGCTGGCCTCGATCGTGCCCTATCCCGAGGGCGGCTCGTTCCTGGAGGTCGGCTGCGGCACCGGCGTCATCTCCGTGACCGCCGCGCTCCACGGCTGTGCCTCCGTCACTGCGCTGGACATCAACGAAAAGGCAGTGGCCAACACGGCTGCCAACGCCGAGCGGCACGGTGTGGGCGACCGGGTACGCGTCCTCCACAGCGACATGTACACGGCGCTCGATCCCACGGACCGCTTCGACACCATCTTCTGGAACGTGCCCTGGACCTATGTGGAGGACGACTTCTCCCTCTCCACCGATCTGCACTCCGCCGTCTTCGACCCGGGCTACCAGGGCCAGGCCCGGTACCTCGCGGGCGCCCCCGAGCATCTGGCCGACGGCGGCAGGCTGCTGCTGGGCACGGCCGACCTCGGGGACCGCGAACGGCTCGACGCCATCGCCGGGGAAGCCGGTATGCGGGTCGAGCTGCTGCGCCGGGTGCGCCGGATCGAGGAAGTGCGGGTCATGGAGTACCAGATGCTCGAACTGCACGCCAAGTGATCCGGCAGCCCGTGGCGCTCCGCCCGGATCGCCAACGGCTGAGCCCCCGAACCTACGATGCGGGCAGCGAGGCGCTCCATGTCGCAACAGACCGACCTCGAAGTGGCGCAACAGGCCGATCTCGAACTGGCCCTGCAACTCGCCGATATCGCCGACAGGATCACCGGCCGACGCTTCCGAGCCCGCGACCTGCGGATCCGGGAGAAGCCGGACCGTACGCCCGTGACCGACGCGGACACCGCCGTCGAGACGGCCGTACGCGAGGCCCTGGGGTCCGTCCGCCCGGACGACGCCTTCGCCGGGGAGGAGACCGGCGGCTCCGTCGCGGCCGGGCGTACCTGGATGGTCGACCCCATCGACGGCACCAAGAACTTCCTGCGCGGGGTGCCGGTCTGGGCCACACTGATCGCTCTGCTGGAGGACGGCCGGCCCACCGTGGGCGTGATCAGCGCCCCCGCCCTGCACAGCCGCTGGTGGGCGGCGGCCGGACGGGGAGCCTGGCTGCGGCGCGGCCCGGCCGACGGCGCACCCCGGCCCCTGCGGGTCTCCGGCAACACCCGGCTCGCCGATGCCTATCTGTCCACCACCAGCACCCGCACCTGGGACGTCTTCCACTCCCGGGAGGCATATCTGCGCCTGGCCGAAGCGTGCTGGGAGGACCGTGCCTTCGGAGACTTCCTCCCCCACTGCATGGTCGCCGAAGGAACTCTCGACATCGCGGCCGAACCGGTCGTGAACCCCTGGGACATCACCGCCGTACAGATCCTCGTGGCGGAAGCCGGCGGTATCTGTACCGATCTCCTGGGCGCCTCGCCCCAGAGCGGCACCGGCGCCCTGTCCGCCAACCCGCGGTTGCACCAGCTCGCCCTGAAAGCCCTCTCGGCCCCGCCCGATGCCGCTCCGGAGCCCGGCCCCGCGTGATCCCGGCCGCCCGACCGTCAGGTCGGCAATCCACAGAGAAAAGGACCATCATGCTGATTCTTTCCCTCAAGGAAGGCCATGACGGGGCGATTGCAGCCGTCGAAGACGGCAAACTGCTCTTCTCCCTGGAGGCGGAGAAGGACTCGTTCATCCGCTACAGCAATCTGACCGCCGAGGTGTTCGCCGTCGCGGCGGACCGGCTGGACGGGCAGCCGGACGTCATCGCCCTGAGCGGTTGGATCAAGGGGACCCAGGCCACCGACCAACCCTCGCGCGCCGGGTACTTCGGAGTGGGCGAATCCGCGATTTCGGACGAGGCCGGCCGGTTCTTCGGAAAGGATGTGCGGGTCTTCTCCTCCACGCATGAGCGCTCCCACATCATGACGTCCTACGGAATGTCGGCGTTCCGCCGGGACCAGCCCTTCTACAGCCTGGTGTGGGAGGGGAACATCGGCTCGTTCTACCGCATCGACGAGCACGGGAAGGTGACCCACCTCAAGGAGGTGCTCAACTACCCAGGCAACAAGTACTCCTACGGCTTCGCGCTCGCAGACCCCAAGTACAGCCCACACGAAGAATTCGTCCGTTTTCAGGACGCGGGCAAGCAGATGGCCCTGGCCGGATTCGCCGAGAACCGACCCACAACCCAGGCGGAACAGGAAGTCATCGACTTCGTACTCGGCCAGAAAGACGTCATCACCGGCAACCTGAAAGACCGGATGACCGATTCCCCGTACCACAACATCGGCGTGGAATCAGACGCGTACAAGAGCCTCGCCGCCCGCCTGTCGAACGCCATCTTCGACCGGTTCCACGCCTACGCCCAGGAGCATTTGACGGAGGGGCTCCCGCTGCTCATCTCAGGGGGCTGCGGGCTCAACTGCGAGTGGAATCGCCGCTGGCGCGAGTGCGGGCTCTTCCCCGCAGTCTTCGTCCCACCCTGCCCCAACGACAGCGGCTCAGCGATCGGGACCGCCATCGACGCCCAGCACTTCTACACCGGGTCGGCCGGCCTGGACTGGGACGTCTACGCGGGCGGTGAATTCGTCGAGGACAGGGAATTCGACCCGGGGCGCTACGAAGTCCGCCCGGTGTGCCACGACGAGGTCGCCCGCTACCTCCGCGACGGGAACATCATCGGCTGGGCGCAGGGCCGCTGGGAAATCGGCCCCCGCGCGCTCGGGAACCGGTCGATCCTGGCCGCCCCCTTCACCGAGGAGACGACGGCCAGGCTCAACAGGATCAAGCAGCGTGAGGGGTACCGCCCCATCGCCCCGATCTGTCTGGAGCAGGACGCGGGCCGCTGGTTCGGCGGAGGCGTCCCCGATCCCTACATGCTGTACTTCAGCCAGGTCGAGTCCGGCGAACTGCGGGCGGTGACTCACGTCGACGGAACGGCCCGCACCCAGACCATCGACCCGACGGCGAACCCGGAAATGGCCGCTCTGCTCAATTCCTTCCGCGAATTGACCGGCTTCAGCGTCCTCTGCAACACCTCACTCAACTATTCGGGCCGCGGGTTCATCAACCGCACCAGCGATCTGATGGCGTACGGCGAACTCCACGGACTGGATGGATATGTCGTGAACGGTTCCTTCATCACCCCGCGGCGGTGAGGTATGCGCCGTCGGTCCGGGCAACCCTGCTCTGAACCAAGGGCTGCAATCGGCACAAGCCCGTTGCCGTAATCGGGTGCACCGGGCAGAAATTGCCGCACGTCCCGATGCGCCAAGCAGGTGCGGCCCCGCAGCCGACAACGCTGCGAGGCCGCATACGGACCGGGGCGGGCCCCGGTGAGCCGTCGTCGCGTGGGCTACCGGGTCCGGAAGCGGCGGAAGAGGTTGCGGGCCACATACACGCCCGGGCCGCCGAAGCCGACGAGGTCGACGCGTCCGTCACCGGTGAGGTCGGTGAGGAAGCGGGGGTGCCGGTCGACCCGCCAGCCGCCTGCCTCCGCGTGGTACCCGAATCCCCGGCACACCAACTGCGCCTGCTCGAACCGGCCGTCGCCCAGACTGTGCGCCACCCAGACGCCCTCGTCGCCGAAACCGACGATGTCCGGGTTGCCGTCGCCGGTGACATCGGCGAGGAGGCGGAGGTGCTTGCCGCCCGTCCACCCCTGGGCGCTCCCGAAGTCGTTCAGGACCAGCCGCGCGGGCCCGAACGTGCCGTCACCGAGCCCACGCGCCACGACGACGCCCTGCGGACCGAACCCGACGAGATCCGGTGCGCCGTCCTTGACGGTGCCGATCACGAAGCGGGGGTGCTCCTCGACCGAGGTCCACCCCTGGCCGGCCCCGAAGTCGTCGAGGACGTACAGCGGTTCCGCGAACGTCCCCTCCTCGTCCTGGCGGGAGATCCAGACGCCGTCGTTGTGGCAGCCGATGAGGTCGAGTCGGCCGTTGCCGGTGGTGTCGGCGAGGAACCGCGGGTGCTTCTCGGCGAGCCACCCGCCGGCCGCCTCGTCATGGCCGAATGCCCGGAGCACCGGCTCCTCGGCGAGCGGCGCGAACGTCCCCTCCTCGTCCTGGCGGGAGATCCAGACGCCGTCGTTGTGGCAGCCGATGAGGTCGAGTCGGCCGTTGCCGGTGGTGTCGGCGAG
>NZ_JBVHWT010000005.1:396395-473126 GCF_055564055.1 Streptomyces sp. NPDC029159
GAGGAACCGCGGATGCTTCTCGGCCAGCCACCCGCCCGCCTGACCGCCGTGTCCGAACGCCTTGAGGACCAGCTTCCCGCCGGCGGGCCCGAACGCCCCGGCCTCGTCGCGGGCGGAGACCCGGACCCCGTCGGCGGCCAGCACGACGACATCGGGCGTGCCGTCGCCCGTCGTGTCCACGACGGTCCACAGATCCTTGGGGCTCGGGGAGGGCGCGGGCTTGTGGAGAACCCGCTCCTCGTCGTCGAATGTCCCGTCGCCCCGGCCCGACGCCGTCACGGCGCCCTTGCCGGGCTTGAGCCCGACGATGTCCTGCTGCCCCGTCCCCGCGGTGTCGGCGAGGAACCGCGCTCCGGCCCCGGCCCACCAGCCCAGCTGCCCGCCGGGGGATCGGGTGGCCCCTTCGCTCTTCCAGCCGCCGGCGTCCTGGTCGCTCCCGAACTGTTCGAGGACCAGTAGCAGGTCGCTGAAGGCGGGCGCGGCACCAGGCACCGGACGCAGCGCGGCCGACCGGGCCAGCCGCCAGGACCGGCGGCCGTTCCAGTGGCTCAGCGGCGCCCAGCGCAGCACGAGGTCGCTGGTGCGCTCGGGCTCGGCCGGGACGAACCGCCAGCGCTGGCTCGCCGCGTCCTCGTCGTACTCGCGCAGGACGATCCGGGTGTCGTCCTCGCCGGGCTCGTCGAGGTCGAGAACGGTGCCGTCGGCCGCGCCCTCGATGCAGTAGAGGCCCGCCGCGCCCTCCACGGGGACGAGGTGCCACTGCTGGCCCTTCTTCCCCGCTGCGGCGTTCCACTGGCGGACCCCGCCGTTCGCGGCGGCGTTGTCGAGCACCTTGCCGCTGTCCGCGTTGCGGATCACATAGGCCGGATCGCCCTGGGCGGCGGGGGTGAGCTGCCACTGCTCCGGGCTCGGGCCGTCATCGGGGAAGTCGCGGACGACGAGCGCCCCGTCCGCGCCCGGCGCGGCCTTGGCGCCGAGGGACTTCCCCGTGGCGGCGTTGACGATCTCCAGTTTCAGTTCTTCCGTGGGCACGGACATCGTGGTGCCTCTTCCAGGCGGTACGGGAGCGGACTCGGGACGGGTGGGGTACGGCGGTGGCCGCGGCTCACGTGAAGACGTGGTGGTACGGGACGCTCCACTCGTTGGGCAGCCGCGGGTAGAAGGTGTTGATGACCGTCCCGGTGAAGTCGCCGCCCCAGTTGTAGGTCAGCCGCACCTCGCTGTTGGCCGTCACCGCATGGTCCTTGAACCCGAGAATCGCGTCGGGGTGGGTGATCGGCACGAAGGTGATGCCGCCCCACGGCGTCACCGTGACGACCCAGAGCTGGGTGTCCTCGGGCGCGCCGTTCTTCCCCCGCCACTTGTCGCCGACCTTGTCCGGGAGGCCGACCTGGACGGTGTCGGCCGTGCTCTTCGGGGCGTCCTGATGGACGGTGATGCGGCGGCGCCGCGGCTTCGGCGCGCCGTCGTCGCCGCGCCCGCCGTCGGCCGCACCCGCGGCGGCGGGCTTGGGCGTCACCTGGCCCGCGGCGCTCTCCAGGAAGTACAGCGGCCGCTGCCCGAAGAAGCCGGCGGGGGTGAGGTACCAGAGATGGCCCTGCGCCTCCTTGGTGGCCGGGTCGAGCGCGGTGGCCAGCTGGACGCCCTTGTCGTGGCTCTCCTCCTTCAGCTCGGCGGGCTTCAGATAGCCGCCGTTGAAGGCGTGGACGAGCATGACCGGGCGGTTCTCGATCAGCGCCGCCACGATGGCGTTGTCATAACTGTTCACCGCCACCGGGCCGCCGACCACCAAATTCGACATCGCCGTGCGTTCTTGGGTGTACATCGCGGAAACCTCACCTGGTCTGGAGTATGGAGAACAACGCGTCGGTCGCTCGGTTGAGCCGGATATCACGCGGCATTTACCGCATGCCTCGTCGCCCCCGTCCCGAGCGGCACGGAGAACGAATGGATGGCTGAGGGATGCCCCTTCCCGCGGCGACCACGAAGGCCGTGGCGCCCGCGGACAGGGCTGCCGGTAAGCCGTCGACCGGGTGATCAACGGGGTATCAACGTACCGTTGTTCCAGGGGAGTTGAGGGAGATCCGCGAACCTCATTCACCCGTTCGAGGGTGTTGGACGGAGGTGCCTTCTGCGTCGATGGGGCCCGTGCTAGCTTCGATTTTCGGAACGCGCACAGATTCCTGTTGATATTTCACCGAGCACGTTTTCATCAAGCACGGTTCGGCCAGACCAGTCGAGGACGGGGAATGCCTTCCAACGCGTACAACCTGGAACGGGCCAAGCGCCAGCCACTGACCAAGAAAAACCTGCGGGAACTGAATATCGACCAGACCTGGCAGTCCATTCTGGACCACCCCAACCTGGTCTATGTCGACGACTACGGTGTGCAGCACAAGCCCGTCGGGTTCTCCCTGAACAAGTCGAGTTTCGGCAATTTCTCCGGCTCCGCGTTCAAACTGGGCTGGCTCGCCTACATGAACCTCGGGGAACCACTGATCGAGGAGCGGGCCGACATCGGCCAGCCCCCGCCCGACACGTTCTCCTCACGCGCCTATGTCAACCGCAGTCAGACCTCCAAGATGACCTTCACCGACTCGGTCGATTTCACCGTGTCCAACGGGGTCACCTGGTCACTCAGCGGGGACGCCAAGCTCACTTTCGGCGGCAGCGTCAGCGCGGCGCTCCAGCTCCAACTGCAGAACCAGCTCCGCCTGGACCTGCAATCGCAGCTCCAGGCGCAGTGCCAGAACGAGATGGCGAACCGGAGCACGGACACCACCACCCAGAAGAACAGCAAGGACAGCGTGGGCACGGACCACGCCCACGCCACCGAGACGTCCACGAGGAATTCCGCGACGAATACCTCGACCAACTCGGTGACGAACTCGGTGGGTTTCACGACCACGGGCAGCGCCACGGGAACCGCCACCCTCAACGCTCAGTTGGCGCTGGGCATCGCGGCCACCGTCGGCGGCTCCCTGACCACCACCTGGTCCTCGAAATCCCAGATCTCCGGCGAGGTCCCGCCGGGCTCCCGGGTGACGACCCTCGTCACTCAGCGGCGTGCCCACAAGCAGTACACCTACGAAATCCCGGTGACCTTCTCCGGTTTGTTCGCGGTGCAGTACGCCGTGCCGGTGGCGGTCCTCTCACCCCCGCAGCCCCGGAGTTACCCCGGCCTCGACCACGTGGTCGCCCGCGACCTCGGTGACATCGACCTGGCGGGCGGCAACGGCTTCCGTATGAAGGGGCTGGCCGAGGTCGTCTCTGCCCTCGATGTCCACCACACGATGTTCGACGACGAGGACCTGACCGACAGCCAACGAGCGCTGCACAAACAGCCTTGACCGGGCGGGCGGCGCCGCCACGACGACGACCAGGGGTGACGACCATGGTGTTCGACAACATCTTCGGCTCGGCAAGCAAAGGTGCGGGCCTCTTCTCCGTAACGACCGACGCGGCCAAGCCACAGCCGGGGGCGGGCGTCGACTTCGAGGACTCCGACGACGACACATACGACGACACGACCACGAGCCTGTTCAACAGCGCCATCCACGGGGCCAACTCCCGCGCGAAGATCGTGCAGGAGACCTCGCCCGAAGCGCGGGCCGTCCTGGGCTTCCTCGGCTCCTTCATCCAGACCACCCAGGACTCGGCCCATACACAGGCTGAGTACGCACGGGATCCCGGCTCGGTGTCCAAGGCGGCGTCCGCCGGTATGCAGGAGTCCAGTGTGACGGTGAAGGAGAACGGCGACCTGCAGAAGGACGAGGACTTGGAGAACATGCCGAAGAGGAGCGATTTCAGCAAGCCGCCCAAGACACCGGAGGCCCCCAAGGCGGCCAAGCCGGACGACGAGGGCTCCTCCGGCGGCAAGTAGCGCAGGCCCCCGAGGGGGCAGGGGCCAGACCGCCCCTGCCCCCTCGTCGTGCGTCATACCGGGAGCAGCTGCCACTGCCGTTCCCGGTGGTCGCCCTCCGCACCGTGCTGCGTGACCGCCGCACGGGCGTTGGTGCCGACCCGCGGGAGCAGACCGCTGCTCCGGTTCGCGATCTCGTACACCCGCGGGGTCTCGGTCGCGGCGCCGACGGGGATCAGCCGCCACTGCTGGTGGTGTGCGTCGCCGCCCTCGTAGGCGCGTTGGGCGACCGCCGCCCCGGGCGCCTGCCCCGCGCCGACGACCTCCACGACCTTGCCGCTGCGGACATTCTCGATCGTGTACAGGACCTCGCCGTTGTCCTGGCCCGCTGCGACCAGCCGCCACCGCTGGCCGTCCCTGGGAGTGGCCAGGGACTGGTGGATCTCGGCCCCGTCCTTGGTCGACTCCCGCTGCACCGCCATCCGCAGCCTGCTGCGGACGTTGGCCCAGGAGACGACTGCGCCCGAATCGGGCAGCCCGGCCAGCTTCGGGGAGGCGATCTTCCGGATGCGGCAGTTGGCGTGGTCGGCGAGGTAGAGGGCGTCGACGCAGTCCACGGCGAGTCCGAACGGGCGGTTCAGCTGGGCCGAGGCGGGCGGTCCGTCGTCGCCGCCGAAGCCCGCGGCGCCCGTCCCGGCGACCATGGTGATCGTGCCGTCCGCCGCGACCTTGCGGATGCGGTGGTTGCCGTAGTCGGAGACGTAGAGGGCGCCGGTGCTGTCCCTCGCGACGGACACCGGGGTGTTCAGCCGGGCGGCGGTCGCCGGGCCGTCGTCGCCGCTGAAGCCCGCGGTGCCCGCGCCGGCGACCGTGCTGATCTCTCCGTCGGCCGTGATCTTCCGGATCCGGTGGTTGCCGGCGTCGGCGAGGTAGAGAGCGTCCGTGTCGTCCACCATGAGTCCGTGCGGGCGGTTCAGCTGGGCGGCGGCCGCAGGACCGCCGTCTCCCTTGAACCCGCCGGAGCCGTTCCCCGCAACCGTGCTGATCTTCCCGTCCGTAGTGATCTTCCGGATCCGGTGATTGTGGTACTCGGAGACATAGAGGGCGCCGGTGCTGTCGATCGCCACCCCCGTCGGGAGGTTCAGCCGGGCGGCGGTGGCGGGGCCGCCGTCACCGCTGAACCCCGCGACGCCCGCCCCGGCGACCGTGGTGATCTTTCCGTCGGCGGTGATCCTGCGGATCCGGTGGTTGTTGGCGTCGGCGACGTAGACAGCGCCCGAGCGGTCCACCGCCACCTCACGCGGGTAGTTCAACTGGGCCGCCGAGGCTGGGCCGTTGTCGCCGCCGGAGCCCGCGGCGCCGGTGCCCGCGACCGTGCTGATCTTCCCGTCCGTGGTGAGCTTGCGGATCCGGTGGTTGCTGTAGTCGGAGATGTAGAGGGCGCCGGTGCCGTCCACCGCGACCCCGTACGGGGAGTTCAACTGAGCCGAGACGGCCCGCTCGCCGTCCCCCTTGAACCCCGCGACCCCGGTCCCCGCGACCGTGCTGATCGGAGGGGTGGAACCCGCACCATCCGTGGCTGCCGCGTGGTCATCGCTCATCGTCGTCCCTTCGTCAACCCGCCCGCTACGGACGGTTGTTGGATGACTCCAGAAAGTCATGCAAAGGGTCGGGGTGCAAGATCTCTTTCGGGTGATCCCGAGGGGGCGGTTGACTGCGCCGCACCGGAGCGACGGAGTTTCCGCAGGCTCGTCGGCTCACCTGGCGCGAGGGACGCCGCGATCGGTACCGGAATCATCAGATCGATCACCGCGGGCAGGAAGCCGGCCCCGGTGCGTGCGCGGACTCGTCCTTGACATGACCGGACCCTGCGGGAGCCACGGCACCGGTAAGGCCCCCTGCCCGGCGCCCCCGACAACGCACCCGCCGTCAGGCCCCACCGCCGCGCTCCGGCCCGGGGGCCTCCCGGGCCGACGGGAGGGTGAGCCGGAAGACGGCCCCCGCGCCCGGGGCGCTGTGTGCCGTGATGGTGCCGCCGTGGGCCTCCGCGAGTTTGCGGACGATCGAGAGGCCCAGGCCGCTGCCGCCGGTCTGTCTGCTGCGGGACTTCTCGGCGCGCCAGAAACGGTCGAAGACGTGCGGGAGTTCGTCCGGCGCGATGCCCGTTCCCGTGTCCGCCACCTCGATCCGTACGGAGCCCTCCGCCGCCCGCGCGCGGAGGGTCACCGTGCCGCCGCGGGGTGTGTGGCGGATCGCGTTGGAGAGCAGATTGCCGGTCATCTGCCGGAGCCGGACCGGGTCCGCGTCCACGGGCGGCACCTCGTCGGCGGTGACGGTGAGCCGCACTCCGGCCGCGTCCGCGTCGGCGCGGTGGGCGGTCGCGGTCTGCGCCAGCACGTCCGCGACGGCCACCGGCACCTTCGACAGCCGTAGCTCGCCCGCGTCGGCCGCCGACAGATCACGCAGGTCGTCGATGATGTGCTGCAACAGCAGGGCCTCCTCCAGCACGGAGGCCAGCAGCTCCGCGTCGTTGTCGACGACGCCGTCCGACGCCGCCTCCAGCCAGCCCCGGATGTTGCTCAGCGGCGTACGCAGCTCGTGTGCCACGTCGCTGACCATCGCCTTGCGGAGCCGCTCCAGCTCCGCGCGCCGCCCGGCCATCGTGTTGAAAGCGGCCGACAGCCGCCCGATCTCGTCACCGCCGACCACCCGCACCTGGGCGGACGCATCGCCGTCCGTCAGCCGCTGCACCGCGGCGGTCAGCGCGCGCAGCGGACGCACCAGCCGGATGCCCGCCAGGACGGTGACGGCGACGGTCACCAGCAACACCAGCGCTGCGCCCCCGGCGATCCGCGCCTTGTTGGCCGGGGACAGGGAGAAGAAGGTGGTCGCGGTGCGGGCCGGCGTGGAGACGTACAGCTGCGCGGCGGGCGCCACGTACGGGGCGAGTTGTTCCGCGCGGCCGGTGGCGAGGCACGAGGAGACCAGGGGGCCGCCGGACCAGCGGCCGGTGGCCGCCGGTCGCCCCTCGCCGTCGAGCGTGAGGGTCGCGGGGTGCGCGCCGCGGTGGGCGAGGCAGGAGTTGACGAGGGTGCTGAGCGCGGTGAGCGCCTTCCGCTCGGTGGGGGTCGGCTCGCGGCTGAGGGCCGTGGTGGGGCAGGCGGGGGCGGCGCTCGTGGCCGGCGGCACCAGACGGGGCCGCCCGCTCGGCAACCGCTCGATGCGGACCTCGGTGCCGGTGGTCTCGTGCAGACAGCTCTGAAGGCGCGAGGCGCGGCCGTCCAGGGTGGCGCGTTCGTCCCGGGGCAGCAGGAACGGGCCCACCGCCCGCGCGTCGATCCGGTCGCCCGCCGAGCGGGGCAGCAGGTCGGGGTCGACGGCGAGCGGGTCGATGACGGCGGTGGGTTTGGCGGGCCGCCGGAACGGCACGCCGGGCTCCGGGTCGGAGTCGGCGACCGGCTGCGGCCGGCCCCGGCTGGTCAGCACGATGCGGTGGCCGGTCAGGCGGGCGAGGGCGGCCACCGTGGTGCCCGCGTCCGACCAGTCCGGGTGCCGGGCCGCGTAGCCGAGCAGCACGTCGTACGCCTTGGCCTCGTCGGCCAGCGCCTGGCCCTGCTCCTGACGGATGGCGACCGCCGTCATCCGGACGACGACGTACGCGGTGGCGGCGACCGAGCAGACGGAGACGACCACGGAGACGGCCAGCAGCCGCAGCAGCAGACTGCGGCGCAGCGCCCTCGGCGCACGGCGCCAACGGATCCGTGGGCGCGACGGGTTCACCACTGTGGCGCCGCCCCGGCGCCGGGGCGGCTCAGCGCCCACGGTGCGCGTCCCGGCGGCCCTCGGCGGGCGGCTCCTCGTCGACGAGTTTGTAGCCGACGCCGTAGACCGTCAGGAGGCGGCGGGCGCGGCGGGGGTCCTGTTCGATCTTCTTGCGGAGGTTCATGACGTGGACGTCCACGGTCCGGGCGGTGATGTAGCGGTCGATGCCGTGCAGCCGTTCCAGGATCTGCGCCCGGGTGAAGACCTGCCCCGGCCGCGACGCCAGCACCTCAAGCAGCCGGAACTCGCCCGGTGTGCAGTGGACACGGCGGCCGTGGGCCCACACCTCGTGGCGCCCTGGGTCCACGGTCAGCGGCCCGGACCGCAGCACGGGGTCGGGCGCGGGCGTCGCCGGGGCGCCGCCCGTCCGGCCGCCGCGCCGCAGCAGCGACCGGGCGCGGGCCATCAGTTCCCGCGGGCTGAACGGTTTGGTCAGGTAGTCGTCCGCGCCCAGGTCCAGGCCGAGCAGCAGGTCGTCCTCGGTGGAACGGGCGGTCAGCATCATCACCGGCAGGGCCGCGAGCTCCGTCTCCGCGCGCACGATCCGGCACACGTCGAGGCCGTCGATGTGCGGCATCATCACATCGAGGATCAGCAGATCCGGTGGCCGGCGCCGGAGTTCGGCGAGCGCCGCCGGCCCGTCGTGCACCACGACCACGTCGTGGCCCTCGTGTTCCAGATAGCGGCGGATCAGATCCGCCTGTTTCGCGTCGTCCTCGGCGACGACCACATGCGCGCACATGCGGTGAGTCTAGGAACGCCGGGCGCCGCGCCGGGCCACCGGACCAGGCCCCTATCGGGACGCCATGAGTTCCTGACAGCTTCCTGACAAGTCGTCGTGATGCTGGGCGGCATGCAGAAGACCCCAACTCTCTCTCCCTCGGTCCGTACCACCGCGCTCGCCGTCTGCACGCTCCTCGCCGCGACCGTGCTGACCGCCTGCGGTACGGGCGGTGCATCCGGCGCCAAGGCCGCCGACGACGGTGTCTCGACCCTGGAATCGGGAAGCCCGGCGGCCGGTGGGTCCGGCTCCTCGGAGGCGTCGAAGGCCGACTCCAAGCGGCCCCGGGAGCGTATGGACTCCACGGAGGAGGAGAAGGACAAGCTCCTCAACGCCTACCACGCCTGCCTCCAGGCCCACGGCGTCCCCATGAACACCAAGCGGGCCGAATCGGCGGGCGCCAAGCAGGCGTGGCCGGTGCAGGGCAAGGAGATCGAGGCGAAGTACAAGTCGTCCTTCGACGCGTGTCTGGTGAAGAAGCCCCTGCCGCCCCGTGAGCTGGACTCGGCGGTCAACCCGCACTACACGGACCAGTACCGCGCCTACGTGAAGTGCCTCAACGGCAAGGGCATGCGGGTCCACATGACCCAGGACGAGCACGGCGTCGCGAACGGCTGGACGTACAACGACAACGGCGGCAACGCGCTCTCCGAGGCCGAGCAGAGCAAGGCCGACGCGGCGTGTGTGAAGGAGTCCTTCCGTGTCGAGCACTGACAGCGCACCGGTGCCCGGCCGCCGCCGGGGCAGGCGCGTCGCGGTGGTGGCGGCGGCCCTGGTGGTGCTCGCCGGGGGCGCCGCCGGTGCGGTGGCGCTGTCCGCGCACGGCCGGGACCAGCAGCCCAAGGAGGCCGGCGCCCCCTCCGCGGGGACGACCAAGATCGTGCGGAGGGACCTCGCCGACAGCAAGACGCTCGCCGGCACCCTCGGCTTCGCCGGCCGGCGGACCGTCAAGGGCACGGGCAAGGGCCTGGTGACCAGGCTGCCGAAGACGGACACACCGGTCGCCCGCGGCAAGCCGCTGTACTGGGTCGACGACCGGCCCGTGATGGTGTTCTTCGGCGACACCCCCTTCTTCCGCACCCTCGGCACCGCGGGGACCGGCGGGCGGGACGTGACCGTGCTCGCCGACAACCTCAAGGCGCTCGGCTACGACACCGGCCCCACCCCTCGTACGAGCGGCCACGCCGACGGCGCGGAACCCGGCACCGAACTGACCCCCGCGCTGCTCGCCGCGCTCAAGCGCTGGCAGCACGACACCGGCCAGCAGGAGACCGGGAAGCTCGCCCCCGACCAGGTCGTCGTGGTGCCCGGACCGCACCGGGTCAGCGCCGTCAAGGCGCAGCTCGGGGACCCGGCGGCGGAGGAGGTGCTGACCCTCACCTCCGTCCGCAAGCGGGTCCAGGTGAAGATGGAGGCGCAGGAATCCGGCCCGGTCCACAAGGGCGACCACGTCACCCTCACCCTGCCCGACACCAAGACCGTGCCGGGCAAGGTCACCTCGATCGGACAGACCGTGCAGGGCGGAACCGAGGAGGACGCCGGGGGCACACCGTCCGACGCCACGCTCCAGGTCACGGTCGAGCCGGTGGACAGCGCCGTGGTGAAGGACCTCAGCTCGGCGCCCGTCCAGGTCACCTTCACGGCGGAGCAGCGCAAGCAGGTGCTCGCCGTTCCGGTCGGCGCGCTGCTGGCACTGCGGGAGGGCGGCTACGCGCTCCAGCGCCCCGGCGGCACGCTCGTCGCCGTCAAGACCGGGCTGTTCGCGAAGGGCATGGTCGAGGTCTCGGGCACCGGCGTCAAGGAGGGCGACACGGTGGTGACGACGTCATGAGCCTGCCGCACACCACGCCGGTCGCCGAGGACACGGCGGCCGGCGCCCCTCTCGTCCTCCGCACCGGCCCGCCCGTCCTGACCGTCCGGAACGCGACGAAGGCGTACCACGGCGGCGTCAAGGCGCTCGACGACGTCTCGCTCACCATCGGCGAGGGCGAACTGCTCGCCATCGTCGGCCCGTCCGGTTCCGGCAAATCGACGCTGCTGAACATCATGGGCACCCTCGACCTGCCGACCGGCGGCTCCGTCGAGATCGGCGGCCAGGACCCGGCCCGGCTGTCCGACCGCCGTCTGTCGGCGCTGCGCGGACGCTGGCTCGGCTTCGTCTTCCAGCAGTTCCACCTCACCGAGGGCCTGAGCGCGGCGGAGAACGTCGCCACCGGACTGCTGTACGCGGGGGTGCCGCGCCGGGAGCGCAGACCGCTGGCGCTCGCCGCGCTGGAACGCGTCGGGCTCGGCCACCGCACCGGGCATCTGCCGCACCAGCTCTCGGGCGGTGAACGCCAGCGGGTGGCCATCGCCCGCGCCCTGGTCAACCGGCCCGCGCTGGTCCTCGCCGACGAGCCGACCGGTGCCCTCGACACCGCCAACAGCAAGGCCGTGCTCGACCTGCTCATCCGGCTGAACGCCGAGGGCACCACCATCGCGGTCATCACCCACGAACGGGACCTCGCGGCCCGTCTCCCGCGCCGGGTCGAGATCCGCGACGGCCGCATCGTCGCCGACACCGCAGCACACACCGGGGGCCCGCAGTGACACGCTCCGACACCCTCCCCGACCCGGCCGCCCCGGACGCCGACCCCAGCCGCCCGGTCCGGCTCGCCCCCTCCGACGTGCTGCGCCTGGGCCTGCTCGGCATCCGCACCCGCCGGATGCGCGCCGCGCTCTCCGCGCTCGGCATCTCCATCGGCATCGCCACCCTGATCCTGGTGACCAGCATTCCGGCCGCCAGCCAGCGCCACCTCGACCAGCAGCTGTCCGCCCTGGGCACGAACACGCTGCGCGCCGAGCCGATGCCCGACCAGAAACCGCCCATTCTCCTCCCCGCGGAGGCCCCGGACATGGTCCGGCGGATCGGCCCGGTCACCCATGCCAGCGCGGTCGCCAACACCCATGCGACGGTGCGCCGTTCGGACCGTACCGACCCCAACGACGGACTGGGCCTGACGGTGCTCGCGGCCCGCACCGACCTGCTGTCCGCGGTGAACGGCAAGGTCCGCTCCGGTACGTTCCTGAAGGCCGCGACCGACGCCTTCCCGACGGTCGTCCTCGGCTACGAAGCGGCGGCCCGGCTCGGCATCCCGCGTCTGACCCCCGGCCAGGAGCCGCCCCAAGTCATCATCAACCAGACGTACTTCACCGTCGTCGGCGTCCTCGGACCGATGAAGCTCGCCCCCGACCTGGAACGCTCCGTGCTGGTGGGCTGGGGCGCGGCCAAGAAGGAACTGCACTTCGACGGCCATCCGACGGTCATCTACACGACGGCACGCGAGGACGCCGTCGAGGATGTCGCCGCGGTGCTGGGGGCCACCGTCCACCCGGAGGCCCCCGGCCTGATCCAGGTCAGCCGCCCCTCCGACGCCCTGACCGCGAAACGCGCCACCGCGGCGACGTTCTCGGCCCTCTTTCTCGGCCTCGCGGGCGTCGCCCTGCTGGTCGGCGGCGTCGGCGTCGCCAACACGATGTACATCTCCGTACTGGAACGCCGCCGGGAGATCGGCCTCCGCCGGGCCCTGGGCGCCCACCGCGGCCAGATCCGCGGCCAGTTCCTCACCGAGTCGGTCGCCCTCTCCCTCCTGGGCGGCCTCCTGGGCACCGTCGTGGGCGTCCTGGCCTCCCTCGCCTACGCCACCTACCAGGGCTGGCCCCCCGTCGTCCCCCTCTCCGCGATCGGCGCCGGCACGGCCGGGGCGGTCGTGATCGGGGTGGTGGCGGGCGTGTATCCGTCGATGCGCGCGGCGGGGGTGGCACCGACGGAGGCGCTGGGCGGGGGCTGAGAGGCCGGAACCGTCACCCGCGCTCCCCGCCCGGCGTTGTCCCCGTCGAGCGGTCCCCGTGGACGGGCCGCGTACGGCGGTTTCCAGGAGGTGTGGCACGGATGGCGGAGAGTGCTGAGGGGACGGGTCCCGCCATGCGGCCCGTGGTGCGGGAGACCTACGGGCCGCGGGATCTGGGCGGTCAGCCGATCTTCGGCGGCGGGTTCATCAACTTCGGGTACTGGCGCGCCGTCGATCCGGACGGCCCGCTCGGGGAGGCGGAGCGGGTCCGCAGCCAGGAGGACCTGTACCGGCACGTCCTGGACACCGCCGCGCCGCGCCCGGGCGCCCGCGCGTTGGAGGTGGGCTGCGGGCTGGGCATGGGGTGCGTGGTGATGCTGCGGGAGTACGGGTGCGCCGTCACCGGGATGGACATCCATCCGCAGCAGCTGAGCCGGGCGCGCGCGGCCCACGCGGAGCTGCTGCGGGCCGAGCCGGAGCGGCTGCGGTTCGTCCGGGGCGCCGCCGAGCGGATGCCGTGCGCGGACGGCGAGTTCGACGTGGTGGTCAGCGTGGAGGCGGCGCAGCACTTCCCGGATCTCGGGGCCTTCGCCGCGCAGAGCGCGCGGGTGCTGCGGCCCGGCGGCCGGGTGGCGGTCGCCGGTTTCTTCACCGTGGACGATGCTCCGGACCGCCCCGGCCGCCTCGCCCGGCTGCTGGAGAGCTTCGGCAGCGGACTGGACATCGCCCGGCCGGTGCGCGCCCTCACGGACGCGTTCGCGGACGCCGGGCTCGCCGAGGTGTCGGCCGTATCGATCGGGCGGTACGTCTGGCCGGGCTGGGACCGCTGGCTGGCCCGCTGGTGGGCCCCGGACACCTGGCCGCGGAACTTTCTGCGCGCCTATCAGGAAGGGATCCTGGACTACTACGTCGTCACGGCGGACCGGCCGCGGTAGCGGCGCGCGGCGGCTCCCCGTGGGCGGCCCGCGGCGATAGCCTCGCCCGGGCGGCCCGGAGCGCCGCCACCGGCAGGCCGCGGGGCCGGGGCCGGGAGCGGCACACACGAGGAGCGGACGCCGTGGCGGACGAAGCGAACGAGACCCCGGACAGCACCGCCGTACGGGTCGCCCTCTGGCGGGCGCTGCACGTCCGGGCGGACGCGGCGCCCCCGGTCCTCGACGACGAGACCGGGCTGCAACTGGCCGACTCCGAGGACGGGTGGGAGCGGCGCGGCGACATGGACCTGCACGGCACCAGCGGTTTCCGTGCCGCCGTCGTCGCCCGCGCCCGGTTCGTCGAGGACCTCGTCACCGGCCAACTCGCCCGCGGCGTGGGCCAGTACGTCATCCTCGGCGCCGGGCTCGACACCTTCGCCCAGCGCCGCCCGGAGACCGCCGACCGGCTGCGGATCTTCGAGATCGACCAGCCGGGCACCCAGGCGTGGAAGCGGCGCCGCCTCGACGCGCTCGGCTACGGCGTCCCGGACCGGCTGCGGCTGGTGCCGGTCGACTTCGAGGCGGGCGACGACTGGTGGGCGCGGCTGGTCGACGCGGGCTTCGACCCCGCCCGGCCCGCCGTCGTCGCCTGCACCGGCGTCACCATGTACCTCACCGAGGAAGCCGTCACGGCCACCCTGCGCCGCCTCGCCGCGCTCGCCCCGGGCTCGACGCTCGCCATGACGTTCCTGCTGCCCACCGAACTCCTCGACGCCGCCGACCGCCCCGCGCTGGAGGCCACCGCACCGCAGGCGAAGGCCGCCGGAACGCCGTTCCGCAGCTTCTTCACCCCGCAGCGGATGCTGGCGTCGGCCCGGGAGGCCGGTTTCCGGGACGTCCGCCATGTGGCCGGAACCGAACTCGCCGCCCGCTACTTCGCCGACCGGCCCGACGGCCTCCGCCCGTCCAGCGGTGAGGACTTCCTGGTGGCCACCGTCTGACCACCGCCGCCCGCCGAGGCACGGCCCCCGAGACCGCGGAGGACACCCGGGGTCACCCAGGCCGATCTGCTGGGGCTCGGCCGGCGCCCGGTGTTCCTCATCAACGTGCCGATCGGGATCGCCGCGCTGCTGCTCGTCCGGTACGCGGTGCCCGCACCGGCGCCGGACGCCGACCGGATCGACGGGACCGGGTCCGTGCTGGTCGCCGTGGGGCTGGGCGCCCTGCTGATGCTGCCGTTCCTCGCGGTCCGGGCCCGCGTGGGGGCGGTGGGCGCACCGCCGGAGCAGGGCCACGCCGAGGCGTGGCGGCACCGGCGTACGGGCCCGCGGCCTCGCCCGCCGGTGCCGCGCCCGCTACTCCGCGCTCACCCGGTACAGCACCGTCGCGTGCGGGGCGAGCGTGGTGGCGGTGAGCGGGCCGGTGGTGCGGGTGGTGCGGCCGGTGGTCAGATCGCGGACCCGGTAGGAGTGCGCGGCGGGCAGCCCGGCGGCGGTCGCCGTGGTGGACACCGTGCGGGGCGTGTCACCGGAGTTGAACAGCGCCACGGCCCGATCGCCGCCGCGCAGCGGCTTCGACAGCACCGCCGTGTCCTCGTCGTGCCGCACCAGTTCGCCCTGGACGCCCAGCGGGTCCTGGTCGACGGCGATGATCTCCTTGTTGCCGAGGACCCGCAGTGCGGCGGGGGAGAGGTGGGTCAGATCGGTGCTGGAGATCAGCGGCGCGGCCATCACCGCCCACAGCGCCATCTGACTGTGGATCTCCGTTTCGGTCAGCCCCGAGTCACCGGCCAGCAGGAAGTCCGGGTCGTTCCAGCGGCCGGGCCGCTGCAACGCCGCCAACTGGGCGTTGTAGTCGAAGTTGTAGCGGATCGAGGACCACTTCGCGGCCGGGGTGTGCTTCTCCACCGCGATGTCCCGCCCCTCCCGCCAGAGGTTGCCGACCTCCCCGGACCAGCCGATGACCCGGTGCCAGAGCGCATCGCCCTCGTACTGGAAGTACGCCGGGGCGGAGACCGAGAAGGCGATGGGGCGGCCGGTGGCGCGCAGCGCCCGGCTCATCTGCCCGTAGACGTCGTGGTAGGTCTCCTCCTTGGTGCGGCCCGCCGCCGTCGGCACGTTGCAGCCGTCGAACTTCAGGTAGTCGACCTTCCAGCTGGCGAACAGATCGGCGTCCTGCTGGAAGTGGCCGAGGCTGCCCGGATACTTCTCGCAGGTCAGCGTCCCGGCGTCGCCGTAGATGCCGTACTTCAGGCCCATCTTGTGCAACTCCCGCCCGACGTACGCCATCCCGTGCGGGAACTTCGCCGGGTCGGCCACCAACTCGCCCTTCTTGCCACGCTCCTTGAGCGTCCAGCAGTCGTCGACGGTGACGGTGTCGTACCCCTTCGCCGCCAGCCCGGTACGGACCAGCGCCCGGGCGTTGTCGAGGATCACCTTCTCGCTGACGTCGCACATGTAGTACGACCAGTTGTTCCAGCCCATCGGCGGGGTCGGCGTCAGATCGGGGTACCGCTCCGCGCCGTGCCGGGCGGCGGGCGCCGGATCCGCGGACGCCGGGGCGGTGGCCGCGACCAGGCCGGTCGCGCAGAGCGCCGCGGCGGTCAGTGCGACGACGGCACGGCCGGGACGGGAAACCGGAGGAATACGCACAGGGCACCTCACGAGGGACGAAGCGGGGCGGGGTCGGCCGGAGGCTAGGACCGCGCCGGAGGCCGGTCAAGACACCCCGCCGCGAGCTGACGGCGATTCAGCCGCCGGAGTCCGCCGCGCGGTCCGGGCGGGGGGCAGGCCACCGAGGCCGGGGCGCCCCGATCTGACCTGACGCAACGTCAGAAAACCTCTTCCCTCCTCCGCCCCCCTGCGGCATCCTGCGCCCATGCAGACCGAGCTGAGCACCACGCTGGGCGTCGAGCACGCCGTCTTCGGGTTCACCCCGTTCCCCGCGGTCGCCGCCGCCCTCACCCGCGCCGGCGGCTTCGGCGTCCTCGGTGCGGTCCGCTACACCGCGCCCGACGCACTCGCCCGCGACCTGGAATGGATGACGGCGCACACCGACGGCCTGCCGTACGGGCTCGACGTCGTCATGCCCGCCCGCAAGGTCGAAGGCGTCACCGAGGCCGAGGTCGAGGCGATGATCCCGGACGGCCACCGCGACTACGTCGCGCGGATCCTCGCCGAGCACGACGTGCCGCCGCTGCCCGAGGGCGAGGCGTCCGGCTGGCGGATCACCGGCTGGATGGAGGAGGTCGCCCGCAGCCAGCTGGACGTGGCCTTCGACCACCCGATCAAACTCCTCGCCAACGCCCTCGGCTCCCCGCCGCCCGACGTCATCGCGCGCGCCCACGACCGCGGCATCCGCGTCGCCGCACTGGCCGGCAGCCCCCGCCACGCCCGCCACCACCGCGACGCCGGGATCGACATCGTCGTCGCCCAGGGGTACGAGGCCGGCGGGCACACCGGCGAGATCGCCACGATGGTGCTCACCCCCGAGGTTGTCGCCGCCGTCGATCCGCTGCCGGTGCTCGCCGCCGGGGGCATCGGCACCGGGGAACAGATCGCCGCCGGACTCGCCCTCGGGGCCCAGGGCGTCTGGCTCGGCTCGCTCTGGCTGACCACCGAGGAGGCCGAACTCCACTCCCGGCGGCTGACCGCCAAGCTCCTCGCCGCCGGGCCCGGCGACACCGTCCGCTCCCGCGCCCTGACCGGCAAACCCGCCCGCCAGCTGCGCACCGCCTGGACCGACGCCTGGGACGCCGCGGACGGCCCCGGCCCGCTCCCGATGCCCCTCCAGGGCCTGCTGGTCGCCGAGGCCACCTCCCGCATCCAGCGCCACGAGATCGATCCGCTGCTGGGCACGCCCGTCGGCCAGATCGTCGGCCGGATGAACAGCGAACGCAGCGTCCAGGCCGTCTTCGACGACCTCACCCGCGGCTTCGAGAAGGCCGTCGACCGCATCAACCGCATCGCGGGCCGCTCCTGACCGCCGCGACCCCCGAGGAGGCAGCACGATGACGGACCACCCCGCACCGCCCACCGGCTTCTGGGCCCAGGCCACCGCCGACCCGGACCGCACCGTCCTGATCGCCCCCGACGGCGAGGAGTGGACCGCGGGCCGCCTGCACGCCGCGGGCAACCGCCTCGTCCACGGGCTGCGCGCCGCCGGACTCACCCGCGGCGACGCCTTCGCCGCCGTCCTCCCCAACGGCGTCGAGTTCCTCACCGCCTACCTCGCCGCGTCCCAGGCCGGTTTCTACTTCGTCCCCGTCAACCACCACCTGGTCGGGCCCGAGATCGCCTGGATCGTCGCGGACTCCGGCGCGAAGGTGCTGCTCACCCACGAACGGTTCGCCGACGCGGCCCGCGCCGCCGCCGACGAGGCAGGGCTGCCCGCCGAACGGCGCTACGCGGTCGGCGCCGCCGAGGGGTTCCGCCCCTACGCCGACCTCCTCGACGGACAGCCGGACACCCCGCCCGCCGACCGCACCCTGGGCTGGGTCATGAACTACACCTCCGGCACCACCGGCCGCCCCCGGGGCATCCGCCGCCCGCTGCCCGGCACCCCGCCCGAACAGACCCATCTCGGCGGTTTCCTCGGCATCTTCGGCATCCGGCCGTTCGACGGCAACGTCCACCTGGTCTGCTCGCCGCTCTACCACACGGCCGTCCTCCAGTTCGCCGGCGCCTCCCTGCACATCGGCCACCGGCTGGTCCTGATGGACCGCTGGGCGCCCGAGGAGATGCTGCGGCTGATCGACACCCACCGCGCCACCCACACCCATATGGTCCCCACCCAGTTCCACCGGCTGCTGGCACTGCCCGAGGAGGTCCGCGCCCGGTACGACGTGTCGTCGATGCGGCACGCCATCCACGGGGCGGCGCCCTGCCCCGACCACGTCAAACGCGCCATGATCGACTGGTGGGGCGGCTGCGTCGAGGAGTACTACGCGGCGAGTGAGGGCGGCGGCGCGTTCGCCACCGCCGACGACTGGCTCAAGAAGCCCGGCACCGTCGGCAGGGCGTGGCCGATCAGCGAACTCGCCGTCCTCGACGACGACGGCAACCGCCTGCCCCCGGGCGAGGTGGGCACCGTCTACCTGAAGATGCGCACCGGCGGCTTCCGCTACCACAAGGACGACGCCAAGACCCGGCAGAACCGCGTCGGTGACTTCTTCACCGTGGGTGACCTGGGCTATCTCGACGAGGACGGCTATCTCTTCCTCCGCGACCGCAAGATCGACATGATCATCTCCGGTGGCGTCAACATCTACCCCGCCGAGATCGAATCCGTCCTCCTCGCCCACCCCGCCGTCGCCGACGCCGCCGCCTTCGGCATCCCGCACGACGACTGGGGCGAGGAGGTCAAGGCCGTCGTCGAACCGGCCGAAGGGCAGCAACCCGGAGCCGAACTCGCCGCCTCCGTCCTGGAGTTCTGCGCCGGACGACTGGCCGGATACAAACTCCCCAAGTCCGTCGACTTCGTCCCCGCCATGCCCCGCGACCCCAACGGCAAGCTCTACAAGCGACGGCTGCGCGCACCGTACTGGGAGGACGCCCCCTAGAGGGCCACCCAGGGCGGCGGGCCACCGGCGCGCCCCAGGTCCCGGCCCGCCGAACCCGCTGCCGTGGGCCGTGGCTGAGCGGAAAGCAGGCGGTACGGCCTGCTCGGGCGAGGGGGGACGCCCCCGGTGCGCTGCAGGGGACGCGGGCCAAGCCCCGGCGCACGGTGGACGGGCGTGCGCCGGGCAGCAGCGCCCCTGCCCGGTACCTTGACCGGGGCCGGGACGGGCCCGAGGATCGCGCCATGACGGCAGCGCGGAGCAACACGGTCGACGGAGTCCTGCGGCGCAGCGCCCGGCGGGTGCCCGGGCGGACGGCGGTGCGGTACGCCGACCGCGCCTGGACCTACCGGGCACTGGACGAGGCGGTCACCGCGGCGGCGCGGGTGCTGCGCGGCCTCGGCCTCGCCCCGGGCGACCGGGTCGCCGCCTACGGACGCAACTCCGACGCGTACCTCATCGGCTTCCTGGCCTGCTCCCGCGCGGGGCTGGTGCACGTCCCCGTCAACCACGCCCTCACCGGCGAGGACCTGCGCTACGTCCTCGACCAGTCCGGCAGCTCCCTCGTCCTGACCGACCCCGCCCTCGCCGCCCGGCTCCCGGAGGGCCTGCCCGCGCTGCCGCTGCGCGACGCCCCGGACGGACTCCTCGCCCGTCTCGCGGAGGTACCGGAGACGGCCCCGGACGACCTCCCCGGCGACGACGGCGACGCGCTCGCCCAACTCGTCTACACCTCCGGGACCACCGCGCTGCCCAAGGGCGCGATGATGACGCACCACGCCCTGGTGCACGCGTACACCAGCGCCGTCGTCGCCCTCGACCTGGCGGAGAGCGACCGGCCGCTGCACGCGCTGCCGCTCTACCACTCGGCGCAGATGCACGTCTTCCTGCTGCCCTATCTGGCGGTCGGCGCCGAGAACACCCTCGTGGACGGGCCCGACGCCGAGCAGCTCTTCTCCCTGGTGGAGACCGGCCGGGTGGACAGCCTGTTCGCACCGCCCACGGTGTGGATCGGCCTGGCCCGCCACCCCGACTTCGCCGTCCGCGACCTGCGCGGACTGCGCAAGGCGTACTACGGCGCGTCGATCATGCCCGTACCGGTCCTGGAACATCTCCGCTCCCGGCTGCCCGCACTCGCCTTCTACAACTGTTTCGGACAGACCGAGATCGGCCCGCTCGCCACCGTCCTCGGCCCCGGGGAGCACGCCGGACGGATGGACTCCTGCGGCCGCCCGGTGCTCTTCGTCGAGGCGAAGGTGGTCGACGGCGACGGCCGCGAGATGCCCGACGGCGAACGCGGCGAGATCGTCTACCGCTCCCCGCAGCTGTGCAGCGGCTACTGGGGCAAACCGCAGGAGACCGCCGAGGCGTTCCGCGGCGGCTGGTTCCACTCCGGTGACCTGGCGGTACGCGACGCCGACGGCTACTTCACCGTCGTCGACCGGGTCAAGGACGTCATCAACTCCGGCGGCGTGCTGGTCGCCTCCCGCCAGGTCGAGGACGCGCTCTACGCGCATCCGCAGGTGGCGGAGGTCGCGGTGATCGGGCTGCCCGACGAGCGGTGGATCGAGGCGGTCACCGCCGTCGTCGTCCGCACGCCCGCACCGGAGGGTGCGGACGCGCCGGTCGGGGAGCGGGAGCTGATCGACGCGGCACGGGCCCGGCTCGCCGGGTTCAAGGTGCCCAAGCGCGTCGTGTTCGTCGACGCGCTGCCCCGCAACGCCAGCGGCAAGATCCTCAAACGCGAGCTGCGCGCCCGCTTCGCCGCCGGCTGACCGGTGGCGCCGGCCCGCCGGGCGCCCGGACCGGGCGGCGGGGCACCGGCGGAGATCGCGGGCCACCGCGTGTACGGAGGGCGACTGTCAGTGCCCCCTGCCATGCTGGGAACCGGTCGAAATCCCGCGTGCGGTGACGGTGCGTCATCGCTCCGCGGGGGCCACGGTCGCCGTGCGCCGCGCCACGGCGCGCCGACCGCAGCGCCGTTCCGGCACCGCACAGCCACCCGTCCGCGCAAGGCGAAGGACCTCGGAGGACCCATGCTGACCACCGACTACGCACCGGGCATGCCCAACTGGATCGACCTCGGCACCACCGACACCGACGCCGCCGTCGCGTTCTACTCCGCCGTCTTCGGCTGGACGCACCGGTCCGCGGGGCCCGAGGCCGGGGGCTACGGCTTCTTCCAGCTCGACGGCCGGACCGTCGGTGCGATCGGCCCGCTGACCGAGGAGGGCGCCACCCCGTCCTGGACCGTCTACTTCCACACCGCCGACGCGGAGGCCACCGCCCGTGCCGTCGAGGCGGCCGGGGGAGCGGTGCGGATGGCGCCGGGCGATGTCTTCACCGCCGGACGGATGGCCGCCTTCACCGACCCGACCGGCGCCGACTTCGGCGTCTGGGAGCCCCGGGAGAACCCCGGCCTCCAGGCCGTCATGGCGCCCGACACCCTCTGCTGGACGGAGCTGTACACCACCGACGACGCCGCGGCCAAGGAGTTCTACCGCGCGGTCTTCTCCTGGACGTACCAGGACATGCCGATGGGCGACGGCATGGTCTACGGCGTCGTCTCCGCGGCCGGCGGCGGCAAGGACGCGGACACCGGCCAGGGCGGCATTTTCCAGCTCCAGCAGGAGCACCTGGACGCCGGTGCGGTCTCCGAATGGCATCCGTACTTCGGCGTCACCGACTGCGACGCCACCTTCGAGATGGCCACGGAGCTGGGCGCCCGCGTGCAGATCCCGCCCATGAATGTACCGCGCGTCGGCCGCATCGCCGCGGTTCAGGACCCGTGGGGCGCCCCGTTCGCACTGATCAAGGGGGACCCGACGATGACGTGAGAGGGACGCGCCGCGGGCGGGCCTGAGGGGCCGGCCGAGGCGACCCGCCCACCCCCTCCCGCGTCACCCCACCCGGGTGGCGGTGCCCAGCAGGGCCACCGCCGGCAGGGCCACGAAACCGTCGCCCACCGCGTGGGCGGCCACCTTCCGGTCGTAGACCCGGCGGACCGCCGCGCGGGAGGCGTCGTCGAGATGGTGCAGGACGGTGGCGGCCACCGGTGTACCGGTGGTGATGTCGTGCCACCACTGGCCCGGATCGACGCGGTGCAGCAGCTGCAACCGCTCCACATCGGCGTCCCCGAAACCGGCCGCGTCCAGCAACCGGCAGAAGGCCCCGGGCCGTTCGGTGACGTCGTACCCGGCGAGGAACGGCGCGGCCTCGGGCGCCTCGGCGGGCCGCGCCACCCCCGACTCCGTCAGCGCCTCCCCGAACAGCGCCAGCGCCCGCATCGCCTCCTGGTCCCAGCAGGACAGCGCGGCCCGGCCGCCGGGCGCCAGCACCCGGTGCACCTCCGCGAGGCCCGCGGCCGGGTCCCCGAGGTGGTGGATGACGAAGTTGCCGGTCACGGCGGTGAACTCACCATCGGCGAACGGCAGCGCGTCCAGCAGGGCGACCCGTACGTCGAGCCCGGGGTGCGCGGCCGCCGCGAGCGCGGCCATCTCCGGGGAGGCGTCCACCGCCGTCACCTCAGCGCCGCGCCGCAGCGCCGCGGCCGACACCGGACCGGGGCCGCACCCCACGTCCAGCAGCCGGGTGCCGGGCCCGACGCCCGCGGCGTCCAGCAACGGCGCGACGAACCGGGCGGTGAGCCGGGCGAACCCCTCGCGGTACGCATCGCTGCGCCCGGCCCAGCCCGCCCGCTCGAACCGGTCGAACGACTCCGCGTCCCAGGTGGTCATGGCCGCTCCCGCCTCTCCTCGATGGCTGTTCATCGTGGCAGCCGGGCCGGCCGGACGACCAGTGGCCACCTCCCGGAACCGGCCGGACCGAACACCGCCCGGCCGCGGCCCGGGCCCCGTAAGCTCATCGGCCCGGGCCGCGTACGACGGCCCGTTCCGGCGCGGAGCCCTCCCGGAGAGCCCGGTACGAGAAAGGCCGAAAGGTGCAGCCGACCCCCGTGACACGACGCCTCCTGCCCGCCGCCGCGAGCGCGGTGCTCCTGCTCGCCGGGGCGGGCGGCGCACACGCCGCCACCACGGCGGGGGCGCACCCCGCCCCCTCGCACGCCGCCCCGGGCACGCCGTCCGCGGCGACACCCACCGGTGGCGCGGCCACCCGCTCTCCGTACCGTCAACTCCGGCCGCTCGCCGCCCTGTCCGCCGAGCGGGCCGCCCTCGGGGATCTGGTGGCGGCCGCCAAGTGGGGCACCGGCGCGCCGATCGACGACCCGGCGCGGGAGCAGGAGGTGCTGGACGCCGTCGCCGCGCAGGCCACGCAGCTCGGTGCCGACCCGGAGGCCACCCGGCGGATCTTCCGCGACCAGATCGACGCCAGCAAGGTGGTGCAGCGTGGCCTCTACCGCCGCTGGGCGGCGGATCCGGCGCGGGTTCCGCAGGAGCGGCCCGACCTGGCAAAGGTCCGCACCGAGAGCAACCGCGTCAACGCGTCCCTGGTCCGCGCCGTCGCCGCCTCCCCCGACGCCCGCTCCGCGCGGTACTGCCCGGTGGTCCTGGGCGCGGCCACCGACCGGGTGCGGTACGAGCAGCGGCTGGACACCCTGCACACGAGGGCGCTGGGGCGCGCGGTGCGGTCGGTGTGTGCGGGGTGACGGGTGAGGCCGACGCGCCTCTTACTCCTCGCCACCGCCCGCCGCCACCGCCTTCGCCCACCGGTAGTCCGCCTTGCCGCTCGGTGACCGCTGGATCTGCTCGGTGACGACCACCGTGCGGGGCACCTTGTACCCGGCGAGGCGGGCGCGGCAGTGGGTGCGTACCGCCTCGGTGTCCAGGGGGGCGGCGCCGGGGCGGAGCTGGATGACGGCGGCGACACGGCTGCCCCAGCGCGGGTCCGGTACGCCCGCCACCAGCGCGTCGTAGACGTCCGGGTGGGCCTTGAGGGCCTGTTCGACCTCCTCCGGATAGATCTTCTCGCCGCCGGAGTTGATGCACTGCGAACCGCGGCCCAGGACCGTCACCACACCGTCCGCGTCGACGGTGGCCATGTCACCGAGCAGCACCCAGCGGTCGCCGTCCGCCTCGAAGAACGTCTCGGCGCTCTTGGCCGGGTCGTTGTGGTAGCCCAGCGGGACATGGCCGCGCAGCGCGATCCGGCCCACCTCGCCGGGGGCGACCGGCCGCCGCGTCGCCGGATCGACCACCGCGGTACGCGGGTTGACCCGCACCCGGAAGCCCCGGTCGGGCCCGGAGTCGTCGGTCGCCGTGCCGTTGAAGCCGGACTCCGACGAGCCGAAGTTGTTGAGCAGCATCGCCTGCGGCACCAGCGCGGTGAACTGCGCGCGGACCGTGTCCGACAGCACCGCGCCGGAGCTGGAGACGCTGAACAGCGAGGAGCAGTCGGTGGAGCGCAGCGGACCGGCCAGCGCATCGGTCAGCGGCCGCAGCATCGCATCGCCGACCAGCGAGATGCTGGTGACCTTCTCCCGCGCCACCGTCCGCAGCACCTCCTCGGGCACGAACTTGCGGTGCAGGACGACCTTCTGGCCGAAGTGGAAGGCGATGAACGCGGTCAGCGTGGACGTGCCGTGCATCAGCGGCGGCGTCGGGAAGAACACGATGCCGTCGCCCCCGGCCGCCACCCGCTCCGCGACCTCCTCCGGCCGCCGCACCGGCTCCCCCGTGGGGGCGCCGCCGCCCATCCCGGAGAAGAACAGGTCCTCATGGCGCCAGACCACACCCTTGGGCATCCCGGTGGTGCCGCCGGTGTAGATGATGAACCGGTCGTCGGCGGAGCGCGGCGCGAACCCGCGCCCCGGCGCCCCCGCGGCCTCCGCGTCCGCGAACGCCACCGGCACCGGATCCGGCACCGGCGCGCCCTGGGGCGCCTGCCCGACCCGTACGAGATGGCGCAGCCGGGGCGCGTGCGGGACGGCGGTGGCCACCCGGTCGGTGAACTCGCCGTCGAAGACCAGTGCCACCAGGTCCGCGTCCCGGTAGAGGTAGGCCAACTCGTCCTCGACGTAGCGGTAGTTGACGTTGACGGGGATGGCGCGGATCTTCAGGCAGGCGTAGAGGGTCTGGAGGTACTCGACGCCGTTGTAGAGGTGGAGTCCGACGTGGTCGCCGGGGCGGACGCCCTGGTCGGCGAGGTGGTGGGCGAGGCGGTTGGCGGCGCGGTCCAGCTGTGCGTAGGTCAGCCGCCGTTCGGCGCCGCTGCCCGGATGGTCGACGTACACCAGCGCCTCGCGGTCGGGGACCGCGTCGACGATCGATTCGAAGAGGTCGGCCAGGTTGTACTCCACGTCTCCTCCAGACCGTGCCGGACGGCGGCTCGGCGGCCATTAGAGCGGGGCCCGCGGTAGCAGGGAAGGGCCACGGCGAAGAAAACTGACTGGGTGTCAGAAAACTCTTGAAGTCGCCGTACCGCTCCTGCACCCTGTTCTGCGTCCACAGACGGGAGACGGACATGGGCGGGACGGAACACCTCACCGTGCACCGCGAGGGGGCGACCCTGGTGCTCACCCTCAACCGGCCGGAGGCGAAGAACGCGCTGTCGCTGCCGATGCTGGTCGGCCTCCACGACGGCTGGCGCGCCGCCGACGAGGACGACACGGTCCGCTCGATCGTGCTCACCGGCGCGGGCGGCACCTTCTGCGCGGGCATGGACCTCAAGGCCCTCGCCGGCGACGGCATGGCCGGCGACCACTACCGCGAACGGCTCCGGGAAGACCCCGACCTGCACTGGAAGGCGATGCTGCGCCACCACCGCCCCCGTAAACCGGTGATCGCCGCGGTCGAGGGCCACTGCGTCGCCGGGGGCACCGAGATCCTCCAGGGCACCGACATCCGCGTCGCGGGGGAGAGTGCCGTCTTCGGTCTCTTCGAGGTCGCCCGGGGGCTCTTCCCGATCGGCGGCTCCACCGTCCGCCTGCCGCGCCAGATCCCGCGCACCCACGCCCTGGAGATGCTGCTCACCGGCCGCCCGTACCCGGCGTCCGAGGCCGCCCGGATCGGCCTGATCGGCCATGTCGTCCCCGACGGCGGGGCGCTGGCCAAGGCCCTGGAGATCGCCGAGCGGATCAACGCCTGCGGCCCGCTCGCCGTGGAGGCGGTCAAGGCGTCCGTCTACGAGAGCGCCGACCTGTCCGAGGCCGACGGGCTCGCCGCCGAACTCGCCCGGGGCTGGCCGGTGTTCGACACCGCCGACGCCAAGGAGGGCGCCCGGGCCTTCGCCGAGAAACGCCCGCCCGTCTTCCGGCGCGCCTGACCCGCGCACCGGACCACCCCTCGCGCGCGTCCCGTCGCCGGGGGGGCGCACACCGCACCCCGCGCGCCCCGGCCACGCGCCCACCCAAGGAGTCCGCATGCCAGAGGTCACGCCCGAGCCCACCGCGCCACCCGCCGCACCGGCGGACGTCCTCACCGCGCCCCTCGTCGTGGAATTCCCCTTCACCCGCTCGCTCGGCCCCGTCCGCGGCGCCTTCCTGACCGGACTGCGCGAGCGCACCGTCCTCGGCATCAAGACCGCCGGCGGCCGCATCGTCGTCCCGCCCACCGAGTACGACCCGGAGACCGGCGAGGAGCTGCGCGATCTCGTCGAGGTCGCCCCCACCGGCACCGTCACCACCTGGGCCTGGAACCCCTCCCCGCGCCGCGGCCAGCCGCTCGCCACCCCCTTCGCCTGGGTCCTGGTCCGCCTCGACGGCGCCGACACCGCCCTGCTGCACGCCCTGGACGCCCCCGGGCCCGACGCCGTACGCACCGGGATGCGCGTCCGCATCCGCTGGGCCGCCGACCGTACCGGCGCGGTCACCGACATCGCCTGCTTCGTCCCGGACTACACGGACGACACCGCCGCCCCGGACGGCGCCCGGCCCGCCGCCCACCACGGCGGGTTCGACGACCCGGTCACCGGCATCACCGTCCCCGCCCGGCTCGACTACACCTACACACCCGGCCGCGCCCACTCCCGCCATCTGCGGGCGCTCGGCGACCGCCGCACCCTCGGCGAGCGCTGCCCGGCCTGCCGCAAGGTCTACGTCCCGCCCCGCGGCGCCTGCCCCACCTGCGGCGTCGCCACCGCCGAACAGGTCGAGGTCGGCCCCCGCGGCACCGTCACCACCTTCTGCATCGTCAACATCAAGGCCCGCAACCTCGACATCGAGGTCCCCTACGTCTACGCCCACATCGCCCTCGACGGCGCCGGACTCCCGCTCCACGCCCGCATCGGCGGCATCCCGTACGACCAGGTCCGCATGGGCCTGCGCGTCGAACCGGTCTGGCGCGACGGCAGCCGCTACCCCGACCACTACCGGCCCACCGGCGAACCCGACGCCGACCACGACAGCTACAAGGAGCTGATCTGATGCCGGCCCCGCTCCGCGACATCGCCGTCGTCGCCTTCGCCCAGAGCGACCACGTGGCCGACAGCAGCGCGGTCTCCGAGGCCGAGATGGTGCTGCCCGTCCTCCACGACGTCCTGGACCGGACCGGCCTCAAGGCCCGCGACGCCGGCTTCGTCTGCTCCGGCTCCTCCGACTACCTCGCCGGCCGCGCCTTCTCCTTCACCATGGCCCTCGACGCCGTCGGCGCCTGGCCGCCGATCTCCGAGTCCCATGTCGAGATGGACGGCGCCTGGGCCCTGTACGAGGCATGGGTCGCCCTCCTCACCGGCGAGGCCGACACCGCCCTCGTCTACGCCTACGGCAAGTCCTCCCCGGGCGATCTCCGCGAGGTCCTCACCCGCCAGCTCGACCCGTACTACCTCGCCCCGCTGTGGCCCGACTCCGTCGCCCTCGCCGCCCTCCAGGCCCAGGCCCTCCTCGACGCGGGCTTGACCTGCGAGGACGAGCTGGCCGCCGTCGCCACCCGGTCCCGCACCGCCGCCGCGGACAACCCGCACGCCCAGCTGCGCGGCCCCCGCCCGCAGGGTGACCCGCTCGTCGCCCCGCTGCGCCGCGGCGACTGCGCACCCGTCGGCGACGGCGCCGCCGCCGTCGTCCTCGCCGCCGGTGACCGCGCCCGCGCCCTCTGCGACCGGCCCGCCTGGATCCGCGGCCTCGACCACCGCGTCGAGGCCCACTCCCTCGGCGTCCGCGACCTCACCACCTCTCCCTCCACCCGCCTCGCCGCCGACCGCGCCGGAGCCTTCGACCGCCCCGTCGACCTCGCCGAACTGCACGCCCCGTTCACCTCCCAGGAGATCGTGCTGCGCCGCGCCCTGCGCCTGGGGGACGACGTCGACGTCAACCCCTCCGGCGGCGCGCTCGCCGCCAACCCCGTCATGGCCACCGGCCTGATCCGCATCGGCGAGGCCGCCGCCCGCATCCAGCGCGGCGAGAGCCGACGCGCCCTCGCCCACGCCACCTCGGGCCCCTGCCTGCAACAGAACCTCGTCGCCGTCCTGGAGGGGGAGTCATGAGCAAGGAGCCCGTGGCCGTCGTCGGCATCGGCCAGACCGCCCACGTCGCCGCCCGCCGCGACGTCTCACTCGCCGGACTCGTCCGGGAGGCCGCCCGCCGCGCCCTCGACGACGCCGCCCTCGACTGGCGCGACATCGACGCCGTCGTCATCGGCAAGGCCCCCGACTTCTTCGAGGGCGTGATGATGCCGGAGCTCTTCCTCGCCGACGCGCTGGGCGCCGTCGGCAAACCCCTGCTGCGGGTGCACACCGCGGGCTCCGTCGGCGGCTCCACCGCGCTGGTCGCCGCCAAGCTCGTCGCCGCCCGCGTCCACGGCACCGTCCTCACCCTCGCCTTCGAGAAACAGTCCGAGTCCAACGCCATGTGGGGCCTGTCCCTGCCGATCCCCTTCCAGCAGCCGCTGCTGGCCGGGGCGGGCGGCTTCTTCGCCCCGCACGTCCGCGCCTACATGCGCCGCAGCAAGGCCCCCGACCACATCGGCTCCCTCGTCGCGTACAAGGACCGCCGCAACGCCCTGAAGAACCCCTACGCCCACCTCCACGAGACGGACCTCACCCTGGAGAAGGTGCAGTCCTCGCCCATGCTGTGGGACCCCATCCGCTACTCCGAGACCTGCCCCTCCTCCGACGGCGCCTGCGCCATGGTCCTCACCGACCGCACCGGCGCCGCCCGCTCCCCGCACCCTCCGGCCTGGCTGCACGGCGGCGCCATGCGCAGCGAGCCCACCCTCTTCGCCGGCAAGGACTTCGTCTCCCCGCGCGCCGGCCGGGACTGCGCCGCCGACGTCTACCGCCAGGCCGGCATCACCGACCCGCGCCGCGAGATCGACGCCGTCGAGATGTACGTCCCGTTCTCCTGGTACGAACCGATGTGGCTGGAGAACCTCGGCTTCGCCGCCGAGGGCGAGGGCTGGAAACTCACCGAGTCCGGCGCCACCGCCCTCGACGGCGATCTGCCGGTCAACCCCTCGGGCGGCGTCCTGTCCACCAACCCCATCGGCGCCTCCGGCATGCTCCGCTTCGCCGAGGCCGCCCTCCAGGTACGCGGCCGGGCCGGCGACCACCAGATCGACGGCGCCCGCCGCGCCCTGGGCCACGCCTACGGCGGCGGCGCACAGTTCTTCTCGATGTGGCTGGTGGGCGCCGACCGGCCGGAGTGAGGCCGGCCGCCCGCCGTCACGGCCAGAGCAGGCCCTTCGTCCAGCTCGCGCCGTCGCGCCGGTACGCGAGCCGGGTGTGGCGGCGGTCCCGGGCGCCCTGCCAGAACTCCACCTCCTCGGCGCGTACGGTGCACACCGTCCAGCCGGGCGCCACCAGCGAGGGATCGCGCGCGATCCGCTCCGCCGCCGCCTTCACCGCGGTGTCCCGCTCGTCGAGGCCGGTCAGCGGAGCGCTCTGGCGACCCGGCAACGCCTCCGCCCGGGCCTCCGCGCCGCGCGCCAGGAAGTCGGCGGCCGCCACCTCCGCACTCTCCTCCACCACCGGCCCCCGCACCCGGACCTGCCGGGCCAGCGGCTGCCAGTAGAACGTCAGCGCCGCGTACGGGCGGGCGGTCAGCTCGCGGCCCTTGAGACTGTCGCGGTGCACGGCGAACCGCCAGCCGTCCGGGCCGAGGTCCTTGAGGATCAGCATCCGCGCCGACGGCCGGCCCGCGGCGTCGGCCGTGGACACCGTCATCGCATGCGGTTCGGGCACCTGGCGGCGGATCGCGTCCATCAACCAGGTGGTGAACAGCGCCACCGGATCGTCCGGTGTGTCGTCGGGATCGAACACGGGCAGCTCACCCGCGAAAACCGGAAGAGCACGCAGCAGTTGCCGGATGTCGCTCATCTCGCCCCCTGACGGATGGAGTGGATGCGCCGGACGCTACCAAGAGGGGCCCGGCGGCGGGCACCGTCCGTACCCCTCGGCACGAGCGCCGCCGGGACGGCCGTACGATCCGCCGCGCCCCGGCCGCGCCACCCCCGCGGCCGGGGCCCGCCACCCCGCGGCCCGGGCCCCGCACCGGCCCGCCGGGCCCCCGCCGCCGGGTCCGCCGACCGCCGTCCGGGCACGTACGATGGCGGCATGTCCTTCCTCCGCCGCCGCAGCGCAGCCACGCCCGCCGGGCCTGACTTCGACGTCCTCGCCATGGATCCCGGGGACTGGCCGGGCAACCTCGGAGCCGGGCTGCTGCCCGCCCCCGACGGCACCTGCCAGGGCGTCTTCCTCCGCTACGACCTGTTCGGCGGCCGCGGCCCCGCGATGGTCATCGGGAACCTCCCGGAGGGCTCCCCGGCCCGCGAGCTGGACGAGGGCGAGGTGCCCTTCGAGGTCGCCCAGCTGCTGGCGGCGCTCGGCAACGACGAGCCGGTCGAGGTCGTCGAGAGCGAGGACACCCCCGTCATGCACGACGACAACCTCCTCATCGTCAAGCGCATCAAGTGCTCTGAAAGCCGCGTCTCCTGCGTGCAGTTCGACCGCAGCGACGGCGTGCTGGTCACCATCGCCAGCTGGGACCGCCCCATCACCGACGACCTCTACGCCCTCCTCAAGCCGCTGCCGGCCGAACTCTTCCAGCAGCACTGACGGCGCAAGGGCCGGGAGCGCGAGGCCCCCGGCCCGCACGGCAGGCGGTTACGCCCCGCCCCGCCGCACCTCGACATCCGCGGCCCGCACATACCCGATCCGGTGCCCGACCTGGATCACGTAGTAGCGGTCCTCGCCCCGGACGACGGCATGGGTGGCCGTGTCGTAGCCGGGCGCGGAGAAGTAGTCCCCGAGCAGCGACCCGCCGGTGGCGTACCGCTCCCCGGCGTGCAGCTGGTACGGCAGCGGTGAGACCGCCTGCACCGGTACCCCTGCCGGATACGCCGCCTTCTCCGGGTACGCCCGCCCGTAGACCGGGATCGTCGCCCGCCCCGCCTTCGGCGTCACCGTCGCGCCCGACGTGCGGAAGGCCGTGCGGTGCTTCGCCGGATTCTCGAACCACGCCCGCTGCCCGAGGTACCAGATCGCCGTCCAGTCGCCCTGCTGCCCGGCGAACGCGAACCGCTGACCGGTGCTGGCCCGCGCCCCCAGATCGTTGACGTCGGTCGTCGACGGACTGCCGTCCGGCCGCAGCCCGACATCCTTGACCAGCGCCGCGTCCGCGCTCGGCGCGACACGCAGCCGCACCGCCTCCGACCCGTGCGCGGCACACGGCTCGCCCGCCTTCTCACACCCCGTGTACGGCGGCTTGTTCGTCGCGTAGTCCGGCGCGATCACGACGACATCGCCCGCCGCCCGCCGCTGCGCCGCGAACGGCTTGCCCAGCAGCGTGAAGTAGTGCGCCCAGTCCCAGTACGGACCGGGGTCGGTGTGCATCCCCGGGATCGTCGAGGTCGTCGTCCCCGGTACGTTGTCGTGGCCCAGGATGTGCTGCCGGTCCAGCGGCACCCCGTACTTCCTGCTCAGATACGTCACCAGCCGCGCCGAGCTGCGGTACATCGCCTCCGTGTACCAGGCGTCGGGAGCGGTCAGGAACCCTTCGTGTTCGATACCGATGGAGTGGGAGTTGATGTACCAGTTCCCGGCCTGCCAGGCGACGTCCTTCGTCGGCACGTGCTGGGCGATCAGCCCGTCGGACGAGCGGACCGTGTAGTGCCACGACACATACGTCGGGTCCTGGACCAGCTTCAGCGACGTCTCCCACGACCCCTCGGTGTCATGGATGACGATCGTGTCGACCTTGAGGTCCTCGGGCCGGTCGGCCTTGTCGTGGTTGCCGTAGTCGCCGTCCCCGAACTTCTCGTACGGCGCCGGGACCGACTCGCACGCCACCGACGCCGGGCACTCGGGCCGCGCCGCCGGGGCCGACGCCTGCCGGACCGCCGGAGCGATACGTTTCGCCTGCGCGGCGTCGGGGCGCAGCGCGGGAGCCGCCGCCAGCGTCACCCGCTGCCCCGCGTCCGTGGTCCGCGCCTGGCCGTGCCGCAGCGTGTCGAAGACCTCGTCGGCGAAGCCCCGCCCGCCGGCCGCGTCACCCGCCCCGGCGTACCGCGCCACCGCGGCGTACCAGCCGGCCGGGCCGGCGTCGGGCGCCAGCCCCAGGTTCCGCTGTTCCGCGGCGAGCAGCGCCGCACCGCCGAGGATGTTCGCCGCCGGATCGCTGCGCAGCCTCGCCGCCGGGATACCGGTCAGCTCGGCCGCCCGGGGCAGCGTCCGCAGCCGCGCGGGCAGCGCGGCGGGCAGCGTCTGCGGGGCGGCCCCCCGGTGACCGGCCGCGACCGGCCGCGCGGCGTCGCCCCGCGGGTCGTCGTCGGCCTCGCTGTGCCGCGCCACCCGGGCCACCGCCGCCCGGGCGTCCGTCAGATGCATCGGGCCGTACCCGCCGTCCACACTGGGCGCACCGGCGTGCGCGTCCCAGCGGGACTCCAGGTAGGAGACGCCCAGCAGCACACTGCTCGGTACGTGGTAGCGGGCGGCGGCCTCGGTGAAGGCCCGCTGGAGGGTGTCCGCCGCGGGCTCGGCGGCGCCGGCCGGGCCGGTGGCCGACACCAGCGGGAGCAGCAGCGCCCCGGCGGCGAGGGCCGTCGCGGTGCGGACGGCCGGACGGGAGGTGCGTCGCCCGCCCTCCGGATCGGTGCTCCGGAATCTTCGCAGTCTTCGCAAGGCAACCTCCTGGGACCGGCCCCGGCCGGGGCGTTGTGACGGGTGATGCGCAGACGTCCGAACGGGCCGGGACTCGACCCATGAGCCCCGACCGGCCTAGAGGTATCGGGTGCCCGACGATCCGTCAATCACCTGGCCACCGCGGAATTTCGCATGTCAGCGCGGTACGGGGCGAGTCTTCCCGGGATCGGCCTGCGGCCTGCGGGGCGTCAGTGGAGTGGACCAGTGGCGGCCCGGAAGCGACCGCCGCGTCATGGCCCGCCCGGGCCCCGGCACGACGAAGGGCGGCGCATCCGTCGCTCCGGATGCGCCGCCCCTCCGCTTCACCGCTCAGCGGGTGCCGACCGCCGCCCGCACCGCCCGCCGGGCCATCTGGGCGTCGTCGTGCAGCCGCCGCAGCAACAGCCGCTGCTCCTCGCCCGCGGAGAGCACGCCGGGCACGCCCCCCGCCGGAGTGCCCTCCGGCACCGGCTCCCGCATCGTGCGCTGCACCGCGCTCTCGTACCGCTGGATCTCCCGCGTCAGCACCAGCATCAGATTGACCAGGAACGCATCCCGTGCCGCCGGGCCCGACGCCTGGGCCAGCTGGCTGATCTGACGGCGGGCCGCAGGCGCCTCGCCGAGCTGCGCCCACAGCGTCGCCAGGTCGTAGCCGGGCAGGTACCACCCGGCGCTGTCCCAGTCGAGCAGCACCGGACCCATCGGCGACAGCAGGACGTTGTTCAGGAGCGCGTCGCCGTGCGAGAACTGGCCCCGGACGTGCGGGATCCCGCGCAGCAGCTTCCGCAGGTCGCCCAGGTCCCGGTCGGTCAGCAGCCCCAGCTCGTGGTAGCGCGCGATCCGGCGGCCGTAGTCCAGCGGGGCGTCGAAGAGCCCGGGTGGCGGCTGCCAGAGGTTGATCCGGCAGATCGCACCCAGCGCCGCCCGCACGTCCCCGCGGGCCGGAGCCTCGGAGGGGTGGCGCTGGAGGGCGGCGACGCGGCCCGGCATCCGCTCCACCACCAGCGTGCAGTTGTCGGGATCGGCGGCGACCAGCCGCGGCACCCGCACCGGGGGACGGTGCCGGACGAACGCCCGGTACGCCACTATTTCCTGCCGGAACCGCTCGACCCAGGCGGGGGAGTGGTCCAGTAAACACTTCGCGACCGCGGTGGTCCGCCCCGTCGTGCCCACCAGCAGCACCGACCGGCCGCCGCGCCGCAGCACCTGGACCGGATGGAACTCCGGACAGATGCGGTGCACGGCGGCGACGGCGGCGCGCAGCGGGGCGCCCTGGGGGCCGGACAGATCGAGCCGCCCGCTCAGCGGCTGGGCGACCGCGCCCGCCCGCCGGACCCGGCCACCAGCGAGCCCGGGCACCATCCCCGCGGCGGCCGGATCGGGGTACGGCCGGCCGCCCGCGGGCTGGTGACGGTACGTCCGGGTGGGGGCGGTCACGGCGGACGATGCTGCGTACATGGGTGAGACGGATCCCTTCGTGCGCCGACGAGTGGTGCGCTCCCGGCCCGGTGGCGGGAGCCCGCCGTACGGACCTCGTGCAGAAGGCCGGTTCGGCGTGCCCCTGGAGCAGGGCGCGCACCCTGGGGAATGCGGTCCCGCCACCGAGCCGGGGGCGGCACGTCTACACAACACACCGGCGCGGGTGGCAGACCATGTGGCGCACCCTGGCGAACCCCTGGCGAATGCTCACAGCCCATGTCAACGGCGGTTAGTGTCAACGCAGTCGAGGAACCTGGGGGCTTGACGTGGGCAGGGAGCCGAACACCCGTCTCGCGGACCTTTTCGGACTGGCCGGCTGGTCCAAGGGCGAACTGGCGAGGGCGGTCAACCGGCAGGCGGCGGCCATGGGCCATCCGCAGCTGGCGACCGACACCTCGCGGGTCCGGCGCTGGATCGACATGGGGGAGACCCCCAGAGATCCGGTGCCGAAGGTGCTCGCCTCCCTGTTCACCGAGCGCCTCGGCCGTGTCGTAACCACCGAGGATCTCGGGTTCGCCCGGAGCGGCCGTACGGGGAGGCGGCAGTCCGACGACGGGCTGCCGTGGGCTCCCGAGCGGACCGCCGCGGTCCTCACGGAATTCACGGGAATGGACCTCATGCTCAACCGACGCGGTCTGGTGGGCGCGGGCGCGGCGCTCGCCGCGGGCTCCGCGCTGACCGGCGCCATGGACAACTGGCTGCACACCGACCCGACGCCGCGGCCCGACGCCGCGGCGCACCCCGATCCGCTCACCTCCGCCGGCTTCGAACCCTCCCACCGCTACGACCAGATCGGCCTCGACCGCTACGAGGCGGCGCCCGTCGGCTCCCAGGAGATCGACGCGCTGGAACGCTCCGTGGAGGTCTTCCGCGCCTGGGACGCCGCCCGCGGCGGCGGGCTCCAGCGCAAGGCAGTGGTCGGCCAGCTCAACGAGGTCGGCGGCATGCTCGCCTACCGCCACCCCGACCATCTCCAGCGCAGGCTCTGGGGCGTGGCGGCCAACCTCGCCGTGCTGGCCGGCTGGATGTCCCACGACGTGGGACTGGAGCCCACGGCGCAGAAGTACTTCGTCATCGCCGCGCACGCCGCGCGGGAGGGCGGCGACCGGCCGCGCGCCGGTGAGGCGCTCTCCCGCGCCGCCCGCCAGATGGTCCACCTGGGCCGCCCGGACGACGCGCTCGACCTGATGCAGCTGGCCTCCTCCGGCTCCGGCGAACAGGCGCTGCCCCGCACCCGCGCCATGCTGCGCACCATCGAGGCATGGGCCCACGCGGCCAAGGGCAACGGCAACGCCGTCCGCCGCACGCTGGGCGAGGCCGAGGAGCTGTTCGTCTCCGACAAGGGCGATGTGCCGCCGCCCGGTTGGATGCAGATGTTCGACGAGGCCGATCTGCACGGCATGGAGGCGCTGGCCTACCGCACCCTCGCCGAACACGACCCGTCGGCCGCCGGTCTCGCGCAGAGCCACGCCAACCGGGCCCTCCAGCTACGGGAGTCCGGCCGCCGCCGGTCGCAGATCTTCGACTACCTCTCGATGGCCTCGGCCTGCTTCATCGGCAACGACCCCGAACAGGCCGACCGCTACGCCCGGTTGGCGCTGGCCGCCATCGGCGAGAACTCCTCGCACCGCACCTGGGACCGGCTCCGCGAGATGTACCGCCTCGCCGGGCAGTACTCCGGCAACGACCGGATCAAGGAGCTGCGCGCGGAGATCGACGAGGTGATGCCCAAGCCACGCGGCAAGGCGAAGGTGCCGGCCCCGGCGACGGCGCTCGACACCCGGCTCGGTACCACCACCTTCTCGGTCTGAGCCGATGCCGTACGCCCTCGACGCCGGCCCGGCCCGTACGCGCCGGAGCAGACCGACGGCCGGGAGGGGCGGCGTGACCGGGACGCCGGATCCGGTCACCGCATCCCGGCCCTCCCGGCCGGCCGTTCCCCCTCGGCTCAGCTGACCCGCGCGATCAGCAGACAGGCGTCGTCCTCACGCGTGGCGCCGTCGAACTCCTCGACGGCGAGCCGGACACATTCCTGGGCGTCCCGGGCCGCCGTGAAGCGCGGCGCGAGGGAGAGCAGCCGCTCGGCCGCCTCCTGGGCCGCGTCCGGACCGTGGGCGCGGCGCGGCAGCAGACCGTCGGTGTGCAGCACGAGCAGATCGCCGGGGGCCAGCCGCTCGGTGCGCTGACCGTAGGCGGCGCTGGCGGTCGCGCCGAGGAGGACGCCCTCCGGCGGGTCCAGCGCGCGCCCCGTGCCGCCGCGGAAGAGCAGCGGCGCGGGGTGCCCGGCCTGGGCCCACTCCAGCTCCCGGGTGGCCGGGTCGAACCGGGCGCAGACGGCGCTGCCCAGCGCGGGCTGCGCGGCGGAGTCCAGGAGTTGGTTGAGGAAGCCCATCAGCGGCCCGGGGCGGTGCCCGGCCACCGCCATCCCGCGCAGCGCGCCCAGCACCATCGCCATCCCGGACGTTGCGCTGGCGCCGTGTCCGGTCAGATCGCCGACGCTCAACAGTGTGGTGGTGTCGGGGAGTTGCAGGGCGTCGAACCAGTCGCCGCCGATCAGGGCGCTGGTGGCGGCGGGGAGGTAGTGCCCGGCCAGATCGAGGGCGACCGGGCCGCCCTGCGGGAAGCGGAGCGGACCGCGCCACGGCGGCAGCACGGCCTCCTGCAGTTCGACCGCGAGCCGGTGCTCCGTCCGTGCCGCGTGGCGCCTGCGCTGGAGCGAATCGCGGCTCTCGCGCACCGCCCGCTCACTGCGCCGCAGCTCGCTGACGTCGCGCAGCACCGCCCACATGCACGCCGTCGAGCCGTCCGCGTCCAGCACCGGCTCACCGGTCATGTGGACCGTCCGCACCCGGGCGTCGGGGCGTACGACACGGAACTCGCCGTCGATGGGGCGGCCGTCCACCAGGCAGTCGGTGACCATCGTGGCCAGATGTTGCTGGTCTTCGGCGAAAACCAGCGCAGGGAGCTCGTCGAGGGTCAGCGGGCCGTCGGAGGGCTCCCGGCCCAGGATGGTGAACAGCTCCTCGGACCAGCTGACCTCGTCGGTGAGGAGATTCCACTCCGCGCTGCCCACCCGGCTCAGCAGCGAACCGCGCGGTGGCTCCTCCTCGGCGGGCGGCGCGAGCGGCCCGGCGTACGCCGCGCCGTCGGTCTCCTCCGGGGGCAGTCCCTCTCTGAGCTGGTCGAGATGGCCGCCGACGTCGTCGAGGTGGTGGACGGCGAGGTCGCACAGCGCACGCTGCCAGCGCAGCTGCGGATCGACGGTCACGTCGTCGGTCGCCGACGACCCGCGTACGGCGTCGAGGCCACCGCGCAGCCGGCGGGCCTGGCTGATCAGTGCCTCGACCGTGTCGCGCTCGGGTGGCTGGGCGGACGGACGGTCCGCGAAGAGGGGGGACGGCATCGATTCTCCGAGATATGGCGGCGCCGGCCACGGCGGTCCTGTCCTGGCCGACAGAGCGCGCCCGGGGGCTGGTGTGTGGGCCGGGTAACGACTCTTGCACAGGCTGCGACGGTCTGTAAGTGATTTGGCATGACCCGGGACGGCGTTGCGGTCGGCATATGCCCCGGGCTCTGTGGGGGCGTCACTGGCCGAATCGGCGGAATGACAGATTCCAAGCTAGGCTGCGCCCGCCGTCGCGCTGCCGGGCCCACCGATCCACGCTGGGAACGACGCATACGGCCCGCGGTCACCGGCAAGAATGCCGGTCGGCGGAAATCCCGTTGCCAGCCAGTCCCCCGCACCGGATGCTGACCTCATGTTCGATCCAGACATAGCGCCCAGTGGCACCCTGCTCGGCCTCCTGCAGCGAGGCCGCGGCGACGGGACCCTGCACGCCCTCGCGGCGCCGCGGGCCGAGGCGCTCGCGGCGCTCGACGACTGCGTGCTGCGCGATGCCCGCCGCGACTGGCAGGTGGAGAACCGCTCCCTCTACTACGCGCGCCTCTACATGCAGCTCGACGGCGGGCTCGACGCGATCGAACGGCACCTCTTCCATCCGGACGACGGCGTCGACACCGCCGAGGAGCGCACCGGCCTCGCCCTCGCCGTCCTCGGCCACCTCGCCGCCTACGGCCGCGACGCCGCCCGCCTGCTGCTGCGCGGGTACGCCGCGACCGGCAGCAACTGGCGCTGGGCCCTGGACGAGCTGGCGCTGCGCGACGACGACGCAGGCTTGGCCGCTCTGGCCCCCGCCGTGCTCGCCCGCTTCCCCGCCACCGCCGAGGGCGACGCCGCGCTGGCCGCCGCCGTCCGCGACGCCTTCGAACCCCACCCCTGGCGGCTGTGGGCCGAGGACCCGCGCTACGCGGCGCGCCTGGCCGCCGCCGGGGAGCAGGGCTCCTTCGACCGCTGGCAGCGGCAGCTGCGCCCGCGCGGGCCGCGACCCGGCTGGAGCGTCACCGAGGTGCTGCGCTGGGCCGAGGAGGGGGCTCCGGGCGCCGAGGAACAGCGGTATCTCGCCGCCGCCCGCTGCCTGGGCGCCGTCGCCGGTCCCGAGGACCGGCCCACCCTGCTGGACGCCGCCCGGACCGGTCCGGACGCGGCCCGCGCCGCCGTCCTGCACCACCTCGCCGAACGCGGCGACCCCGCCGCCCTCGATCTCGTCGAGGCCACCGTCGGTGGCCCCGACGCGGGCGAGGTGCCCACCGCCGCCGCGCTCGCCGCCTTCGCCCGGATGCCCGCCGCCGACGCCGTCCTCGGCCGCGCCCGCGGCTGGGCCCGCCGCGACGACCGGCTGGGCACCGCCGCTGCCGCCGTCCTCGCCCGCCGCGGCGACGCCCGTGACGCCGGGGTGGTGCTCGCCGCGCTGCGCCGTACGGTCCGTGTCGACGGGCCCGACGCCGGTGCGCTGTGGGAGCTGGTCGACGGCGTCGGGCGGCTCGGCGTCGGCTGCGCGGCGCCGGTGCTGCGCCACGTCTACCGGGAGACGGCCTCCTCCGAGCTGCGCGGGCGGACCGCCGCCGCGCTCGCCGTCACCGATCCCGGCTTCGCCGCCGGGTTCGCCGTGGAATGCCTCTGGGACTGCGAGGAGACCACCCGGGAGCTGGCCGCCCGGCACGCCGCGACCGGTGACGACCGGGTCGTCGAACAGCTCCGCAGGCTCGCCGCCGATCCGGCCGAGGAGGCCGAGGTGCAGACCGCCGTCCGCCGCCGGTTCGGACCGGACGCCTCGCCGGTCTGAGGGACACCCGGCGCCCGGGCGGCACGGGCCCGGCGCCCGTACCGCTCCGCCCGCTCGTGCTCCGGGCTCAGTCCAGCGCGAAGCGGCCCGGTGTCGGGCGCTCCGGCGGGCGCGGGGCCGGAGCCGCCGCGGGTGCCGCGCCGGTGGGGACTTCCCCCGGTGGGCCGTACTCCTCGTCGCCGCTCTCCGAGTCCGACGTCCCGCCCGGTGCCGCGGCGATGTTCTCGCCCTTGCGGGGCACGCCGCCGCGCTCGTTGCGGCGCTTGATGGAGTCCTGGAGGGTGTTCGGGTTCTCCAGCAGCGGCAGGCCGAGACCGGGCGCGGAGCTGCCGGTCGCGGCGCGGTAGACGCCGCGGGCGAAGGTGGTGCAGTTGAAGCTCGCCAGGTTGTAGGAGTGCTTCTTGTTGGCCCGGATGTACTCCTTCGCCTTCTCGAACTGCTCCTGCGTCAGCTCCGCGGTGAATTTGGAGGTCGCGGACCCGGGGTTGTCGAAGTTCTGCTTGACCTCGCCCGGCACCGTCTTCAGCGGGGTGGTGCGCGGTAACTCCTCGGTGGGGAAGAAGCCGTAGGACTTCCACTCCTCGAAGCCGTTCTCGGCCTTGTAGAGGGCGACCCAGGCATGGCCGAAGCCACCGGTCCAGTAGCCGAGGCGGTGGGTGCGGCTGTTCTTGTTCGACTGGAGCTGGATCCGGTACCGGGGGCGGTTCTTCTTGTCCTTGTCTTCGTTCTTGCCGTCGGGTTCCGCCCGTTGCACCGGCCGCGGCCCGAGCGCGCGGACGGTGGCGGCGTTCCCGGCGCTGCGCTGGAGCTCCCGCAGCCCGGCGGGCGTGAGGGGCACCGGGCCCCCGGGACGCGGCACCGGGCGCGGGGCCGCCGGCACCCGCGGGGCGGGGCTCCGGTCCAGTGCGGTACCGGCCGCACCGCGGTCCTGTCGAGTGAACACGGGCTGCTCCTGAAGGCATGGCGTCGGGGCGTGTGAGGTGCCCCCGCAGTCTCCGCACCCCGCGCCCGCCGGTCCAGGTCCGCGAGGGCAGCGCCGGGGGCAGCGTCGGGGCGCCGGAGGGGAGGGCGGAGGCGGTCGTGCGCTGCCCGCGGGGTACGTGGCCGGGCCGCCCGCGCCACGCCCTCGACGCCCCCTGGTGTGCCCCGCCTCCGCTGCCACAATGGCCGGATGACCGGACGCTGGGAGTTCTGGATCGACCGCGGGGGCACCTTCACGGACGTCATCGGCCGGCGGCCGGACGGCCGGCTGGTCACCGCGAAACTGCTCTCGCACCACCCCGAGCGCTACCGCGACGCGGCCGTCGAGGGCATCCGGCGGATGCTGGGGCTCGCGCCGGGGGAGCCGGTGCCCGCCGAGCGGGTCGCCGTCGTCAAGATGGGCACCACCGTCGCCACCAACGCCCTGCTGGAGCGGACCGGCGAACCGACCGTCCTCCTCGTCACCGAGGGTTTCCGCGACGCGCTGCGCATCGCGTACCAGAACCGCCCCCGCATCTTCGACCGGCACATCGTGCTGCCCGAGCCGCTGTACGACCGGGTGATCGAGGTGCCCGAGCGGCTGGACGCGCACGGCGAGGTGGTCCGGCCGCTGGAGACCGCGGCGCTCCGCGGCGAGCTGGCCCGGGCCCGCGCCGACGGGCTGCGCGCCGCCGCCGTCGTCCTGCTGCACGGCTACCGCCACCCCGCCCACGAGAAGGCCGTCGCCGCCCTCGCCGCCGATGCGGGATTCCCGCAGGTCAGCTGCTCGCACGAGGTCAGCCCGCTGATGAAGCTGGTGCCGCGCGGCGACACCACCGTCGTCGACGCGTACCTCTCGCCGGTGCTGCGCCGCTACGTCGAGGAGGTGGCCGACCAGCTCCCCGGCATCCGGCTGATGTTCCTGCAGTCCAACGGCGGACTGCGGCGGGCCGCGCACTTCCGGGGCAAGGACGCGGTGCTGTCCGGTCCGGCCGGTGGCGTCGTCGGCATGGTCCGCTCCGCCGCCGAGGCGGGGCCCGGACACGACCGGGTCATCGGCTTCGACATGGGCGGCACCTCCACCGATGTCTCGCACTACGCGGGCGAGTTCGAGCGGGTCCTCGGCAGCGAGGTGGCCGGGGTGCGGATGCGCGCGCCGATGATGAACATCCACACGGTGGCCGCCGGCGGCGGCTCCGTCCTCCACTTCGACGGGCGCCGCTACCGCGTCGGCCCCGACTCCGCGGGCGCCGACCCCGGGCCCGCCTGCTACCGCCGCGGCGGCCCGCTCACCGTCACCGACGCCAACGTCATGCTCGGCCGGATCCAGCCCGACCACTTCCCGGCGGTCTTCGGCCCGGACGGCGACCGGCCGCTCGACGCGGAGGTGGTCCGCGCCCGCTTCGCCGAGCTGGCCGCGCGCACCGCCCGGGAGAGCGGCGACGACCGCGGGCCGGAGGAGGTAGCCGCCGGATTCCTCGACATCGCCGTCCTCAACATGGCCAACGCGGTCAAGAAGATCTCCGTCCAGCGCGGCCACGACCTCACCCGCTATGCGCTGACCAGCTTCGGCGGCGCCGGTGGCCAGCACGCCTGCGCCGTCGCCGACGCCCTCGGCATCGACACCGTGCTGATCCCGCCGCTCGCCGGGGTGCTCTCCGCGTACGGCATCGGCGTCGCGGACGCCACCGCGATGCGCGAGCGCGCGGTCGAGGCGGAGCTGGACGGCGAGGCGGCGGCGGACCGGGTCCGGGCCGTCTGCGACGAACTGGCCGGGCACACCCGCCGCGAACTCGTCGCCGAGGGCGTGCCCGCCGAGAGCGTCACCACCCGCGCCCGGGTGCTGATCCGCTACGCCGGGACCGACACCACGCTCGGCGTCCCGCTCGCCACCGCGGCGGAGATGGCCGCCGCCTTCACCCGGCTGCACCGCGCCCGCTACGCCTTCACCATGGACAAACCGCTGGTCGCCGAGGCGGTGACGGTCGAGGCGACGGGCGCCGCGGGCGGTGCGGGCGCCGGCGCCGAACGCCCCGGACCCCGTACGGGCGGGATGCGGCCCGCCGCCACCGTCCGGATGTACGCGGGCGGCGCCTGGCGGGACACCCCGCTCTTCGCGCGCACCGGGCTGCGGCCCGGGGACACCGTCACCGGGCCCGCGCTGGTCACCGAGGAGGACGCGACGACGGTCGTCGACCCGGGCTGGCGGGCGACGGTCGGCGACGCCGGGCATCTGGTGCTGGACCGTGCGGAGCCACGTCCGGAGCGGGCGGCCGTCGGGACCGCGGCGGATCCGGTGCTGCTGGAGGTGTTCAACAGCCTCTTCATGGCCATCGCCGAGCAGATGGGCGTCCGGCTGGAGCACACCGCGCACTCCGTCAACATCAAGGAACGCCTCGACTTCTCCTGCGCGCTCTTCGACGCGGACGGCAACCTCATCGCCAACGCCCCGCACATCCCCGTCCACCTGGGCTCGATGGGGGAGTCGATCAAGGAGGTGCTGCGGCGGCGCGGCGCCACCCTGCGGCCGGGCGACGTCTACGCGGTCAACGACCCGTACCACGGCGGCACCCATCTGCCGGACGTCACCGTCGTCACCCCGGTCTTCGACGACGCCGGACGCGAGCTGCTCTTCCTGGTGGCCTCGCGCGGCCACCACGCGGAGATCGGCGGGATCACGCCCGGTTCGATGCCGGCGTTCAGCCGGACCGTCGACGAGGAGGGCGTCCTCTTCGACAACTGGCTGCTGGTCCGCGACGGGCACCTGCGCGAGGACGAGACCCGCGCGCTGCTGACCTCCGGCCCGTACCCCTCGCGCGCCCCCGACGCCAACCTCGCCGATCTGCGCGCCCAGATCGCCGCCAACGAGAAGGGCATCACCGAACTCCGCCGGATGACCGCCCAGTTCGGTCTCGACGTGGTCCGGGCGTACATGGGGCACGTCCAGGACAACGCCGAGGAGTCGGTCCGCCGGATCATCGCCGGGCTCTCCGACGGCGGCTGCGACTACGTCACCGACAGCGGTGCGCACATCAAGGTGGCGCTGACCGTCGACCGGGCCGCCCGCACCGCGGTGCTGGACTTCACCGGCACCTCACCGCAGCAGCCGGGCAACGACAACGCCCCGCGCTCGGTGGTGATGGCCGCGGTGCTCTACGTCTTCCGCACCCTGGTCGCCGACGACATCCCGCTCAACAGCGGCTGTCTGAAACCGGTCGAGGTGCGGGTACCGGACGGCTGCATGCTGGCGCCGTCCCACCCGGCTGCCACGGTCGCCGGGAACGTCGAGACCAGCCAGGCCGTCACCGGCGCCCTCTACGCCGCACTGGGCGTCCAGGCCGAGGGCTCCGGCACGATGAACAACCTGACCTTCGGCAACGACCGGGTGCAGTACTACGAGACGGTCGCCTCCGGCTCCGGCGCCGGCCCGGACTTCGACGGCACCGACGCCGTCCAGACCCATATGACCAACTCCCGGCTCACCGACCCCGAGGTGCTGGAGTGGCGCTACCCGGTGCGGGTCGACGCCTTCGCGGTACGGCCCGGCAGCGGCGGCGCCGGGGCCCACCACGGCGGCGACGGCGTCGAGCGGCGGCTGCGGTTCCTGGAGCCGATGACCATCGCCCTGCTCAGCGGCCACCGCCGCGTCCCGCCGTACGGCATGGCGGGCGGCGCCCCGGGCGCGCTCGGCGAGAACCTCCTGCGGCGCGCCGACGGCACCACCGAGCAGCTGCGTGGCCGCGACACCGCCGAGGTCGGCCCGGACGACGTGCTGGTGGTGCGGACGCCGGGCGGGGGCGGGTACGGGGAGCCGGACGAGACGTGAGCGGGGGCGCGTGCGCCCTGCCCTCACGCCCCGTGTAGCGGCAGGAAGCGGATCGGGGTGCCCGGTACGGCCTGGGCTGCGGCCGCCAGATGGCGGGCGGGGACCACGCCGATCACCGGGTAGCCGCCGGTCGTCGGATGGTCGTGCAGGAAGAGGACCGGCAGCCCGTCCGGCGGCACCTGGAGGGCGCCCAGCGGCATACCCTCACTGGGCAGTTCACCGTCCCGCGCGCGCTCCAGGGGCGGGCCCTCGGTGCGCAGCCCGATGCGGTTGCTCGCCGCCGAGACCCCGAACCGCCCGGTGGCCAGGGTGCGGTGGCCGTGCGCGGTGAACCAGTCGTCGCGGGGCCCGGGCCGGTAGGGCAGCAGCAGTTCGGCGGGCGGGCCGGGGTGCGGGACGGCGTCCGCCCAGGCCGGGGCCGCGGGTTCGGCGCCCAGCGGCAGCACCGCGCCGTCGGGGAGCGGATCGCCGCCGAGCCCGGAGAGCAGATCGGTGGCGCGGCTGCCGAGCACCGGTTCGGTCGTGATGCCGCCGCCGAACGCCAGGTACGAGCGCAGCCCCCGGACGGCGGGCCCGGCGTCGAGGACGGCGCCGGCCGGGACGCGGACCGGGGCGCCCCAGGCGGCGGGCCGGCCGTCGACCGTCACCGGGCAGGGCGCGCCGGTCACCGCGACGGTGGTGGCGCGGCGCATCCGGACGGCGCACCCGGTGAGCGTGGTCTCCAGGGTCGCCGCCGACTCCGCGTTGCCGACCAGGCGGTTGGCGAGGCGGTGGGCCGGGGCGTCGAGGGCGCCGGAGAGCGGGACGCCCAGGTGGGCGTGGCCGGGGCGGCCGAGGTCCTGGACGGTGGTGAGGGCTCCGGCGCGCACCACGAGGCAGGCGTGATCGGTCATCGGACGGTCTCCGTGTCGCGGGCCCGGTGCGCGGGAACGAACCGGACCCGGGTGCCGGGCGTGAGCAGGGCGGCGTTCTCCCGTGCCGGGTTCCACAGCACCGCGTCGGTCCGGCCGATCAGCTGCCAGCCGCCGGGGGAGGAGCGCGGATAGACGCCGGTGTACGGCCCGGCGAGCGCGACCGCGCCGACCGGGACCCGGGTGCGCGGGGTGGCCCGGCGCGGTACGTGGCACTCCTCGGGCAGCCCGGTGAGATAGCCGAAGCCGGGGGCGAACCCGCAGAACGCCACATGGAAGGTGGTGGCGGCGTGACGGCGCACCACCTCGTCCGGGGTGGTGCCCCACAGCGCGGCGACGTCGGCCAGGTCCGGGCCGTCGTAGACCACCGGCAGCTCCACGGCCGGCCGGTCGGTGGCGGTCAGCGGCGGGATGTCCCAGGTGGCGAGGGAGGCGGCGAAGCCGCGGGGGTCGTCGAGACCGTCGAGGAAGACGGTCCGGGCGGCGGGCACGATCTCGGTGACGGGTGGCAGGACCCCGGCCGCGGCGCGCCGCAGCAGCTCCGCGTGGAGCGCGCCGACCCCGTCGGCGGTGTCCGGTTCGAGGAGGAGTCCGTGCGCGCCGACGGGCAGCGCTCTCATATGAAGCTCCGCACCACCACGCCGGCGGCGGCGAGTTCGGCCTTCACCCGGCGGGCGAGCGCCGCGGCGCCGGGGGTGTCGCCGTGCAGACAGAGCGACCGGGCGCGGACCGTGACCGGGGTGCCGTCGTGGGAGCGGACGGCGCCGTCACGGGCGATGCCCAGGGCGCGCCCGACGACCTCCTCGGGGTCCTCGACGACCGCGCCGGGCTCGCGCCGCGGGACGAGGGTGCCCTCGGCGGTGTAGGCGCGGTCGGCGAACGCCTCCTCGACGACCGGCAGTCCGGCCGCGCGCGCCGCCTCGTGCAGCCGGGAGCCGGGCAGGCCGAGGACCGGCAGCGACCCGCCCGCGGTGCGGATCCCGGCGACGACACCGGCGGCCTGTTCGGCGTCGTGGACGCAGCGGTTGTAGAGCGCGCCGTGCGGTTTGACGTAGCCGACGCGGGCCCCGGCGGCGCGGGCGAAGACCTCCAACGCGCCTATCTGGTACGCGATCTCGTCGGCCAGCTCGTCCGCGGGGACGTCCATGGCGCGGCGGCCGAAACCGGCGAGGTCGCGGTAGGAGACCTGGGCGCCGATGACGACGCCACCGGCGGCGGCGCGTTCGCAGACCCGGCGCATCGTGCCGGGGTCCCCGGCGTGGAAGCCGCAGGCGACGTTGGCGCTGGTCACGACGGACAGCAGGGCGTCGTCGTCGGTGAGTTGCCAGCGTCCGAAGCCCTCGCCGAGGTCGGCGTTGAGGTCGATGACGGCCGGTTGGACGGCGAGGTCGCTCATGGGTCTCCGCTCCAGGGCTCGGTGGCAGGGGGCACGGCGGCTGCGGGGAGCGGGCGCCCGGGGCGGGCCGGTGGGGCCCGGGGCCGTGGGGCGCACGGGCCGACCGGCGTCGGGCCCAAGGTAGCGATCGTTGAACGATCCGACAAGAGGTGTGTTGTTCCGATCCGGCTTCTGGGATTGACTTCCGGCGGGAGAACGATCGAGACGGCGCCCGGCACGGACCGGCGCCACGGCGGAAGCGGGGTGGGCCGGATGGCGGGCGGCGCGGCGAGGACGGAGCGGCGGCAGCCGGTCGATGTCGGGGGGCTGGCGGGCGACCGGGCGCTGCTCGGCCGCGCCGGCACCGCCGAGCGGGTCGCGGACATCCTGCGCGACCGCATCACCGAGGGCCACTTCCCGCCCGGCGCCCGGCTCTCCGAGGAGTCCATCGGCGGTGCCCTCGGCGTCTCCCGCAACACCCTGCGCGAGGCGTTCCGGCTGCTCACCCACGAACGGCTGCTGGTCCACCGCCTCAACCGCGGCGTCTTCGTCCGCGTCCTGACCGTCGAGGACCTGGCCGACATCTACCGCGTCCGCCTGCTCGTCGAGTGCGCCGCCGTCCGCGGTCTGGGCCAGGGGCCGTACGGCGGGGGGACGCGGGCGGCGATCGGCGCCATCGAGGCGGCGGTGCGCTCCGGCGAGACGGCGGTGCGCGAGCGCGCCTGGCAGGAGCTGTCCACCGCCAACATCCGCTTCCACCAGGGTGTCGCGGCGCTGGCGGGCAGCCCGCGCACCGACGAGCTGATGCGCGCCGTGCTCGCCGAACTCCGCCTGGTCTTCCACGTCATGGACGACCCGCGCCGCTTCCACGCGCCGTACCTCACCCGCAACCGGCAGATCGTCGAGGCGCTGGAGGACGGCGACGCCGCCGCGGCCGAGGAGTTGCTCCGCTCGTATCTGGAGGACTCGCTCGCCCAGCTCTCCGGGGCGTACGGGCGGCTGATCGCGGAGGAGTGAGGGACCGGGCGGCGGGTGCGGCGGCGCCCGGCCGGGCGCGGGGTCGCCGACGCGCCCGGCGCCCGACCGGCGGGATGGCGCCGGAAAGTTCCCGCCCCCGAACCCCTTGTCGGATCGTTGAACAATCGCCTAGCCTCCGCTGCAATCCATTCAACGATCCTCACGGTCCGCGTGGGGTCCTGTACGCGGAAGGCGGGCCCATGATCGTGCTCCTCGGCGTGCTCGTGGTCGTGATCGGCTTCGCCACGAAACGCCATCCCCTGCTCGTCGTCGGTGCCGCGGGCATCGTCGCCGGACTCCTCGGCGGACTCTCCCCCCAGGAGGTGCTGGCCGCCTTCGGCAAGGGCTTCGCCGACAGCCGGTCGGTGACGATCTTCGCCATCACCCTCCCGGTCATCGGCCTGCTGGAGCGCTACGGCCTCCAGGAGCAGGCCCGCAACCTGATCGCCCGCTTCGCCAAGCTCACCACCGGACGGTTCCTCGCCCTCTACCTGGGCATGCGGCAGATCGGCGCCGCGCTGGGCCTCACCGACGTCTTCGGCCACGCCCAGACCGTCCGTCCGCTGGCCGCCCCGATGGCCGAGGGCGCCGCCGAGCGCCGCCACGGCACACTCACCGACGCCGCCCGCGAACGGATCCGCTCGTGCGCCGCCGCCGCGGACAACGTCGGCCGGTTCTTCGGCGAGGACGTCTTCCTCGCCGTCGGCTCGATCCTGCTGATCACCGGCTTCGTCAACACCACCTACGGGACCCACCTCGAACCGCTCCACCTGGCGCTGTGGGCCATCCCCACCGCCGTGTGCGCCTTCGTCGTCCACGGCTGGCGGATGCTCCGCCTCGACCGGCAGCTGGAGCGCGAACTGCGCGCCGCCAACCCCGCGAGCACCGGCGGCGACCGGCCCACCGAGACCACCCACCCGACCGGCCACGCCGGGAACGCCACCGCAGCGGAGGCCACCGAATGATCAAGGCAGAGTGGTTCTACTGGCTGGTCGGCCTCAGCTTCCTGGTGATGGCCGGGCAGATGTACACCGACCGCAGCAACGCCAAACGGCGGGGCACCGCCGCCTTCTGGGGCCTGATCGGCGTCGGGTTCATCTACAGCAGCTGGGTCGTGAGCGGCCGGGCGCCCGCCGAACCTTTGGGCGCCGCCGTGCTGGCCATGGTTCTCCTGGCCGGCTGCGGTCTCACCGGACGCGGCACCCCGCGCACCACCACCCCCGCCGAACGCACCGCCCACGCCGCCCGCTTCGGCAGCCGCCTCTTCGTCCCGGCGCTCACCATCCCCGTCGTCGCACTGGTCTGCGCCGTCGGCGTCGCCCGGCTGCACATCGGCGGACGGCCGGTCCTCCAGGAGGGCAGCGAGACCATCCTCGGCCTGGGCATCGGCGCCGTCGTCGCGCTCGTCGTCGCCATGGTGATGCTCCGTGAGAAGCGGCTCCCGGTGCCCGTCGCCGCCGGCCGTTCGATGCTGGAGTCCATGGGCTGGGCGATGCTGCTGCCGCAGATGCTCGCCACGCTCGGCGCCATCTTCCAGGTCTCCGGCGTCGGCACCCAGGTCGGCAAGATCACCACCGCGGTGCTCCCCGACAACTCCCTGTACATCGCCGTCGTCGTCTACTGCCTCGGCATGTTCGGCTTCACCCTGATCATGGGCAACGCCTTCGCCGCGTTCCCCGTCATGACCGCCGCCGTCGGCTGGCCCGTCCTCGTCGAGCACTTCCACGGCAACGCGCCCGCCGTCCTCGCCCTCGGCATGCTCGCCGGATTCTGCGGCACTCTGGTGACCCCGATGGCCGCCAACTTCAACATCGTCCCGGCCGCCCTGCTGGAGCTGAAGGACCAGTACGGGCCGATCAAGGCGCAGCTGCCCACCGCGGGCGTCCTGCTCGGCTGCAACATCGTGATCATGGCGCTCTTCGCCTTCTGACCGTCTTCCGGCCGAAGCCGCCGCCGTACGGTCCGCCCACCGCGCCGGGCCACCACCACCGAGGAGACCGTATGACCCGGGTACTGCTGACCGGCTTCGCACCGTTCGACGGGGAGAAGACCAACCCCTCCTGGCAGGCGGTCCGCGCCGCCGCCGGGCAGCCGCCCGCCGGGCTCGACCTGCGCACCGCCGAACTGCCCTGCGTCTTCGGCGAGGCGGCCCGCGCCCTGCGCGCCGCCGTCGCCGAGCACCGGCCCGACGTGGTGATCTGCGTCGGCCAGGCCGGCGGCCGCCCCGACATCACCGTCGAACGCGTCGCGATCAACCTCGACGACGCCCGCATCCCCGACAACGCGGGCGCCGCCCCGATCGACGAACCCGTCGTCGCGGGCGGCCCCGCCGCCTACTTCTCCACCCTGCCGGTCAAGGCGTGCGTGGCCGCCGTCCGCGCCGCGGGCCTGCCCGCCTCCGTCTCGCACACCGCCGGGACCTTCGTCTGCAACCACGTCTTCTACGCCCTCGCCCACCTCATCGCCACCGAACTGCCCGCCCTGCGCGGCGGCTTCGTCCACGTCCCGTACGCGCCCGAGCAGGTCACCGGCCGGGCCCAGCCGTCCCTGCCGGTGGACACCGTCGCCCGCGCACTGTGCGAGATCGCCGCGACCGCCGCCACCACCCGCGAGGACCTGCGGCTGCCCGGCGGCACCACCCACTGACACCGGACCCGGCCCGGCGGCGCGGAGGCGTGGCCGGCCGGGCCGCCGGGTACGGGCCGTCACCGGCCGTGGCAGGCCCGCGTACACTGGCTGACCGGCCGGAACGTGCCCCGGGAGCCGGCCGGGGCACCGCCGTTTCGTCCGTTGTCAGTGCGAGCGCTTACTCTGTGCGACGTGACTTTTCCAGCTCCGGGGGCCGCCGCGCCCCAGCCGGCCGGGACCCACCGGCCCGCGCCGGGCCCCGCCGCCGACGAGGGCCTGGCCCGCCGCCTGCGCGCCCTCGCGTGCACCGCGCCGCTGCACGACCTCGACGCGCGCAAGACCAACCTCGCGGGCGAGTACGGCGGCTACGCCATGGCGGAGGTGGCGCTCGCCGTCATCGACCTGGTCACGCTCCACATGGACTTCGACACCGGCGCCGACCACGAGGAGATAGTGGCCCGGGTCCTGCCCCGCATCGCCGCCCAGGCCCCCGACCGCCCCGCCGCCGAACACGAGCGCGTCGCCCGCTGGGTCCTGGAGAACCTCCTCAACGTCGGCAGCGTCGACCGCGGATTCCGCGCCGTCTACGGCACGTTCGACACCTCCGGCACCTACGTCCGCCGCGACTACGACTTCAAACTCGTCGAAGAGGTCCCCGGATCCGGCGGCGCGGTCTTCCTGCGCACCACCGACGAAGCCGTCAACGTCCTCGTCGGCGCCCTCGACACCGACGTCACCAGCGCCCAGATCGCCGCCGAGGTGAAGCTGGAGGTGCTGATCAGCCGCGGCCGCCTCGCCGACGCCCAGCTCGCCGCCGAGCAGGCCCGCTACCGCACGGTCCAGTACGCCGAGACCCTGCGCCGCACCCTCGACGCCACCCGGCGCAACGTCCGCGCCGTCGACTGGCTGGAGACGGTCCCCGACATGATCGCCGAAGCGCTCGACCATGTCGCCGACCGCTACCGCCACGAGAACGCGATCCTCACCAACATCCGCAAGGCCCGCGACGAGACCGAGGAGCCCGAGCACAAGCGCCGCGCCGCCGAGCTGGTCGACATCGTCAAGGACTGCATCCGGCGCCACACCCAGCTCCAGTCCCGTCTGCTGGAGGCCGGACCGCTCTTCCGCGCCGAGCAGGACCGCCAGGCGTTCGCCGCCCCCACCGCCCGCTCCGGGCTCGACCTCTACGGCCAGCTCGTCGCCCCGCTGCTGCCGCTCCCCACCGAGCAGGCCCGCCGCGTCACCGACGCCTTCTTCACCCACGGCACCGGCCTGCGCACCCCGGCCGTCGTCCGCGTCACCGACCTCGTCGACACCCTGCTCACCCCGCCCGCCGAACGGGAGCACCTCGGCGCCGAGATGCCCGAGCCCGATCTCGTCGCCACCCCCGACGACAGCCGCTTCAGCGAGGCGCAGCTGGACGCCGCCATGGCCCTGCTCGACCTGCCGTCCGACGCGCCCCGCCGCCTCTCCGGACTGCTCGCCGACGCCCGCCGCACCGGCGACCCGGACCTCGCCTACCTCGTCGCCCTCCTCTCCGTGCACGCCGCCAGCCCCCCGGTCGGCACCGCCTACCGCCAGGGCGAGGCTCAGCTGCTCTTCGCCGTCGACGACGGCACCGAGCTGACCGACCCGGAATTCGGCGGCGCCGACCTCATCGTCGGCACCGCCCTCCTGGACGCCGCGGGCATGGCCGCCGACCGCTCGGAGGGGTCCTGATGCCCCGGCCCGCCCGCAGCCGCCGGCTCCCACCCGCCGCACCCCCGCCCCGCCCGTCCGTCCCCCGCAAGGAGCCCCGCCCGTGACCGAGTACGCCGCCGACGAGGTGCCGCAGCCGGAGCAGGCGCCCGCGCCCCCCGGGCGGGCAGCCACCGCCGGGGCCGAGCCCGCCGCGGCGCCGGTCACCCCCGCCGACGCCGCCGACGCGGCCCGGCTCGTCTCCTTCGGCCTCCAGCCCAAGCTGCTCCCGGCCCGCGACGCCGAATACGCCGAGCTGCTCCGCCGCCACCGCGACGACCCCGCCTTCGCCCGGCTCGCCGACGCCGTCGCCTCCGGGCTCGGCCTCGTCGTCCTGGAGGTCTCCACCCGCGCCGGAATGGCCGTCACCGCCGCCGAGGACTCCGTCTTCGCGGTCCGCATGGGCGACTACGCCCGCCGCGCCTCCGCCGACTCCGCCGACCGCTTCCTGCACGGACTGGCCCACCTCGCCGTCGCCGCCCTCGCCTTCCCGCGCCCCGAGGACCTCGCCGACGACGGCTACATCGGCCGCCTCACCGTCAACGGCGTCGACGCCTTCGTCCGCCAGGCATGCCGCCGCCTGGAGGAGCGCGCCGCCGAGAGCGGCGAGAACACCGACCCGGCCACCGGCGCCCCCGGCCTGGAGGCCGCCTGGCGCGTCTACGCCCGCCGCAGCGCCACCGGCGCCACCAAGGACGCCCGGCGGCTGGCCGGTTCCACCACCGGCATCATCGCCAAGGCCGTCACCTTCCTCGTCGACTCCGGCTTCCTCCAGCGCACCGGCGACGACGCCGGCGGCACCTACCGCACCACCGCCCGCTACCAACTCCAGGTCCGCGACCTGGCCGGTGGCGCCGCGATGAGCGAACTGCTGGAGCTGGGCGTGGTCCCCGTCGCCGACGGCACCGCCTCCCTGCTGCCCGGCGAGGACACCGACGCCCTCGACCTGGTGGCCGACGCCGGACTCCCGTTCCACAGCACCTGACCGCCCGCCCGACGCCGTCTCCTGCCCGTCCCCGCCCACTCCGACAACGAAAGTCCGCCATGTACGAGCTGTCCCGGGTCCGCCTCTACTCGATCGGACCGGCCGGCGCACGCTACGCCGACACCGTGCTGGACCTGCGCGGCGTCGGCGCCCCCGTACCGCAGCCCGCACCGGCCCAGGCGGACTTCTTCGAGGACGAACCGACCGGCCCGCCGCGCCGCCCGGCCCCCGCGGGCGTCCTCTTCCTGGAGAACGGCGGCGGCAAGTCCGTCCTCCTCAAGCTGATCTTCTCGGTGATGCTGCCGGGCCACCGCAACACCCTCGGCGGCGCCAGCTCCGGTGTGCTGCGCAAATTCCTGCTCGCCGACGACTGCGGCCATGTCGCCCTGGAGTGGCAGCACACCGTCACCGGCGAATCCGTCGTCGTCGGCAAGGTCAGCGAATGGCGCGGCCGTCAGGTCTCCAACGACCCGCGGAAGTTCGCCGAGGCGTGGTACAGCTTCCGCCCCGGCCCCGGGATGAGCCTGGACGCGCTGCCCGTCGCCGAGGCCACCGTCGTCCGGCCGCGCGGCGAGGACGGCGAAGGCGCCTCCGGTGCCCGCGGCCGCCGCCGCACCATGAAGGGCTTCCGCGACGTCCTGACCGAGGCGGGCAAGAACTACCCCAACCTCGACGTCGTCTGGGAGGAGATCCACGAACGCTGGAACGAACACCTCGGCGACCTCGGCCTCGACCCCGAACTCTTCCGCTACCAGCGCGAGATGAACGCCGACGAGGGGGAGGCCGCCGGTCTCTTCGCGGTGAAGAACGACTCCGACTTCACCGACCTGCTGCTCCGCGCCGTCACCGACACCCGCGACACCGACGGCCTCGCCGACCTCGTCCACGGCTTCGCCCACAAGCTCGGCCGCCGCGCCGAGCTGACCGCCGAGCGGGAGTTCACCGCCGGCTCCCTCGACCTGCTCAGCACCATCGCCGAGGCCGCCGACCGCCGCGAACAGGCCCGCCAGGTGCACGCCGGCGCCGAACGCCGCACCCGCGCCCTCGCCCGGCAGCTGCACGCCCGCTCCACCGAGGAGCACGGCCGCGCCGCCGAACTGGCCGAACAGGTCGCCGCCGCGGCCCACCGCGTCACCGACGCCGAACGCACCCGCGACCGCCGCGCCCTGGTCTCCGCCGAACTCGCCTACCGCCACGCCTCGCTGGCGCTCGCCGCCGCCGAGAAGGGCGCCGCCGCCCAGCGCCGCGAGCTGAACGACGCCCGCACCCTGCACAGCGCCTGGCAGGCCGCCGAGACGGTGCTGCGCCACCGCGCCGCCGCCGACCGCTCGGCCCGCGTCGCCGCCGCCATCCGCGAGGCCGAACGCGATGCCGCCCCGGCGCTGGCCGCCCGCGCCACCGCCGCCGCCGACCTCGTCCGCGCCCTGCACACCGCGGCCGAGGCCGGCGAGCGCCTCGCGAGCGAGGAGGAGGAGCGCTCCGCCGCCCTCCAGGAGGCCGGGGAGAGCGCCCACCGCGACGCCACCGCCGCCGCCACCCACGCCCAGCGCGCCCGCAGCGAGGCCGACCACCTCGGCCAGCGGCTCGCCGAGGTCGCCGAGGAGACCGCCGAGGCGGTCCGCGCCGGCTGGCTCGACGACAGCACCCCGGACGCCGACCCGGCCCGCGCGGCCCTCGCCGCCGCCGACGCCGAGAAGGACGCCGTCGCCGCCTGGGGCACCGCCCGCGAGGCCGCCCGCACCGCCACCGAACACGCCCGCCGCGCCACCACCCGGCACACCACCGCCGAGTTGGCCGCCGCCCGAGCCGAGGACGCCGCCACCGCCGCCGCCCGCGCCTGGGAGGCCGAGCGCGCCACCGCCGCCGCCCTCGGCGCCGAACAGCGCCTCGCCGACCTCCTCGGCCTGCCGCAGACCGACCCCGCCACGGGCACCCCGGCCGACGCCGCCGACCCGGCCGGCCCCCTGAGCGCCGAGGAGTTGGACCGCAACGCCGACGCCCTGCGCGAGCTGCTGGAGGGCGGCGTCGCCTCCGCCGAGCGCCACCTCTTCGACCTGCGCACCGCCGCCGCCGACGACGCCCGCATCCTCGGCGCCCTCGGCGACGGCGGACTGCTGCCCCCGGGCCCCGACGTCCTCGCCGCCGTCGAATACCTCGGCGAACACGGCGTCCCCGCGCTGCCCGGCTGGCGCTATCTGGCCCAGTCCGTCGACCCCGCCGACCACGCCCGGGTGCTCGCCGCCCGGCCCGAACTGGTCGACGGGGTGATCATCACCGACCCGGACACCCACGCCCGGGCCCGGGAGATCCTCGCCGCCGCCGCGCTGCTGCCCCGCTCCGCCGTCGCCGTCGGCACCTCCGAGGCGCTCCTCGCACCCGCCCCCGAGACCTCCGCCGCGGACTCCGGCGTCTTCCTCGTCCCGCCGAACCCGGCGATGCACGACGAGTCCGCCGCCGACGAGGAGCGGCAGGCGCTGCGCGCCCGCGCCGTCGAGCGGGACGACGAGATCCGCGCGCTCGCCGCCCGCCTCGCCGCCGACCGCGCCCTCGCCGCCCGCCTCACCTCCTGGCGTGCCGGATGCCCGGCAGGTCACCTCGCCGAGCTGGCCGAAGCCGCCGAGCGGACCCGTGCCGCGGCGACCGAGGCGGCCGCCGAGCTGACCGAGGCCCGCGCCGCCCGCACCGAGGCCGACGAGACGGCCGCCGAGGCCACCGCCGTCCGCGACGAGCGGCAGGAGACCGCCCAGCGCGCCCGCCGCTCCGCCGACCTGCTGGCGGGCCTCGCCCACCGGCTGCGCGAGCGCGCCGGATGGCAGTCGCGGATGCGGGAACTGGCCGACGAGGCCGCCGAGTTCGAGGCCCGCGCCGAGGAGTGCGTGGACCGCGCCCGCGCCGCCGACGAGGACCGCCGGGCCGCCCAGCGCGCCGCCGACGACGCCCACCGCACCGCCCGCGCCCTGCGCGCCGAACGCGCCGAGATCGCCGGTGTCCCCGACGACCTCGGCCCCGCCCCTCAGGGCGCCCCCACCTCGCTGCCCGCGCTGCGCGAGGCGTACCGCTCGGCCTCGCAGCTGTACGAGAAGGTCGGCGTCGGCGCCGACCTCCGCGCCGAACAGGCCCGCGCCGAGGGCGACGAATCCGCCGCACTCGCCGAGCTGAACCGCCTCACCAACAAGGTCCGCACCCGCGCCGAGGCGCTGCTGGAGAGCCCGGACGCCGCCGACGGCCCGTCCCGGCAGGCCGCCGCCGGACGCGCCGAGTCGCTGGTGACGATGTTGGAGACCCGCGCCTCGGCCGCCAGTGAACAGCTGGGCCGGCTGCGCGGCGAGGCCGAGCGGCTGGCGCCCGCCGAGGGCACGGCCCACACCGACCTCGCCGAGGAGCAGGTGCCCGCCGACGCGGAGCGCGCCAAGGAGCTGCTGCGCACCGCCGTCGGCGAACTCGCCACCGCCACCGAGGCGCTGGAGTCCGCCCGCACCCACCACGACGAGCTGCTGCGCGGCCACCGCGCCGCCGAGGAGGCGGCCGACGGCTTCGAGGAGACCGCGGCGCTCCTGCGCGATCTGCTGCGCGAGGCCCAGCCCGCCGACGACACCGCGGACGAGCCCGTGCAGCCCTACCCCGGGCGGCTGGAGGAGGGCCGCCGTGCCGCGGCCGAGTCCCGCCGTTCGCTGCGCGGCTGCGCCCAGGACCTCTCCGCCGCCGACGCCGCCGTCCGCGAGGCGAGCGACGTCCTCGTCCGGCACGCCAACGCCACCCGCTTCGAGCACGTCCGCACCCCGGCGCGGCAGCAGATCCGGGAGCTGCCGGCGGCGGCGCTGCCGGAGCACGCCGCGAAGTGGGCGGAGGCGTTCGCGCCCCGTCTGCGGGTGCTCACCGACGAGTTGGAGCAGCTGGAGCGCAACCGCGACTCCATCGTCGACCGGCTGCGCGGTCTGGTGGAGTCCTCACTGACCACGCTCCGCTCCGCCCAGCGGCTCTCCCGGCTGCCGGAGGGGCTGGGGGAGTGGTCGGGCCAGGAGTTCCTGCGTATCCGCTTTGAGGACCCGGACCAGGCCACGCTCACCGAGCGGCTGGGCGAGGTCATCGACGAGGCGACCCGCGCCGCCGTCCGCAAGAACAGCGATCTGCGGCGGGACGGTATGTCCCTGCTGCTGCGCGGGGTGGCCGCCGCGCTGGCGCCGCGCGGGGTGGCCGTGGAGATCCTCAAGCCCGACGCGGTGCTGCGCGCCGAGCGGGTGCCGGTCGGTCAGATGGGCGATGTCTTCTCCGGTGGCCAGCTGCTGACCGCCGCCATCGCGCTGTACTGCACGATGGCCGCGCTGCGCAGCAACGACCGCGGTCGCGACAAGCAGCCCCACGCCGGCACGCTCTTCCTCGACAACCCCATCGGCCGCGCCAACGCCACCTACCTGCTGGAGCTCCAGCGGGCCGTCGCGGATGCGCTCGGCGTCCAGCTGCTCTACACCACCGGCCTCTTCGACACCACCGCGCTGGCGGAGTTCCCGCTGGTCATCCGGTTGCGCAACGACGCGGACCTGCGCGCGGGCCTGAAGTACATCAGCGTCGAGGAGCATCTGCGCCCCGGCCTGCCGCAGGCCGACCCGTCCGGCGAGGCGGTCCACGGCCAGATCACGGCGACCCGGATGTACAAGCGCCCGGAGGAGAGCCCGGAGCCGGCGCCGGGCGGCTGAGCGAAGGGGCGGGAGGCACCGACGCCGCCCGCCCCGCCCTGCTCCTCAGAGCACCACCACCGACCGCAGCACCTCGCCGCCCCGCATCTTCGCGAAGGCGGACTCGATGTCGTCCAGGCCGATGGTCTCGGTGACGAAGCGTTCCAGGTCGAGCTTGCCGCTGAGGTGGAGGTCGATCAGGACCGGGAAGTCCCGGCTGGGCAGACAGTCGCCGTACCACGACGCCTTGAGGGCGCCGCCGCGTCCGAAAAGGTCGGCCAGCGGCAGGTCGACGTGCATCTCCGGCTCCGGCACCCCGACCTGCACCAGCGTCCCGGCGAGATCGCGCATGTAGAACGCCTGCCGGTAGGTCTCCGGGCGGCCGACCGCGTCGATGACGACATCGGCGCCGAACCCGGAGGTGAGTGCGCGCACCGCCTCGACGGGGTCCGTACCGCGGGAGTTGACGGTGTCGGTGGCGCCGAAGCGTTCGGCGGCGTCCAGCTTCCGGTCGTCGATGTCGACGGCGATGACCCGGCGTGCCCCGGCCCGGGAGGCTCCGGCGATGGCGGCGTTGCCGACGCCCCCGCAGCCGATGACCGCGACGGTGTCGCCGCTGCCGACGCCCCCGGTGTGCACGGCGGCGCCGTACCCGGCCATCACCCCGCAGCCGATCAGCCCCGCCGCCTCCGGCCGGGCCGCCGGGTCGACCTTCACCGCCTGCCCGGCGGCGACCAGCGTCTTCTCAGCGAACGCCCCGATGCCGAGGGCCGGGGCGAGCGGGGTGCCGTCGCGCAGCGTCATGGGCTGTGTGGCGTTACGGGAGTCGAAGCAGTACCAGGGGCGGCCGCGGCGGCAGGAGCGGCAGCGGCCGCAGGGCGCCCGCCAGGCGAGGACGACGAAGTCGCCGGGGGCGAGGTCGGTGACGTCGGGCCCGGCCGCCTCCACGACCCCGGCCGCCTCGTGGCCGAGCAGAAAGGGGAAGGCGTCGCCGACCGCGCCCTCGCGGTGGTGCAGATCGGTGTGGCAGACCCCGCATGCCTGGACGGAGACCAGGACCTCGCCGGGACCGGGGTCGGGCACGAGGATCGGCAGCACCTCGACGGGCGCGCCCGGGGCGACGGCGATGGCGGCGCGGACTTCGTGCGGCATGGCTCACTCCTCTACAGCGCCTGCCGCGCGGGCAGGGGCGGGTGCACGCGAGAGTCGGCACGGATGCCTGTGGGGGAGGGTGGTGCGCTGCGCAGGGGTGGGGGAGAGCGGTGGACGGCGGACCGGCCACGCCCCGATGTTGCCTATCGCGCGTCGAGTTGCGCGATAGGAGACATGCTGGAAGTCCGCCCCCGATCCGTCAAGAGCCGTCTTGCGCCACCCGGAACGGGCCCGCGGCGACCGCCCGGGACGACCCCGCGACGCCACCCGGACCAGCCATACGCCACCCACCCGGACCGGCCATACCGCCCCCGCCCGGACCGGCCACCCACCGCCCCGTCCTGGGGGCGAACGCCCCGCAGAGCCTCTCCGTCGAGCCCCGCCCGACGGCCCGTCAGCCCGCGTGCCCCATCCGCCGGGAGAGCTCCGCCGCCGCCTCGACCGCGCGCTGCGCCAGCTCCGGCAGGAGGGCGCGGCTCATCCGGTACGCCGGTCCGGAGACGCCGATCGCGCCGATCACCGCACCGTCGTGCGCCCGCACCGGCGCCGCCACCGCGTTCAGCCCGATCTCCAACTCCTCGGTCGAGCAGGCGAACCCGTTCTCGAACGCGCCGGTCAGCTGGGCGCGCAGATCGCCGGCGGTGGTCAGCGTGTGCTCCGTGAACCGCGCCAGCTTCCGCCCGGCCAGCCGCTCCCGGCGCTCGCGCGGCAGATGCGCCAGCAGCACCTTGCCGCTCGCGGTGGCGTGCAGCGGGGTACGGCGGCCCAGCCAGTTGTACGCGGTGACCGCGGCGGCGCCCCGCGCCTGCATGATGTTGACCGCCGCATCGCCGTCCAGCACCGCGATGTTGGCGGTCTCCCCGGTGCCGTTGGCCAGCGCCCGGCACACCGGCTGCCCCTCCTGCGAGATGTCCAGCCGGATCGCGGCGGCGCCCGCCAGCCGCAGCACCCCCGCGCCGAGGAAGTACTTGCCGCGCTCCTTCTCCTGCTCGACCAGCCCGCGGTTCTCCAGCACGCCCAGGATCCGGAAGGCGGTGGACTTGTGGACGCCCAGCTCCTCGGACAGCTCGGTCACCCCCGCCTCGCCGAGGCGGGCGAGGAGTTCCAGCACGCTCACCGCGCGCTCCACGGACTGGACGGAACCCGCCCCGCCCCGCCGCTCGTCGGGCCGCTCCGCTGGGGTATCGCTCGTGTTCGACATGGGACTTCGTGTCACCGCCCGTTGGCCCCTGAAGGGCGCGTCGGAGGGAGCCCGCCAGGCGCGTGAGGGCCCGGGGATCCCTGGCGAGCCGGGGGCCGGGAGAAACGGCCCGAAGGCCCTTGACGGCCCGCCCCACGGCCTGGATTCTGTTGCGCATCGCGCTCTGCGATGCGTTATTCACAACGCCATGATACCGATCAGCGCGAGGGGGGCCAGATGATTCCCGTCTGCCGCATCGACGATCTTCCCGAGGGTGAAGCCGTCCGGATCACCGTCGACGACCACACACCCGCCATCGCCGTCTTCCACGCCGAGGACGGCGGCTTCTACGCCGTCGACGACCTCTGCAGCCACCAGGACGCCTCGCTCTCCGAGGGGTACGTCGAGGGCTGCTTCGTCGAATGCCCGCTGCACGCCGCCCTGTTCGACCTGCGTACCGGCGCCGCGACCTGCCTGCCGGCCCGCCGCCCGGTACGCACCCACGAGGTCGCCGTCATCGACGGTGTGCTGCACGTCCGGCCCGCGGTGCGGGAGGACGCCGTCGCCTGAACCGGCCCGGCGGCGGGTCGGCGGCGCCCGTCACACGGCGGCGCCGGACCGCCGCTCCTCCTTCAGCGCCCGCCGCTCCTCCCGGACCGCCCGCCGCTCCGCCCGCCGTGCCCGCCGCCGCTCACGCCGCAACTGCCGCGCCGTACTGCTCGGCTGCGACTGCACGCCATGCCGCTGCACCCAGACCTGCCGCGTCACCCAGACGTCGAGCACCGCCCAGGTCGCCACCACCGTGCTGGCGACCGTGCTGATCACCGCCGGGAACGCCAACCACGTTCCGGCCAGCGTCCCCAGGAACGCGATCATCGCCTGGGTCAGGGTGACCGCCACGATGATCACCGCCCGTACCGCCGCCGTCCGCACCGGATCGGCCATCCGCCGCCGGGTCGCGGGCTCTTCCTGCCACAACGGGCGCCTGTCGGTGTCCCTCAACGCCTCACCCTCCCCGTACGTACCGCCGCCGGGACTCCGCCCGGCGCGCGCGGGGCGCCCGCCGGAGAACGGCCGCATGCCGCCCGGACGCCCGGCGCCGCCGCCATCGTCACCCACGCCGCCACGGGGGAGTGACCCGGGGTGGGGCAATTCCGGCCACCCCATGGAGTGATGGCCGGAGGCGGTGGGCGAGGCCCCGCCCGCCCGCGGGCACCTTGTCCGGGAATCGCCTGACAAGGCCGGGCGATCCCCGTCGGCACTTTCCCCAAGGTCCGGCCGGGTCTTCGGGTTGGCCGCCGGGCAGTAGTAGGCTCGCGCCGTTTGTTGACGGAACACCACCCCCGGCCACCGGGGCTGACTGGGGGAGGCCATGCGCTTTCGCGGGAAGTCGATCCGCCGGAAGATCGTGGCGTTGCTGCTCGTACCGCTGGTTTCCCTGACAGCCATGTGGGCGTTCGCAACGTACGTCACCGGTCGCGAAGCAGATCAACTGCTCACCGTCGGCCGGGTCATCCGGAACCTCGGCCACCCCTCCCGGAACCTCATCGAGGATCTCCAGCGGGAGCGGCGGCAGAGCCTGATGTACCTCGCCGACCGGCGGGACGCCGATGCGCTGCCCCAATTCCAGCAGCAGGCACGGGCCACCGATGAATCCCTCGCCCGGCTCCGCGCCGAGGCCGAGCTCCCCTCCGTCCACGACGACCTCGGCCGCGGCACCGCCGCCGCCCTGGACGACGCGGTCAAGGCACTCACCCCCCTCGCCTCCCTGCGCCGCCAGGTCCAGGACAACACCGTCTCGCGCGACGAGGCGTTCGAGTCGTACGCCGGGATGATCGACTCGCAGTACGACCTGGTGGTCGCGTTGCACGTGCTGGACGACGTCGATCTGGAGAAGCAGGGCCGTGCGCTGGTCTCCCTCGACCGTGCCCGGGAGGCGTTCGCCCGCGAGGACGCGCTGCTCTCCGCCGCGCTCGCCTCCGGCCGGATGACCAAGATCGACCTGCGGACCGTCTCCGACGAGATCGCCGAGCGCCGCGTCCTGATGCGCACCGGCCTGCCCCTCATGCCGGCCGCCGAACGCGCCGCCTACGAGGACTACTGGCACTCCACCAAGACCCGCGAACTGGAGGCGGTGGAGGACGCCGTGGTGGCCGCGGGCGCCGACGACGCCCCCAAGGCCGTCAACGCCGAACGCTGGGACATCCTCGCCTCCACCGTCCTCGACGACCTCCAGCGCATGGGCCAGGAGTCCGGCGAGCACTACCGCGAGCGGGTCCGGCCGGTCGCCCTGGCCGTCGTCGCGAAGGCGGCCGTCGCCGGTGTCCTCGGCTTCGTCGCCCTGATGGTCTCCCTGATCGTCTCCGTCCGCATCGGCCGCCGCCACGTCAAGGACCTCACCGCGCTGCGCAAGACCGCCCACGAGGTCTCCGGCGTCCGACTGCCCGCCGTGATGCGGCGGCTGGCCGCGGGCGAGCAGGTCGACATCGAGGCCGAGGTGCCGCGCCGGGAGTTCGGCCCGGACGAGACCGGCCAGGTCGGCCAGGCCCTCCACACCCTCCAGCGGGCCGCCGTCGAGGCCGCGGTGAAACAGGCCGACATGCGCCGCGGCGTCTCCGAGGTCTTCGTCAACCTCGCCCGCCGCAGCCAGGTACTGCTCCACCGTCAGCTCACCCTGCTGGACACCATGGAGCGCCGCACCGAGGACACCGACGAACTCGCCGACCTCTTCCGCCTCGACCACCTCACCACCCGCATGCGCCGCCACGCCGAGGGCCTGGTGATCCTCTCCGGCGCCGCCCCCTCCCGGCAGTGGCGCAAGCCGATCCGGCTGATGGACGTGGTGCGCGCGGCCGTCGCCGAGGTCGAGGACTACGAACGCATCGAGGTCCGGCGGCTGCCCCGGCTCGCCGTCGAGGGCCCCGCCGTCTCCGACCTCACCCACCTCGTCGCCGAACTCCTGGAGAACGCCACGGTGTTCTCCCCGCCGCACACCGCGGTCCAGGTCGTCGGCGAACGGGTCGCCAACGGCTTCACCCTGGAGATCCACGACCGCGGCCTGGGCATGCCCCCCGACCAGCTCCTTGAGGCCAACCTCCGGCTCGCCGAGACCGCCGAGTTCGCACTCTCCGACACCGACCGGCTGGGCCTCTTCGTCGTCAGCCGCCTCGCCCAGCGCCAGGGCGTCCGCGTCTCCCTCCAGCCCTCGCCGTACGGCGGTACCACCGCGGTGGTCCTGATCCCCGGCGCGCTGCTGACCGACACCGAGGAGGGCGAGGACACCGGCGGCGTCTTCCTGGACGGCCCGGACCTGCCCCGGCTGGAGCCGGTCACCGGCGAACCGGCCGCCCTGGCCGAGGCCCGCGCCCAGGGCCCGCGCGCCGTGGGACCGGGGCAGCCGGCACAGCAGGAGGCCGACGCCCCGCACCCGCTCGACGAGGAGGACGGCGTCTTCCGCGGCCGCACCCGAAGCCGCCGCGCCGCCGCGCCCACCGGCCCCACCCCGTCGCCCGCGCTCGTCCCGCGCCCCCGGCTGGCCTCCGCCGAACACCACACGCCCGACGACGGCCCGGCCCCGCTGCCGCGCCGCCGTCCGCGTCCACCGGTGCTCGTCTCGGACCACGGCCGCACCGTCGACGACGGCGAGGCGCGCGCCCACACGGGCGGGCCCGGCGGCGAGGGCCAGGAGCCGTCCGGCCACCCCCGCCCGGCCGACGGGGACCCCCCGGCGGCATCCGGCGGTGACGGCCCGGCGGACCGCCCCGCGGCCCCCGGGAACACCGTCGGCGGGCTGCCCCGCCGGGTGCGGCAGGCCAGCCTCGCCCCGCAGCTCAAGAACGACCCGGACCACCGGTCCGGCGACGAGCGGCCCGACGACGACCGGGACGCCGAGGAGGTCCGCAGCCGGATGGCCGCCCTCCAGAGCGGCTGGCGGCGCGGCCGCCGCGACACGGGCGAGGACCCCGCGCCCGACGATCACGCGACCCGGGACGACACCGGCCGCGACGGGGACGACGGGGGCACGACAGCAATCAGAAACACTCCGGGAGGGGACGGTCCATGACCGCACCGCAGGCAGCAGCCACCACCGCATCGGCCTTCGCGCAGGGCTCCGGCGAGCTGAACTGGCTCCTCGACGAACTCGTCGAGCGGGTCGGCAGCATCCGCAAGGCCCTCATCCTCTCCAGCGACGGCCTCGCCACCGGCGCCTCCAAGGACCTCACCCGCGAGGACGGTGAGCACCTGGCCGCCGTCGCCTCCGGCTTCCACAGCCTGGCCAAGGGCGTCGGCCGCCACTTCGACGCGGGCCGGGTCCGCCAGACCCTCGTCGAACTGGACGACGCGTTCCTCTTCGTCAGCGCGGCGGGCGACGGCAGCTGCCTCGCCGTCCTCGCCGACGCCGAGTCCGACGTCGGCCTGATCGCCTACGAGATGACGCTCCTCGTCAAGCGTGTGGGGACGCACCTGGGGACCGCGGCGCGCGGTGGTGCGCCCGCGGGCAGGTGACCAGCGGTGCGGACATGACCGAACAGTCCGATCCGGCCGCCCGCCACGGCGGAGCGGTGCGCTGGTACGACGACGAGGCGGGCCCCGTCGTCCGCCCGTACGCCATGACACGCGGACGCACCCGTACGGAGGCGGAGGACCGGCTCGACCTGATCGCCCTGGTGATCACGGAGAGCCGGTACGACGCACCGGACGGCGACCACACCCTTACGCCCGAGCAGCTCGACATCGTCGAGTGGTGCCGTGCGGCGCCGCAGTCGGTCGCCGAACTCGCCGCCGACCTCGATCTCCCGATCGGTGTGGTGCGGGTGCTCATCGGCGATCTGCTGGACGCCGGGCTGGTCCACCTCACCCGCCCGGTACCGCCCGCCGAGCTCCCCGACGAGCAGGTGCTGCGCGAGGTGATCGACGGCCTGCGCGCCCTGTGAGCGGCCGCGGCACGGACCTTCCGTGCCCGGCCGCGGCCCGGCGCCCGCCCGTCAAAGGACCGTTGTTACGGTCTGATTGAGGCATCACCACCCCGGTCGGGGTCCTACGAGAAGAGAGCCGACATGACCGCGGATACATCGCCGTACCCCCTCGAACGCCTGGAGATCCAGGTCGGCCCGCACACCCACGGCGCCCTCGCCGCGGGGCCGGCCGACGGTGAGCTGGTCCTGCTGCTGCACGGCTGGCCCGAGTTCGCCGACTCCTGGTCCGAGGTGCTCCCCGGCCTCGCCGCGGCCGGCTACCGCGCCCTCGCCGTCGACCAGCGCGGCTACGCCCCCGCGGCCCGGCCCGACGGCGTCGCCTCCTACGCGGTCACCGAACTCGTCGCCGACGCCCTGGCGTTCGCCGACTCCCAGGGCGCCGACCGCTTCCACCTCGTCGGCCACGACTGGGGCGGACTGCTCGCCTGGGTGCTGGCCGGTGCCCACCCCGACCGGCTCCGCTCGGTGACCTCGCTGGCCACCCCGCACCCCGGTGCGCTGCGCCGCGCGGTGACCGAGGACGCCGACCAGCAGCGCCGCTCGGAGTACGTGGGCCTCTTCCGCACCCCCGGCACCGCCGAGGAGAGCCTGCTGGCCGACGGCGCCGCGCGGATGCGCCAGGCGTTCGGCGGCCATGTGCCGGAGGCCCTCGTCGACGCCAACATCCGCCGGCTCTCCGAGCCGGGCGCGCTGACCGCCTCGCTCAACTGGTACCGCGCGCCCGCGGAAACCTTTGCGCTGCCCGCCGACCGCATCACCGTTCCCACCCTCTACGTCTGGGGCACCGAGGACGTCGCCCTCGGCCGCACCGCCACCGAGCTGACCGCCGAGTGGGTGGACGGGCCCTACCGCTTCGAGGCCCTGGACGGCGTCAGCCACTGGCTGCCCGAGGAGGTGCCCGACCGGGTCACCGCGCTCCTCGTCGAGCACCTGGGCCGCCACTCCTGACCTCATGGGCGGCGGCCGCCGGATTCCGGCCGTCCGCCGCCCGGCGCCTTGCGCGCCTTTCGGGACACTTACGGACGTCCTGCCCACGCGGACAGGGCGCTTCGGCCGCACAAGTGGGCGTGGCCGGGCGTACGTTGTACCGTTCCTCAGCATCCGCAGGCCGCTCGCCGGCCCCCACGGCACGGCGCCGCGGGCAGGGCGGAACCATCGGCACATTCGGGAGAAGCAAACCCATGGTCCTCGGGCTTTCTGAGCGTCGCCGCCGGTCGTCAGCCGTCGATCCGACGACCCTGAAGATCCTCGTCGCGGGCGGATTCGGCGTGGGCAAGACGACGCTGGTCGGCGCGGTCAGCGAGATCAAACCGCTGCGCACCGAGGAACGGCTCACGGAGGCGGGCCGACCGGTCGACGACCTCGACGGCGTGGAGTCCAAGACCACCACCACCGTCGCGATGGACTTCGGCCGGATCACCGTCAACGACGCCCTCGTCCTCTACCTCTTCGGCACGCCCGGGCAGGACCGTTTCTGGTTCCTCTGGGACGAGCTGGCGCTCGGTGCGCTCGGCGCGGTGGTCCTCGCCGACACTCGGCGGCTCGCCGACTCCTTCGCCGCCGTCGACTACTTCGAACGCCGCGGGCTGCCGTTCACCGTCGCCGTCAACTGCTTCGACGACGCCGAGCAGTACCCGCCGGAGACGGTCCGCGAGGCGCTGGACCTGGACGACCAGGTGCCGGTGCTGCTCTGCGACGCGCGGAGCAAGGAGTCCGTCCGGGATGTGCTGATCACCGTCGTCCAGCACGCCATGCGGATCAGCGCCGAACAGCGCGAGCCGGCCCTGTCCTGACGGCCACGGGCTTCCGGGCCGCCTCGTCGGCCGTCCGGTGGCCGTGCCCGCCCGCGCCGCCCGGCGGGCACACCACCGTTCCCCCCCGCCGGGCAGGCGTCAGCGACCGTGTGTGGCGTGCCAGTCGGCGGCGATCCGGCCCAGCTCCGCGTCCCGCCCGGCGAGCATCATCCGGATCATCTGCGCATCGCCCCGCAGCGACCACGCCGGATGGCCGAACGTCGCCGGGTTGTTCCGCTCGATGAGGAAGTGCGCGGGCCAGGCCGTGCCGTAGCCGATGACCGGCAGCCCGAGCAGCAGCCGGGGCCGCCGCCGCACCGCCCCGTAGGCGGTGACCGCGAGCCCGGTGAGCGTCCCCGCGAGGTGCACCCACCGGGTCACGGCCTTCGCGTGCATCGCGACGTAGTACGGCCAGAACTCCTCGTACGACGCGAACGACCGCGCCGGACCGGCTGCTGCGTCCCGCTCCGTGGCGGCCGTGCGTTCCGTGGTGTCCGTCATGCCCGCACCGTAGCCGCGCGCCCGGACGGTGTCAGTACCGGCTCCGGGCGCGCGGTGGCTCACCGCCGCCCGGCGAGCGAACGCGAGGACACCGGGAAGTCGAAATAGGTGTCCGGGAACGTCTCCGGGGCGAGCGTGTAGTGCCACCACTCGTCGGCGTAGTTGGTGAAACCGGCCCGCTCCATGCCGTGCTTCAGCAGCAGCCGGTTCGCCCGCTGCTTGCCCTTGATGCGCGGGTCGAGAGTGTGCGCCAGCGTGTCGAAGCAGTCGAAGCCGGTGCCCATGTCCAGGGAGTTGTCCGGGAACCGCGTCGCCTGGGGGCCGTAGCACGGCGACAGCGGCTCACCGGGCACATACGGCCGGGTGGGGAGCGCGGGCAGCTTCACCAGCGTCAGATCGACCGTGCTGCCCCGGCTGTGCCCCGACTTCTCCGCGATGTACCCGTCCCGGAAGAGCGTCGACTTGTCGATACGGGGGTAGAACTCGCCCTTCATCCGCTGGTCGCCGAGGTCCTTCGCCCAGGCCATGAAGTGGTTCACGGCGCGCTGCGGGCGGTAGCAGTCGTACACCTTCAGGGAGTAGCCGCGCCGCAGGAACGCCTGCTGCGCCCGGTGCAGCCCCTCGGCGGTGTCCCGGGTCACCAGACAGGTCGGCTCGCGGTAGCCGGTGACCCGTACGCCCATGAAGTCGTGCGGGGTGAAGTACCGCATCTCCTGGATGATCGTCGGGTCCACGGTCCGCAGCGCGACGAACTCCGCGGGGGCGTGCGGCTCCCCGCCACGCGCCCCGCCCGCCACCGGGGAGGCCACCGCGCCCGCCGGGACCACCGTCACCGTCAGCGCGGCGGCCAGCCCCACGGTGAGCCCCCGCACCAGCCGCCGCAGCCGCCGCCGCGCCCCGGCCACCCGCTCGACGGCCCCTGCCGCCCCCGGCACTTCCGCATCACGTGCATCTCGCATTCTTGGCATGAGCACCGTCTACCAGCACCAAGGCCGCGGAGGGAACCCTCGGGGCGCCTCGCCGCGGCGGAACGGAAACGCCGCCGAGGCCCTCGGCGGCCCACCCGGGGGAGCGGGGCGGGTGCCGCGTCCGCCGGGCCCCGGCGCCTCCGGACGGGCCCCGGCTTCACCCTTCCGCCGCGCCCGCCCCTCGCACCCGTACGCGGTACCCCAGCGCGCCGCCGCCCTGACGCTCCACCACCACCCGGCCCCGCTCCAGCCACGACACGAACCGGACCGCCTCCGGGTGCTCGCCCCCGGTCTCCGGGACGACCAGCCCACCGCCGTTGCGCCCGGTGACCGGCGCCCAGACCTCCAGCTCGGTGGCGCCGTCCGCCCCCGTCACCGGGAGCACCGCCCCGGCCCGTGCCAGCACCGGTATCCGCGACAGCGGCGCCGCCAACCGCACCGGGCCGGGCCCGTCGTACGCCCGCCCCGTCGCCGTGTCGTACCAGCGCCCGCGCGGCAGCCGCACCACCCGCGTGCGCGCCCCCGGCTCCAGCACCGGCGCCACCAGCAGCGCGTCCCCCAGCAGGAACGCGTCCTCGCAGTCCCGCAGCGCCCGGTCGCGCGGCGTCCGCCACCACACCGGCCGCACATACGGCGCGCCGGTCAGCCGCGCCAGCTGCCCCAGCGTCGCGAAGTACGGCACCAGCCGTTCCCGCTCCGCCAGCGCCGCCCGTACGTGCGCCAGCACCTCCGCCCCGTGCCCCCACGGCCCCGCCTCGCCCCGGGTGCGGAACAGCGGCAGATACGCCGCCAGCTGACACCACCGCAGATACAGCTCCGACCCCGCCGCGCCCCGGCCCCCCACCTCCGGCCCGCTGTACGGCACCCCGCACAGCCCCAGGCCCAGCACCAGCGCCAACGACGCCCGCAGCCCCGGCCAGTCCGCCTCCGCGTCCGCCGACCACACCCCGCCGTACCGCTGCAGCCCCACCCACCCCGAACGGGCGAAGGCGAACGGCCGCTCCCCGGGGCGCGCCGCCCCCGCGCCCTCCTGCCCGGCGCGCGCCATCTGGAGCGCGTACACGTTGTGCGCCTCCCGGTGGTCACCGCCGCGCCCCTCCAGCGCATGGCGCGCCGACCGCTCCAGCGCCACCTCCCCGCACGCCGCGAACGGCACCGGAGCCGCCAGATCGTGCCCCGCCCCGGCGAACCCCTGCGCCCACCGCTCCGCGGACCGCCCGCCCCACCAGGCCCGCGCCGCCGGATCCGTGAAGTCCGGGAAGACCGACTCACCCGGACCCGCCACCCCGCGCACCTCCCGGCCCCGCGCATCGCGCACGAACGCCCCGGCCGCCACCCCGCCGTCGTACTCCGGCGCCCCCGCGCGCACCCGGACCGCCGGCCCCTCGACCGCCACGGCCCGCACCCCCTCGCCCGACAACTCCCGTGTCAACCGCGGCAGTTCGGTGCTCTCCGGCAGCACGCCGGCGCGCTCCCGCCGTGCCCCCGGTCCCAGCTCCAGATGGACGGCGGCCAGCGGCAGCCCGTGCTCCCGGTGGGCGGCCACCGCCCGCCGCACCCGGGGAGCGTCCCCCCGCAGCGCGTGCTGCGGACCGAACGCCCAGCGCGGCGGCGGCAGCGGTGCACCCGTCAGCGCCGTCCACCCCATCAGCACCCGGGCCGGCGTCCCCACCAGCACCCAGTACCGCAGCGGCCCGCCGTCCAGCCGCAGCGCGCACGCCCCCCGGCGGTCGTGCCCCGACCCCGCGCCCTCCCGGCCCTCCCGCAACGTCACCCAGCCGTCCCAGGAGTTGTCGTGGAACACCAGATGCGTCCCGGCGTCCGCCACCACCAGCTGCACCGGCATCGTCAGCCGGTCCTCGCCGGCGCCGCCCGGCCCCCCGGGCGCGGTGTTCCACAGCCGGTACGACCCGTCCCGCAGCCGCGGCCCCGCCGCCCGGCCCCCCAGCCCGAAGAACCGCGCGTCCGCCGCCACCTCCGACCGCTGCACCCACCGCGAACGGCCCGCCGCCCCGCCCGGGGAGCCGCCCTCCGGACCGGCACCGTCCGCTTCCCCGCCGGCGCCCGCATCCGTACGGTCCCACCACCGCGGTGGCAGCTCCCGCCGCAGCAGCACCCCGCCCGGCGTCCGCACCTCCACCGCGCCGTGCCGCGACACCACGACCGTCACCCGCTCCGACACCACCCGCCAGCCACCCTCGGTGTCCGGCTCCAACGCCGCCCGCGCATCCGCCTGCGGACACCCGGCCAGCGCGTACGACGGCTCCGGCGCCGCCCCGTCCCAGCCGCAGAACACCGCACCGCCCGCCGCCACCCGCACCCGCAGCGACGAGCGCGCGAACCGGATCACCCCACCGCCCGGCTGCGGTTCGGCCCCCTCGGCCTCCCCGGGGACCCGCGCACGCTCCCGCCCGCCCCGGGGCAGCGCCACCGCGTCCGCCCTCCGCCGCCGCCACGCGGCCCGTACCGACCGCAGCCCCTGCGCCGCACCGACGGCCCGCACCGATCGCACCAGATCACGCCCGTTCATGCTGCTCAGACTGTCATTCCCGACGATCACCCCGAGGGGCGTTCAACTTCCGTTCACCTGAGCGTCCACCGGGCGCCGCCCGACGGCCGAAGCCCCCACACCCCGGAGCCACGCAACCGGACCGCACCCCAGGTCACGGCCGCCCCACCGGACCGTCCGGCACCGCAGGGTGATCGTCGCCCCACAGGTCAACCCTGGTGCACAGGACGATCACATGGCATCGTCCAGGAAGGCCGCGTCACCCCCGCACCCGCGCCGGGCGCGGCCGACGCCCACCACGCGTACCGTCCGGGAGCCTCGACATGACCACCGCACCGTCCCCCGCCCAGCAGCCGACCCCCCTCTGGCAGCCCGGCCCGGACCGCATCGAGGGCGCACAGGTCACCCGCTTCCAGACCTGGGCCGCCACCCACCACGGCGCCCCCGCCGTCACCCCCGGCGACCCGCAGCGCAGCTACGCCGACCTGCACCGCTGGTCCACCGACGCCCTCCCCGTCTTCTGGCAGGCGGTCGCGGAATGGTTCGACGTCCGCTTCGCCACCCCGTACGACACCGTGCTCGCCGACCGGTCCATGCCCGGCGCGAGCTGGTTCCCCGGCGCCACCCTCAACTACGCCGAGCACGCCCTGCGCACCGCCGACGACCCGGCCCGCGCCGCCACCCCCGCGCTGCTGTACACCGACGAGCGCCAGGAGGTCACCCCCGTCAGCTGGGCCGACCTCCGTGACCAGGTCGCCTCGCTCGCCGCCGCCCTGCGCGACCTCGGCGTCCGCCCCGGCGACCGGATCAGCGGCTACCTCCCCAACATCCCGCAGGCCGCCGTCGCCCTCCTCGCCACCGCCGCCGTCGGCGCCGTCTGGACCTCCTGCGCCCCCGACTTCGGTGCCCGCAGCGTCCTCGACCGCTTCCAGCAGGTCGAGCCCGTCGTCCTGTTCACCGTCGACGGCTACCGCTACGGCGGCAAGGAACACGACCGCCGCGCCACCGTCGCCGAACTCCGCGCCGAACTCCCCACCCTGCGCGCCGTCGTCCACATCCCGCTGCTCGGCACGGACGCCCCCGAGGGCGCTCTCACCTGGTCGGACCTGACCACCAACGCGGCCGAACCGGCCTACGAGCAGGTCCCCTTCGACCACCCGCTCTGGGTCCTGTACTCCTCCGGCACCACCGGCCTGCCCAAGGCGATCGTCCAGTCCCAGGGCGGCATCCTCCTCGAACACCTCAAGCAGCTCGGCCTCCACTGCGACCTCGGCCCCGACGACCGCTTCTTCTGGTACACCTCCACCGGCTGGATGATGTGGAACTTCCTCGTCGGCGGCCTCCTGACCGGCACCACGATCGTCCTCTACGACGGCAGCCCCGGCCATCCCGACGTCGCCGCCCAGTGGCGCATCGCCGAAGCCACCCGCGCCACCCTCTTCGGCACCTCCGCCGCCTACGTCATGGCCTGCCGCAAGGCCGGCATCCACCCCGCCCGCGACCTCGACCTCTCCACCGTCGGCTGCGTCGCCACCACCGGCTCCCCGCTGCCCCCCGACGGCTTCCGCTGGCTCCACGACACCTTCCGGGAGGGCGGCGGCGACCTCTGGATCGCCTCCGTCAGCGGCGGCACCGACGTCTGCAGCTGCTTCGCCGGAGCCGTCCCCACCCTCCCCGTCCACATCGGCGAACTCCAGGCCCCCGGCCTCGGCACCGACCTCCAGGCGTGGGACCCGCAGGGCCACCCGGTCATCGACGAGGTCGGCGAACTCGTCGTCACCAACCCGATGCCCTCCATGCCGGTCCGCTTCTGGAACGACCCCGACGGCAGCCGCTACCACGACAGCTACTTCGACACCTTCCCCGGCGTCTGGCGCCACGGCGACTGGATCACCCGCACCGCCCGCGGCGGCGTCATCATCCACGGCCGCTCCGACTCCACCCTCAACCGCCAGGGCGTCCGCATGGGCTCCTCCGACATCTACGAAGCCGTCGAACGCCTCCCCGAGATCCGAGAATCCCTCGTCATCGGCCTCGAACTCCCCGACGGCGGCTACTGGATGCCCCTCTTCGTCCACCTCGCCCCGGGCGCCGTCCTCGACGACGCCCTTCGCGACCGCATCAAGCAGACCCTGCGCACCGAACTCTCCCCGCGCCACGTCCCCGACGACATCATCGAGGCCCCCGGCATCCCCCACACCCTCACCGGCAAGCGCATCGAGGTCCCCGTCAAACGCCTCCTCCAGGGCACCCCCCTCGACAAGGCCGTCAACCCCGGCTCCGTCGACGACCTCGCCCTCCTCGGCTTCTACGAGCGCATCGCCGCCGAGCGCCGCGACCGGAACAACGACCGCGCACAGTAACGGCCGGACCGCTCCACCCGCCGTTGTCAGACCCCACGATTACTCTCAGTGACGAATGAAGTCCGCGGCGGCACCCGCCGCCGCGGACGACCGACGCACCGAGGGGGCCTCATGACATCCGCGTTCCGCACCACCCGCCGCATCAAGGAACTGCTGCGCCGCGAAATCCCCGGCACCGCCGGCGTGCTCGCCGACCCGCACGACTTCGCGGCCATGCGCCGCTACCGCACCTTCCCCTTCCAGGACCACACCCACTACCTCCGCCACCTGGAGGACCACCTCCGCACCCGCACCGCCCAAGGCATGCGGACCAGCCTCGCCCTCTTCGACCCCACCGCCTACGCCGAGTACTGCACAGAGCTGGGCATCGACCCGGACAGCATCGACAGCCGCGCCCGCTACACCGCCGAACTCGCCGGCACCGGCGCCACCCTGCCGTACGCCGGTGAACCCCTGGCCCAACTCCTGCCGCTGCTCGCCGAGGAGACCGGACGGCAGGTCGTCTGGGACACCGCGGCCACCCGCCTCGCCGAGGCCGGCACCTGCCGGGAGTGCGGGGCAGACCTCTCCCACACCGCCTTCGCCCTCGCCACCGAGGCACTCAAGGAACTGCTCGCCGGCCTCGGCGACGGCACCCACCACCTCGTCTGCAGCATCCCCGCCGGCCCCCCGCCCCTCCTGGCGGCGCTCCGCGTCACCTCCAAGGAGGGTCGCCACAGCCTCGCGGAATCGCAGTCCCTGACCTTCTGCACGGTCCTGGCCGCGGGCATCGCCCACCGCACGCCTGGCGGCATCGTCTCCCGCAGCACCCGCCCGGAACCGCAGCCCGACGACACCACACCCCCGCACGACACCGTCCGCGGGTGGACACTGCGCGACGGCTGGCCCGAACCGCTCACCGCGGCCCAGGTCTTCACCGCCTACTGCACCGACGCCGACACCGGCGACCCCATCCCACCGGAGCCCCGCGTCCACCACGCCGAGGGCTTCCCCCTCACCCGCCCACCGGAGACCCACCACTGCTGAGCCCTCGCGACACCACGCTGATACGCCTGACGGCCGCCCCGCCACAGGGGCGGGACGGCCGTCAGATCCGTGACGAGCGGCAGAGCGCCGCCGGGTTCACTCCCCGGAGAGCACCGCCTGCGCGGCGACCCGCGCCTCCTCGGCGGTGTCCGCCGCCCGCGCCGCCGCAGCGGCACGCTCACACTGCGCCAGCGTGTGCTTGGCCAGCGTCGCCCGCACATAGGGAAGAGAGGCCGCACCCATCGACAGCGACGTCACCCCGAGCCCGGTCAGCACACAGGCCAGCAGCGGATCCGACGCCGCCTCACCGCACACACCACAGCTCTTGCCCTCGGCCTTCGCGGACTCCGCCGACAGCGCCACCAGATCCAGCAGCGCCGGCTGCCAAGGATCCTGCAGCCGCGACACCGCGCCCACCTGACGGTCCGCCGCGAAGGTGTACTGCGCGAGGTCGTTGGTCCCCAGCGAAAGGAACTCCACCTCCTGCAGAATCGACCGCGCCCGCAGCGCCGCCGACGGAATCTCCACCATCGCCCCGAACTTCGCCTGCAACCCGGCGTCCCGGCACGCGTCCGCGAACGCCTTCGCGTCCGTACGGTCCGCCACCATCGGCGCCATGACCTCCAGGTAGACGGGCAGCCCCTCGGCCGCCTTCGCCAACGCGGTCAGCTGCGTCCGCAGCACCTCCGGGTGGTCGAGCAGGGTACGCAGCCCCCGCACACCCAGCGCCGGGTTCGGCTCGTCGGCGGGCGTCAGGAAGTCCAGCGGCTTGTCGGCACCGGCGTCCAGCACCCGCACCACGACCCGGCCCTCCGGAAACGCCTCCAGCACCGTCCGGTACGCCTCGACCTGCTTCTCCTCGGACGGCGCCCGCTTGCTGTCGTCCAGGAAGAGGAACTCCGTACGGAACAGCCCGACGCCCTCCGCACCGGCCCCCACCGCCGCCGGCACGTCCGCGGGCCCGCCGATGTTCGCCAGCAGCGGCACCTTGTGACCGTCGGAGGTGGCACCGGGCCCGGTCGACGCGGCCAGCGCCGCCTTCCGCGCCGCGGCGTCCGTCTCCAGCTCCTCGCGCTTCGCTTCGCTCGGCTCGACGAAGATCTCGCCGGTGCTCCCGTCGACCGCGATGACGGTCCCCTCGGCCAGCTCACCCGCGCCCGGCAGCGCCACCACCGCGGGCACCCCCAGCGCCCGCGCCAGAATCGCGCTGTGGCTGGTGGGACCGCCCTCCTCGGTCACGAACCCGAGCACCAGCGTCGGGTCGAGCAGTGCCGTGTCGGCCGGCGCCAGGTCCCGCGCGATGAGCACATAGGGCTCGTCGCTGTCCGGCACACCCGGCATCGGCACCCCCAGCAGCCGCGCCACGATCCGGTTCCGCACGTCGTCCAGGTCCGCGACCCGGCCCGCCAGGTACTCACCCGCACCCGCGAGCAGCGCCCGGTACGCCGCGAACGCGTCGTACACCCCGCGCTCGGCGGTGCTGCCGACGGCGATCCGCCGCTCGACATCCGCGATCAGCTCCGGGTCCTGAGCCATCATGGCCTGGGCCTCCAGCACAGCCTGCGCCTCGCCGCCCGCCAGATTGCCTCGCGCGATCAGATCGGCCGCCACCGCCTCGACGGCCTGGCGGGCGCGCCCCTGCTCGCGCTCCGCCTCGTCGGCCGGGATCTGCTTGGCCGGCGGCTCCAGCACCGCCGTCCCCATGTGCCGCACCTCGCCGATCGCCACACCGTGACTCACGCCGACGCCTCGCAGCGTTGTCTCCATTGCACCCGTCTCCGGTTGATGCGGCGACGCGAGCCGCCGCGGTGGATGTCGAACCTGCCGTCGCGGGACGGCTCCCGGCTACTGCCAGGAGAAGAGGACCTCGCCCGCGGCGAGTTCGCCGTCCTCCCGCACGTCACCGAGCGAGTCGGCCGCAGCCTCCAGCGCGACGACGGGGCAGATCGGCGACTTGCCGGCCTTCTCGACCTGCGCGGGGTCCCAGCGCACGACCGCCTGGCCGCGCTGGACGGTGTCGCCCTTGTTGACGAGCAGTTCGAAACCCTCGCCGTTGAGCTGCACGGTGTCGATCCCGAGGTGCGTCAGCACCCCGTGCCCCTCGGCGTCCACCACGACAAAGGCGTGCGGGTGGAGCGAGACGACGACGCCGTCCACGGGCGCAACGGCCTCGGCGGGCTCGCGCACGGGATCAATGGCGGTACCGGGTCCCACCATCGCGCCGGCGAACACCGGATCGGGCACAGCCGCGAGTCCGATGGCACGTCCGGCGAGCGGTGACGTCACGGTGGTCATGGGAAGCCTCCCAGGGGTGGAGATACATCAGGCCGCCGTCACTACCTGTCCCGGACGGCGCACCGTTCAGAGCGTAAGTCATAAGAATCAGCCCCTCCGCATGAACGACACCCACCGAGCGGCGCCGATCAGCGCCCGGCGATTTGCCTCGCCCTTGGGGGGCCTGTACTGTCTGAGATCTGCCCGAGAGCGCCGACACCGCAGAAAACGCGATCAAGCGCCGTGGGCGGCACTCCTCGAATCGTGATTCGGAATATCGAATCCAATTCTGCATGCCTGTAGAAAGCCAGCGAATCGAGAGGCCCGAAAAGCCTGCTAGAGTGAAGCCGCGGAAAAGCCGAAAGGCCGGACCGCACCGGCGAAAATCAGAACCGAAAGGATCTGATAGAGTCGGAAACGCAAGACCGAAGGGAAGCGCCCG
>NZ_JBVHWT010000006.1:0-235973 GCF_055564055.1 Streptomyces sp. NPDC029159
GCGCGCGGTCTGCTCCGCAGACACGACGCGCCGCCGCTACGCGGCGGAAAGGAAATGCTTCGCATTTCCGAATTCCGGCTCCGCCGGAATTCCCAGCCAACTCCGTTGGCTGGTGCCCGAATTCGCTCCGCGATTCGGGCGGGAGGTGAATTCGCTCCGCGAATTCACCGGCTGGCTACGGGGCGGGGGTGCGCTTCGCAGGTAACCGCTGGTGCTTTTGAGTGACCGTCAGGAAGTAGGGATTTTTGACAGCCATTCGACTCGATCGGGCCTGAATTATAAGCAAGGTGTCAATTCGCTTCGTAAATCCCGAATTTCTGTCTCTTCGCTCTGCCGTCGAAAGCTGAGGCTGTCTCTCTCAGCCCGCTGCGCTGTTCCAGACGGGCCGTCAAGTCCTCCCGGAGCGTCAGGCCGCGAAGCCGATGTTGGTCACGTACTCGTACGCACCGTAGTCACTTCCCAGCTCGATGGCGATGTCGTCGAACCAAGCACGGTCAAGCGCATCATCATCGCCTTCCGACCACGCCCGGATCACGGCATCCCAGTGACGCACGTTCAGCGTCCGGTACGCGACCACCCGTTGATGAGGGCGGCTGACCTGCGACTGGTTGAGCGGATGAAACTCCACCCGCGTCCCGCGCCCCTCACGGTTGAGGCGACCAAGCAGATACCGAGCGACATTCTTCCGACGCACCGCCCGGTAAGCATCCTCGATCCGCACGAGGTTCCGCCGGCTGGGAGCACGCTTGCCATCGAGCCACGCCTTCAACGTACGATCCGTCACCGTCAACCCAGCCTCCCGCGCAGCAGCACGAGCATGATCCGAGCGAGTCAAATAGTGCAGACGGGCCATCAAACCACGACGCGCGGTAACAGGCGTAGCAATAAACCCGGCAAGCTTGTCCATCTGCCGCGCAACCGCCTCATGGCCTCTGATCCCCCGGGCACCGAACTTACCGAACTCAATATTCCTATCCGGCACCAGACACCCCTTCATCCCTCGATATCGCTCCCTACATACTACGTCAATGAGCGGACGGCATGCATTATGGCTCGAACATTCCGCACATCTCTTGGGGATTTCGTTCCACCGATGCCTAACACCGAAAGTCCCTTCCCTGAAGCGACCATGCTGCGAATGCGACCTCGGTAATCGGCAGCTCACGTCCGTAGCAGGACGGCGCGTAGCAACTCGGGCTCGGCGCGGTGTGGTGGGGATGGAGCGGGAGGCACGGCAGCACAAGGTCGAGCTGGGTGGCGCCGGCGATGCGTTACAGGCCGCGCTGCCAAGCGGGCGGGCTCGGGCCAGGCCGCGCGCTCCGCCCGTCACCGCCGACCGTCTGCGCAGCGCCGCTGGGTGGGCAACTCAGGGCCAGCAGCTGGTTGTAGGTCCGTATGGGCGGCGGTGGGCTTGGGAAGAGCAAACGGGGTTTGTGCGTCGGGAGGGGCTATGGCGTGGTCGTCATCGTGGGTCGATCGGTGCGGCGGACGTGGGGCATCAGAGCGTTAACTGGCCTTTGTTGATGGTTAGTTGATGTTGGTGAAGTAGTCGTTCACGCCTGTGGGAAGCTGTTGACGAGCGTCGGCTGCGTAGGGGAAATTTCGCTTTCTCTTCGCACCGGTAAAGGCCACCAAGGGGGCAGCATGGCCGGTGGTTTCACCTTTGACGACGGCGGGGGGCTCGTCCTCAGTCTGTATTTCACTGCGAAGGAAGGCCAGAAGGTCGCGGTCCTGATCTCGCAGGGCTTCACCGAGCTGGGGAAGAGGGTTCTCGTGGGGCTGGCCCAGGATGACCCGATCAATGACAACGTGATCGGCAGCGGTACTGCTCCCGGGGATTACGGCAGCATCGTGGGGTTCCAGGGATTCCGTTACGGGTCAGCGCTGGATCGATGTCGGCGCTGAGAACGCCTCCATGTCGGGCACTGTCACCTTCAGCACGGTCGACTCGTGAGGTTGGTGCCCGCGAGGGTGGTGGCCTGGTCCCGGCGTCGTCCGGAACATCTCTGCTCGGTGGGCTGATGCACATCAACAACGCAGCCGGGCAATCACGCTCTCGACCCGATCAGGAGGTGGGCTGACCGCCCGGTAGGTGGGCCGGCCGAAGGGAAATGCACGCTTGCTTGGGGCTTTCCTGGTGGAGGGCTGGTCAGCGTCCTTGGTAGTCCGTCGTGTGTTCCGGGCCGTCCGTCAGGAATGCGGTGACGGCGCGGCGGTGGTCGTTGGTGTCAGCCGTGTTCGCGGCGAGGGCGGGCAGGGCCGCGTCGGCTGCGGGGATGCCGCCGTCCAGGCAGCGGCGGACGATCTCTTTGGTGGCCCGGTGCGCCTGTGTGGGTCCGGTGGCGAGATGCATTGCGTAGGTGTGCGCGTCGGTGTCGAACGTCTGGGGTGGGAAGAGGGCATTGATCACGCCCCAGTCGGCCAGCGCGGACCCGCGGTACAGGTCGCCGGTCATGACGAGTTCGCGGGCCCGGGCCGGGCCGGCGCGCTCGGTCAGCCGCTGGGTGCCGCCCATGGCCGGGGTGAAGGCGATCTTTCGCTCGACCAGGCCGAACCGGGCTTGCGGGGTGGCGACCAGGAGGTCGCAGGCCAGGGCCAGTTCGAAGGCGGCGGTGAGGGTCAGTGAGTGTGCGGCGAACACGGTGGGGCAGGGCAGTGCCTCCAGGGCCTGGGTGATACCCAGTCGGGCCTGCCAGAACGCCTCGGTGTCCTTCGGGGCGAGCTCGGCGAAAACCCGCACATCGACACCGGCACTGACAACACGCCCCTCCGCCCGCACCAACAGAGCCCGCGGCGGGTGAGCGGTCAGCCAGGCCACCGCGTCCGTCCACGCGGCCCACATCGCCTTGTCGAAGAGGTTCATCGGCGGGCTGTGCAGGGTGAGGACGGCGAGCGGTCCGTCGAAGGTCAGCCGTAGTACGGCGCTCTCGTCCGTGAGGGACGAGGGGGGTGTCATGACACGCTCCGGAAGATGCTGATCGCGTTGTTACCGCCGAAGCCGAAGGCGTTGTTCTGGACGTGCCGCAGGTTCGGCATGGCCCGTGGGCCGCCGGTGACCAGGTTGAGGTCCAGTTCCACGTCGTCGGGGTCGACCGCGGTCGGCGGTACCAGGCGGTGGCGTAGTGCCAGGCAGGCGGCCACGGCGCCGGCTGCTCCGGCCGCGCCCATCAGATGTCCGATGGTGCTCTTGATCGCGGTGACCGCGGCGCGCGGGTACTGCTCGGCGAAGATGCCGCCCTCGATGGTGTCGTTGGCGCGGCTGCCGGTGCCGTGCGCGAAGATCACGTCGATGTCGTCGGCCTTGAGCCCCGCCTCCACGAGCGATCTACGGTGGCAGGCGGCAACGCCTTCACGGTCCGGCGCGGTGGGGTGGCTCGCGTCGTTGCTGACGGCGGTGGCCAGCACTTCGGCGTAGGGGGTGGTGTCCGGGCGGAGGGCGCGCTCGGTCTGCAGGACGAACATGCCTGCGCCCTCCGACGGTGTGACGTAGCGTCGGCTCGTGGTGAAGGGCTTGCAGGGTGTGGGGCCGATGGCCTGCAGGGTGTTGAACCCGATGATGTTCTTCTCCGAGTAGGGGTCGCAGCCGCCGACGACCGCGGTGTCGGCGACGCCTGCGCGCAGCATCTCCAGTGCGCAGGACAGCGCCACGTTCGCGGAGGCGCAGGTGCTCTGCAGCAGATAGGCGGGGCCTGCGGCGCCGACGGTGCGGGCCACGCCCTGGGGGATGGAGTAGCTGGAGAAGCCGCCGGTCTCGGCGATGCTCCGGCGCCCGGCGACCATGTCCTCCAGTGCCTCGGCCTGGCCGTCGCTGCTGCCGACGCAGACGACGGCGTTGCGCAGCGCCGGGTCTCCGGGGGCCAGTCCGGCGTCCTGCAGCGCCTCGAGCGCGGCGAACTCCGCGAACAGTGACGCGTCGCGCGGGCGTTCGCGGGTGACCGGGTCCACCTTCGCCAAGGCGGTCTCGCGGGCTTCCTGCGGGACCCGGCCGCCGAGGATGCCGGGCTTCATGCCGGCGTAGAGCGGGGGGAGTTCCACGAAGCGGCTGCGGCCTGCGCATACATCGTCCCAGAAGGGTGCTGCGCCCGCGCCGGCCGGTGAGATGATGCCGAGGCCGGTGATGAAGATCCGTGCCGCTTCCTGGTTCGCTCTTGCTGCTTTCTGACTCACCGGGACCCCCTGTCCGTGCTGTCCGTGCTGTTCGTGTGTCGCCGGGTCACCGTGACCGTGGCGTGACGGCCGTCCGGGGCGTGGCATTCGAGGACGGCCCGTTCGGCGGGTTCCAGGGTGTGGACGAGGTCCAGGAAGGCGCGGGTGGCGAAGGCGCTGTTGCGCTCCGCGAAGGCGACGGGCGTAGCGCCGCCGGTGTCGGTGCGGTGGGCGACGGCCTTGCAGACGGTGCGTGTCAGGCCCGGCCGCGGGGTGTCTGTGGCACCGAAGTCGAACGCGGCGGTGAGGTCGGTGCCGGTGTGCAGGAACGCGTGGGCGACCCCGTCCCGGCAGGGCGCGGTGGGCGTGTCGAGCTGGGCGTCTGCGACGGCCTCCGGCGCGTAGACGTCGCCGATGAGCAGTCGGCTGGTGTCGGAGCGTCCGCGCTCCAGTGCGGACAGCGCCTGCCACAGGGCGACGACCGGGGTGAGGGCGTCCGCGTTGATCGTCATGTTGCGGCCGGTCGCGCCGATGCGCAGGTTGACGAAGGCCGACGCCGAACTGGACGTGGCGTTGGGGAAGTACTGGGCGGACAGCAGCTTCCCCTTCTCCGCGGCGTGGCGCTGGAGCCGGGCCAGGGCAGCGGTGTTGCCGTACTCCGTGCCGATCACCACGGTGTCGTCGGTGCGCGTACCGCCGTCCGCGGGCGGCCGGGAGGCGTCCGCCGCGCTGAGGACGAGGTACAGGCAGGTCCGGGTGAACGCGTCGCGGAACTGGTCGCCGGCGGTGCCGACCACCTCGTGCCAGTCGGGCGGCAGGCCCTCGCGGTCGTCCGTGCCGTTCGTCGGGCCGGGTGCGCACAGCGCGACCAGGCCCAGGGAGAAATCAAACAACACAACTCTCCATGGCGATGCTTCGGGTGGGCGGGGACGCGCGGACGGTCAGCTGCCGACCTGCTCGCCCACGTGCCGCTGGAGGTCCCCCACCGTGACGAGGTCGCGGGAGAATTCGTCGCCGAGTTCGACATCCAGGACGGCCTCCACCTGGACGACGACATCAATCAGTTTGAGGGAGTCGATGTTCAGGTCGGCCTTGAGGTCCTGATCGGCCGTGATTTCGAAGGATTCCGGGAGTTCCGCGATCTGCTTGAGCACCTCGGAAATACGGCTGTTGACGCTGTCCGACATCTTTCCCCCATTTTTCCAAAAGAGACGCTTGACGGCTACGGAACATAACCAGGTGGCGAACGGCTTGTCAATGAACACAGAGCCAACTTTTCCCTCCTGTTTGCACTGCAAAGCGGAGTGCGTAATACCGCTCCTCTTTGCCCATCCTGCCGCACCGCAAAGCGAAGCGGGATTATCCACGGCAGTGGGCCGGAAATCAGCCGACCTCGCCTACCGGCGGCCACAGAAGTGCCTGTTCATGTCTTTGATTCTGCGGCTATTTTCAGCCACCGCCCACTTTTCGTGATCTGCGTCACTTGCCGAAGTGTGCCGCCCCGCACTAAATTCCGGTGCTCGTTGGTGACATTTGAAACGGGGGGAATTTCGCCATGTCTGTAAACCCTTCGACTCTTTCGCGCGACGGATGGGACAAGTGGCATCTCGGTGCGGAATTGGGAATCGATGAGGCGGACGGCAACTACCAGGCGCTCCGGGCCGCCTACGACGATCTCCCGGAAGACCCGTACGCGGTCGGCTCGGGCCGATACCGGCGCTACGCCCGCGGCGTCTTCCTGCCGTGGTCCAAGAAGTTCTTCTGGATGCCGGCCACGGAAAGCCAGGCCCGGGAGGGCATGAACGGCTACTACCAGGGTGACAACAACCCGGAATACGTGAACGTCACCCGGAACCTGCCGGCCATCGGTGAAGAGGTCTGCAACAACAAGCTCCTGCTGGACATCATCCAGTTCGACTTCTCCCAGACCCGCTGGAGCGAGGACGACGCGGTCTGGCCGCTCTACGTCGGCGTCCACCTGATCAAGCTGCACATCGAAGAGGACGGCGGGGAGGCCGTGTCCTCCCCGAACGAGCTGCACCAGGACGGCGAGCCGTACGTCTTCGCCCACCTGATCTACCGGGACAACGCCGAGGGCGGCGCCAACCTCATCGCCACCCCCGAGTACCGGGGCAAGCAGCCCGAGGACGTCCCGCCCGCGGACCGCCTCGGCGAGTTCCGGATGGAACAGCCCCTGGAGGCGTACGCCATCACCGACCACCTCGTCAGCCACTACGTCGGCCCCATCCGCAAGGGTGACGCCGACCGGCCCGGCGAGCGGGCCATCCTGCTGGCCGACTGGGTTCCCATGCGCCACCGCATCTGAGAGGGCATCCCATGAACGGCGTGCGTTACCGCCATGAGCGCCCGGTGAGCGCCGAGGCCGCCGGCGAACTGCACAAGGCCCTCGCCTTCCACTACCGCGGCGTCACCGTGGAGCTGCTGGACAAGGGCGTAGAGGTCGTCGCGACCGGTCCGAGCGCATCCGAACTCGGCGAGATGGTCCGCCACTTCCTGCGCGGCCACCGCGAGGTGCCGGTGACGGTCGTCGCCGAGCACCCCGGCCGCCCCGGACTGACGTGCACCGTGCCCGACGACCACCGTGTCGCCGTGGCCCGGGGCGCCTACCTCCAGGGCCCGGAATGGACCGCGGCGATGGACGAGGTGCGCCGGCTGTGCCGGGAGCGGCTCGCCGAGCCGTTCGGCGCACCGCTGCTGACCGGAGCGGCGCAGCTCTCCCGCGACGTGCTCGTCCGGGCCGGGTACTACCAGAAGTTCCCGAACCTGGTGAACGCGGTGGCCCGGATCCGTGACCACTACTGGGACGGCGTCACCGTCGCCCAGCTCCGGCCCGGTCAGAGCGAGGCACTGGACTCCTTCTACCGGCCGGCCGAGACCGTCCTCACCCCGGTCACCTGCTACCACGTCTACGCCAACGCGGCAGAACTGAAGGACCGCTACGGCACCGGGCTGTTCGCCATCGAGGGGCCGGTCTTCCGGCACGAGTCGCACAACCACAACGCGACCCGGTTGGGTGAGTTCCGGATGTTCGAGCTCGTCCGGATGGGCAGCACCGAGGAGGTCGCGGACGACTTCGCGTCCATGCTGAAGGCGTTCACGGAGTTCTTCGCCGAACTCGGCGTGCCGCACCGCATCGTCAGCGCCTCCGACGCGTTCTTCGGGGACGCACCGACCATGACCCGCGACGCCCAGCTGCTCAACAAGAGCAAGTTCGAGGTACGGGTCCCGCTCGGCACCGGCGAACTCTCCGTCGCCAGCGTCAACGCGCACGGCGAGGTGTTCGCCGACTCCTTCGCGCTGCGCAGCCTCGGGGCCGACGGGACCTGCTGCGCGGGAATCGGCCTTGACCGGCTCACCTACGCCCTGCTGTCCTACGGCCTACTCGGCACCCCGGCCTGACCGGCCGGCACACCGACACCGGATCCATCGAGGGAATGAATTCCATGGAAGACCTGAAGAAGGTCGTCGGCGACCTGTTGGAGCAGCTCGCCCAGGCACGGGACGTACCGGCCGACGCCGAACCCGCGCAGATCATCACCAGCTCGCTCGACCAGATGCGTTTCCTGGTCGGCCTGGAGGAGCGGCTCGACGTCATGCTCGACGTCGGCGATGTGCTGCCCTTCGACCTGTCCGACCGCGATGCGCTGCTCAAGAGCGTCCACGAGCTGCTCGAGGAATCCGGAGTGACCCTGTGACCGCTGCGTCTGTCGGCGGTGACAGGCGATGAGCACGACTCGCACGCGGCTGCTCGACCTGGGGGCGATGCGCGAGGTCGTTCGCGTCTCCGTGCCTCTGATGTTCGGCATGGTCGGCAATCTGATCCTCATGCTGGTCGACCGGATCTGCCTGGCCCGCTACTCGGAGGACGCCCTCAAGGCGTCCGGGCCCGCCGTCTTCACCGCGACCACGGTGATCATGGTGACCACGGGGGCGGTCGGCATCACCCGCTCCTACGTGGCACAGGCCCACGGCCGCGGTGACGAGCGCGGGACACTGGACGAGGGCGCCAACGGGTTCGTCCTCGGCCTGCTGCTCTGCGTGTTGCAGCTGGCCGCCACCCCGCTGCTGACCTGGGTGCCGCAGCTGAGCGGGCAGCCGGCGCACATCGAGGCGCTGGAGGCACAGTTCCTGGGCCTGTCGACCCTCTACGGCTCCGTCATGACCCTCAACATGGCGCTGTCGTCGTACTTCAACGGGATAGGCCGGACCCGGATCCCGATGACCGTCGGCCTCATCGGGCAGGGCGTCGGCATCGTGATGACCATCGGCCTGGTCTTCGGCCGCTTCGGGCTGCCGGAGCTGGGTATGCGGGGCTCCGCGCTCGGCACGCTGAGTGCCGTGACCGTCATGTGCCTCGGCTACGTCGTGTGCCTGCCCCGTGGCTATGCGGCGGGCTTCGGCCGGCTGCTGCGCCGGGGCGGCAGGCAGGTCGCCCAGGTGCTCTGGCTGCGGCTGCGGCGCGGTGCCCCCGCGGGCGGCTCGCTCAGCCTGGAGGAGCTGGGGCAGACCGCGTTCGTGTGGCTGGCCGGCGTCCTCGGATCGGTGGCGCTGGCCGCCAACAACGTCGCGCTGGCCCTGAACTACGCGGCCGTCATCCCCCTGATCGGCCTGGGCATGGGCTGCAACGTCCTGTGCGGCAAGGCCGTCGGCGCCGGACGGCACCGCGACATCCCGCACCTGATGCGGGTGACCCTGACGATCTCCGGCGTGTACGTGGCCGCGGTCGCGGTCCTCCAGATCGCCACCCCGACCCTGCTGCTGAGCCCGTTCGGTCTCGACGGAGCCGATCCCGCCGTGACCGCGCACGCCGTGGACACCTCGCGGGTGCTGTGGACGTACTCCGCCGCCTTCATGTTCTCCATGGTCGGCTCCGGCGTCCTGGAGTGCCTCGGGCTCGCCCGCTTCGGGTTCCTGGCTCGGATCGTCCTCATGTGGGGTCTGTGCGTCCCCACGATCACCGTGTTCGTGCTGCTCTCCCGGGACGACGCGGACATGTTGCCGATCATGTGGCTGATCTTCTCCGCCTTCGAGGCGGCGATGGCGGCGCTGTGCCTGTGGCGCATCCGGCGCGCCGTCGCCGGCGAGGAGAACAGGCTCCACACCGACGGTCCGGTCCAGCAGACCGCCTGATTCGTCCACCCGACAGAGAGTGTGGCCATTTCCGTGAACGTACTCCTTCTCGGTCGCGAGGAAGACTGCCGCGACTACCTCGACTATGCGGAGCAGCGGGGCTTCACCGTCCGCTTCTTCGACCCGCCGCAACTCGCCGCCGAGGACCGCGAGCACTGGCGGCGCACCGTCACCGACGCCGCGCGCGCCGCCGTCGACCTCGACGGCATCGACGACGTGATCTCCTTCCACGACAGCTACCAGATCCAGCTGGAGCTGCTCCGCGGCGAACTGGGCATGCCGGTACGGGACATCGACACCCTGCTGTGCCTCGCCGACAAGACCCGGTTCAAGGCGCACCCCGCGGTCCGGGACCACATCACCCGCCACATCGAGCTGGACCCGTCGGCGAAGGCGCCCCGGGCGCTCGCCGCCGTCACCGACGCCCTGTCCTTCCCCGTCGTGGTCAAGCCGTCGAACGGCTTCTACAGCGCGGGCGTGGTGAAAGCCGGGACGCCGGAGGAGTTCCCGAAGGCGTTCCTGCAGACCAAGCGCGTCTGCACGGTGCTGCGGGAGGGCAACGGCCGGTCCCGGATGCTGGCGGAGGAGTACCTCGACGGCAATGAGTACGCTGTCGACGGTGTGGTCAGCGACGGCCGGATCATCCCGCTCCAGGTCCATCGCAAGCTGCCGCCCCTGGTCGGCCCGCTCTTCCACGAAGTGGCCTATCTGACGGAGCCGTTCGACGCGGAGCTGGGCCGTGACTTCGCCGCCCTGCTGGCGGACGTGATCCCGGGTGTCGGCCTGGACAACTCCCCCTTCCACGCGGAGTTCCGGTTCGACGGACAGGGCCGGCTGCGCATCCTCGAACTCGCCCCCCGCCTGTGCGGCGGCGGCACCACCAGCTACCAACAGCTGCGCATCTGCACCGGGCTCGACGCCTACGACCTGCTGCACCGGCTGGGCCGCGAGGCCGTCGACCCGAAGCCGCTGCACCGCCGGGTGGCGCTGGAGTACGACGCCCCCATCGAGCGCAGCGGCTTCCTGAAGAACACCGCCCGCGCCGTTGAGGTGTGCCGCAAGAACGGTGTCACCACCGTGCACCTGCACCGCCAGGACGGCCAGTTCGTGCTCGCTCCGCCGCTCAACTTCGAGACGGTCCTGACCGCCTACTTCGCCCGGGACACCCGGGAAGAGGCCGAGGCACTGCTGGATGTCCTGATGACCGACTGCACGATCGAGACGGAAAAGGAAAAGTCGTCATGAGGCCGGAAATCAAGCGCGCCCTGCACACCATCCCGATCGGCGCCAGCTCGCCGCTGCGCGCCTGCCGCAACGTGGCGACCGAACCGCTGGTCGTCGCCGAGGCCCACGGGCAGTACCTCCACGACATCGACGGCACCCGGTACATCGACTTCATGTACGGATTCGGGCCGCTGATCCTCGGCCACGCGCCGCAGGCCGTCAGCTCCGCCATCGCCCGCCAGGCGGCGGACGGCACCTTGTTCGGCACGTACTGCGTGCAGGAGATCGAGCTGGCCGAGCGCATCACCGCGACCGCCGGCCATCTGGAGCAGCTGCGCTTCGTGTGCAGCGGCACCGAGGCCGTGATGTCCACGCTGCGGCTGGCCCGTGCCCACACCGGGCGCACCCGGGTGCTGCGCTTCAACGGCGGCTACCACGGCCACTTCGACCTGGCGCAGAACAAGGACGAGTCCCGCATGCGCGAGGCGGGCCTCGACCCGGTCGCGATGCGGTCCAACGTGTACGCGGAGTACAACGACACCGCGAGTGTCGAGCGGGCCTTCGCCGGGCACCCCGGCGAGATCGCGGCCGTCGTCGTGGAGCCCGTCGCCTGCAACATGTCCCTCGTCCTGCCGGAGGACGGTTTCCTCGCCGACCTGCGCCGCATCTGTGACCGCGAGGGCGCGGTGCTGATCTTCGACGAGGTCATCACCGGCTTCCGGCTCACCTACGGCCCGGCGTCCAACCTGCTCGGCGTCGCCCCCGACCTCACCGCCTTCGGCAAGATCATCGGCGGCGGCACGCCCGTCGGCGCGTTCGGCGGCCGCCGCGACATCATGCGGCTGCTGGACGAGGAGCGGGTCCTGCAGGGCGGCACCCTGTCCGGCAACCCGCTGACCATGGCGGCCGGCCTCGCCACGCTCGACGTGCTGGCGGAGCCCGGCTTCTACGAGGAGCTGGAGCGCAAGGGCACGCTGCTGGAGACCGCGGTGGAGCGCCACCGGGCCGAGCGGGGGCTCGACTTCCACTTCGTCCGTACCGGCAGCATCTTCGCGTTCATCTTCGTCCCGCGCGGCACCCCGGTGCGCCGCAAGGCGGATGTCGCGGCCCAGGCGCACTCGCCGTACACCACGCTGTACGCGGGCATCCGCAAGGACGGCTACCACCTGGCGCCGGACATCGAGGAGCCGATGTACCTCTCCGCCGTGACACCGGACGAGACCATCGAGGACTTCGCGGCCCGCGCCGTCGCACTCCTCGCCGACGACCCGAACACCCCGCGGGTCGCCCCCGCCTGAGGTCGTCGGAGCGGTCGGCCTGGGGCGACCCGGTCTTCCGGGGCCGGGCTCCGCACCGGCCTGCGTCCGCCCGGCATCGCGTCGGGCGGACGCCGCCGGACGCCGTGGTCGCACCGTCCGCACACACGCACCCTCGCGCCGCGGGCGCCACCGAGCCCCACGCGCCTCGCAGCATCCGCGCCGCCCGGACGTCGTCCGCGCCGCCCGGACGTCGGATCGCCCGCCCCCTGCCGACGGGACCAGAGATGAACACTGAGGTCAGGAACCTCCCCCTCCTCCCCACCCAAGAGAGCGTGCTGTTCGCCGAGGCGACGCACGGCCGGCCGGGCACCCACAACCTGGCCCTGGCACTGCGGCTCACCGGTCCGCTCGACCGCGCCGCCCTCGACGGCGCGCTGCGCGCGCTGACCGAGCGGCACGAGGCGCTGCGGGTGAGCATCACCGAGCACGGGGGCGAGCCGCGGCAGACGATCGCGGACGCGGTCACCGTGCCCCTGGAGGAGGTCGGCCTCGGCACCGCGGACCAGGACCCCGGCGGCGCCGTCCTCGACCGGTACTTCGCCGAGGCCCAGGACCGGCCGTTCCGGCTGGACCGGGCGCCGCTGCTGCGGGCCACCCTGTTCCGGCTCGGCGAGCAGCGGCACGTCCTCCTGCTCGTGGCCCACCACAGCATCGCCGACGGTGACTCCCTCGATGTCCTCGCCCGCGAGTTCCCGCAGCTGTACGCGGCCTGCGCCGAGGGACGTCCGAACCCGCTGCCCTCGCCCGCCCCCGGCTACGCCGACCACGTCGCCGCCCGGCTCTCCGGGGCCTTCGACCGGCGCCGGGCCCAGGCCCTGAAGCACTGGCGCGCCGAACTCGACGGCGCACCCGCCACCTTGGATCTGCCCATGGCCAGGCTCGGCGGCACGACGCTCCGGCGCGCGGCCACCCATCGCCGGGATCTGCCGGGGCCGGTGGCGGCCCGGTTGCGCGCGCTCGCCGCCGAACACCGCGCGAGCCTGTTCTCCGTACTCGCCGCGGGTGCCTTCGCGCTGTTCGGCCGCTACACAGGGGAGCGCGACCTCGTGCTCGGCGTGCCGCTGTCCACCCGGCTGGAGCCGGGCTCCGAAGGTCTGGTCGCCCTGACGGTCAACACCATGCCGCTGCGCGTCCGGTTCGACGCCGACCAGGACTTCCTGCCGCTGCTGCGCCAGGTGCAGGGGCGTTCCTTCCAGGCGCTGCGCCATCAGGGCCTGGCCTTCCACGAGTTGGTGCAGGCCGTCAACCCGCCCCGGTCAGCGGGCCGTCAGCCGGTCTTCCAGCTGGCCCTCAACCACGTCCGTACCGGTCCCGCGGCCGAGCCGGCCGCCGGGCTGCTCGCGGAGCCGCTGCCGATCGCCAACGCCACGGCCGCGTTCGAGCTGATGCTGACCTTCGCGGAGTCGGGGGACGACATCTGCTTCTACGCCGAGTACGACACCGAGCGCTTCACCGCCGACGCCGTCCGGTCCCTCGCCGATCACCTCGCCCACCTGCTCACCGGTGTCTGCGCCTCCCCCCGCGCGCCCCTCGCCGACCTCGACCTGATGGGCGAGGAGGAGCGGTGGCGCGTCCTGCACCGCTGGAACGACACCGCTGCTCCCCTGACCGACGACACCGTGCCGACGCTGTTCGCACGGCAGGTCGCCCGGCGCGGCGACGCGACCGCCGTCATCTGCGGCACGGACCGCCTCAGTTACCGTGATCTCGACCGGCGCTCCGCCCGGATGGCCCGGCTGCTCACCGAACGCGGCGTCCGCGAGGGCGACGCCGTGGGGCTGGCGACCCGCCGGTCCACGGCGACCGTCGTCGCCCTGCTGGCGGTGCTGCGCGCCGGCGCCGCCTATGTGCCGCTCGATCCGGTCTATCCGCAGGAGCGGCTGGCGTTCATGGTGCAGGACGCCGCCCCCGCCGTGGTGATCAGCGAGACCTCCGCCGTCGGCGGTCTGCCGGCCGGTCCCGGCGCGCCCCCGGTCCTGCTGCTGGACGATCCGCAGGTGACGGCCCGTCTCACGGCGCCCGGCGAGGACCGGTTCGTCTCCGCGGTGACCGCCGACCGCACCGCCTACGTCATCTACACCTCCGGCTCGACCGGTCGGCCGAAGGGTGTCGCGGTCACGCACCGCAACATAGCCAACCTCGTCGCCTGGGCGGCCGACGCCTTCGGCGACGGGCTGGGACGGGTGCTGGCCGCGACCTCCCTCAGCTTCGACGTCTCCGTGTTCGAGGTCCTCGGGCCGCTGCTCAACGGCGGCAGCATCGAAGTCGTCCGTGACCTGCTGGAGATCGGCGAACGCGGCGGCTGGCGGGGCACGCTCGTCAGCGGGGTCCCCTCCGTGCTGGACCGGCTGATCGCCGAGGGCGCCCCCGATCTGCGCGCCGACCACCTCGTCCTCGCGGGCGAGGCGCTGTCCCCGCAGGTCGCCGCCCGGCTACGGGCGGCCGTGCCGGGCGCCCAGCTGGTCAACGCGTACGGCCCCACCGAGGCAACGGTGTACGCCAGCGCGTCCGCCGCCGGGGACACCGGCGCGGACGGGGCCGCGCCGGAGGCACCGCCGATCGGCCGGCCGCTGCGCAACACCCGCCTGTACGTTCTCGACGACCGGATGCGGCCCCTGCCCGTGGGCGTGCCCGGCGAGCTGTACATCGCCGGCGCCGGCGTCACCAGCGGTTATCTGCACCGGCCCGACCTCACCGAGGCCCGCTTCGTCCCCGACCCCTTCGGGGAGCCCGGCGCGCGGATGTACCGCTCCGGCGACCTCGTGCTGCGCCGGCCCGACGGGCAGCTCCAGTACGTCGGGCGCGCCGACGACCAGGTCAAGCTCCGTGGTTTCCGGGTCGAGTTGAGCGAGGTGGAGGCGGTCCTCGCGGAACGGCCCGAGGTGGCCCAGGCCGTCGTCGTCGTGCGTGAGGACTCCCGGGGCGAACGGCGGCTGGTCGGTTACGTCACCCCGGCACCGGGCGCCGTACCGGACCCGGACCGGCTGCGCACCGCGTTGGCCCGGCTGCTGCCCGCGTACATGGTCCCGGCCGCCGTGGTACCGCTCGACGCGCTGCCACTGTCGCCCGCCGGCAAGCTGGACCGCGGTCGGCTGCCCGACCCGGGTTTCGGTGCCCGCACCGGCCGTCCGCCCCGTACCGAGGACGAGATCGCCCTCGCCGCGCTGTTCGCCGAGGCGCTCGGCCTGCCCGAGGTGTCGGCGACCGACAGCTTCTTCGACCTCGGTGGGCACTCGCTGCTGGCGGTCCGGCTGGTACGCCGCATCTGCGCGCGGCCGGGCACCGAGCTGACCGTGCGTGACCTCTTCGAGACGCCGACCGTGCAGGGTCTGGCCCAGCGGCTGCGCCCGGCCCCCGGCGCGTCCGCGGGCACGCCCGGTGCGAAGGCGGCCCCGGCCGACGACTTCGGGGTGCTGCTGCCGCTCCGCACCCGGGGCAGCAGACCCCCGCTGTTCTGCATCCACCCGGGGTTCGGGCTCAGCTGGAGCTACGCCACGCTGATGCGCAGGCTCGACTGCGAACAGCCGGTGTACGCCCTCCAGGCCCGCGGCATCACCCCCGCCGACGAGATGTCCGGAAGCTACCAGGAACTGCTCGACGACTATCTGAGCCGGATCCGCGCCGTCCGCCCGCGCGGCCCGTACCGGCTGCTCGGCTGGTCCTTCGGCGGCCTCGTCGCCCACTCGTTGGCCGCACGGCTGCAGGCCGAGGGCGAGCGGGTCGAGCTGGTCGCGATGCTGGACACGGTGATGGTCACCGGCGGCGAGCACACCCCGGCGGACCTGTGGGAGCTGATCGAGGCCGAGACGGCCGCGGTACGCCGGGTCGTGCCCGACGAGCAGCGGCTGCTGGCGGTCGTGGAGAACCTGATCCGGGTGCGCGACCAGTTCCGGCCCGAACGGTACCGCGGCGATGTGCTGTTCTTCGTCGCCGACGAGGAACCCGGCCGACCGCCGGCCTTCGGCGAACCGTGGCTGCCGTACGTCGAGGGCCGGCTGCTGGAGCACCGGATCGCCTGCACCCACTTGGAGATGATGAACGCCCGGCCCGCCCGGGAGATCGGCGACGTGGTGGCCAAGGCGCTGGACGCGCTCGACAACACCTGCCCGGAGCGGGACCGCTAACGGCCCCGTACGGCCGGACACGACACGGAGAAGGGCTCGCATCATGCCCCGTACTGCCCTCGTACTCGGCGGGAACCGCGGGATCGGCCTGGCCGTCGCCCGGCATCTCGCCGCCCGCGGCGACCGCGTGGCCGTCAGCCACCGCACCGGTGAACCGCCCGCCGGGCTGTTCGCCGTACGCTGCGACGTCACCGACGCCGAGGCGGTGACCGATGCCTGCGCTCGGGTCAAGGAGGAACTGGGCCCGGTGGAGGTGCTCGTCCACAACGCGGGCATCACCCGGGACCGGCCGCTCGCCGCCATGAGCGCCGAGGACTTCCAGGCGCCGCTGCACACCAATCTGCTCGGCGCGTTCCACGGAATCAAGCCGGTGCTCCGGGGCATGATGCGCGCCCGCTGGGGCCGCATCGTCCTGATGTCCTCCACCGTCGCGCTGTCCGGCGCGGTCGGGCAGACCAACTACGCCGCTTCCAAGGCCGGCCTGATCGGCTTCGCCCGGTCACTGGCGCTGGAGGCGGCCGGCCACGGCATCACCGTCAACGTCGTCGCTCCCGGCTACACGGACACCGACATGGTGGCAGCCATGCCCGAGGAAAAGCGCCAGAGCCTGCTGACGACCGTGCCGATGCGCCGTATGGCCACCCCCGCCGAGGTCGCCGGGGCGGTCGGCTACCTCACCGGTGAGGACGCGGGCTATGTCACCGGCACCGTGCTACGCGTCGACGGAGGGGTCGGCATGGGCCACTGATCCGCACCTCCGTACCCGTCTCCCCCGGCACCGCAGCACGGACGGCCGGACCGACCCATGTGAGGAGAACAGGCAGTGCCCACCCGGCTGCCGCGCCCCCTGGGCCCAGGCCCCACCACGCTCACCCCCCTCTCCCTGGTGCGCGCCACGGCGGACGTCCTCCCGCTGCTGGACACCGTCACACTCGCCCCCTACGAACGGGACCGCGCCGCCCGGCTGCCTGCGGGTGAGCGCCGCAAGGACTACCTGGCCGCGCATGTGCTGGTACGGCTGTGCGCGGCGCGCCTGCTCGGAGTGGACCCCGCCTCCTTGGCTCTCGGTCAGCGGTGTTCCGAGTGCGGCGGCGAGGACCACGGCCGGCCGTTCCTGCGCGACCGGCCCGACGTGGGCGTGAGCCTGTCCCACACGCGGGGCGCCGTCGCCGCCGCCGCCGGCCCGGGCCCGGTCGGCGTGGATGTGGAGGACGCCGCGGACGCGGTGTTCTCCCCGCAGGTGGCCGCCCGCGTACTGGCCCCCGCCGAGCTCGCTGCGGTCCGTGCCGGCCCCGCCCCCGCCCGGGCCTTCCTCCACCTGTGGGTGCGCAAGGAGGCCCTGGTGAAGGTGGGCGTGACGTCCCTCGGCGCACTGCGCGGAGCCGACCTCGTGGCCTCCGGCGCACCGGCCGGCGGGCCGTCCGCCGACGGATGGTCCGCCGACGGGCGCCACCTCGACTGGCGGTTCGCCGGCTGGAGCAGCCCGGACGGCCGCCTGATCGCCGCCGCCGTCGCGCACACCACCCCCGCCCTCGACGGCGGGAGCGACCTCAGTTCCTCTCGTTTCGCCTATCCAGGAGAACACCACACATGACTGCGACCCAGTCCGTGACAGGCAACCGGACCCGGACGGTGACCCCGCGCCGGCTCCTGATGTGTCCCCCGCGCCACTTCGACGTCACCTACTCCATCAATCCGTGGATGCACCCCGGCAAGCCCGTGGACGGCGGGCTGGCGCTGCGCCAGTGGGAGGGGCTGCGTGATCTGTACCGGGAACTCGGGCACACCGTGCTGGAGATCGAGCCGGTCCTCGGCCTGCCCGACATGGTCTTCGCAGCCAATGGCGCGACCGTGGTCGACGGCAAGGTGTTCGGCGCCCGCTTCCGGCACGTCGAGCGCACCGCGGAGGGCCCCCTGTACCTGGAGTGGTTCCGGCGGCAGGGCTTCGACGATCTGTACTGGCCGGAGCACATCAACGAGGGCGAGGGGGACTACCTTGCCGTCGGCCGCCGGTTGCTCGCCGGCACAGGCTTTCGCACCGATCAGCGATCGCACTTCGAGGCGCAGGAGTTCTTCGGGCTGCCCGTCACCGGCCTGCAGTTGGTGAACCCGTCGTACTACCACCTGGACACCGCGCTCGCGGTGCTGTCCGAGGACGAGGTGGCGTACTACCCGAAGGCGTTCAGCGAGGGCAGCCAGGCGGTGCTGCGCTCGATGTTCCCGGATGCCGTCCTCGCGACCGACGAGGACGCGGCGGTGTTCGGGCTGAACATGTTCTCCGACGGCAAGCACGTACTGCTGCCGAAGGCGGCCACCGGACTCGCCGACCGGCTCGCCGAACGCGGCTTCGAGCCGATCGGGGTGGACCTCACCGAAACCCTCAAGGCGGGTGGCAGCGTGAAGTGCTGCACCCTGGAACTGCGGGGCTGACCCCATGGACAGCCACATCATCGAGCGGTACGACGAGACCGCCGTCAACTGCCTCACCGGGAGCTACGCGGTCCTCGCCGGCCTCGCCGGCCGCCCCGTGGCGGAACAGACCGTCTTCGAGCGCGGGGACGGCTATCTGTTCCAGGCGGGCCTGGACGAGTCGGGATACCCCGAGTACATCTTCCCGGTCGAGGAAGCCGGGGCGCTGGGTATGAGCCGGTCGGGGTTCACGGTGCACAAGGAGCCCATCGGTTTCGACACGCCGGGCCCCCAGCTGGAGGCGCTGCTGGCCCGGCACCGGGCGGTGATCGTGTGGGTCAACACGGCCCACCTCAACTACGCCGACGTCTATCGGGACAACAGCCCGTACCTGCACGCGGTCGTGGTCCGGAACATCGCCGCCGACCACAGCCGCGTCGACGTGCACGACAGTCTCGTGGTGGGCCCGCAGCCGTTCAGCTGCCGGGCCGCGGTGGCCTTCGACGACCTCGTCCGGTCGGCGGCCGACCGGATCAAGAGCGACGCGCATGACGCGATGGGCTTCTTCTACGCCGTCTCCGACGACCTCCGCGCGGCCGGCTCCGCAGGCCCTGCCGCGGCCGGCGGCGGCGGGCGCCCGGACGGCGCGGAGCTGAGCGGTGCGCTGATCCGCCAGGCGGAGCGGTTCTTCGCCGAGGAGCGGTTCCGGGAGGCGATCCGCCGCTATCAGGCACTGTGTGAGGAGTGTTTCGCGGGCCCGCCCGAGCGTGCCGCCCACGGCGCCCGTCGGCTCTTCCACCACGCCTCGGTCCTCTACGCGGTGCCCAGCCTGAAGCTGATGGCCCGCTCCCTGCGGGTCGCCGGCGCCTCGGAGCACAGCCTGGCCCTGCACGAGGAGGCCATGCGGCACTGGGAAGCCATGGGCGTGCTCGCCCTGCGCTACGAGGCGACGGCCGCGCCGTCGGTACTGAAGAGGATCACCCGGCGGTTCGAGCAGCTGGACGAGGTGACCGAGAAGCTGTGGGCGTCCGTGGCGGCCGTCTCGGAGGTACACAACCGGTCGTCGTGAACCGTCCCCCGCCACGGGCCGCGGCAACGTGCGGCGGCCCGGGCACCGTCGCCGCGCGTTGCGCGTCGGCGGTGTCGGGCGGGTATGCGTCGGGAGAGGGCGAGCGGACGGACCAGCTCATCGACCGGCGGCGAGCGTCTCGAGGAACGGGGCGGGCGCGTCCATGAAGTCGTAGTGGCCGCCGTCGACGACGCGGATCTCGACCGAGTCGGCGTAGCGGTGCCAGCCCTGGAGATCTGCCAGGCTCACGTCGGTGTCCTGGCTCCAGTGCAGGACGGTGATCGGGCAGTCGATCCGGGCGGGTTCGGTGCGCCGGTAGGCGCCGGCGGCGGCGTGGTCGCGCAGCAGCACGGACATGCCCATGTCGATCATGTCGGGGCGGGGTTCGATGCCCCGGCTGCGCAGGAACGTGACGAGTTCGGCGCGCAGTTCGTCCTCGCCCAGGGTGAGCATCCGGTCGCGGGCGGCCTCGTGCGGGGCGGGCTGACCGGACACGAACAGCCGCCGGGGGGTGGGCAGGCCGGCGGCGGCCAGCCTCAGCACGCTCTCGTAGGCAGGCAGGGCACCCGCGCAGTGCCCGAAGAACGCGAACGGTGTGTCGAGCAGCGGGGTGAGGGCTTCCACGAGCTGGTCGGCGAGGTTCTCGTAGCTGGCGTAGTGGGGGTGGGCGAGGCGGTTCTCGCGGCCGGGGAACTGCACCGGGCAGATCTCGGCGTCGCCGACCGTGGCGGGCCAGGCGCTGAACGCGGAGGCGCCGGAGCCGGAGAAGGGGAAGCAGAACAGGCGGGCGGCGGGCGCGCCGGCGGGGGGCCGGACGAACCACGGCGAGGCGAGGGCGGGTCCGGACGTCATGGTGTGAGCCGTTTCTGGGCGGCGATGGGCAGGTGGGTCATGCCAGCGATGAAGTAGGAGCGCAGGTGCTCCGGTTCGCCGGCGAGGTCGAGGGAGTCGAACCGGTGAAGGAGTTCCTCGAAGAAGACGCGCAGGGTCAGACGGGTCAGCGGGGCGCCGATGCAGAAGTGCGGGCCGAATCCGAAGGCGACGTGCCGCTTGGCGTTGGGGCGGGTGATGTCGAAAATGTGCGGGTCGGCGAACTGGGCGGCGTCCCGGTTGGCCGAGCCGATCCACGCGACGACCGCGGCGCCGGCCGGGATCACGCCGCCCGCGACGGGGACATCGGTCACGGCGTGGCGCATGAAGTTGCAGGCGGCCGAGGTCCAGCGCAGCCCTTCCTCGACCAGGTTGGGGATCAGGGCCGGGTCGGCCCGGGCCTTGCCGAACTGTTCGGGCCGCTCGATGAGGGCCTGCACGGTGCCGGAGACGGTGTGCGGGGTCGTCACGTTGGCGCCCAGCAGGATGCTGTAGCCGTCGAGGGCGATCTCCTGGTCGCTCAGCGGCGCCCCGCCGGGGCGCACGCTCATCAGGTGGTGGAGCAGGCTGTCGTCCTCGGCTCCGGAGCCGCGGCGGTCCTTGACCCACTCGGTGACGTACCTGACGAGTTCGTGGTGGGAGATGGCCAGGGTGGCGGCTTCGCTGCCGAGCTGGAAGTGCGGGTCGGAGGGGGCCGTCACCATGGCGGTGAGCTGGACGAGTTCTTCCCAGTCCTTCTCGGGGATGCCCAGCAGCGGGCCGGTGACGATCGCCGGGAGGAGCAGGGCCTTCTCGGCCAGGTCGAACACCTCGCCGTCCAGGGCCGGCTCCAGGAAGCGGGTCACCGACCGGCGGATGGAGTCCTCCCAGGACGTGACCGCGCGGGCGGTGAGCTTGGAGCCCAGCGGCCTGCGGACCTCGGTGTGCCGGGGCGGGTCGGTGGAGGTGAGCAGCACGCCGGCGGCGACGTCGTCCTGGCCGAGGTGGGTGGGCACGGTGCCGCGTTCGGAGGTGAACTCGCGGTGGTCGCCCAGGACGCGGCACACGTCCTCGTAGCGGGTGACCGACCAGAACTCGCGTCCGTCGGGCAGGACCTGGTGGTGCAGGGGCGCCTTGGCGCGCATGACGTCCCAGACGGGGTGCGGGTCGCCCGTGCCGTAGAGGTCGAGGTCGAACAGGTCGACGGTGTCGAGGTCGATGTCGCGCGCGGGGCCCGGGGTCAGTCTCATGTGCCGGACCTCCCCTGCTCGATCAGCCCGGCGACGCGGGCCGGGGTCTGCGCCAGGTAGAAGTCGCGGACGGAGAGCTGGACGCCGTAGTCGAGCGCCACCCGTTCGATGATCTTGATTCCGGTCAGTGAGTTGCCGCCGAGGGCGAAGAAGTCATCTTCCGCCCCGATCTCGGGGCGGTTGAGGAGTTCCCCCCACAGCGCGGCGATTTCGTCCACCAGCGGCACCGGGCCGCCCGAGGGCGCATCATGGCGTTGCCCGGTCTCGTCCTGTCCCCCTCGCGGGTGGCTCACCTGCGGCGCCGATTCCATGCTGGTTTTCCGGACAGCTTCCCGTTTCACGATTTCTCCCAGAATTCAGATCGAGGAATACTTGAAAAGTCCCGTCCAGCGTTTTTCGGCCGTTCCCCTTCCGCTGTTCCAGGATGATGGGGCGCCCGTCCCGGAATCCACAGACGGAACCATTCACCAAGTTCCCTGGCACCAAAGCGGGGGGTGAACGAAAAACCCACGGGACCTCAACCAATGACAATGCGGACGGATATGGGTGTCCGGATCTCCGCTGCCGCCGAGCTCCAGCGGCGTGTGGGCTGAAGGCGCCCCTCGACGCGCCCGATGTGCAGAGTGACGCCTTCAGCCGTCGGCAGGTGCCGATCTCGACAGCCCGGACGGGGTACGTGTCAGCCTCGGCTCGCCGAAGGCTCCTGGAACATCTCCCGGAGTTTCGCCCGGTCGATCTTCCTGTTCGGCGTGGCGGGGAGCTCCTCCAGTTCAATGAAGTGTCTGGGGACCATGAACCGGGGCAGACGGGAGGCACACGCACGGATCAGGTCGTCCCGATCGACCTCCGCGCCGGTCGCGCGGGTGTAGTACGCCGCCAGCTGTGTGGACGCGGCAACCTTGACCCCGACGACCGCGGCTCGCCGGACACCGGCGACCCCAGCGATCACGGACTCCACCTCGCCCGGCTCGACCCGGTAGCCGTTCACCTTGAGCTGGTCGTCGAGCCTGGAGACGAAGTGGAAGTCGGTGCCGTCGAACGTGACCAGGTCTCCGCTGAAATAGCAGCGACGCATGCTGCCGTCCCGGTGTTCGACCTCCCGGAATCTCTTCGCGGTGAGCGCGTCGTCACCGGCGTACCCGATCCCGACGCAATTCCCGGCTATGACCAGCTCTCGGGTCTCGCCGGCCGTGAACGGGCGCAGCCGTCCGTCCACGTGGCACAGCAGCTCCGCATCGACGACAGCGGTGCCGATGGGCGGCCGGTCGGGCCAGCCGGTGACGTCGCCCGTCAGCCGGTACTGAGTGACCACATGCGTCTCGCTCGGCCCGTACTGGTTCACCAGCGTCAGGTCACCGTCGGCACAGAACTTCCGCACCTCCTCGTTGATCACCAACTGTTCACCCGCCACCGAGATCTCCCGCAGACTCGGTGTCCGCACGCCCGCGACACACGCGGCGGTGGCCAGTCCGTGCAGTCCGACCACCGGCTGGAAGAGCCGGGCGACATCGTGCTCGCGAATGATGTCGAGCAACGTGAAGGGGTCCAGCCTGTCTTGATCGTTCACCACGATCAGGGTCGCACCGGCCAGCCAGGTCGCCACCGTGTCCTCGTACACCATGTCGAACCCGATGGACGACATGTGCAGCGTGTTCGGGGGCCGGTCATGGCTCCACCGCCGGACATGCCAGTTACCCAGATCCGCCAGAACGACCGGCGGCACCGCGACAGCCTTGGGTTCGCCTGTCGACCCGGAGGTGGGGATGACATAACAGAGCGGTCCGGTCGCGACCTCGTCCCGCCTCGTTCCCCGAATCGACCGGAAGGTGTGCTCCGCGACCCCCGCCTCGACCGGTGCGCACTCCTCGGCCCGCAGGATCATGGCGCAGCCGGCGCTGCTCACCAGTTTGCCGGTCCAGGCCGGCGGCATGGCCGGATCGATGGACAGCACGCCGGCTCCGACGCGCCACACACCCAGCACCGCCGCGCAACGGGACCACGAGCGAGTCGCATGCACGTCGACGACGTCACCGGGGCCGATTCCGTGTGCGGCGAGGCCGCCGGCGATTTCGGCCGACACGTCGTCGAGTTCGGCGTAGGTATGGGCGACGCCGTTGTCGATGACCGCGACCGCGTCCCGGTGTCGGGCGAGGGCGTCGACCAGCATCCGGATCAGTGAGACATCGAGGTTGCTCATGCGATCAGCCCGCCGTCGACAAGCTCCAGCGGCCGGTAGTCACGCGAGGCCACGAACTCCGGACGCGGACTGGGCACTTCGCGCAATTCGTTGTCGACACTGTTGTAGCTGACGAACGCCATGGTCCGGTCGGTCGGCGACATGTTCGCACCGGAGCCGTGCGCGATGCAGGGGTGGAAGAACAGCAGGCTTCCAGCACGTCCGACGATGGACCGGATCTCCGACTCCGCGGTCACCTTGGCCATCTGTTCGGCGTCCAGCGCGAACTTCAGCTTCGCCGAAAGGTCGGCCTCCCACGGCGACGTACTCTCGGGCTGGGGACGCCATGGGGCTATCGCGCCGTTTCGATGCGAACCAGGAACGACCAGCAGCGGGCCGTTGTGCTCGGTCGCGTCGTCCAGCAGCAGCGCGACGTTGACCGCCCGCGGCTCCGGCATACCGTCCTTGGCCCCCCAGACGCTGTAGTCCTGGTGCCACTGCCACACCTCTCCGCGCAGCGCCTGCTTGGCGTTGACCTTGCACTGGAACACATGCACCTTGCTGTCCAGCAGTTCCTCCGCCGCGGAAAGCAGCTCGGGCAGCCGCACCAGCCTGGAGAACAGCGCGCCCGTGGTGTGGCAGCCGTGGATGCCCCGCACCGTGGTCCCGTCCTCCTCGAAGATCCGCCCAGGGTGCTCGGTCCCGTAGAGATCGGTCACCTCACGTCGCAGAGCGGCGAGATCGCCGGCATCGAAGACGTCTTCGAGGAGCAGGAACCCTTCGGACCGGTATTCCGCTATCTGGTTTTCGGTGAGCATGATGCGATGGCCTCTCTGACTGATTCTCCGGGGTGATGTAATTCGTTACGCGTGCCTGTCCGGAAAAGAGATAATTCTGTCCGGGCACGGAATACGCCGCTGGTCCGCGACCAGGTAGCGCCACCTGGTCATGGGGGCGTGGCGACCGTTGTTCCCGGCGGGGTTACGGGGCGAGGGCGGCGTGGGAGTCGATGTAGGCGGCGATCGACGCCACGGTCGGGTTGAGGAACATCTGGTCCATGGGGACCTCGGCGCCCAGTTCCTCGATGAATGCGCCCTGAATCCTGGCCATGATCAGGGACTCGCCGCCCAGGGCGAAGAAATCGTCGTCCGGCGTGATGTCGTCACGCTGGAGTTCCCGGCACCAGATGGCGCGGACACGGTCGGCGGTCATCGCGTTCCTCTCGTTCTGTCGTCACGGCCAAGGGCCTGGTCATGCCATGGAATTGCTGTCGGTTCTCTGGACGCGGCGGATGTCCGCCAGGGCGGCGCGGTCCACTTTTCCGTGTGGGCTCAGCGGAATGCGCAGGATGTTCGTGAACCGGGACGGCACCATGTTCCGCGGCAGCGTCCACAGCAGACGGGTGCGCAGGTCGTCCTCGGCGAGGTCCTTGCCCGAGGGGACGACGAACGCGTGCAGTTCGGCTTCGCCGCCGTCGTCGTAGGTGACCACCACGGCCGCCTCGCGGACGCCGGCCAGCCTTCCCAACGCGCGTTCGATGTCGGTGGGGTCGATTCGCATGCCCCGCACCTTGACCTGGGCGTCCATCCGTCCGACGACGACGAGTTCACCGCTGTCGTCGATCCGGCCGCGGTCCCCCGTGCGGTACAGGCGCAGGGGCGTCCCCTCGATGTCGATGGTCGTGAACTTGGCGTTCTCGGGGCCGCCGGCCCCCAGGTAGCCCGCGCCGACGCCGGCCCCGGAGATGCAGATCTCGCCGTACCGGCCCGCCTCGACCTCGCGCAGTTCGGCGTCCAGGAGGTGGATGGTGGTGTTGTGGGCGGGCCGGCCGACCGGGGCGATGTCGTGCTCGCCAGGCCGGTAGTGGGCCAGGTCGTAGGAGGTGGCGACGTCCGTGCACTCGGCGACGCCGTACTGGTGCAGCAGAGTGCAGGTGGTGCCCGGGCGGCGCACGAAGCGGGCGAGGCGTTCGCTCTTCAGCGCCTCCCCACCGAACAGTATGTAGTCGAGCCGGGCGAGGGCGTCGCCGCCGCGTGCGTTCTCCCAGTCGACCAGCAGGTACAGGGTGCTGGAGGCGCAGTGCACGACGCGGATGTCGTACTGGGTGAGCATGCGGTGGGCCAGCATGGCGTCGAAGTTGCGGCTGGCCATCAGGTGCTGGGTGGCGCCGCAGAACAGTGGTGTCATCAGGGCGCGCTGGGACAGGTCGAAGCCGAAGGCGGAGACGACCAGGTTGTGGGAGCCGCGGTGCAGACCGTACTCGAGCTGGAGCCAGTTCATCAGGTTGAACCAGCCCTCATGGCGGACCGCGGTCAGCTTGGGGGTGCCGGTCGAGCCGGAGGTGAACACCGCGTAGCAGAGGTCGTCGCCGGTGACGTGGACGTCGGGGACGGTCGCCGGGAGAGTCGCGAGGTGGCCTGCGAGCTGTTCGAGGTCGATGATCTCGACGCCCGCGGACTCGACCATCGCGGCCGTCGCCGGGGAGGCCACGATCAGGGCGAGGTCGGGCACCTGCCCGAGCAACAGCCGCAGGCGGGCTGCGGGGTAGGTGGGGTCGAAGGGCACGTAGGCCGCGCCGGCCTTCAGGGTGCCGAGGATGGCGACGATCATGTCGGTCGAGTAGTCGAGGCAGACGCCGACCTTCGCGCCGCGGCCGTGGCCGCGTGCGGTGAGCAGGTGCGCGAACCGGTTGGCCCGCGCGTCGAGTTCCGCGTACGTCACTTGCCGGCCGGACCACACGACGGCAACGGCGTCGGGGGTGGCCCGCGCGTGCTCCTCGAAGCGGCGGTGGACGACGGGCGAGGGCGGCAGAGCCACCCGCTTTCCCTGAAGGCTCATCAACTGTCTCCGATGTGCGAGGTGTCCGGTCGGGCGGGCCGCCGCGGCACCTGGGTAGAGGGTTCGTCCCGGGCGCTCCGGGGCGGTGCGCTCTCAGGCGCTCCGGCGTTCGGCGCTCGTCGGCGTCCGGGCCGCCCACTTGTCGACGGGCAGCCCGTGCGCGGCGGCGGCCCGGTCGTTCGCCCGCGCCTGCCGGGAGCAGCCGGCGGGCGGGCCGGCCGGGCGCCGCAGGGACCGGATACGGGCCCCTGCGGACCGGCGGCGCGTCAGTCCGGTGCGGCGGGTCGGCGTTCAGTCCGCCGCGATGGCCTCGCGCACGCTCCGCGGCGCGGGTCGGTCCGGTTCGACCCGGCGTACTCCCGGCACCCGGCGGTCTCAGATGTGCTGCCGCATCGGGGTGAAGTCGACCAGGACCACCGCACGCTCGCCCGTCTCCGGGCCGGCCCCGCGCCTGATGGGGGACACGTAGTGGCTGACCTTCTCGTCGGTGACGCCGTAGGACTCCAGCGGCTTGGTCAGTTCGAACTCGGCCAGAGCCTCGCCGGCGGGCACGTCCTCGGGCAGCTTGCCCCGGTACTTCGGCGGCGCGATCACGTTGGAGCCGCCGACGACGTTGCGGCGGTAGACCAGGTGCGCGAAGACGAACGGCTCGCCGTCCTGATGGAGCTCGTTGGGCGAGGAGATGGCCTCGTGTCCGGGGTCGTCCACCGCCAGCTTGATCAGATGCACCCCGACGTGCAGCGGGAACGCCGCGTCGCTCCGCGACCATCGCGTCTGGGCGAAGTCGAAGGACAGCATCTCGTGGATGATCGGGTTGTTCCGGGCTGTCTCACTCATGGCGGGCAGCTGGCGGACCACGCCGACATAGTCGGGGTTGTGGTCAGCCTGCCAGTAGCCGTTCATCCACCCCTGTTCGCCGAGGTGCGTGTCCGGAATCCAGCTGAACTCTCGCGACCAGGGGAGGTAAATGCCGCGGGCGTAGCGGCGGTTGCGGCCTTCCTCCGTCGCGTAGGGGTCCGGTGGCAGGTCGACGAACTCGGCGCGAAGGTTCTGGAAGGACGCGTCGGATTCGGCTATCCCGAATTCCTCGGCGAGGTCCCAGCGGGCGAATCCGTTCTCGACGAGGGCGGGCGTTTCGGTCAGTGTCTGCATGACTGTCCCCAAGCTGTGGTCGTGAGGGGTGGACTGTGGTGGCTGACGGCTCGGGCGGTCAGGCCGTGGCGAGCCTGTGCGCCGGACGGACGACCACTTGGCGACGGCGTCCGCGCCGGGTGGAGAGCTCCACTCGCGGATCGTCGTCGAAGAGGTCGAGGCGGAGCAGGCGTTCCTCGCTCCAGCCGAGCAACCGGAACTCGCCGGCGCCCAGGTGCAGCAGTTCCACGGGCCCGCGCCCTTCGACGCGCAGGACCAGGCCCTCGTCCTCGGCGGTCACTTCGGCGGCGAGGTCGCTCTCCTGGTCGTCGACCACGGGTTCTCCCCACTCCATGAAGGAGAACGGCACCGCGAAGGTGCAGCTGAACTCGGCGAGTTCGCGCGACGTGAGCGGCAGCACGGGGCGGTAGTAGGCGATGTCGCTGGTAGGCAGCTCCGCTCGGAAGCTGTCCGGGAACAGGGCCAGCAGCTTGTCGTTGGTGGCGCAGTCCGCGACCAGGTGGACCCGGGTGCGGTCGCCGGCGTTCCGCAGGGAATGCGGTCGTTCGAAGTCGGCGTACCAGAGCGTTCCCGGCTGCCAGCGCTGTTCGACCCCGTCCAGCACCAGTACCGCCCCGGGATTGGTGACCAGCGGGATGTGCAGCCGTACGTAGCCGTAGGGGAGTCCGAGCGGGGTGTCCGAGTGCTCTTCGACGGACACACCGGGGGCCAGGGCCATCAAGCGGACGCTGCGCAGTTCGGTGCCCAGTTCGGACAGGATCTGACGGAGGTAGGGCGTCTTCGCCATGAAGGGCGTGTCGGCGAACCCGTCACGTCCCGGGCCACCGGGGTCGGTTCGCCGGAGGTCCCCGCCCGGCGCGCGCAGGGAAAGAACCTTCCAGTCCACATCGGATTCCTCTCCGATGAAGCCGTCCTCGAAGGACCGTTGCAATGCCCAGGATTCGGAACCGCTGAGCTCGGCGAGATCCGCTTTCAGCCGATCGACATCCAGGTCGTCCCGGAGCATCACCGCTGCCGGAAGGTTTTCCAAGGAGCTTATCTCTTGCATGAAGACCTCGCTTCAATAAGCTTTGTTCGCTTTCCTTGTGATCGAGATCTTACTTCTCCATCGCGCCAGGAAAAGCGTCTGACGGCGGGCAGAAGCAGCCAGGACACTTTAGGACATGGCCTTTCCTGTCTCGACCACAAGAATTGCACGATCAGATTCAGGGAAATCGCGCAGCTTTCGTATCGGGCTGCACAGCAGAATGGCCGTTGCCAGTACCTGCAGACCGGTCATCATCCACATCGTTTCCCGGACACCGCACAATTCGCCGAGCGTGCCGCCGAGCAATCCGCCGACGGCGATGGCGCCGAAGCTGATCACGGCCGCGCTGGCACTGATGCGCCCCAGCAGGTCGGGGGGGCAGTACCGTTGGCGGAAGGTGTCGGTGATGATGTTCGCCGCGACCACACCCGCGCCGACGCCGACACCTCCGACGACGAAGAACGCGAGGCCGGCCCCCGGGCCGGTCAGCGGAAAGAGCAAGGTGAAGGGCGCGGCACCCACCAGGCAGAGCACTGCGGCCCGCGCGCTGCCGTATCGTCGGGACACGCGGTGGGACACCAGCGCTCCGAGGACCCCGCCGAGACCGCACAGCGTCAGCACCACGCCGACCACGGCCTCGCCGACCCCGACCGTCCGTACCAGGAACGCCACTTCGATCGAGCTCAGGCCGGTCAACGCGATGTTGGACACGGCGCTGAATACCGCGAGTGTACGCAAAATGGGATCCCGGAACAGGAATCTCAGGCCGTCGCCGACTTCGGTGCGCAGTCGGCGCCGCCGGATCTCCGGAGGCGGCGAGGGCGGCGGTTCGGTGATCCGGATCGCCCGCAGACAGAACCAGGACACCAGGAAACTCAGCGCATTGGCCACCAGTCCGGCGACGGCACCGAAAGCCTGCACCAGCATTCCGGCCAGGCCGGGGCCGATGACCTCGGCTGTCGACTCGCTTCCCTGCAACCGCGCGTTGCCGGCCAAGAGCTCCGTGTCGGAGAGCAGTGTCGGCAGATACGCACGTTGTGCGGTGGTGAAGAAGACATTGGCGCAACCGCAGACGAAGGCGGCCGCGAGCAGGTGCGGAATGGTGAGTACGTCTGCCCAGGCCGCGACCGGAACACTGACGAAAGCGACGAAGGAAACGGCATCGGAGACCAGCATCACCGGGCGGCGGGGAAGGCGGTCCACCCAGGCGCCCGCGGGCAGACCGAGCATCAGCCACGGCAGATAGGCGACGGACGTCAGCAGTCCGACGACGAAGGTGCTCGCGTGCAGGGTGAGGACGGCGACGAACGGCAGCGCCACCACGGCGATCGCGTTGCCGAGCAGACTCGTGGTCTCCCCGAACCAGAACAACCGGAACTCGCGGCCGGTCACCGAGCCTTGGTGGGTCTTGCCGCTCATCGCTCCCCCGCCGTGGGCCGCGGAGTGTCCAGCAGGGCGAGTTTTCCGGCGAGGATGGCGCCGATCCGCGATATCGGCTCCGCCTGGGTGATCTCCCCGTGGGCGCAGTCGATGTCATGCACCTCAAGGCTTCCGGTGACGTGGTCACGCCAGGATTCCGGTGCGGGGGCGTCCTCCGGCTTCCCCTCCGTGGCGGATATGAACACCATGTCCCCCCGGTACGTCCGGGGCCGGAGTTCCTCGTAGATCCGGTCGTTGTCCACGAACACCCGGGCCAGCGCGGCGGCTTCCTCACGCGTCAACCATTCGAGCGTGCTGCCCGGCCGGCGGACCGTCCGCACGTAGTCGTCGAAGCTCAGCGGTTCCTCGCCGCACTCGGAAAGGCCGTACCCCAAGGAGTCGAGGAGTTCGGTGAAGGTCTCCGAAGCGCCGTCTTCGAGTGGCTGGTGGCCGGGTACCGAGTCGGGCGGGTAGCCGTCCAGCAGTGCGAGCAGGTCGACCTGGGCTCCGCGGGCCTGGAGGTCGGTGGCGAGGAGGTGGGCGAGCACGGCACCGAAGGACCATCCGATCAGCCGGTAGGGTCCTTCGGGTTGGACGGACCGGATCTGCTCCACGTGGTCCTTGACCATCTGGCGCCAGGATCCGCCGCATGCCCTCGCGTCGTTGAGGCCCTTGGCTTGCAGGCCGTACACGGGGTGGCCGGCGTCGATGTGGCCGAGCAGGCCCGCGTAACCCCAGCTGATCCCGGCGGCCGGATGCACGCAGAACAGCGCGGGCCGATCGCCTCCTGTCCGCAGGGGGAGCAGGGGCGCCAGCGGGTCGTGCTGCGCCCCCGCGGCCAGCCGGTCCGCCAGGTCGGCGACGGTGGGCGCCTGGAACAGGTCCACGATGGTGAGGTGGCCGCCGAGCACCGCTCGTACCCGGGAGAGCAACCTGACGGCCAGCAGGGAGTGGCCGCCCAGTTCGAAGAAACTCTCCTCGGCTCCGACCCGGCTGAGCCCCAGGACCTGCGCGAACAGGTCGCAGAGAACCTCCTCGTAGGGTCCGCGCGGGCCACGCGACGCCGGACGGTGCGCGAAGTCCGGGGGCGGCAGCGCGTCCCGGTCGAGTTTCCCGTTGGGCGTCATCGGCAGCCGTCCCACCGGCTGGAAGAACGACGGGAGCATGTGGTCGGGCAGGATCGAGGCGAGCCGGTTGCGCAGCTCGCGCGGGTCGAGCGCGTGGTCCGTGGCCGACTGCACGTACGCCACGAGGCGCTTGTCGCCCCTTGCGTCCTCGCGCACGGCCGCGGCGGCCTGCGCCACGCCGGGGCAGCGGGTCAGCGCGGCCTCCACCTCGCCGAGCTCGATCCGGAAGCCCCTCACCTTGACCTGGTCGTCGACGCGGCCCAGATAGTCCAGCCTGCCCTGGCGGTCCCACCGGACCAGGTCACCGGTGCGGTACATGCGGCTGCCGGCCTCCCCTTCCGGGACGTAGGGGCAGGCGACGAACCGTTCGGCGGTCGCGGTCGGGCGGTTCAGATAGCCGCGGGCCACGCCGGGGCCCGTCACGTACAACTCGCCCGGCACACCCGGCGCGACGGGGCGCAGCCGCTCGTCGAGCACGAAGACCCTGGTGTTCCCGATCGGTCTTCCGATCAGCGGGTGCGGGCTGTCCGCGGCGTCCCACCACAGTGCGTCCAGAGTGCATTCCGTGGGGCCGTAGAGGTTGTAACAGAGCGTGCCGGACGCCTCCCGGACGCGGGTCCACAGCGACTGACCGGCGGCTTCTCCACCGAGCAGCAGCACCAGTGGCGCCCGTGGCCCGGACAGCAGGCCCTCGTCGAGCAGGTGCTCCGCGTAGGTGGGGGTGACGTCGAGGACGTCGATCTCGGCGTCCTTGACGTAGGCGGTCAACGCGACGGCGTCGCGCCGGACGTCGTCGCGGATGACATGGAGTTCATGTCCCGCCAGCATCCAGAACAGCGCCTCCCACGAGGTGTCGAACGACAGCGAGGCGGTGACGGCGGACCGCAGCCGCCGGCCCGCCGCGGCCTCGGTGCGCGCGATCAGGCCCGCGCGGTGGAAGGCGTACAGGTTGCTCAAGGCGGAATGCGGCGTCACCACACCCTTGGGACGGCCGGTGGATCCGGAGGTGTAGATGACGTATGCGGCGCTGTCCGGCAGTACCCGGCACTTCAGGTCGGCCACGGGGCCGGACGGCGTCTCGATCCGGTCGGCGAAGACCGCGGGCAACTCACCGAACCCGTGCGCCACCGCGGTCGCGGTGTCCGTGACGACGGCGACCGGTGCGGCGTCGCGCAGCATGTGCTCGATGCGGTCCGGTGGGTATTCGAGGTCGACATGCAGGTAGGCCGCGCCCGTCTTGAGTACCGCCAGCATCGCGACGACGGACTCGGCCGACCGGGGCAGGGCCAGTGCGACCAACCGCTCCGTCCCGGCTCCCTGGACGCGCAGACGGCGTGCGAGCACGTGGGCACGAGCGTTGAGTTCGGCGAAAGTGAGCCTCGTGCTCCCGCACACCACCGCGGTCGCTCGCGGCGTTCGCGCGGCCTGCGCCTCGAACAGCTCCGGCACGGTGGCCGGCGAGGCGGGCCGGGCGGTGTCGTTCCACGCGACGAGGGCCTGGTGCCGGTGCTCGGCGGAGAGAGGGTCGGCGTCGCCGATGGGGCGTTGCGGGGCGGACACGAGTTGCCGCATCAGCCTGGGCAGGGCATCGGCGATGTGGTCGACGGTGGCCCGGTCGAACAGGGCGGTCGCGTACTCGAGGGAACCGTCGATGCCGGCTGCTTCCCCGTCCCGCGTGCGATGCTCCCGGAAGTCGGCGGACAGGTCGAACTTCGCGACCTCCCAGTCCAGCTGCTCCTCGGTACAGGTCAGACCCGGCAACGAGAACGTCGCCTCCTCTCCCCTGGACAGGGTGAGCATGACCTGGAAGAGCGGATGCCGTGCCAGTGACCGTTCCGGGTTCAGGTCCTCGACCAGCCGCTCGAAGGGAACGTCCTGGTGGTCGTAGGCGGCGAGAGCGGCGTCCCGCACCCGGTGCAGCAGCTCGCTGAACGTCGGATCACCGGCCACGTCGCTGCGCAGTACCAAGGTGTTCACGAAGAAACCGACGACGCCTTCCAGCGCATCGTCCAGGCGTCCCGCCACCGCGGTGCCGATGGGGATGTCCGTCCCGGCCCCCAGCCGGGACAGCAGTACCGCAAGTCCGGCCTGGAGCACCATGAAGGTGGTGCACCCGTGGTCGGCGGCGACCGCGAGCAGGCGGCGATGCAGATCGCCGTCGAGCTTCAGCGGCACGCAGTCACCGCGGTGGTCGGCGATCGCGGGGCGCGACCGGTCGAACGGCAGGTCCAGCTCGGCGGGGAGCCCGGCCAACTGCTCCCGCCAGAAGGACAGCTGTGTCGCGAGCAGGCTCGCCGGGTCGTCCTCCTCGCCCAGCAGGTCACGCTGCCATACGGCGTAGTCCCGGTAGCTCACCGGAATCGGCGACCACTGAGGTGACTCGCCCGCGGCCCTGGCGCCGTATGCCGCGGCCAGGTCGGTGAGCAGCGGCTGCCAGGACCCCTCGTCGCAGGCGATGTGGTGGAGCACCAACGCCAGCACGTGTTCCCGCGGTGCCAGCGCGAACACCGTCGCCCGGATGGGGAGATCGGCCGTCAGGTCGAAGCCGCGGTCGACGGTGGCGGACAGCGCGTCGGCGAGGCCGCTCTCCTCGCACGCGACCACGTCCAGCTCGGGCCGTCGGGCAAGTACGCGCTGTACGGGTTCGCCCTCGACACCGGGATAGACCGTGCGCAGCACGTCGTGCCGGTCCGCCAGGTCGGCGAGTGCCGCTGCCAGGGCGGTGCGGTCCAGTTCGCCTCTCATCCGGATGACGAGCGGGCAGTTGTAGACCGCCGACCCGCCGTTCACGCGATTGAGGAACCACAGCCTCCGCTGGGCGTAGGACACGGGGGTCACGGGAAACTCCTCAGGAAACAGAGCTGGTTGCGGCGGAATTGATCGAAGCGATCCGGCTCGGGAGGGTCTGCCAGATCTCCGGGGTGTAGAAGTGACCGCCGCCGAGCACGTCGTGCCGGTACGGGCCGGAGGTCAGGGCGCTCCACCGAGCAGCCGCGTCGGCACTGATCAGCGGGTCGTCGGCACCGAAGAACACCTGGAGCGGCACGCTCACCTCGGCGCCGCCGTAGACGAAGGTGTTGCGGACGTCGATGTCGGCCCGTACCAGCTCCAGCGCCACCTCGGTCAGGCCGGCGTGTTCCCGGACGTGCTGGGGCAACAGGCCGTGAGTGCCGAGCCACTCCAGGAGCCGCTCGTCCGGGTCCTGGGGGGTGGGAAGGAGTTCGCTGTCGGTCAGGCCGCGGTCCGGGGCGTTGCAGGAGGACAGGACGAGCGTTTCGGGCCTTCGCGCCTCGTCACTGTCGAGCCGGGCGGCCACGTCGAAGGCCATCCAGCCGCTCATGCTGTGCCCGAAGAGGATGTACGGGCCGAGATCGGCTTCGCGCAGTGATCGTGTGACATCGGCGGCCAGTTCGTCCCAGTCACGGGCGAAGTCCTCGGCGAACCGCCCCTCCCTGCCGGGGTAGCAGAGCACGACCAGATCCGTGCCTGCGGGCATGTGCGCGGTCCACGGCTGGTACGCGGCCGTGCCGCCGCCGAAGAAACTCAGGCCGACCAGCGTCCGCTCGGCGTGCGGACTGCGGTGCAGGGGCACCACCGTGGTGTCCCGTACGCCGCTCACTGCGACTTCCCGGTGAACGTCGGCCCGGCATCAGCGATCTCGTGCGCTGCCGGCGGTCGGGCCCCGTTCATCGTGGCCGCCAGACTGGCCGGCCGCATGTCCGTCCAGTTCTCCTCGACATGGGCCAGGCACGCGGTCCGCGTTCCCGCTCCGAAGACGGTGGACCAGCCGGCGGGCACATCGATGTCCGCGGGCCACAAGGAGTGCTGTCGTTCCGCATTGACCAGGACGAGATAAGAGCCGTCTTCGTCGTCGAACGGATTGTTCACGGAAGTGTCCTTTCAAGGTGGTCAGGTCATGGCGATCGAGCCGGGCCGTGGAGATCGGCCGAGGCGGGGTGACCTGACGTCAGTGGTAAGTGGGGCGGCCCGTTCGGTGGTCAGAGCCAGCCGCGCCGGGCGGCCTTGACCCCGGCCTCGAAGCGGCTGCGGGCGCCGAGGCGCTCCATCAGCGCCGCCATCATGCGTCGCACGGTCCGGTGCGAAACATGCAGCTGACCTGCGGCGGCCGCATCGGTACACCCCTCGGCGACCAGCCTGAGCAGCGCCAGTTCCTTGCCGTTCAAGGTGTCGTTTGTCGTCGGACGCCCGGCGTCCAGCGGGCGGACAACCTCGGCACGGGGCTCGGCGACCGGCGGAGGCGATTGGCTCATCTCCCGGTACGCCGCTTCCGCCATCGGTTCCGGTCCGAACATGGTGCGCATCAGGTCCGTCTCCCAGGTGTGTCGGTGAACGCCCCACGGTCAGTGGGGGGTGGCAGGCCGCAGCGCCGGCCGGGCGGGCCGGGCCTTCACCAGGTATGCGGCGACCCCGGTGACGGTCGGGGCGCGGAAGAATTCGCGGACCGGCAGCTCCAGCCCCAGGGTCGAACGCACCCGGGAGATCAGCTGGGTCGCCAGCAGCGAATGCCCGCCCAGGGCGAAGAAGTTGTCGTCGATGCCGACCGAGTCCCGGCCGAGCACCTTGGCGAACAGTTCGCTGAGCACCTCCTCGTTCGCCGTACGCGGGCCGGTGGTGGTCGGCGCCGTACCCCGCGACGGAGCCGGGGATTCGGTGACGGCTCCGGACCGCCGGTCCTGGACGGGTGGTACGTCGAGGTCGGCGACCAGCCGTTCCGGGTCCTCGGCCACCTGCGTCAGCAACCTGCGCAGGCCGTCAGCGAGCCGCTCGCCCGTCGAGGCGTCGAACAGTGCGGTCGAGTACGTCAAGGCCCCGACCAGCCCGGCCGGCGCTCCGTCCTGGTCGAGCCGCTCCTCCACATCGATGACCAGGTCGAATTTCGCGGTGGTCGACGGGACCGGCCATTCGGTCGCCCGCAGACCGGGGAATTCCGGACCGGCGGTCGCGTGCTGGAGCTGGACCATGATTTGGAAGAGCGGGTGGCGACTGGGCGAGCGTGGTGGATTCACCTCTTCGACCAGCCGCTCGAACGGGACGTCCTGGTGCTCGTAGGCCGCGAGGTCGGTGGCCCGGACGCGACGGAGCAGCTCCGCGAAGCTCGGGTTCGCCGAGACGTCGGTCCGCAGGACCACCGTGTTGACGAAGAACCCGACGACCTCGTCGGCCGCGTCGTCCGTCCGGCCGGCCACCGGGGTGCCGATCGGAATGTCCGTCCCCGCGCCCAGCCTGCTGAGCAGGGCGGCGAATCCGGCTTGGAGCACCATGAACAGCGTGCAGTGGTGCTCCTTGGCGACCGCGAGCAGGCTTCGATGGAGGTCGGGCCCCCACGCGACGTCCGCCGATCCTCCTGCGTAGTAGTCGCCGGTCTCGGGCCGGGGGCGGTCCGTCGGCAAGGTCAATTCCGCCGGGAGATCGGCCAACTGGGCGCGCCAGTGGCTCAGCTGACGGGACACCACGCTGTCCTGGTCTTCCTCACTGCCCAGCAGATCCCGTTGCCACAGGGCGTAATCGGCGTATTGCACCGGCAGCTCGTCCCACTGTGGGGCGTCGCGCCGCGTGCGGGCGGCGTAGGCGGTGGAAAGGTCGCGCAGGAGCGGTCCGAGCGACCAGCCGTCGCAGATGATGTGGTGGAACACCAGCAGCAGGACGTGGTCCTCCTGGCCCGTCGTGAACAGGTGGGCGACCATGGGAGGCTGTGTGACCAGATCGAACGGATGGTCCGCGGCCACGCGGATCGCCGCCTCGACCTCGGCCTCGGGCACCTCTCGGTGGACCAGTTCCGGCCGGACCGCTCCCGGCGCGAGCACCGACTGCACCGGCCGGCCGTCACGGTCGACGAAAACCGTCCGCAGACTCTCGTGCCGGTCCGTGACATCGGACAACGCCTGTTCGAGAACTCCCCGATCCAGCGGACCGGACAGGCGCAGAGCGACGGGAAGGTTGTAGCTGGTGCCTGTTTCCTCCCACTGGCTCAAGAACCACAGCCGCTGCTGGGCGAAGGACAGCGGCAGCACGTTCGGGCGTTTCCCCGGCCGGAGCGCCGGCCTGCCGGGGAGATTTTCGTCAAGACCGGCCGCCAGCCCGGCCACGGTCGGGGTACTGAACAGCAGACGGGCAGGGAGTTCCACGCCCAGCACGGAGCGCACCCTGCTGCTCAGCCGCACAGCCAGCAGGGAGTGGCCGCCGAGATCGAAGAAGCCGTCGTCGATCCCCACCGCGTCGCGGCCGAGCACTTCCGCGAACAGCCCGCACAGGAGCTCCTCGCGGAGATCGCGCGGCGCGCGCCGGGTGCCGGTGGGGTACGCCGGTTTCGGCAGCGCGGCGCGGTCGAGTTTCCCGTTCGGTGTCAACGGCAGTTCCTCGATCACCACGATCGCGGCGGGCACCATGTAGTCCGGCAGGTTCTGCCGTACGAACTCACGCAGTTGTTTCACGTCGAGTTCGGTGTTCCGCGCGAGCACATATCCGACGAGACGGTTGTCCCCGGGCCGGTCCTCGCCCAGGACCGCCACCGCGTGTACGACGCCCTCGTGGCGGGCCAGTGCCGCCTCGACCTCGCCGAGTTCGACCCGGAAACCGCGGATCTTCACCTGGTCGTCGGCCCGGCCGAGGAATTCCAGCGCGCCGTCGTCGGTCCACCGGACCAGGTCACCCGTGCGGTACATGCGCTGTCCCGGCCGGAACGGGTTCGCCACGAACCGCTCCGCGGTCAGGCCGGGACGGTTCACGTAACCGCGCGCCAACTGGGCGCCCGCGACGTACAGTTCGCCGATCACCTTCGGCGGGACGGGACGCAGCCGCGGGTCGAGCACGAACACGTCCACTCCGGCGATCGGACGGCCGATCAGGGGGCGGTCGCTGTCGTCCGACGTCCAGAAGAGGGAGTCCACCGTGGTCTCGGTCTGTCCGTAGATGTTGTAGACGGTGATCCCCTCGGTTTCCCGGATCCGCGTCCACAGCTTCTCGCCCACCGTTTCCGCACCGGTCATCAGCACCGCCGGCGGCGTTCCGGCCGGATCGAGCATGCCCTGCTGGATCAGCTCTTCGGCGTAGCTGGGCATCACGTCGAGAGCGTCGATGCCGCACCGGTCCATGTACCGGGCCATGGCGGCGGGGTCGCGGCGGGTGTCGTCGCCGATCAGGTGGAGTTCGTGACCGACGGCCTGCCACAGCAGACCGACGACCGAGGTGTCGAAGGAGAGGGAGGCGGTCAGCGCCATCCGGCAGCGCTGCGCACCTCGGGTCCGCTCGGCGGTGGCGATGACCTCCTCACGGTAGAAGGCGAGCAGATTGGCCAGCCCGCCGTGGGTCACCATCACGCCCTTGGGCAGGCCGGTCGACCCCGAGGTGTACACGACGTACGCCGGGTGCTCCGGGGTGATCGCGATGTCGAGTTCTTCCGATGATTCGCCGTCGAGCGCGGGACCGTCGATGAGCACCGGTTCGCGTGCGGGCAGCGACTCGGCGGATTCGCTGTCGGTGACGACCAGGGCGGCGGCGGAGTCCTCCAGCAGGTGGGCGATCCGCCGGGCCGGGTACGCCAGGTCGACGAAGAGGAACGCGGCGCCCGCCTTCAGTACCGCCAGGAGCGCGACCACCAGGCCCATGGACCTGGGCAAGGCCACCGCCACCACCCGGTCCGGGCCCGCGCCCCGGTTCACGAGGTGGCGGGCGAGCCGGGTGGCGCGTGCGTCGAGCTCGGCGTAGGTCAGCGCGGTGTCCTCGAAGACCAGCGCCGTCGCGTCCGGTGTGCGGGCGACCTGCTCCCGGAACGCGTCGGGCAGGAACACAGGTCGCTGCGCGAGCGCGGGCACGGGACGTGCGGCGAGGAAGCGCCGCCGTTCCTCGTCCGAGAGCACGTCGACAGCGCTGATCGGTCGTTCCGGGGCGGCGAGCACCTGTTCCAGCAGCCGTCGCAGGCGCGTCACGAGCTGTTCGGCGGTGGTCCGGTCGAACAGTTCCTCGGCATACTCGAGGTAGCCGGTCAGCCCGGCCGGTGCTCCCGCGGCGTCGCGCTCGTCCACCAGTTCAAGACTGAGGTCGAACTTGGCGACGTCCCAGGTCACCGGGGCTCGTTCGCTCTCCAGTCCGGCGAAGGCCGGGGTGGTGGTCTCGGCGTGCTGCACCTGGAGCATGACTTGGAACAGGGGGTTCCGGGACAGCGACCGCTCGGGCTGCAGGACCTCGACGAGACGCTCGAAGGGGACGTCCTGGTGTCCGAACGCCTCCAGGTCGGTGTCCCGGACCCGTCGCAGCAGTTCCGCGAACCCGGGATCGCCTGCGGTGTCGGTGCGCAGCACCAGGGTGTTGACGAAGAACCCGACCAGGTCGTCGAGCGCGCTGTCCGACCGGCCCGCCACCGGGGTGCCGAAGGGGATGTCGGTGCCCGCGCCCATACGGGTCAGCAGTGCCGCGAAACCCGCCTGCAGCACCATGAACAGCGTGCAGCCGGCGGACCTGGCAAGTTCGAGCAGCCTGCGGTGCAGCTCCGGCTCCCAGTGGACGGCCACGGTCCCGCCGGACTGCGCCGCCACCGCGGGGCGCGGCCGGTCCACCGGCAACGTCAGTTCCGCCGGCAGTGCGGCCAACTGCTGCTGCCAGTAGCTCAACTGACGTGACATCAGGCTGTCCGCGTCCTCGGCGTTGCCGAGCAGCTCTCGCTGCCACAGTGTGTAGTCGGCGTAGCCCACGGGCTGCGCCGGCCAGTCCGGTGCGCTCCCGTCGCATCGGGCGGTGTACGCCAGGCCGAGGTCCCTCAGCAGCGGACGCAGGGACCATCCGTCGGCCGCGATGTGCTGAATGACCAGCAGCAGGACGTGCTGCTCCGGGCCGAGCACGAACAGCGTGGCCCGGACGGGTGCGTGTGCGGTGAGGTCGAACCGGTGGCGGACCCGCTCCGCCGTGGCGTCGGCGAGGTCTGCCGGTGCCACCTCGACGACCTCGATCCCGGGAACCGAGTCCAGAATGACCGGGTGCGGCTCACCACTTTCCTCGGGGAAGATCGTGCGCAGGCTTTCGTGCCGTTCCGCCACGTCGGCGAAGGCCTGTGCCAGAGCGTCCCTGTCCACCGCCCCGGTGAGACGGACCGCGACGGGCACGTTGTACGTTCCTTCGTCGCGCTCCATCCGGTTCAGGAACCACAGACGTCGCTGGGCGAACGACAGCGGTACGGGCTCCGCTCCTGCCCGGGCGGTCAGCGCGGGGCGCGCGGCTCCGGTCAGCCGGGCCAGTCCGGCCACCGTGGGTTCGGCGAACAGGTCCCGGATCTCGAACCCCTCCCCCAGGACCGACCGGATCCGGGAGAGCAGCCGGAGCGCCAGCAGGGAGTGCCCTCCCAGGTCGAAGAAGTGATCGTCGATCCCCACGCGGGGCACCCCGAGCACTTCGGCGAAGAGTTCGCACAGGATCTCCTCACGCGGACTCCGCGGCTCCCGCACGGCGTGCGCGGCCCGGTCCGGCTCCGGCAGCGCGGCCCGGTCGAGCTTCCCGTTCACCGTCGTCGGCATGGTCTCGAGCTCGACCACCGCGGCGGGGACCATGTAGTCGGGCAGGCTGTCCGACGCGAACCGGCGAAGTTCCCGGCCCGTGAGGCCGGCGGACCGGGCCACGACATACGCGACCAGGCGCTGGTCACCCGGCCGGTCCTCCCGGAGGACGACCGCGGCTTGCATCACCTCGGGGTGGCCGGCCAGCACCGCCTCGACCTCGCCGGGCTCCACGCGGAAGCCCCGGATCTTCACCTGGGCGTCCGCGCGGCCGACGTACTCCAGCTCCCCGTCGGCGGTCCACCGGGCCAGGTCACCAGTCCGGTACATGCGCTCCCCCGCCGAGAACGGGCAGGCCACGAACCTCTCGGCGGTCAACGCGGGGCGCCCGGTGTATCCCCTGGCGAGCTGGATCCCGCCCAGGTACAGCTCGCCCACCACCCCCGGCGGCACCGGCCGCAGCCCGCCGTCCAGCACATACGCCGCCACATTGGCCAGCGGCCGGCCGATCGGCACCGAACTTCCCTCATCGCCACGGCGGCACTGCCAGTAGGTCGCGTCGACGGCGGCTTCGGTCGGTCCGTAGAGGTTGTGCAGTTCGGTGGAGCCGAGCGTGCTGAACAGTTCACGTGGTGTTTCCGCGGACAGAGCCTCACCGCTGGAGATGATGTGGCGCAGGCTCGTGCAGCCGGCCGCGCCGGGCTCCCGGAGGAACGCTTGCAACATCGAGGGCACAAAATGTGTGACGGTCACCGATTCACGCTGGATCAGCTCGGCCAGATAGGCGGGGTCACGGTGTCCGCCGGGCTTCGCCACCACCAGGCTCGCCCCGGAGATCAGCGGCCAGAAGAACTCCCACACCGATACGTCGAAACCGGCCGGGGTCTTCTGCAGCACCCGATCGGCGTCGGTGAGCCGGTACTGGGCCTGCATCCACAGCAGACGGTTGACGATGGCCGCGTGCGGGACCACGACCCCCTTGGGCCGCCCGGTGGATCCGGAGGTGAAGATGACATAGGCGGGGTGCGCCGGGCTCGGTCGCACCGGCCGGGCGGGGACCTGCGCGATCGGCTCGTCGAGCAGCAGCTTCGGTGGGGAGCCGGGGAGGGCGCCGGCGCTCTTCGAGTCGGTCAGTACGAGGATCGGCCCGGCATCCGCGACCATCGCGGCGATCCGCCCGGCGGGGTGGTCCAGATCCACCGGAAGGTAGGCCGCGCCCGATTTGACGGTGGCGAGGATCGCGACCACCAGTTCCACCGAACGGGGCAGCGCCACGGCCACGACCCGGTCCGGGCCCGCGCCTCGGTGGGCGAGCTGCGCCGCCAGCCGATCCACTCGTTCGTCCAGCTCGGCGTAGCTCAGTTGCTCGTCGGACGCCACCAGGGCCGTCGCGTCCGGCGTGCGTCGGACCTGCTCCGACCACAGGTCGGCAAGCGTCACCTCGGGCAGCTCGACCGCGGTGTCGTTCCACTGCCGTACGACCCGGTCGTGCTGCTCGGGCGACAGCATGGTCAGCGCGGAGAGCGGCCGGTCCGGATCCTGGGCCACCTGCTCGAACAGCAGCACAAGCCGGTCGGCGATCTCGGCCGCCCGGTCGGCGGTGAACAGGTCCGGGCGGTAGTGCAGGCGCAGCGCGAGCCGCTCGCCCGGTTCGACGGCGAGGGTCAGCGGATAGTGCGCGCTGTCACGGAAGGTGACGCCCACCTCCAGTTCACCGTCGGGCGAGTCGACCTTGTAGTCGTGCATCGGGAAGTTGTCGAAGACCACGTTGGTGTCGAAGAGCGCGGTCGGGGACCCGGTCAGGGCCTGGATCTCCGTCAGGCCGAGGTGGTCGTGGTCGAGCGATGCGGCGCGCCCCGCCTGGATCTGGTCGAACAGCGCGCTCGCCGAGGCCGCCCGGTCCAGCCGCGCCCGTACCGGAACCGTGTTGATGAACATCCCGATCATCGAGTCCGCGCCGGTCAGCTCTGCCGGACGGCCGCTGACCGTCGAGCCGAACACCACATCGTCACGTCCGGTGAGCGAACCGACCAGGAGGGCCCAGACCCCTTGGCACACCGTGTTGAGCATGACGTGGTTCCGGCGGGCGTGCGCGGTCAGCAGCGCCGTCGTCTCCGACGGCAGCAGCACTGCCACCTCCTCCGGCGGCGGGCCGCTCCGGGAATCGGCGGGCGCGACGCACGTGGGCTCGGTGACGCCCTCCAGGGCCGCCGCCCAGTGCCGCTCCGCGCCTGCCCGGTCCTGTTCCGCCAGCCATGCCAGGTAGTCCCGGTACGGACGCACCGACGGCAGGCCGGCGGTACCGCCCGCCTGGGAATACACCGCGAACAGCTCCTGGAACAGCAGGGCGAAGGACCACCCGTCCAGCAGGAGGTGGTGGGCGGTCACCAGCAGCCGGTGGCGGCGGGCGGTGTGCCGGACGAGAGTGAACCGGATCAACGACGATCCGCCGACGTCGATGCCCCGGGCCCAGTCCTGCTCGGTCAGTTCGGCGATCCGCTCCGGTGCGCCTTCCTGACCGATCTCCATCTCCCGCCAGTCCAGCGGGACATCGCGGCGGACCACCCGTATCGGTTCGCCTGTCTTTCGGTACCGGAATCCGGACCGCAATGTGGCGTGGCGCCGTATCACGGTGTCCGCGGCCGCCCTCAGAAGCGCGGAATCCACCGTCCCGTCGAGGTCCACCGCGAATTGCGCGAGGTATGGGCTGTGCTTTTCCCGGTCGAACAGCGCGTGAAAGAGGAGACCTTCCTGCAAGGGCGACAGGGGAAGGATGTCCTCGACTACCGATGGGTTCATCTTCAGTGTCAACTTCCTCAGAGGGCCCGCAGGTCGGATTCGATCTCTTCGAGTTCGTGCTGGCTGAGCGAGCTCAGGGTCAGGTCGGACGGGGTGAGTCCGCCCGCTCCGGGTTCGCGGGCGTGCGCGACCAGGGTCCGGAGCATCCGGAACCACGATTCCGCCAGCTCGCGGGTGTCCGCCTCGGACACGACGCTGTCGGCCCAGGTCCAGGTGGCCCGTAGCACCGGGCCGTCCGCCCGGTCCACCGTGGCCACGTTGACCTCGATGCTGTGGGCCATGGGCATGCCTGATCCCGTGTCGTCCAAGCCGGTCCCGTACTCCGGTACGACCGACCAGTCGTCGTCCGAGACCTCGAAACGACCCAGGTAGTTGAAGACGAACTCCGGCTGGGCCGCCTTCTCCAGCAGCGCACCCGTTTGCGGGTTCAGATAGCGAAGGAGGCTGTACCGGGCTCCCTTGTGGGGGATGCCGCGCACCTGCTCCTTGACCCGCTTCACCGCGTTCCCCATCGCCTCCCCGGCGGCGTGCGCATCCGTCCGGTCCGGTTCGCCCAGGTCGAGCCTGATCGGGAAGAGGCTGGTGAACCAGCCGACGGTCCGGGAGAGATCCATCTCCGCGAGTGCCTCTTCCCTGCCGTGGCCTTCCAGGTGCAGCAGTGCGGTGCCGTCGCCCGCCGTGCCGCGTCCGCGGTGCCAGTCGCCCATCGCCTGCGCGAGACCGGCGAGGAGTACGTCGTTGATACCGGCGTGGAACAGCGACGGCACCGTGGTCAGCAACGCCTCCGTGAACTCGGCCGGCAGGGACTCGGTGAAACTCCGGTCCCGGCTCTCCACGTCCTGACCGGGCACCCTCGCCCGGTCGCCGAACCGGGCGGCGCCGGGCCGCAGCCGTTCGAGCCAGCCGGGGAGTTCCGCGACAGTGGCCTGCGCGTGCGCCTGCTCGCCGAGTACGTCGGCCCAGCGGCGGAACGAGGCCGGCACCGGATCGAGAGTGAGGGCGGCACCCTTCTCGACGGCCTGCCAGGCCGTCGCGAGATCGGCGGCCAGGATGCGCCAGGAAATCGAGTCGATGGCCAGATGATGGACGACCAGGGCGAGCAGGCCCTGGCGATCCGGTCCGGCATCGAACCACACGGCCTGGAGGACGTTGCCCTCCTGGGGGCGCAGCCTGTCGCGCGCCGCGTCCGACTCCTGTCGCACCAGCGCGGCCCACTCCTCCTCGGGGCGCCCCGCCACATCTGTCCGCCGGACGGCCGAGGCCGCGTCGACCGCGCCCACCGGCCGGGTCTCCAGCGCCCAGTCCGCCTCGTCGCCCAGCACGGACAGCCGCAGGCGCAGGATGTCGTGGTGGTCGAGCAGAGCCTGCACCATCGACATCAGACGGGGTTCCGTCAGCCCGGAAGGCGTGCGCAGGACCGCGAACTGGTTGTAGGTGTCGACCACGCCACCGCGTTCCCGGAACCAGTGCATGATCGGAGTGATGGCGACCGGTCCCACCCCGCTGTCCGCGACGGGCGCCGGCTCCTGGGCCGGCGTGGTGGCCGTCTGCGCCAGTGCTGCCATGTCCCGCCGCGTCAGCACATCGCCGACGGTGATCCGCAGACCGGCTTTCCGTGCCCGGCTGACGAGTTGCATGGCGATGATGCTGTCTCCGCCGAGCGCCACGAACCCGTCGTCGATCCCGACGTCGCTCACCCCGAGGACGTCGGCGACCAGCTGGCAAAGGACGCGCTGGTGACGGGTGACCGGAGTTCTCCCGGCCACACTCGAATTCGCTTCTTCGGAAGGGCTGGTCACGTATTCCCTCATTCCGGGGCCGGTCTGGAATCAGGAACGAAGTTAGCGAGCGGCGCTCGCCACCGGCGGCAGTCGGAGCGGCAATTCGTGGGAGCACCGCGAAGGAACGCAGGCGAATTGCCGGTGTGATTGCCGCCGGCCGCGACGGCGCACGCCGACGATGACATGCGCGATGTTCGGACGGAATCACATGGAGAAGAGGTTCAGCGGTGACAATCCAGCAACCGGCCCAGCCGGCGGTCGACCTTGCGATGTTCGGCGGTGGCCGGGCCGTCCCCAGGGAACTCGGGATCAAGCCCTGGCCGATGGTGACCGATCAGGACGAGCGGGCGGTCCATCGGGTACTGAGGTCCGGCCGGTTCACCTCCGCCTCGTCGGGGGAGCAGGAGATCGCGGGCCTGGAGCGGGAGTGGGCGCAGTACGTCGGCACGGAGCGCTGTGTGGCGGTGAGCAACGGAACCGCCGCGCTGTCGGTCGCGCTGAGCGCCGCGGGGGTGGAGCCTGGCGACGAGGTCATCGTGCCCGCCCTGAGCTTCATCGGCAGCGCCACCGCTCCGCTCCATCTCCTGGCCGTACCGGTGTTCGTGGACATCGACCCCGTCACGTTCAATCTGGACCCCGCGGCGCTGGAGGCCGCGATCACCAGCCGGACCAAGGCGATCGTCGTGGTCCATCTGCACGGTCTGCCCGCCGATCTGGACCGGATCACCGAAATCGCCGCCCGGCACGGGGTCACCGTGATCGAGGACGCCGCGCAGGCGCACGGCGCCCGGTACCGGGACCGGCCCGTGGGCTCGATCGGCGCGGTGAACACCTTCAGCCTCAACGTCAGCAAGAACCTCGCCACCTGCGGTGAGGGCGGCCTGATCACCACCGATGACGCGGACGTGGCGACGAGGGCGACCATGCTGCGGCAGTTCGGTGAACTCATTCCGGCAGGCGGCGAGCGCAGCTACGTGGCGCATCTGCTGGGCTGGAACTGCAAACCGAACGCGATACAGGCGGCCTTCACCCGTAGCCGTCTCGCTCAACTCCCCGCCGAAATGGCCGTCCGCGAGGAGAACGTCGGCCGGCTGCTGGGACGGCTGGCCGCGTATCCCGGCTTCCAGGTGCCCGAGGTCCCACAGGACCGCACCCATGCCTGGCACATCCTGCGCATCCGGGTGAGTCCCGCCGCCTTCGGGCTGGCCGACGAGTTCGCGGGCCCGCTGCGCTCCGTCGTGCAGCGGGCCCTGCGTGCCGAAGGGGTGCCCGCCGTGCCCTACCAGCTGCAGCCGTTGCCCGCGCAGCGGGTCTTCACCGGCCGCCGCGGGTTCGGTGCCTACCCGTGGGCGTTGCCCGGCGTCGTGGACCGCCCTTACCGTCCTGAGGACTTCCCGGCCACCCTGCGGGTCCTCGACGACTCCTTCACGATCCAGAAGGCGCACCTGCACCCGGATTCGGGACCGTTGCTCGACCGGTACGCCGACGCGTTCGAGAAGGTCTGGCACCACCGCGAGGCGCTGTCCGCCATCGCCGCGACGACGGACTACACACCGCACTGGGAACGCGCCGCGGAGATCGCGGACACCGAATGGGCCGGAGCGTTCCACGCCCGATGACCTCGACCCACTCCATCCCGTGATCCGATCGGGGATCACGGGGTGGAGTGGGTCGAGGGCCGGTCCGGGCCGCCGGGGTCACTTCGACGCCGGGGGCTCAAGCCAGCAGCCGGCGCACATGCTCGGTCACCGTCGCTCCGGAGATCCCGTTGCGCGCCAGGAGGTGCCGGTGTCCCCCGGTACCGGCGGCGAACCGGTCGGCGACCGCCACCCGCCGTACCGGACAGGCGACACCCAGGTCGGCCACGACCTCGGCCACTGCGGAACCGAGGCCCCCGGCCGCCCAGTGTTCTTCGACGGTGACGATGCCGCGCGTGCGGGTGGCGGCCGCGACGATCGCCTCCTGGTCGAGCGGTTTGACCGTGTGCATGTTGAGCACGGCCACGTCGATCCCGTCGCGGGCCAGTTCGTCGGCGGTCTCGACCGCGGTGAGCACGGGATGCGGTCCGGTGGCGATCAGCGTCACGTCGGATCCCCGGCGCAAGGACTGCGCGACCCCGATCCGCACCGGATCCGCCCCCGGCGCAAGGCTCGGCGTCGCGCCGCGCCCGAGGCGCAGGTACACCGGTCCCGGCAGCTCGGCGCCGGCCCGGACCAGGGTCTCGGTGGCGGGGCCGTCCGCGGGCACCAGCACCGTCATGTTCGGCAGCATCCGCATGACGGCGAGGTCTTCCAGCGCATGGTGGGTGGAGCCGAGGTGGCCGGCGGAGAGCCCCCCGTGGGTGGCGACGATCCGTACCGGCAGGTTGTTCCAGGCGATGTCGAGCTTCACCGCTTCCAGCGCCCGGGTGGCGGCGAAGGTCGCCATGGTGTTGACGAAGGGGATCCGGCCGGACCTGGCCAGTCCCGCCGCCACACCCATCAGGTTCTGTTCCGCGATACCGAGGTTGAGATACCGCCGCGCGCTCTCGCCCCATGAGGTGGCGGAGAACAGGCCGGTGTCGCTGTCCAGGCACACATGGCGTTCGTCCTCGCCGAGCAGATCGACCAGTACGTCCCGGTACACCTCCCGGGCCGCGCGGGCCTCGTCGGACGCGGTGGGTTCGGTTGTCACAACGGACATGTCGTCTCCGTTCAGGGCCGTTCGCCGCGCATCACCGCGGCACGGGCACGCCGGTGCCCGCGCTCGGTCAGCCGGACGTAGTGGCTGCGGGCCTGGCCCTCGACATAGGGCAGTCCTTTGCCCTTGACCGTGCGGGCCAGCAGCACGGTCGGTCTGCCCGGGATGTGCGGGATACGCGACAGGGCCGTCCGCAACTGGTCCGGCTCGTGCCCGTCGACCTCGAGTACCGTCCACCCGAAACTGCGCCAACGGTCCCCGAGTGGCTCAAGGCCCAGGGTCTCTTCCGTGTCACCGCTGATCTGCAGTCCGTTGCGGTCCACGATCGCCACCAGCCGGTCCAGCCCCTGGGCGCCGGCCGCCATCGCGGCCTCCCAGACCGAGCCCTCCTGCAGTTCGCCGTCGCCGAGCACGACAAAGCAACGCCGGTCGCTCCCGTCCAACCGTGCGGCGAGCGCGAAGCCGACACCGAGCGGCAGTCCGTGCCCGAGTGACCCGGTCGGCATCTCGACCCCGGGGACGGCCGGATTCGGGTGTGCGGTGAACATGCTGTCCGGAGCGCCGTAGCTCGCCAGCAGTTCCGCGGGGAAGAAGCCCCGCTCCGCCAGGACCGCGTACAGTCCGATCGCGCCGTGTCCCTTGCTCAGCAGCAGGATGTCCCGGTCCGGCGCCTGCGGCCTCCGCGGGTCGATCCTCAGCACGTGGCGGTAGAGCGTCACCAGGATCTCGACCATGGACATCGATCCGCCGAGGTGGCCGCCCTCCGGGTTGGCGCACATCTGCACAATGAGTTCCCGTGCCGTGCGCGCGTGATCGTCACTCATCGGTTCTCTCCGGTGAAATGCTCATCCAGTTCGGCCAGGGCACGGGTCAGCACCCCGATGCCGAACAGGTAATCGGAAAGTTTGATGTGTTCCCGGTCGGAATGATCCAGACTGCTGTCCCCCGGCCCGTAGGTGGCCATCGGCACCGTCCACTTCTCCGCCAGTGTGTTCATGTCGGAGGTACCGGTCTTCACCTTCGCCCTCGGGCTGCCGCCCTGCGCGCGGATCGCGACCGACAGCGCCCGCACCGCCGGGTCGTTGCGGCCGGTGCGGCAGGCGCGCACCGTGTTGACGACCTGGAGCGTGCCCGGGGCCAGTCGCTCGGACAACACGGCCACCAGGCCCTCGCTGTCGAAACCCGGGGGAGTCCGGATACTGAACTCCGCGGTGGCGGACGTCAGTCCACCGTTGATCGACGTCAAGGTCGGGCCAGGAGTGTCGAACCGGGCGTGGCTCGCCTCCGGGCCGAGCAGGTCCAGCAGCTCCGTCCACGCCCGAGCCGCCAGTTCGGACGCCTTGGGCACGGCGTTGCTGGGATGGGTCGCCTCGCACCGCACGTGGTAGCGGAGGTCGATCTTTCCCTTGTATCCCAGGACGACCGTGTCGCAGCCACTGGGCTCGCCGATGATCAGCGCGTCCGGCGGCTCGTGCGTACGGCGGATCTCCACCGCGCCCCGGGACATCGTGGTCTCCTCCTCCACCGCGCCCACGACCACGACCCGGCCGCGGAACCCGGTGCTGGCGGCGGCCGCGCAGATCATCGTGGCGAGCGGCCCCTTGGCGTCGACCGAACCCCTGCCGTACAGGCGATCGCCGTCCACGCGCACCGGGATGTCCCCCGGCACGGTGTCCATGTGCCCGAGCAGCATCACCGTCGGCCCCGGGCCATGCCGGATCTCCCCGACCGCGTTTCCCGCCTCGTCGATCCACGCGGCGAGACCGGCTCCGCGCATGGCATCCACCACGTGAGCGGCCAGCTCCGACTCGGCGAAGGACGGTGAGGGAATCTTCAGCATGCCGTGGAGCAGTTCGACCGCGGCCGTGTCCGAAAAAATCGTCACTCTTCCTCCAGCAGCACTTCGGTGCACGAGCCCGCCAGGGCCTCCTGGACCGGATGCGGTCGACGGCCGTCCGCGATCAGGACGCGCTGCACACCGGACAGCAGCGCCTCCCGGGCCGCGATCAGCTTGATCCCCATACCTCCGGTGACGACCGGAGGTGTCCCGCGGCGGGGAACCCGGCAGACGGGGAGCACCGACCGTTCGTCGTGCCGGTCGGCCAGCACCCCGTTCGTCCCGGTGAGCAGCACAAGGGTGCTCGCCCGGACGGCGCCCGCGACGGCCGCAGCGGCGCGGTCCGCGTCCGTGTTGACCACCCGGCCGTCCTCGGCCACGGCAGGCGGCGACACCACAGGCAGCAGCCCCGACGCGAGCAGCGTGGACACCAGGTCGCCGTTGACCGCGGTGATCCGTCCACTGTGGTCGTCCCTGACCACGACCCGGCGTCCGTCGACGACTGCCCGGTGCGCCGACTTGCGAGCAGCCACGAGGAGTCCGGCGTCCAAGCCGGTCAGCCCGACCGCGCTCACTCCGCATGCGCGCAGGGCGGCCAGCAGGCGGGGTTTGACGGAGCCGGCCAGCGCCAGCTGCACCACTTCGAGAGTCTGCTCGTCGGTGTACCGGGTCGACACCCCGTCCGGGGCGACGAGCCGACGGGAAGGCACTCCGAGGCGTTCGGCGAGCCTGTCGATGTCCGCCGAACCGCCGTGGGCGAGGATCACCGGCCTGCCGCCGCGATGCACGGCGGCGACATCCGCACAGATCGCCTCCGACCGCACAGCGGCGTTCCCGCCGCATTTGACCACAAGTATGTCCCGCATTCGCTTTATCAGCCTCACGTCAGTTCGGGTGCAGTCCGGGGAATTCCAGCCCTGTCCGCTCCGGCCAGCCGAAGCGGACGTTCAGGCATTGCACCGCGCCGCCCGCGCCGCCCTTGACCAGGTTGTCCAGTGCGCCGATCAGGACCGCGGTGCCGTCGTCCTCGGACACCGCGAACCCGACGTCGCAGAAGTTGGATCCGGTCAGGATCTTCGGCTCCGGGAGGCGGTACAGGCCCTGCCGCTGCGCGATGACCCGGACGAACGGCTCGTTCCCGTACGCCGCGCGGAACGCGGACCGGACGTCTCTCTCCGACACGCCGGACGCCAGTTTCGTGTGGCACAGCACCTGCACGCCGCGGACCGCCTCGACGCCGGTGGCGGTCATCCGCACGGTACGGTCCGTGGCCTGCGCGATCTCGGCCTCGTGCCGATGCCCGGAGGGAGCGAACACGCGGAGGGCACCGCTGCGTTCGGCATGGGCGCCGGCGCGGCCGCTGGAAGCGCCCGATCCGCTGGAACCGGTTCTGGCGTCCACCCGGACCGTGCCCTCGATCAACCCCGCCCCGGCCAGCGGCCGGACCGCGAGAATGCCGGCGGTGGCCATGCAACCGGGGACTGAGATCCGGTCGCTCGTGGCCAGTTGGGCGCGATGCCATTCAGGCAGTCCGGTGGTGAATTCGGGGATCAGATGCGGTGCGGTGTGCGTGGCCCCGTAGTAGGACGCGTAGATTTCGGGGTCTCGTAGGCGGAAATCGCCGGACAGGTCGATGACGGTCCCGGCCAGTTTCAGGAACTCGTCCATCCTTCCCATGGTTTCCCGATGCGGAGCGGCCAGGAAGAGCACATCGACATCGATACTGTCCAACGTGTCGTGGCCGACGAAGCACAGGTCGGTGTGGCCGCGCAGGTTGGGGTGCGGGCCGTCGACCCGGCGCCCGGCCAGGCGGTTCGAGCTGGCGGCCACGACGGTGACCCGTGGATGACCGTGCAGCAGGCGAAGCAGCTCGCCACCGATGTAGCCGGATGCCCCGACGATCGCTACTCGGAGCATGAGCGTGCCGTCTCCAGGAGATGGTCGACGATCCGGTCGGCGACGGACACCGCGTCACCGAGAGCCTGCTGCAGACCGGAGAACTCAACACCGTGGTTGACCTCCAGGACGAGGAGCTCTCCCGTCTCGTCCTCGATCAGATCGACACCGGCGATCTCGGCCTCCACGGCCTGCGCGGCCCTGACCGCGAGTTTCGCGATGTCCGGTGTCAGGGGGCACAGTTCACTCACCGCACCCCGCGCCACGTTGGTCCGCCAGTGCTCACTGCGCCGGTAGGTCGCGGCCAGCGCTTCGCCGCCCACCACGATCACCCGGATGTCCCGCCCCGGTTTGGCTATCCATTCCTGCAGGTAGACGATCCGCGCCTGGGGTGCGGGCAACGCGGCGACATACTCCAGCACGGTTTCCGCGGTCTGCCGGTCCGGCAACGCGGCGACCAGCCGGCCCCACGAACCTTGCAGCGGCTTCACCACAGCCGGATAGCCGATGCTCTCCAGAGCCGTCAGCGCGGCTTCCGGGGTCAGCCCGAGGGCCGTTCGCGGTGTCGGCAGCCCGGCTTCGACGAGTGCCGCGGACGTGCGCCACTTGTCCCCGCACAGCTCGGTCGCCCGCGCGGAATTGACCACCGTCGCACCCGCCGCCTCCAGCGCGTTGGCCGCGTACGTCGCCCTGGCGAGCCCGATCTCCCTGTTCAGCACGGTCGGCTGAGGGCCGCGGTCACCGAGTTGCTGCCACCACTCACGGCTGTCGAGGTACCGATGGGCGATCCCTCTGCGGCGGAGGGCTTCGAGGATCCTTTTCTCGCTGGCCCGCACACGGGACGCGAGGACCGCGAACGGCACGGCGCCGCTCACTCGCCCCAGTCCTCTTCGATCTCCGGCGCGAGCGCGGCCCGTATCGGATCCAGCGTGAGGATCTCCAATTCACTGGCGCATTCACCGCATTCCACTATCTCGCCGATCACCGGAGTTCCGGCGGGAACCACCGAGTTCTCGCATTCCGGGCAGGTGACCATTTCCGATCCTTTCGTCGACCGCCACAAGACACGGGTAAACGTATGGGCCGCGGCGGGCCCCGGTAGGCAGAATCAGCGGCAGTCTCAGCCGGCCCGGGTCACCTCGCCGGAGCTCGGTCCCGCGCGTACAGGAGCCGCACGAGTTGCAGCGCCGTGAACCGCTCCGGCAGGTGGGCGCCCGCCGGCCGCACCAGGCCGTGGACCAGCAGCGCGTGCAGAGCAGCAGCCGGATCCGGCACCAGGTGATCGAGGTCCCCGACCGTCCAGTGCGGACGGTCCGCCACCTCGGCCAGCACATGGCGATAGCACTCGGCCACGGTGTCGACGCTGCGTGCCAGGGAACGCAGCAGATCCTGGCAGCCGCAGCCCGCCGGGGAAGAAAGGAGAGAGGAGTCCCGACCGGCTCGGGCCAGCAGGAGCTCAGGCGGATACACCAGACACCAGCCCGCCGCGTACTCAAGTGCCCTGGGCACACCGTCGAGCCAGCGACACAACCGCACCACCGCGTGCGCGTTGTCCTCCCGAAGCCGGAACCCCGGCCGTGACCGGCGCATGTGGGACAGGAACAACGCCACGGACTCGACCTCGCTCAACCGGGCGTAGTCATAGTCCCGCGCCTCCTCCGGCACGGCCATCGCGGTGAGCGGCAGTACGCGCTCACCCGGCAGATATCGCGGCGTCAGTCCGGTCACCACGACGCGCAGCCCCGGGCAACGCCGAAGCAACTCGCCAACGTCCACCCTGCCGGGGCCCGAAGCGTCGCCGCCATCGATCACCAACAGCTCATGCCTCTCACCGATCGCCCCGACGAGGTCGTCCGTCAGGTCAGCGGCACCCGGCGGCGGCCCGCCGGAACCGGAGCCGGCCGCAGGAATCGCACCGCAGCAAGAGGGGGCCCCGGCCGACGTGTGCCACCCGACCCGCCACCCCTTGGCACGCAGCACTTGGGCCGCCTCAAGCACCAGATGCGTTTTTCCGATGCCGCTGATGCCGACCACGCTCACCAGGCGGTGGCCGTACACGGTCACCTGATCGAGCAGAACCTGTAGCTCCGCTTCCCGGCCCACCAGCGTGCCGGGCGGAGCGGGCAGGACGGGCGGAGCGGACGGCGAGGGCAGTTCGAGCAGTGCGGTCCGCAGGTCCGCCGGGCTTCCACCGGCGGCGTGCAGTTGCAGGCGCTCGGGATCGCCCAGCCGCAACGCGTCGGCGAGCAGCCCCACACTCTCCCGCCGGGGCCGTCGAACCCGTCCGCTCTCCAGGTCCCGGATCGCTCGGACGCTCAACGTCGCGAAGTCTGCCAGTTGTTGCTGGGTCAGCCCGGACCGGCCCCGATGTCTCTTCAGCAGTTCGGCGAAGGAAACCGTTTCGCGGGGCACGTCCGACGGTGTCGGCACCGGCCGCTGCCGCGGGCCGCCCACTGCGCGTTCGCGTATCGAAAGCCCGGTTGCCGCGTTTTTTCCGACGGTATGCGGACTGACGCTCATGCGCCGGTCGATCTCCCCGCGGGTGTCCCCGCGCGCCATGTGTCCGAGTGCTTCTCTTTCCCGGTCACCGATTTCCCGGACAGCTTTCCGTAGTTTATTGCTCACGGGGTCGCGCGCCCTTTCTCTGTCTGATTCCTGCGTTCCGAGACCTGTTGGATCACAGACTCCGGAACTGACCACGGACCGACTCCCCCGTGCGTACTCGCAGATCATCCCGCGACAAGACCCCAACCGCTGTCCTCGCCGGACGCGACGGAGGACGCCGCCAGGATGTCGGCGCTGCCGGTTTCGGCGGCAGCGGTACCGGCGACGGTGCCGATCATCGGCGCGCAGAGAACAGTGACCACGAACGCGCGGGCAGAATTCATATTCTCTCCAAGAATTCAGATCGATGAATGTTTGAAAGGTCCCGTCCGGTGTTTTCCTGCCGTTTCCCTTCTGCTCTTCCAGGATGGTGGGCACCCGTCCCGGAATCCACAGACGGAACCATTCACCAAGTTCTCCGGCACCAAAGCGGGGGGGTGAACGAAACACGCATGCGGTAGCAAATAACGGCAAGACGGATGATCATGGCTGTCCGAAGTCCTACCGCGACGACGCGCGCCGGCAGCGTCTCTCCGGCCGACGGGCCGTCCGCCGGCCGGACGGCGTTGGCCGGTGACCGACGCTGGGCGACATCGTCGAACGCTGCGTGTTTTCGCCGGGCGAATCCAGGACCGGAGTGACCCAACCGGTGTGCTGGAGCAACCAATTCCCCGGCTTACGGCTCTCTAGAGGCAGAGAAACTGGCAGCCCACCGGGGACTCGATCACCGCCATGAGCAGAACCAGCAACTCATAGGAACCTGCTCCCGCGGTCGCCCGTCCCGTACGAAGCGATCCGCAGCACGTGCGGGCAACCGGTGGGCGACCCGTACGCGGCAGCCGGGATACGTTGAGCGCGACGACGGTGCGGCACGTGTCCATGTGGGTATCAGGAGCGGAGGACTGATGGCGGATCAGCAGACCGATGACGATGTTTTCACTGTGGGAGACACACTCAGTGCCGAGGAAGTGGCCGTCTACCGCTCTCTGGCTCTGCACGGTCGGTTGGACCCGGCCCTGATGGCCGAGGAGACGGGGGTCGACGGGACCGCGGTGAACGGTGCGGTGGACCGCCTCGTCCGGATCGGCCTGGTGCACAAAGGTGGGGAGGGCGACGACCGCCTCTGGGCTGCCGACCCGCACCTCGTCGCGGCCGTGGCCACCGCACCGGTGGAGCGGGCCATCGCGGAGCAGCAGACGCAACTGCAGCTCTTCCGCGACCAGTTCGCCCAGTTGGCCGCCGACTACAACGAGGGAAGGCACGGTGCCTCCACGGACCTGGAGATCATTCCCGGGCTCTCCCATGTGCGGGCCGCGCTGAACCGGGCGGCCGAGCAGTGCCGCGAGGACATGGTCACCGTGCAGCCCGGCGGCACCCGCCCACCCGAGGTGCTCCAGGACGCACTGTTCCGGGACAGTCAGATACTCGGTCGGGGGGTGCGGATGCGAACCGTGTACCACCACACCGCCCGGTTCAACGGCCCCAGCCAGGCGTACGTGGCCACGATGAGCGCGCTGGGCGGCGAGTACCGGACCGCCCACCAGCTCGTCGGCCGGATGATCATCTTCGACCGGGAACTCGCGTTCATGACCAACCGCAACGACCGGCTGGGCGCGGTGGTGATCCGGGAGCCGTCGGTCGTGCACTTCCTGTACGAGCTGTTCGAGCAGGTGTGGTCGCAGGCCCAGCCGTTCTCCGACGCGGCCGCCGACGGCCTGGAGGCGGTCGCCAAGGATCTGGACCGCACCATCCTGCGACTGCTGGCGACAGGACTCAAAGACGAGACGATCGCGCGGCGGCTCGGCATGTCCTTACGCACCACCCGCAAACACATAGCCGACATGATGCAAGCTCTCGGTGCCGAGAGCCGTTTCCAGGCCGGCGTCGCGGTGTCCGCCAGAGGGCTGCTGAACGACGACGGCGGGCCGGACGCAGCACCCACGACAGCCCCGACCTGACCCGGTGGCCGCCCGGGGGTGCACGCCGTCAGCCCTGGCCCTCCAGGTGGAGTTCGAGCAGTGTGGTCGGGGCGTGGATCTCCGACAGCCGGTAGGTGTGGTCCTGGGGCATGAAGAGAGTGTCGCCGGAACGCAGCCGCATACCGAGCGGGTGCGCGGGGCCAGGTGCCGGGTTCTCACCCATACGCGACAGGACGCAGCGGCAGGCTCCTTCCAGGACCGTGACCGTGGACTCGGCACCGTTCGTCGCGCTCTCCACGACAGGGGAACCCACCGATAAAAAGCGGAAGAGGGGGCGCACCCGCAGTTGCAGCCTGCGGCCCAGCTCGGCCGCCAGTTCCTCCGTTCCCGGTCCGCCCGGCACGGATAAATCGGCGCCCGGTTCCGGACAGGCCGAGCGGGGCAGCTCCAGCAGGGCCGGCAATGTCATCGGATCCTCGGGCCACAGCAGGGCGGGCACTCGGCCGCCGTTGGCCGCCACGCACAGGACCAGCTCTTCGACGAAGGACTGCATCGGCTGGCTCAGACCTCGCTGACCAGGCACGGTTCTCCGATCTCGTCGCAAGTCCGGGTGGTGCAGGACGGATAAGGCATGTAGGGCACCACGACGCCCGGACACATGAAGAGAAAAGGAGGAGCTTCCGAGCGGCGCTGCGGCCGCGGTGAGGATACTGCCGCTCGGACACCGGTCCCGACAGTCGCGTATGCGCGCGTCATCCGGCGCCCGCGGCGACGACTCGGTACTCGATCCCGAGTTCGATCGGGCCTGGATCCGGTCAGACCTGAGTCATGAGAGAACCCTCGACCGACGTAGCCAACAGCAACAGATACGTTCGGTTCCAGGCTCCGGTTTTCGCGCGTATCCGGCGTATGTAGGTGCCGACGGTATACGGACTGACATCCATGCGCCGGGCGATCTCCCCGTAGGTGGCTCCGCGCACGATATCTCAGGGCACTTCTCTTCCCTGGCCACTGACTTTACGGTCAACTCCCCGTAGGCTATCGATCAAGGAATCGAACGTCCTTTCTCTGCACGGTTCCTGCATTCCGGGATCTGGTGGACCACAGACTCCGGAACTCGCCACGGGCGGCTTCTTCCCACGTACCCACAGGTCACGCCGAGATACGACCCCAACCGCTGTCATTGCCGAGCGCGACGGAGGACGCCGCCAGGACGCCGGCACTGCCGGTCTCGGCGGCAGCGGGGCCGGCGACGGCGCCGATCGTCAGCGCGCAGAGAACAGTGACCACGAACACGCGGGCAGACTTCATGATTTCTCCCAGAATTCAGAGCGATGACTGATGGAAAGGTCCCGTCCGGTGTTGTCCGGCCGTTTCCCTTCCGCTCTTCCAGGATGGTGGGCACCCGTCCCGGAATCCACAGACAGAACCATTCACCAAGTTCTCCGGCACCAAAGCGGGGGGTGAACGAAATACCCATGTGGCGCCAAATGATGGCAATACGGTGATCACGGCTGTCCGGGCCCACACATCGCCATCGACAGCGACCACCACGGCGTCGGCAAACGCACACTGCTGCACCACATCGGCATGGGCCACCAAAGGCGCCGCGCGAAACTGCACGGCATCGACGACATCCGCATCCCGGTGATCTGCGACAACGCCCAGGGCGGCGCCCCGGGCACCCCGGTCACCCCGGCCGACTGATCCGCCGCCCTTGCCACGTTCCTGGGCTGGGACCTCTACCGCTCCGACACCGGCAGTCGACCCGTGCAGCGCATGAAGAACCTCACCGGGCCCGCCGTGCATGTGATGCGCACCAACCACGTAGAGGTGTGCCTGGTCGACGGGATCGACCGGCTGCGCACGCACCGAGGACTTGCAGCCCACCTTCGGCTTCTTCGACCACCTCGCGGACTCACTGAGCCTCACGGTCTTCTGGAGCAACATCGGCTCCAGCGACATCATCCGCGAGGCACGCACCGCCCGCTTCCCCGCCACGCGCCGGACAGGCGACGCCGTACCGCTGCGCCAGCGGCCCGTACCCACCCTGTGGGTCGACCGGCTACCGCCCCGCACAGCCCCGAACACGCCGACGAACGGCCCCGAGCCCTGGCCAGATGCGACGGAAGACTCCAGCTGCGCCACCATCGGCCCGACAGCCTCCTGGAATGGAAGACCGTCGTGAAGACGTCTTCGCCCGACGTGCGGTCAAGGCCGCCAGTCTGGTCAGGTGAGGCACATAGAAGCCCGCGCGCATCCGGCCTCGGTGACCCCACACACAGTGGCAGGTCACCGTGCCTGGCGGAGTTCTCTGTGGCGTCTGGCGGGAACCTCTGGGAGGGCAACGTCTTCGTGCGCAGGTCCGACAGCGAGGTGTCCGTGTACGGCAACACCCAGGCCGGCGCGCTGAGGAGCGAACATCAGATCTCCTCCCGGATACGATCGTTTTATGCGCATGCGTCACGCACTTCCTCTGTCCATCGCCGCTCTGGCCACCCTGATGTCCGGCTGCGCGGACGGACGAGGCGTGGGTGGGGACGCGGGCAGCGGGAGTGGGCCATCGGGAAGCGCCGGTGCCTCGTCACCGACGTCGCAGCCGTCTGCGTCCGCCGTGGGCACCCGCCCCTGGGAGCCAGACGACGCATTGCGGCGTGCGGAGCGCGCGCTGGATGCCGCTGCCGACGACGGCACGGAACCGGAGGCCGTCGACTCCGGCACTGCCCACATCGGTTCGGGACTGGACCAGTCTTTCCCCACGACCGGGAAGAAGCCGTACCGGCTGGAGATCACGTGCGACACGGACGACGTCGAGGAGCTGACCCTCACCCTGTCCCGGGACGAGGAGGAGCAGCCCTACGGGGTGGAGTGCGGGGACCGCGAGGCGGACCACTTCAACCTCCCGGCTGACAAGCCCTTCACGGCTCGCATCAACCCCGATAAACGCGGCACGGGACTCATCGCATGGCGTCTCAACCAGATCACCCCCGGTGACGTGGACGGATGCGACGACGACATCGTCGGGTGCGAGGACTGAGCGGCTCCGCTCCCCCGTCGAGTCGATGGGGCAGCGTTCCTCGGGCAGGGCGGGAAGCGCCGCACGCCGGCTCAGGCAGCGGGGTGGTCCGTGAACTCGCCGCTGCCCGATAGCCAGTAGGCGCTCCCGCTGGATCTCTCTGCGCAGCATGTACAAGATCTCGTACTGCACCTCCCGGTCCGGCGACGGCTCATGGTCCAGGCCCCTTCTCCGGGGAACAACGTGATTTCCGCAAGCATCGGGTGACCTCGACCCGTATCTCTCGGCGGCGGTCGCGAACTGCCCGCTGCCGTCGGCCGCCGAGCACAAGAACACGTTGCTGATCGGCACCGGACGTCGCACGCCGACCGACGCCGAGAGGGCGGCTCTCGGCAATCTCGCCGCAGACCTCCCGCTCGTCCTCGGCTGACGACGTGAAGTCCGGGAGCGTGGCCGAGGGAGCCGGGCCGGATTGCGAACCGGTCCTCGCCGACCGGCGCCAACAGGGACCCACGCTGTGGTCCGGCGCCGTGCGGCCCGGCCGTATGCACGACCGGGCCGCGATTCGCGCCGAGGGCACGGCCGAGCAGCTGCGGCTGCACCCGATGGCGTAAGCCGAGCACCGCACTCGTGCCCGTCAGCACAACGGCCTGCTGAACCGTCGCAGCCGAACGCCCAGGCCGACACGCTCCCCCATCAATCGTGGGGCAGCCCGTCACGCGACTGCGCCCAGTCGTACAAACGGTGGGCGCTGTCGCCGAGGCGCGTGGCGTAGAGCGTCGGGGTCCGCCCGCCCGCGAGTTCCTCGTCGGTGGTGGTGACGCCCACGACGGTGCCGGTGCCGGTGCGGGGGTCGAAGTCGGCCAGGTGCGGGCCGCCGCTCGACCCGGCCGACATGTCGCAGGTCTCGCCCCACAGCAGAGGGGCCTTGGGTCCGGGGTGACTCGTGCCCGCGCAATGGATCATGCGGGATCCGAGGTACTTGTCCTTGGGGTCGTTGAGCCCGTCATTCGGGTATCCGAAGGCGTGGACGAACCCGTCCTCGACGGGTCGGCCGAACCCGATTCGCTGGCTTCCGGTGACGTCCGCGATCGGGCGCCCCCCGTCAGCGGGGTTCGCCACGAGGAGTCCTGTGTCGTAGCCGGCGGCAGCGACGTCCGACGATTCCGTGGTGTCCGGATCCGCGTCCCAGCGGGAAGAAGTGGCCATGGTTGCGACACTGAAACCGCCGAGCGGTTTCGTTCCGTTGCGATAGCCGGGCACGAAGTAGAAGTTGTGGTTCCAGGTGTCGTCGGCGGAGGGCGAGCCGACGCCTCTCAGGCAGTGTGCCGCGGTGATGACGGTACTGCGGTTGGCGCTGGTGACGACCGTCGCGGTGCAACTGCCGTCGTAGCCGTCGGAGAAGGTGAAGAACAGGCGGCCGACGCTCTTCTCCACCGCGCCGCCGTGTGTCCACACCGCCCCGGAATCCGGCTTGTCCGGGGGAAGCGGCCGCGGATCGTCCGGCGTGTTGTCGTCCTTGGGTACAGGGGTGTTCTCAGGGATCAGAGCGCCTGCCAGCTTCATCCGCTCGGGGGTCCAGTAGGCATTGATCCGATGACGCTCTTGTGCGGTCGTGGCGCCGGCGTGGGAGGTGGTGGTATCCGCGCCGGCCGCGCCGCCGCCGGCGGACGACCGGTTGTACGGTGCGGCGTCGGCAACCGCGTTCGGCGCGGCCAGCGCGACAGCGGCCGCCGACGCCGCGACGGCGGCGCCGATCGCGTGCCGGAAGTTCCTGCGGCTGCTGCCCTGATGGCCGCCTGAGCGGCGAGAAGGTGTGTGCATGCGCGCGAAGGTAGCCGCACAATGTCAGGAAACGGTCAGAGGAACGTGCAGAGGGCGTCTGCACGGCAGAGCGCCGGTCCGTGCCGGAATTCGCCCAGCCCGACTCGGACCACAACGGTTGCTACGGCTCGCGCCCCGGTCCACTCATCACCCCTACGCCTCACCCACCTCCTCCTGCCCAGGGGGCCTGCACGGATCGCACGCCGTGAGGGGCGACGCGGTGGAGGGCTGCCCATGTCCGCTGGGCGGTAAGGAAGACGGTCATGTTCCATGCGTAGAGGCGTTCACCGCCGATGTCGCCGACCGCCGTGGGCAGCACGCTCGCGGCCAGGTAGATGTTCACGGCTGCGACGAGTACGCCCCGGCCAACACCACGACGGTGCCGAGATGGCTGCGTAGTTCCCGCCACGACCCGACACTTTGACGATCGTCCATTCCCGAACCTTTTGCATTTTCGGGGTTGATCGTTGTTGGCCCGAGCCGCCCGACGCGTAGCGCCGTACAGGGCGGTTCGGGCACCGCGTGGCACGTTGCGGAGCGCGACTACGCCCACCACCGCGACAGGAGGCAGAGCATGGCCAGGACCGCCGTGGCGGCTCCGGCGATCTGCCATGCCCGCTTCGCCGAGGGCAGAACGAAGACCCGCAGCACACGCCTGTCGGGACAGACGTAGTAGACGCGATACCGGTGTTCGGGCACGACCACCCGGGCCAGCGGCAGATACCGCATGTCGGCCTCGCGTGCGATCTCACAGCGCTGCGGCTTGAGGTAAGGCTTCAAGAGTGCCGTGAAGTCGTCGTCGAGGTCGTCGGGAACCGTGTCGTGGTGAGTGAGGACCACCTCGTGCCATGCGCCGTGCTCGCGTGCGTACCAACGCGCCAGGAAGGGCAGGCCGGTCTCGGGCCACTTGACCTTCTCGGTCCGCGGCTCACGGCTGACGACGCCTTCGGTCCACGTCACAAGATGGCCGGTACCCGCGCATCGCTCATGCTCCTTGGTTCCCTCGCCGTCGCAGTCGGGGCACTGCCGTGTTCCCGCGCCCTGGCAGGTCGTGCAGATGACGTGTCCGCGGCCTCGGCAGGTGGGACATGCCGCGTCGAGCGCCCGGCACTTACTGCAGGTGATGCGTTCGCCCACCACCCGCTGGGCCTCGTCGGGCGACTTCCGGGTTGGGCGGCCTGTGCTGTCGCAGCGCAGGCAGGCGTCGATGCCGCGGCAGTCACCACAGACGGCGGTCGCCTCACAGCGCAGGCTCCCGGGCCCGCCGCAGCGCGAGCAACGTACCTTCCCGTTGCCGCACGGACAGGATTCCTCCTTGACGGTGCCGCGCCGCACCAGTTTCAGCGTTGCGGCGACATCAGCGGATACGGGCGGAGCGAGCGGGTGTTCTTCCAACATGTCGTACTGCGGACGGTCCGAGAGGTCGATATGGCCGCGATGCGTCCGCGAGCCCTCTGAGCGGTTCTCCACGCAGCGCACCACCGTTCCCTCCAGGAGGGAATGCCAGGTGACCTCGCCGGAAGCCGGTAGGCCCATCTTCGGCGCCTGTCCGCGTTCGGCGACATGCCGTCGCACTGCTTGCAAGGCGTCCCGCTCGTCCAACGTTCCTCCCCTGCTCACGCGGCCCTGTCGCCGCGGCCGTGGTGCGCACCGTAGCCACAACGCACGACGAGCAGCACCGGAAACAGACAACCGATACGGCTGCCCGCTCCGCCCAACAGTCGTGCCACTGAGGGTTCATGCGCACAGGCGAGGCGGGGCGGCAGCACGCCCTGCGCTCACACCGCCAAGGCAGCACCGGCCGACGCGCGGTATCCACGATCCGCCATATCCGCCCGCGGGGGCGCCGGCGAGCGCCCGCGCGGCCGTTAGCCGACACGGGGCGGGCCCTCCCGGAACTCCCTGACCTGCGGGTTGCTCTGATAGGGCATAAGGCGGTGGGCAAGCCGGGGCAGCGTGCCGTGGGCGGAGCCCGCCGCCAGCTGACGGTGATAGCGCAGCGCCCGGAAGGCAAGATCCACCGCACCGTCGGTCTCGTCGACGGCGAGCAGGTGTGCGCGATCCGGGCATGCAGCAGGGCACGGTTCATCGGCGAGGAGCAGGCGCGGCGCTCTCGTGTACTGCTTGATCAGCGTCAGAGGGCTAGCGGGCCAGGATCCGGCCTGGCGCATCCAGTCGGGCATGTCGTGGCCGATTCCGACGGTGAGGTTCGTGGTGCTGGCCAGGACGGTGGCGGCCTGTGCGATACCGCCGCGCCAGCCGAGGTCCTCCACCGCCCAGAGCTGGTCGAACCCCCGCTCCTCGGCACGTCGAGCGTAGGGCAGCACGCCGCCGACGGGGAGATCGCGGGGCAGCATGACACCGACACGGCCGTGGGCAGGAAGTGCGTGGGGCTCGGGCATCGGGAGCTCCCTTGCCGACTGAGAGTTTCCCTCCCTAGCTCCTGATGGCCGGGGAGGTAAGGAGGCTTGTGTGGTACGAGGGTCAGGGGCCGTGCCGCACAAGCGGTCAGTGGCTGCCCGCTGCCATCTCACTCTGGCGGATGGGGTCGGATCCGGTGCGCAGGACGCGGGCACCGACAGCGGTGGTCGCGCACAGCAGGGTCAGCAGGACGAACGCGTGGTTGAGGGCGACGAGGCGGGTCAGCCAGCCGATGGCGGCGGGGCCGGCGAGCATGCCGACGTAGCCGAGTCCGGCGACACGGGAGACGTTGGCACCTGCGGCGGAGGGGTCGGCGTGTCCGGCTGCGCTGAACAGCTGCGGTACGCAGCCGGACAGGCCCAGGCCGAACAGCGCCCAGCCGGTGAACGCGGCCCACGTCCATGGGCCGAGGGCCACGAGTGTGCTGCCGACGGCGGCCGTGGCCGCCCCGTAGCGCAGGATCGCCATGGAACCGAACCAGGCGGCGAAGCGGTCGGCGAGCAGTCGTCCGATGGTCATGGCCGCGGCGAAGGTGCCGTACGCGAAGGCCGCCGTGCCGGCGGGCTCACCCAAGACGTTCTTCAGGTGCAGAGCGCTCCAGTCGTTGGCGGCGCCCTCGCAGAGCATGACCATGAGCGCCAGGACGGCCAGCAGCCAGACCCGGCCCGGGGCGCTGCGGCGCTTGACGGCGGGTGACGCCTCGGTCTCCTCCGCGGAGCCGGGGCTCTCGACGGCAGGCGTGGCAGGCAGTAGAGCGCGAGCCGAGGCCAGGGCGATCACGATGCCCGCGGCTCCCATGGCGGCCATGCCCGCGGCTGGGTTCAGGCCGGCGCTCGCAGCGCCTGCTCCGACGAGCGAGGCGAGGACACCGCCGACGGAGAACGTGGCGTGGAAGCCGGACATGACGGGCTGGCCGTACGCCTTCTCCACGTGCACGGCGTGGGCGTTCATGCTCACGTCCAGGCAGCCGTTGCAGAACCCGAAAACCAGCAGCGCGCCGGCCAGCGTCCACGGGTCTCGGGCGAGGCCGGGCAGGACCAGGGCCGCGCAGCACAATATGCCGCCGGCGGGGACCACGATGCGGGCGCCGAGGCGGTCGGTCAGGGGACCGGCCACCTGCATTCCGACGAAGGCCCCGAGCCCGAGCAGCACCAGCAGGCCGCCGAGCGTGGCGTGGCTGATGCCCACGCTTTCCTCGATCGCGGGGATGTGCACCACCCAGGTGCCCATCAAGGTGCCGCACAGGACGAAATAGACGTAGGTCGCCACACGGGCAGCTCGAAGCGAACGTTCCATGCCAGCCACCGTAACGAACGCCACTCATGTTCGAAAGTCATGGCAATGAACGCCTTGTTTGTTCATTTCTTGGTGGTGTTCAATCGCGGTATGAGCAACGCAGACCGGCATGGGCTGATCGCGAAGGCCGTCAGGGACTCCGGAGGTGCCACGGTCCAGGAACTCGCGGAGCTGACCGGCGCCTCGGAGATGACCATTCGGCGCGACCTTGACACTCTCGCCGCCCAGGGCGTCCTCGAACGCGTCCGCGGAGGGGCACGCACCCTGCTGCTCCGGGGAGAGGAGCCCCCCTTCGCGCTGCGCGCCCACGAGTCGGTCGACACCAAACGCCGGATCGCCGCCGGGATCGCCGCACTCATCGCCGACAGCGAGAGCGTCCTGCTGGACAGCGGCACCACCTGTCTGGAGGTCGCCCGCCTCCTGCGCGAGCGGCCCGTCACCGTGATGCCGCTGTCCCTCCAGGCCATCCACCTGCTCGGCGAGACACCCGGCCCGGCCACACTGGTCGTGCCCGGCGGACAGCCCCGGGCCGCGGAAGGAGCCCTCACCGGCCCCCTCACCCTCGCTTCCCTGGCCGCCCTGCGCTTCGACACCGCCGTCATCGGCTGCTGCGGGCTGACCGCGGCCGATGGCCTGACCGCCTACGACCTCGACGACGCCGCGGTGAAGAAGGCGAGCATCGCTTCAGCCCGCCGCGTCATCGTCGCCGCCGATGGCAGCAAACTCGGCCACACCGCCTACGCCCATGTCGGCCCCGCCGCCCTCCTGCACACCCTCGTCACCGACACCACCGCAGCCGCCGACGAAGTCACCGCACTCGAAAGCAGCGGCACCATCGTTCAGACCGTTTGACAGGCCCTTTCGGCGTCGACGTCTTCCTTGCCTGCGCCATCCGCCAGCTCGTCAGAAAGAAGGACGCGTCGTCCGACGCCTCGTACACGGCCAGCACGGCCGCCAGCTCCGGCATCTGCTGATGCGTCCGGTCCTTCGGCCTCTCCTGCGGGTGAGGTGCCGAAGACACGGTCGCTCCGGATCGGTCGGCGCGGGCCCGGTGCACCTCAGTTGCTGCGGCCTGGCGGCGACGCGTGCGTGAGCCTGCTCGATCGGGGCCATCGTCCGGGACCGGCGCGGCGGTAGCTGGGCGAGGCGGTCTCCCAGGTGCGCGGCGGCCGCGGGCTCCGGATCGGAGTCGGCCGGCTCGGGCACCTCGAGTTCGTATGCGGCTGGTGCGGAGAGGACGGCGTCGTCCACGGCGAGCCCACCGGGTCCTGAGCCGCCCTGGACGCCAGCCGACTGACGAAGCACCGCGCGACGGGCACCGCATGCGGTGCCGGGCCTCCCGAGCCGGCAGGCCACACCCCCGTGATCCGGTGAGCAGCCGTTCCACACCGCGAAGACGCAGGTCAGGCCACGCTGCTGGTGGCAGCCGTGCTCAGTACCGGAGCGAGCCGGGAGTGCCAGCCGGCGGCGTGGGCCATGCCGCGCTTCTCGAACATCCGGGCAAGAGCCGCGCCCGGCGCAGTACCGGTCTCTCCGGGCAGAGGCGACACCCACACATCACGGAACGAAGGCAACACCCGCAGCAGACCCGCCAGCTCCACCGCACGACCGACGTTCCCGGCAAGGGCGAGGTTCCATGGGCCGGCGCCCTTCCAGGAACGGATGTGGTCCTCCAGGTCGCCCGGGGTCCGGTAGGTGACGGGGCCGGTGGTGTCGGCTCCTGCGGACGGTGTGAGGTAGGAGAGGCGGACGGCGGATTCCCCGTCGCCCACCATGACGAGGGCGGGCTCGCCGCGGCGGGCGTACGGGCTGGTGGCGTAGGTAGCCGCGAGGTGGGCGGAGAGGCGCCGGAAGCCGCTGAAGGGGTAGGTCCGTCCGGACATCGTGAAGGTTCCGGTGGATGCCGTGGCCAGGACGTGGGTGCGTGTCTGCGCGGGGTCCGGTGCGTCGTCCTCCGGGTCGGTGATGACGTACTCGGCGATGTCCGTGGGCCGGTAGCCGAAGCCGGTCAGGATGTCCGGCAGCAGGTCGGCCTTCAAGTCGGTTCCCGGCGCGGCCGCTTGGTGCAGGGGTGCGTGGAACAGCAGCACATCGCCTTCGAGGAGGGCGGCGGAGCCGCCGGGTGCCAGGTCAAGGCCGCAGATCAGCATGGGGGATCTCCTCGTGTCGGTCCTCGCCCCGCACGGCGTACGGCGGCTGCGCCTTCTCCGTGCGGTGACTCGCCCTGCGGGTGAGTACGGCGAACAGCAGGCAGACGGCGGCGGAGGCCGCGAGGACGAGGGGGATGGGCCCGGCCAGGCCCGAGCCGCCGACCAGCGACTGCACCGCGGCCGGAAGGGCGGCGTTGCCGAGCATGCAGCACAGGGTCAGGGCCGAGGTCGCCCGCTGGGGTACCCGCACCAGACCGGTGAGCCAGGAGATGAGCGTCGGCAGTACCGGCGCCAGGCACAGTCCGGCGAGGGGGTAGGCGACGACGGCTGCGTGCGGGGCGGCGGCCAGCAGGAGCATGGCGGTGCCTCCCGCGAGGTAGAGGGGGATGCTCGTACGGGGGTGGAGGTGCCGGGTGAGGCGGGGTACCACCAGGCGTCCCAGCGCCAGGCCCGCCCAGAATCCGGAGGCCGCGACGGTCGCCGCCGGTACGTCCCAGCCGCTGCGCACCAGTTGGGTGGATTGCCAGGCCCCGATGCTGGTCTCCGTCCCGGCGTAACACAGCCCGACGGCGAGGAAGAGGACCATGGCCAGGCCGAGGGGGTTGCCGGTGGAGGCGGGCCGGCTCTCCTGCTCGGTCGTGCCCGGGGCCGCGTCGAGTACCGCGCCGGCGCGCCACGCCGGTACGCAGACCAGGGTGAGCAGGGCGGCGAAGAGGGCGAGCAGGCGGATGTCGAACCGGCCCACGGCCCCGGCCACCAGCGGGCCGAGCATGGCTCCGATGCCGAAGACCGCGTTGAGGCGGTTGACCATCACCACGCTCCGGTCTCCGAAGCCGCGGGCGAAGGCGGTGTTGAGCAGCAGGGTCAGTCCGCCGTAGCCGACGCCGGCCATCGTGGCGAACGACAGGTACCACGACCAGGCGGGGCTGAGTCCCATGCCGGCCGCGCCGCCGGTCAGGACGGCCAGCAGGACGCCGATGGCCAACGGCACCCGCATCCTGGAGCCGAGGACGCCGATGACGACGGTGGAGGCCAGGGCGCCGATGTTGTAGAAGGTGACGATGGTCCCGGGGTCCTGCGTGGGGGCGAACTGTTCCCTGAGGTAGGGCAGCGAGGCACCGAGGGAGGCCGTGAGGGTGCCGAGGACGAGGAAGACGAGGAAGGCGGCGAGCTCCGCGGAGCGGGGCATCGTCCGTATCGGGACCTGCTCTGCCGTGGCGGCCGCGGTGCCGCGCTGCGGGTGCATGCCGCCGTCAGGCATCGGCGTCCGTTCCTCCGGCCGTGATGCGGATCGGCCGGTCCAGGCCGGTGAGTAACGCGCCTCCGGTGCCGGTTTCCAGGGAGAGGCCGGTGAAGTCGTCGGCGACGGCCACCGCTCCGGCCTCGCGGAGCGGGGCGCCGCCGATGCCCACGCACACCGCGCCCGCCGCCACGGCGGAGGTGACGCCGCTCATCGAGTCCTCGAAGACGAGCGTGCGGGCGGGGGTGCTTCCCAGTTTCTCGCATGCCGTCAGGTAGGGGGCGGGGTGTGGCTTGCCGTGCGTCACGTCGTCCCGGGTGACCTGCGTGCCGAACGGGTGCAGGAGGTCCAGCCGGCCCAGCGCGTTCTCGATCTTGCGGGGCCAGCTGGCGGTCGCCAGCGCGAGGGGGACGCCTTCCTGTGCGAACCGGCGTACCAGGACGTCGGCTCCCGGGACGACCGGGTACGGCGCCTCCTCCTCCAGCTTGTCCACCTCGGCCCATATCGCGGTGCGCTGCTCGTCCGTGTGGTCGGGGAAGAGCAGCCGGACCGTTTCCGCTCCGGTGCGTCCGTGGACGTACTGTTCGATGTCGGCGGAAGCCAGTGTGCGGCCGTGGCGTCGTGCCGCCTCCCGCCAGGCGTTCTCGATGACCGCCCTGGAGTCGATCAGGACTCCGTCCATGTCGAAGACGACGGCTTCGACCTCGTACCACGTACTGGCTTCCGGCAACATCAGGTTCCCTCAGGTGGAATCGGCGGTGGGGTGGCGGTCAGACAGCGCTGGTGCCGCGTTCCTTCCATACCAGGTACGTGTCGTCGATGAGCAGCAGATCGATCACCTCGTCCTGCAGCGGGTCCAGCGCGTCGCGGTGCGAGCCCACGATCGGCTCCTCGTGCTTGTTGAACGAGGTGTTGACCAGCGCGGCCTGGCCGGAGCGCCGGTGCCAGGCGATCAGCAGATCGTGCAGGAAGGCGTCGTCCTCACCGCGGACGATCTGGGGGCGGGCGGTGTTGTCCACGTGGACGACTGCGGGAGAGGTCTTGGCGAAGTTCTCGTGGCAGTTGTAGGTGACGGTCATGAAGCGGGCCGACGGCTGGTCCGGGCTCCAGTCCACGTAGCAGTCCGGCGCCAGTTCCTCCGCGGTGATCGGGGCGAAGGGCATGAACTCGGTGCGGTTGAGCCGCTTGTTGAGCCAGTCGTTCATCGCCGGGTCGTGGGTGCCGTAGATGACGCTGCGGTGGCCCAGCGCCCGCGGCCCGAACTCCATACGCCCGCGGAAGAGTCCGATCACCCGGTCCTTCGCCAGGGCGTCGACCACTTCCTCCAAGAGCCCCTCGGAGACCCGGCGGGCACGCAGCTCCGGGTAGTCCTTGAGGATCTCTTCCAGCTGTCCCTCGGAGACGGTCGCGTCCGGTCCCAGCGCCATGGTGGGCACGCGGTGCCGGCGTCCGCTTTCCCGGTACTCCACCACCGCGGCGGCCTGGAGCGGCAGTCCGCCGTCACCCATCGGGGGCAGAACGTAGAGGTTCTGCACGCCCTTCGTCTCGAAGATGCGCTGGTTGAGTTTCACGTTCGCAAAGACGCCGCCGGACAGGCAGACGTTTCCGCTGGAGACGGTGTCGATGTGCCGTGCGACGACGGCGGTGAGGATGTTTTCGACGTGCTGCTGGGCGGCCGCGGCGACGTCGGCGGCTTCATGCTTCTTGATTTCCGCGAGAAGGACGTCGGAGTATCCGTCGTAGGAGGGCTGGTAGTAGTCTCCGCAGAATGCGCGGATCCGGCCTTCCTCATCGACGTCGATCATCTTCCGCATCAGCGGGAGAAGCTTCTCCGGGTTTCCCCTGGAAGCCAGACCGGTGATTTTCCCCTCGTGCCGGTTGGGCTTGAAGCCGAGGAGCTTGGTGATTCGCCCGTAGAAATAGCCGAGGCTGTCCACCGAGGTCTCCCGCTGCAGCACCTCCTCGCCCTCGCCCGAGCAACGGGTGACGGTGAGGGACTGGAAGTCGCCGCGCCCGTCGCAGGTGACCACGAGCGCCTCGTCGAACGGTGAGCACAGGTAGGCGCCCAGACCGTGGGACTCGTGGTGATCGACGTACACAGCCTTCGCGCGCAGTCCGTGCCGCTCGACGAAGGCGTCGAACTCGCCCCGCTTCTCCTTGTCGTTGCGTATCTCGTCGGAAATACGCTTACGCAGGTGAGGTAACGTCCGGGGGCTGCGCTGCGCCTCCTCCGCCACGCGGTCGACGTACAGCAGGAGGTGCTTGTCGGCATTCAGGCCGGCGCACCATCCGTAGGCGACCCGGTCCACGTCCTCGAGCGACGCGCCCGATTCCCGGAGTACGTAGTCGATGGCCTGTTCCGGCCAGGTCTTGTGGTCTTTGATCCGCGAGAAACGCTCTTCGCTCACCGCGGCGACGATTTCCCCGTCGCGCACCACGCAGGCACCGGAAGAATCGTTATTGGTGATACCCAGAACGAGCATGCGGACCTCCTCACCGGCAACCCGAAAAGGCGCCGTCCGTTAGCTTCTGAAAATCGAACAAGCACCTGGAAGCTAACAGTCCGTTCGCCCCACAGGCAATGAAGCGCCCCTTTGTTCAAGCCAGGCCATTTTTGAACCCCAGGCGTCCAAATCTTTAAGGCGCGGCGCGCACCACGACGCCCCTCCGCAACCCAAACGATTTTGGACATAACGTTTCGCGATCTTTCCCACTGCTACTTGCCCCGATGTCCGACTTGTCGCCCATCAGGGTGCGGCTGCCGGGTGAAAGCCCTTATTTACCTGCCACTGACCGTGACCGACCGGAAACGATCTCTGAGGTATCGACGACGCAACGCCCGCACCTCGGCCACCACCGACACGGACGCCGACGGGACCTGTCCGGCCGCGACGCCTCGCAGCAGGTCAGCCGCACCCGCAACGGACCTTCGACAGCCCCTGCTCGACCACCCGTGCGTGAGCCGGTACGTATGTGGACACGTAGACGGCAGGTAGAGGTGCGCCGCGATGCAGGGAGAGGAAGCGCATGGACAGGGAAATGCTCCGCAGGGACACCCCGGGCACCGGGAACCGGATTCATCTCAACAACGCGGGTGCGGGTCTGCTGTCGCGGCGGACACTGGAGGCGGTGGTCTCCCATCTGGAATTGGAGGCCGCGATCGGCGGATACGAGGCCGCACGGCAGGAGTGGGATCGCATCGACGCCACTTACGGGCACCTTGCCCGGTTGGTGGGTGGCCAACCGGAAGAGGTCGCACTGTTCGACAACTCCACCCATGCCTGGAATGCCGCGTTCTACTCCATGGCGTTCAAGCCGGGCGACCGCATCCTCACCGGACGGGCCGAGTACGGCAGCAACGTCCTTGCCTACCTCCAGACGGCGCAGCGCACCGGAGCGGAGGTGGTGGTCGTCCCCGACGACGAGTACGGGCAGCTCGACACCGTCGCCCTGGCGCATCTGATCGACGAACGCACCAGGCTGGTCGGCGTCACCCATGTCCCCACCAGCGGTGGACTGGTCAATCCGGTCGCCGAGATCGGTCGTATCGCCCGTGACGCCGGCGTTCCCTTCCTCCTTGACGCCACCCAGTCCGTGGGGCAATTTCCCGTGAATGTCGACGAACTGGGCTGCGACATGCTCACCGCCACCGGCCGCAAGTTTCTGCGCGGTCCGCGGGGCACGGGATTTCTGTGGGTGCGGTCCGAGGCGCTCTCCTTCCTGGAGCCGCATGTGGTGGAGGTCGCCGCGGCGACCTGGGACGGGCATCGCGGATTTTCCTGGCACGACGGTGCACGGCGTTTCGGGACGTGGGAGGCGAGTTACGCGAACGTCCTGGGGCTGAGTGCCGCTGCCGAGCAGGCGTGGGACCTGGGGATGGACGAGATCGGCCGACGCGCCTTCGCCCTTGGTGCCCGGCTGCGCGGCGGGCTGGCGGCCGTGCCCGGTGTCACCACCCACGATCTCGGCCGGCAGCGGTGTGCCATCGTCACGTGCAGCGTCGACGGGATGGCCGCGGACGATGCCGCGGACGCGCTGGCCGAGCGCGGTATCAACGTGAGCGTCACCGATCCGGTGCAGACCCAGTTCGACACCGAGGAACGGAACGTCCATCCGCTGGTGCGGCTCTCGCCGCATTACTACAACACCGAGGAGGAGATCGACCGCGCTGTCGAGGTGGTCGCCGAACTCGCCTCGGCCCGCTGATCACTTGTGCCGTCTCCTCCCGGACCGTGCGCGGCGCCGCGGTGTGCCAGGGACAGCCGCGGCTGATCGCCGTGCCCGCGGGCTACGGTCGCCCGGTATGCGCTGACCGGGCGGGCGTCGTCCTGGCCGCCGGCCTGTGGTCCGCTCCCCCGGAGCAACCCGATGTCCCGTCCCCCGGCACAGGTCAAGCATGATGGTGCCCCGCAGCTGTCCCGTCCGGCACCGGAGTGGTTGTCATGAGCCTGTCCAGAGCGGGGAGTTGGCGTGCGAAGAATGACCGGGATCAGAGAGGAACGCCGATGAGCGACGTCCCCGCCAAGGGTGGACACAGTAGTAGGCGCGGTGAGCGGGCGCCGGTGGGGCGCCGGGCGTTCATGGGGTATGTGCTGGCCGGAGCGACGCTTGCCGTTGCCGCCGATCTCCGGCTGGGTACGCCCGCGCAGGCCGCGGTGGTGTCGGCGCCGCAGATTCCGGAGCTGTACGACCTGGAGGATCTGCAGACGGACGCGGCACTGCCGACCTCCGCGTTGATCAAGATCGTGCTGAGCGAGGACGGTACGGCGTCGTTCGAGCTTCCGCGGATGGAGGTCGGGCAGGGGATCACCACGTCGATCGCGATGGTCATCGCCGAGGAGCTCGATCTGCCGGTCGACAAGGTGCGGGTGACATTGGCGCCGGCGCGGCCGGAGCTGTTGCTGAACCAGATGACCGGCGGGTCGAACAGCATGGTCTCGATGTTCACGCCGGTGCGGGTCGCCGCGGCCATCGCGCGGAAGGCGCTGCTGGAGGCGGCGGCGATCGAGCTGGGTGCGGCGGTGACGCGGCTGACGGCGAAGGCCGGGGTGATATCGGCGCCTGACGGTACGTCACTGTCGTACGGTTCACTGGCGTCGAAGGCCGCCAGCCGCAAGGTGAAGGCGGTGAAGACCGAGCTGAAGCCGGCGTCGGGGTACGCGGTGATCGGCAAGCCGCACGGCCGGGACGACGCGCGGCTCGCGGTGACCGGGCAGAAGAAATATGTGATGGACCTTCAGGTTCCGGATGCGCTGCCGACGATGGTGTGCCGGGCGCCGACGCTCAACGGGGCGCCCACGTCGGTCCGGAACAAGGCGGCGGTGCTGGCCATGCCGGGCGTGACGGACGTGGCGCTGGTCGACACCGGGGTCGCGGTGCGTGCGGCCACGTTCGGGCAGTGCATCGATGCGGTGCGGGCGCTGGATGTGGAGTGGGCGGCGGGCTCGGTGGAGGACGAGTCCGACGCCACGGTGCTGGCGCGGCTGCGGAAGGCGGAGCTGCCGTTGGCGGTTCCCAAGATTCCGGCGCCGGCCAAGACGGTCGAGGCAAACTTCACGTTCATGTTCCGCAGCAGTGCGGCGCTGGAGCCGAACTGCGCGATCGCCGATGTGCGGGCGGACCGGGCGACGGTGTGGGCGGGGCTGAAGTCGCCGATCGTCGCGCAGGGGGACATCGCCAAGGCCGTCGGGTTGCCGATGGGCGCGGTGAAGGTGCATGTGGTCACCGGAGGCGGATCGTTCGGGCACAAGCTCTTCGCGGATGCCGCCATCGAGGCGGCCAAGGTGTCCAAGGCGATGGGCAAGCCCGTCAAGCTGATGTGGCACCGCGCGGACGAGCCGCGGCAGGGCCGGGTGCATCCGATGGCGACGTCGCGGATCCGCGCGACCCATCTGGGCGGGCAGGTTTTGTCGTTCGAGCAGCGGCACACGAGTGTGGTCACCGACTTCAGCCACGGGCTCGGAGAGATGATCACCGCGACGGTCGACCGACTGCCCGGCGGGCTGGGCGGTCTGGCGTTCTCCGAGACCATCTTCACCCTCACCCAGGAACTCCCCTACCACTTCGGTCTCGTCACCCAGCTGCTGAGCGAGGCCGACGGGCGGTTCAACACGGGGAGCATGCGCAACATCTACTCACCGGACGTGGCGTGCGCCAATGAACTGGTCATCGATCAGCTCGCGGCCAAGATGGGCAAGGACCCGCTGGAGTTCCGTCTCGCGTTCCTGAAGAAGGAGCGGGTCAAGGCGGCGTTGAAGAAGGTTGCCGAGGTGGGGCGTTGGGGCAGGGCGATGCCCGCCGGGATGGCGCAGGGCATCGCGGTCCACAGCGAGTACAAGGGTGCTACCGCGGTGCTCGTGGAGATCGACTGCCGGCCCGAGACGGTGAACCGGAAGATCCGCGACGCGGTGACCGGTCCGCGGGTGACCAAAGCGGTGATCGCGGTGGACGCCGGGCTGGTGATCAACCCCAAGGGCCTGGAGGCCCAGATGATGGGTGGCGTCTCGGACGGTATCGCCCTCGCCCTCACCAGCAGCCTGCACCTGCGCGACGGGCACTTCCTCGAAGCCAGCTGGGACAACTACTTCTACACCCGCCAGTGGAACACGCCCCCCGCATTCGAGTGCCTCGTGATGCCGTCGGACGCCAAGCAGCCCGGCGGCGCGGGGGAAGCGGGGGTGGCCGCGTCCGTGGCGGCGGTCGCCTGCGCGTACGCCCGCGCGACGGGGACGGTGCCCACGCGGTTCCCCATCAACCACGGCACGGTGTCCTTCGACGTCAAGCCGTTCGTCCCGCCCGTTCCGGCATCGCCGACCGACGGCCTCAGCCACACCTACTGAGGACGCCGCACATGCCCTCCACCCACACCCTCACCCTCCAGGACCGCGTATGAGCACCCACACCTTCATCCTCAACGGCAAGCCCGTCAGCGTCGACGTCGACGACAATGTCCGGCTGCTGTGGGTCCTGCGCGACGTCCTCGGCGTCACCGGCCCGAAATACGGCTGCGGCATCAACGTCTGCAAAGCCTGTACGTCCCATTTCAACGGCAAGGCGTTCAACCCCTGCTCGGTGCAGGTCAAGGACGTGAAGGCGGACGACGAGATCACCACGATCGAGGGCCTGGCCGACACCGTGGACACGGATCTGCATCCCATGCAGGAAGCCTGGATCGAGTACGACGTCGCGCAGTGCGGTTACTGCCAGCCGGGGCAGATCATGGCGGCGGTGGCCAAGGTCAAGCAGGCCCGGGCCGCCGGCCACGAGATCGGCGACGCGGACCTCGACGAGATCCGCAACATCTGCCGCTGCGGTACCTACCACCGCATACGAGAAGCGGTCAAGGCGGGGGCGGCGCATATGTGACCCGCCGCTGATCGTCCGCAGCCCCGTGAGTTCCCCGGATCGCACGGGGCTGCGTGAGGCAGGCCCTCGGAGAGCGCACGGAGGCGCTGCCGCCGGGGTGGCGCGGTAACTGCCTTGCCGGAGAACTCTCCGGTCTGGAAGGCTGTTTCGGCCGAGCAAAAAGGAACGTTCGTCAGAAGGGACGGCCTTGGACTGGCCGGCGTACATGGCCTACGGGGCAGCAGGGGGCGCCATCGTGGAAGCCGTGGTCTTCTACGGCCGGGTCTCCACCTGGCAAGCTGCGCGCCACCGTGTTCTGACCAAGGGCAGGGGGCGGCTGCCCCCGCTGCGACGCTATATCGACCTTCCCTCGGATCTTCTGGCCGCGGCGACCCGCCTGCTCCTCGGGGCGGCGGCCGGATGGCTGTTCCACTCCCAGATCACCGGTGTGTACGCGGCAGTCGCCGTGGGGGCTTCCGCTCCGGCGATGCTGAGGCAGGTCGGCGCCGCGAGGAGTGTCAGGGGCCTCGTCGAGGGCCCCTCGTCGGGCGAGTTGGTCGAACGACGGCAAGCAGGCGGGGGCGTAGCCGGTGACGTGGCGGCGCCGTCGCACGGGACAGCTCTCGGTCTGGAGAGCGCGAACGGGCAGTGGGAGGAGGGCAGCGGATGAAAGCCCCTCTGCTGCATCGGTACCGCGCTTCGCTGCTGGCGACGGACCTCGCCGATCACCGGCCTGCGGCAGAGCGGGCCGACGCGTCCGCCCACCCGCTGTGGCGCCGCTATGTCGCCTCGCTTCTGGACATCCCACTCCCCCCCACGATGCCCGCCACGCCGTCGGACAGCCGCAGCGCTGCGCCCATGGCCGACTCGCGCCGGTCGGCCGAGGCGCGCGCGCGGGAGGCCGAGTTGGCGTCGGTGGTGGTGCGTCCCCCTCTCCCCGTCCCGGGTGCTGCCGCGCGGCGTCTCGTCCTGAGTGCTGCCGCGCGGCGTCCTCGTCGTACCGGAGCGCGCGTACTGGTCGCGGCTGCCGCTCTGTGCGCGGCAGCGGTGGCCACGGTGGTGACGCTGCCGTACACCTCGTCGGCGCCCACGCCTCCGGTCGGCACGGTCGCGCCTTCGGTCTCCTCCACCCCGCACACACCGGACGGATACCGGCGGGTGCACGATCCGGCGGGCTTCACCTTGGACGTTCCACTGGGCTGGAGGCGGGCGCAGAGGGCCGATGGGGTCTTCTACTCGTCCCCCGGAGACAAGAACCTCATCCAGATCTTCCGCATCACCGAACCGGAAACGACGCCCTACGAATCGTTGCGGACCGCCGACGAAGGTGTCTCGGGGAATCCTGGATACAAGCGCATCCACCTCACGAAGATCAGCTCCGGAAGCGCTGCCTCCGCGGAACTCGAATACACCTACGACAGCGCGAAATTCGGCCCACGACGCGTCCTCGACCGCGTCCTCACCGGCGATGACGGCGTTCTGTACGCCGTCCTGCTGGCCGACCCGGCCGACCAACGGCTGGAGCAGCGGCAGCGGCAAGAGGTCGTCCTGGGGTCCTTCTCCCCCACGAGGTGATCGGCTCGGCGAGGCTGCCGGGAGGGGCGAGGCGGTAGCGGAGCAGCCGGGCGGGCGCGTTGCGCGAGGCCGTTCAGGGGTGGAGGGCTTCGTGCAGTGCGCGTACCTGGTCGGTGAGGTTGCGTTCGCTGATGCGGGCCTGGGGGAAGAGGAGGTCGAAGCCGTGGACGGCGCCGGGGACCTGGACGAATTCGGTGGTGACGCCGGCGGCGGACAGCCGGGCGGCGTAGGCGCGGCCTTCGTCGCGGAGCGGGTCGATCTCTGCCACGGCGATGTAGGCGGGCGGCAGTCCGCCGAGGTCGGCGGCGTGGATCGGGGAGGCGTACGGGGCGGTGCGGCTGTCCTTCGCGTAATGCCGCACGGCCAGTTCCAGCGCGTCCCGGTCGAGGACCGGGGTGTCGGTGAACTCCTGTGCCGAGGCGGAGGTCAGGCCCGCGTCGACGCCCGGGTAGGTCAGGGACTGGAAGAGCAGACGCGGGCCTGCCTGGTCGCGGGCGCGCAGTGCGGTGGCGGCGGCGATGTTCCCGCCGGCGCTGCCGCCGGCCACCGCGATGCGTGCCGGGTCGCCGCCGAGTGCGGCGGGGTTGGCGTCGATCCAGGTCAGGGCGGCGTACGCATCGTCGGCTGCGGCCGGATAGGGGTGTTCGGGGGCGAGGCGGTAGTCGACGGAGACGACGACGGCCCGGGCGTCGCGGGCGTAGCGCAGGGAGCGTCCCTCTTCGGCCTCGGGGGACCCGTACGTGTAGGCGCCGCCGTGCACGTAGAGGATCATCGGCAGCTCTTCGGGGGTGTCGGGTCGGTAGACGCGCAGCCGTAGTTGTCCGCCGGGGCCGGGGATGTGCAGGTTCCGTACCGTGACGCGGTCGTCGACGGGGATTGCGGGGTGTGCGCGCAGCAGTGCGTAGCGCTGGGGGTCGGCGAGGACGGCGGCCAGGCCGTGGACGGGGAAGACGCCGGTGTCGGCGGTGTCGAGCAGGGTCTGGATCTCGGGATCGACTGCGGGGACGGGCATGGCTGAGGCCACCTTCCGTTCGGGGACCGGGTGTTGTCCGGTGCCGGTGTGGGGAACCGACCTCAGTCTCTGCTGATCATGGACGGCGCTGAAGTGGCCCGAGGGCCACTGTCTGCAACTATTGGGCCATGACAGTCGCGACACCTCACCACGTGGCCGTTCTCGCCCTCGCCCCGGTGGTGGCCTTCGACCTCAGCATCCCGGCCCAGCTGCTGGCCGGGGTCGAAACCCGCGCGGGACACCCGGCGTACGAGGTACGCACCCTCACCCCGGACGGCTCGCCGGTGCCGACGGTGAACGGGTACGGCATCACTCCCCAGGGCGATCTGTCCCTGTTGGAGCACGCCGACACGGTGATCGTCGCGGGGACCCGCTGCCCGGAGGTGATCGAGGACGGCGTGGTGGACCCGCGGGTCGCGGCGGCGTTGCGGGCCGCCCGCCAGCGCGCCCGGCTGGTGTCCCTGTGCACCGGCTCGTTCGTCCTCGCGGCCGCGGGCCTGCTGGAGGGCGGCCGGGCCGCGACCCACTGGCGCTACGCGCAGCAGTTCAGGCGGCTCTTCCCCACGGTCGACCTCGACACCCACCCGCTGTACGTCGCCGATCGCGGGATCCTGACCTCGGCCGGCGGCGCGGCCGCCCTCGACCTGTGCCTGCACCTGATCCGGGAGGACCACGGCAGTTCCGTGGCGAACCGCGTGGCCCGGTACCACGTGGTCGCGCCGCTGCGGGACGGCGGGCAGGCGCAGTACGTCGAACGCCCGGTCCGGGAGGACGCGGGGACCTCGACGGCCGCCGCGCGGACACTGATGACGGAACACCTGGACCGGCGCCTGTCCCTCAAGGACCTCGCGGCGCACTGCCACATGAGCGTACGGACGTTCACCCGGCGGTTCCGGCAGGAGACCGGCCTCTCCCCCGCCGCCTGGCTCACCTCGGCGCGGCTGGAGCACGCCCGCCACCTGCTGGAGTCGACCGAGCTGCCCGTGGACGACATCGCGGCCAGAACCGGCCTGGGCAGCGGAACGAACCTGCGGCAGCACATGCGGGAGGCCCTGGACACCACCCCGTCCGCCTACCGCAAGACCTTCCGCGCCTCGCCCGCCGCGCGCATGTCGTAGATCCGGGCGAGGCGGGGAGCGGTGCGGCGGCGGCGCGTCGCACACCAGCGGTCGATCCCGGCGGACACACCGGCACTTCGGTCGTGGCACTCGCCACCGTGCGGACCCGTCGCCGCCGTCAGCGGGCTGCTCGGGCGAGCAATCGGCCCCCGTCCCGACCCCAACAGCCGGGACGGGGGCCGCCCGGAACTTACAGAGAGCTCGAATTCCCGTAGTGCCCTGGCGAAGTCGGCCGGTAGTGCAGGGCGAGGCCGGCGTACTTGTCCGGTGCAGTGGCGCCGTGTGTGTCGGTTTCGGTGACTCGGGCGCGACGGCCGTGCAGCAGGAAAGCCGCGATCTTGGCCAGCGGTCCGGAGCGGATCTTCATTGCGTTACCCCCTGTTGGCTGTACATCGACAGTAGCAGCGTGCCTCCCGTCGGCGGAGCCAACGGCTCTGCCTGCCTGACCGTCCCAGGAGGCCCTGGTGTGACCGCGGTCGTCCTGCGCACCGGCTCCTCCAAGAACAGCGCCGACGGCCCGGCCCGGTTCGGCCTGGCAACGCAGGAGGACACGTCCCGCACCTACCGGCAGGGGCACGTCACCGGCACCGGCGAACAGGGCCACTCCCCCGCCGCGGTGTCCGCGACCGGGAACGACGGGCGCCCGTGTCTCGGGCCACCCGTTCACGCGCCGTCGCCCGCGAGACGTAAGTGAAGCGTTGCCGGAACGTCAGCGGGCCCGGAAACAGTGGTGTCCACACCGCGGGAACGACACGGAGAAGTCCCGCAGCCGACCACAGGGGACCTGAAAAATGCGTACTTCCCGCATCCGCGCCACCGTCCTGGCGACCGCCACCGCCGCCCTCGCCCTGAGCCTGACCGCCTGCGGCGGCAACGACGGCGCGAAGAGCGACGACGCCGCCGGGCAGAGCCAGTCCCAGTCCGCGTCGGGTGCGGACGCCAAGGGCTCCTCGGCCAAGACCGACGGCACGGACGGCAAGGGGCAGACGGAGTCGGCGTCGGGCGGTACGGGGGCCTCCGCGGGCGAGGGCGGCGCGGGGGCGGGCGTCGAGGAGTGCGTCGGCGACGAGCTGCTGGTCACCGCCGAGCACCGGCTCGCCGATCAGCAGGGTGACCACCTGCTGCTCACCGCGGTGAACAAGAGCGACAAGCCGTGCCTGATCACCTCGTACCCGTCCGTCAAGATCAACGGTGAGGGCACCACGCTGCCGCTCTCGAAGAAGGCGGAGGGCGGCCACCAGCAGATCGCGATGCGGCCCGGCGGCAAGGTCTACAGCGCGGTCAACCTCTTCGACTACCGCAAGGACAACCGGACCGGCACCGGCCTCTCCGTCGCGCTGCGCGGCCGGAACGGCCAGGAGAAGCCCGCCTACTCCGTCGATGTCAAGGGCGAGAAGCCGCAGTTCACCTACAACGAGGCCGATGTCCTGAACTGGAACGCCAAGAAGCCCTACGACTTCTGACCTCCGGCACCCGGCCTCCGCCGACGGCGGGGGCCGAAACCGCCCTGGCCGGGATCGGCTCGGCCCAGGGCGGCGATCGCAGGCCAGGCGTACTGGCACTGCCGGGCCGATCCCGCTGTGATGGGCGTATGACGGAGCGCTGCGCCCCCTGGTGGGCCGACCTGCCACCGGCGACCGGAGCCGCGGTGATGGCCACCGGCACCCTCTCGGCCGGGCTCCACCTGACCGGATTCACCGTGCTCTCCCTGGTGGCATTCGGCCTGGCCGGCGCCCTGTGGCTGTTCCTCGCGCTGGGGTTCGCGGTGCTGTTCCGGAGGCATCGGGGCCACTGGCGGGGGAAAGCCGGTACGCCGCCCGCACTCACCGCCGTCGCCGCCACGACGGTGCTCGGGGTGCGCTGCGCGCTCCTGGGCGCGGTCCCGCTCGCCGTCGCGTTGCTGCTGCTCGCCGCTGTGCTGTGGCCGGGGCTGCTCGCGTCGGTGCTGCGGCGGCTGCCGCGGCGGGTGCCGGGCGCGATGTTCCTGATCTGCGTCGCCACCCAGGGGCTGGCGGTGCTGGCCGCCGTGCTCACGCCGGCGGTCGGCGGCTGGCTCGCCCGGCCGGCGCTGGCGGCCTTCGCGCTGGGGCTCGTGCTGTACGCGGTGGTGCTGGTCCGCTTCGATCTGCGCCAGGTGGTGACAGGTGCGGGCGACCACTGGATCGCGGGCGGCGCCATGGCGATCTCGGCGCTCGCCGGGTCCCAACTCCTCGCGTCCGGCGCATGGTCGGGCGGCGCGGCGGCGGCGCTGCGAACGACGGACTTCGTCCTGCTCGCGCTCGCCCTGGCCTGGTACGCGGTGCTGCTGTGCGGCGAGCTCGTCCGGCCGCGTCCGGTGTACGACGTCCGCCGCTGGTCCACGGTCTTCCCCCTCGCCATGACCGCGGTGGCCGCCCTCTCCACCGCGACCGCGGCCGCCGTTCCGTGGCTGGGCGCCCTCGGTCACGTCCTGCTGTGGATCGCCGTGGCCGCCTGGCTGCCGACCGCGTACGGCCTGGCCCGCACCCTTCCCCGACCGCGATCACGCGCCGGGCGGCGGTCGCAGCCCCGACATGAGCCGTAGCGGGACGGAGCGGTGGGGCTCACAGGTGTCCGGAGTGAACCGCATCGGTTTTCCGATCGTCCTCGTGGCAGACAGCGGACCTGGCAGCATCGGCGTGTCGGGGCCCGGAGCCCTCGGACACGGCGGGCCGACCGGTCCGCGTACCGACCCGAACGACGTGGGAGTTCTCGTGGTGCACCGTCATGACAGCAGTGAATCGCTGATCGATCCGGCCTACACCGGACGGCTGGGAAGCGTGCAGGTCCCGAAGAACAGGATGCCCGACCAGGAGGCGGCGCCCGAGGCGGTCTACCGGATGATCCATGACGAGCTGCTGCTGGACGGCAGTTCGCGGCTGAACATGGCGACGTTCGTGACGACGTGGATGGACCCCGAGGCCGAGAAGCTGATGGCCGAGACGTTCGACAAGAACATGATCGACAAGGACGAATATCCGCAGACCGCGGAGATCGAGCGGCGCTGCGTCAACATCGTCGCGGAGCTGTTCCACGCGCCCACGCAGGGCGATGCGGTCGGTGTCTCCACCCTCGGCTCCTCCGAGGCGGTCATGCTCGGCGGTCTCGCCATGAAGTGGAAGTGGCGCGCCCGCCGCCGGGCGGCCGGTCTCCCCACGGACCGTCCGAACCTGGTGATGGGCTCCAACGTCCAGGTGGTGTGGGAGAAGTTCTGCCGCTACTGGGACGTCGAGCCCCGCTATGTGCCGGTGGCCACCGACCGGTTCACCGTCGACGCGGACGAGACCATGTCCTTCGTGGACGAGAACACGATCGGTGTGGTGCCGATCCTGGGCACCACCCACACCGGCGAGTTCGAGCCGATCAAGGCCATCCATGACAAGGTCGTGGCCTACAACGCCGAGCACGGCACCGACATCGCCCTCCATGTCGACGCCGCCTCGGGCGGATTCGTCGCGCCGTTCCTCCACCCCGACCTGGAGTGGGACTTCCGCCTCCCGCAGGTGAAGTCGATCAACGTTTCCGGCCACAAGTACGGCCTCACCTACCCGGGCATAGGCTTCGTCGTCTGGCGTGCGGCCGAGGAGCTGCCCGAGGACCTGATCTTCCATGTGAACTACCTGGGCGGTGACATGCCCACCTTCACCCTCAACTTCTCCCGCCCCGGGAACCAGGTCGTCGGCCAGTACTACAACTTCGTCCGCCTCGGGCGGGAGGGCTACACCAAGGTCATGACCGGGCTGCGGAACACCGCGCACTTCCTCGCCGACGGCATCGCGAAACTGGGCGTCTTCGACGTGATCAGTGACGGCACGGACATCCCCGTCGTGTCGTTCAAGCTCAACGACGCGAGCCGGTTCACGGTCTTCCATGTCTCCGACGAACTGCGCCGCCACGGCTGGCAGGTGCCCGCCTACACCATGCCGCCGAACGCCGAGGAGATCTCCGTCCTGCGCATCGTGGTCCGCGAGGGCTTCGGCCGCGACCTCGCGGAGTCCCTCCTGACCGCCCTCGGCGACGCCGTCGACCGGCTCACCACCACCCCGCCCGCCCACGAGGCCGGATCCGGCTTCGCCCACACCTGACCGTCCCGGCTCGCCCCGGGCCGGCCACTTCGGCAGGTCGACGGCCCCGGCCGGTCGGCGCGGTGCGGCCGGCCCGGGGCCTGCGAGGACGGCCTCGCCACAAGCCACGGCGCGCATATGCCGACCGCGGCCACGACGTCGACAAGTGCCGCCGCATGCGGTGGAAGCGCGGCATCAAGTGTGGGGGCGGAGCCGGTCGTCGAGTGCGGCGCCGACGTCGGGGCAGTTCTTCCGGATGGTGTCGAGGAAGGCGCGCAGCACCGGGGAGTGATCGCGGGCCGCGAAGGACAGGACGAGATCGGGCAGGGGCGTGCGCGGGGTCACTTCGCAGAACCGCACTCCCGGACGCGGGACCGCTCTCATGCGGGACGGCCCCAGGCCGACGCCCACACCCGAGGCGGCGAGGCCGATGATCGTGTGCACGTCCCTCGCGACGGTCGCGCCGCCGAGAGCCGATGCGTCCGCACCCAGCAGGGTGCGCAGCCCGGCGACCACAGCGGGCTCGTCCTCGCCGGCCGACACGATCAGCGGCTGTCGCCGCAACTGGTCGGCGCTTACCGAGTGTTGACCCGCGTACGGGTGCGCCGTACTCACCACGGCGATCACGTGGTCGCGTCCTACGGGGACGGACACGAGATGCTCGGCTCCGGCACCCCGTGGCGGGCCGAGGGTGAAGGCCACGTCCAGCTCCCCGGCGACGAGAGCTGGGCTGCTGCGGCTGGTCGCCATCTCGTGCAGTTCCAGTCTCACATCGGGCCGTTCACGGCCGAACCGGCTCAGGACGCCCGGCAGCGGGTCGAGCAGTGCCGAGGCGATGAAGCCGAGGCGCAGACGTCCCGTCTCGCCGCGCGCGGCCCGGCCCGCGTCGACCGTGGCCGCCGCGATCTCGTCGAGCGCCCGGCGTGCCCGCGCGAGGAACGCCTCACCGGCGGCGGTCGGGAACACCCCCTGACGGGTGCGGTCGAACAGCCGGGCCCCGACCTCGCGTTCCAGGTCGGCGATCTGCTTGGACAGCGGCGGCTGCGCGATGCCCAGCGCGCCGGCCGCCCGGCCGAAGTGTTCGTGCTCGGCGAGAGCAACCGCGTACCGCAGGTGTCGCGCTTCCATGACCCGCTCTCCGTCCCATCGATCCCATCGGTAGCCGACAAGACCTCAAAGATATCGCCATGCCACTTACCAGATCTATGTATGGATGGCGCTGTGGTTCCTGTCTGAGATGGAGCCATGAAGAACGTCTCTCTGACCGACACCGTCTTCGTTTTCGTGCACGGCGCCTGGCACAGCTCCGGACAGTGGGCGGCGACGCAGCGCGCGCTGGCCGGAACGGGCGCCGCGAGCGTGGCCGTCGACCTGCCGGGGCACGGCTTCGACGCCCCCCTGCCCACCGGATACCTGCTGCCCGGCCAGCCGGGCCTGCTGACCGAGAAGTCACGGCTCGCCTCCCTGACGATGGACGACTGCGCCGAGGCGGTACTGAGCGTCCTGCGCCGGGTGCGTCACCATCGCACCGTCGTGCTCGTCGCGCACAGCGCGGGCGGCGGTCCCGCGTCCCTGGCCGCGGAGCGGGCGCCCGAGCTGGTGGACCGGATCGTCTACCTGTCCGCGTTCGTGCCGGGCGGGCGGCCGCGGTTCTTCGACTACCTGGGCTCACCCGAGAACGCCACCGCGCTGGGCCAAAACCTGAACCTCGGCGACCCCGAAGCCCTGGGCGCCGTACGGATCAATCCGCTCTCACCGGATCCCGCCTACCTCGACGAACTGCGGGAAACCCACTACCACGACACCCCGCTGGACCGCTTCGACCGGTGGCGGTCCGCGCTGAGCCCCGATCTGCCCCTGGCGATCCCGACGGCTCCGGTCACCCTGACCGCGGCACGGTGGGGACGCATTCCCCGAACGTTCCTGCGCTGCGCCGAGGACCGGGCGCTGGCACCGGCCGCGCAGGACCTGATGATCGCGGAAGCCGACCGGGCCTTCCCCGGCAACCCGTTCACCGTGCTTACCCTGCCCGGCAGCCACAGCCCGTTCGCAGCCCGGCCGGGCGAGCTCGCCGCGGCCCTCGCCTCGTGAGCCGGCATCGGCCCGTGCAGGGTTCCCCGTCCCTGAGCGCGGGACGGCTCGCGGCCGGTGGCGGCGGGCGGCTCGTACTGCCGGTCGTGCTGAGCGCGACATTCGTGCAGCTGCTCAATGTCACCGTCGCGCAGATCGCCGCCCCGGCGATCCGGGCGGATCTGGGTGCCGGATCGGGTGCCGTGCAGCTGATACTGGCCGGGTACACGCTGACCTACGCCTGCTTGCTCATCACGGCCGCGCGCCTCGGCGACCGGTACGGCTACCGCCGGCTGTTCGTGCTGGGCACCGTCGTCTTCATGGCCGGTTCGGTGGCCGCCGCGGGTGCCCCCGATGCCACGTTCCTCATCGCGGCCCGGCTGGTCCAGGGCGCGGGCAGCGGCCTGGTCGCCCCGCAGGTTCTGTCGATCATCCAGATCGCCGTCCCCGCTGACCGGCGCCCACGGGCTCTCGGCCTGTTCGGTGCCACGATGGGAGTGGCGTCGCTGGCCGGGCCGCTGATCGGCGGACTCCTCGTCGGCGCCGACCTCTTCGGGCTCGGCTGGCGCTCGGTGTTCCTGGTCACGGTGCCGGTGGCGCTCGTCTCGCTCGTGGGCGCGACCGTACTGCCTCCCGCGCGGGGCGCGGCCGGACAGCGCGTGGACGGGGTGGGCGTGCTGCTGACCGCCGTGGGCTTCGGTGCGCTGGTGCTGCCGCTCGCGCTGGGAGGGGAATTCGGCTGGCCCTGGTGGACATGGGCCACTCTGGCCGTTTCCGCGGCCGTTCTCGGCTGCTTCGCCCTGACTCTCCCGCACCGGCCGGATCCCCTGGTGCATCCGTCGCTGTTCCGCGACCGGAGGGCGCGTGCGGGGGTGCTGCTGGTGTTCGTGTTCAACTCCGGGGTGCCGTCCTTCACCTATCTGCTGTTCCTGCATCTGCAGTCGGCCATCGGGTATCCCGCCCTCACGGCCGCGCTGACGTCGGCTCCCTTCGCGGCCGCGGCCGTGCTGGGCAGCCGTGGCGCACCCGCGCTGGCCCGCCGACACGGGTCGGCCGTGCTCACGGTCTCGGCGCTGGTATTGGCGGGGACGGCCCTGGCTCTCGCGCCGCTCATCGGCACGGCGGCCGGACGCTGGGCGGCGTTGCCGGTCCTGGCTCTCGGCGGCGCCGCGTTCGGCTCGTTCACCGCCTCGGTGTTCGCTCTGGTGCTGACGAGGGTGGACGGCTCCGCGGCCGGTTCCGTGTCCGGGCTGTTGCCCACGGCTCAGCAGTTGGGCGGGTCGATCGGGGTGGCTGCGGCGGGGCTCGTCTACTTCGCACCCGCCGCCGGCCCGGGCGCCGCGTTTGGGCACGCCATGCTCTACGAGGCCGCCGTCTTCACCGTCACCGCGCTGATCAGCCTTCGGATGCGCGAACGGAACCGGCCGGCCGCGCCACGGGCAGCTGCGGCGCGTACTGCGGGGACGCTCGGAACACCTGGAACATGAGCCCGGCGAAGCGCCGGGATGCGAGGCAGCAGGCTCGTACCCCGACGCCGAGCCGGCCTGCGGCCTCATCTGCCTCCGCCGTCTGCGCACCTCATTCTGGAGTGATTCAGTTAGCCCTGTGGTGTGCGCCGCTGCCGCCGTTCTGCGTCCGGTGGAGCGGTGCTTCTGTTCCGGTGCCCGGTGGGGACAGGGCACGGGGACGGAACCGGTTCACCGGCTGAGGAGGCGGCGTAGCCAGCGGACCCGGGCCTCGCGGGCGTCACGGGCGACGGCGGTGCCGGGTGCGATCTGGTCGAAGCCGTGGAATCCGCCCGACCAGATGTGGAGTTCGGCGTCGCCTCCGGCTTGCCAGATACGGGTGGCGTAGGCGACGGCTTCGTCGCGGTAGGTCTCGGCGGCGCCGGCATCGAGGTAGGCCGGCGGCAGACCGGACAGGTCGGTGGCGCGGGCGGGTGCCGCGTACGGCGGGACCAGGTCGGTGCCGCGGGCCTCGCCGAGCAGCGACTCCCAGCCGACCTGGTTGGCGTGCCGGTCCCACACGCCGTGGCCGGCCATCTGCCGGGCGGAGGGGGTGTTGTTGCGGTCGTCGAGCATGGGACACATGGCCAGTTGGCCGGCGAGGCGCGGTCCGCCCCGGTCACGTGCCATGAGCGCGACGGCCGCGGCCAGCCCGCCGCCCGCGCTGCCGCCCGCCACCACGGTCCGTTCCGGGTCACCGCCGATCTCCGCGGCATGCCGGGCCACCCACACCAGGCCCGCGTAGCAGTCCTCGACGCCCGCCGGGTACGGGTGCTCGGGAGCCGTACGGTAGTCGGCGGAGACCACGACGAGCCCGAGGGGTGCGGCCCACTCGCGCAGGATGCCGGGCAGGCCGGTGCGGCCGGTCCCGCTGATCATGCCGCCGCCGTGCAGGTGGTAGATGACGGGTGCGCCGTCGGGCAGTCCCGCCGGGCGGGCGATCAGCAGCGGGACCTCCGGCGCTCCGGCGGGTCCGGGCACCGCACGCTCCACCACCTCGAACCTCCCGCCGTCGCGCAGTTCCTCCGGTGTGGGATCGGAAGCGGTCTCGGCGAGGTGCGCGCGCCACCGCGGTACGTCCGCGGGTGACGACGGTTCGGCGGCGCGCAGCGCGCCCAGCCCGTCCAGGACGATCGCTGCTTCCGGGTCGAACGGCACAGGATCGGGCCGGTCTTCCTGATCCGCCGGAGCCGCGGGAGTTGCGGGGGTCCGTTGCGGGTCGTCGTCCGGCACGGGGCGAGTGTTCATGGGTTCCTTTCCGGACGGGTACGGGCTGGGGGCCGACAGGTGTCGGGGGCGGGGCGCCACCGAGTTCCAGCTCACCAGGTGACCGGCAGTTCGTGGACGCCGTAGACGATCATGTCGTGTTTGAAGCGGATGTCCTCGTCCGGGAGCGTGGTGCGCAGTCCGGGGAAGCGGCGCAACAGGGCCGGGTAGGCGAGTTGGAGTTCCTTGCGGGCCAGGTTCTGCCCCAGGCACTGATGGACGCCGTAGCCGAACGCGAGGTGCCTGCGGACGTCCGGCCGGTCGATGTCGAACCGGTCGGGGTCGCGGAAGACGGCCGCGTCGCGGTTGCCGGAGGCGTTCGGCACGAGCACGCCCTCGCCCGCGCGGATGAGCCGGCCTGCGATCTCGACGTCTTCCGTCGCGACCCGGGAGAGCCCGTTCTGGGTGAGGGACACGTAGCGCAGCAGTTCCTCGACGGCCGACGCCACCCGGGCGGGATCGTCGCTGTCCCGGACGACGGCAAGTTGGTCGGGGTTGCGCAGCAGCACCAACGTCCCGAGGGCAAGCTGATTGGCGGTGGTCTCGTGCCCCGCGATCAGCAACGTCATCGCGATGTCGACGAGGAGCGCGGGGGTGAGTTCGCCGGTGCGCAGGCGGGTGTCGACGAGGGAGCTGAGCAGGTCGTCGGCCGGGGCGTCGGCCTTGCGGCGGATCAGGTGGCCGAGGAAGTCGGCGAGTTCGGTGCGGGCGGCGGTGAATTCCTGCGCGGTGCTCTCCCGGGAGACCATCGTGCCGGCCGCGCGCTGGAAGAGGGCATGGTCCTGCCGGGGGACGCCGAGCAGTTCGCTGATGACCAGGGAAGGCATGGGCAGTGCGAAGGCTTCGACCAGGTCGGTCGGCGGCCCGGCGGTCTGCATCCGGTCCAGCAGGTCATCGATGATCTGCACCAGACGCGGAGTCATCGCGGTGACCTGTTTGACGGTGAAGCGCCCGATGAGCATGCGGCGTTGACGCGCATGTTCCGGATCGTCCTGCATGCTCAGGGCCTGCGCCTCCCGGTGGCCCCGGGGTGCGAAGCCCTCGGTCGGTGCGGGAAAGCCGGGCCTGCTCGGGTCGGCGCTGAAGCGCGGGTCAGCCAGGACGGCGCGCTGGTCCTCGTAACGGGTGACGAGCCAGGGGGTCTGGCCGTCCCAGATCCGCACCCGGACGAGCGGGGCCTGCGCGCGCAGGGTGGCGAGGTGCGGCGGTGGGTCGAAGGGGCAGCCGGGTGCACGGTCGAAAGGGAAGTCGGGAATCGAGGTCTGTGGCATCGGCGTCTCTCCTCATGATCAAAGCGTGCTGGGGAAGCGGCCCTGGCGGGGCTCGTGGTGGACCGCAGCAGGCGGGCAGGCGGGGCGCCTCCGGAAGCCGGAGCCGACCAGGGCGGGCCCGCACGGGGAGCAACAGGTTCGGAGGCTGAGGCTGCGCGGCGCGGATGGTCCGGTACCGCTCAGCGCGTGGGCCGCCGGTACCCGCGCCCTTCGTCGCCCGGCGCCGGGCACGGAGAGGGTCGGTGCCCAGGGTGCGGAGGGAAGGGAACGGCTTCCACGGGAAGACCGGTGACCACGCTCACGGCCCGGAGAGAGGGACAGTACGGCGCGAAGGCATCCGTGCCTGGAAAACGCGGTACAGCACGCTCACCCCACAGGGTGAACATGTCTCCGGGAACGCCGCCTGCGAAGCGGCTACAGTCTGTCAACCTCGATGATCACGCGGGCATGCTAGCACTGCTCGCGCAGCGCCCATCCGCCGTCGGCGCCGATGGCGATGACGGCCCAGGTCAGCACATCAGGGGGCCGGGTGCGCCGCGACATCCGGTCGGAGGAACCGGAAGAACTTGCGGCACGGATCGGGCTCCGGTTCGTGCGTCGGCCGGCCCCCTCCGCTGCGGCAGTGCGCCGAGATCCGGACCATATCCGGACCGGAACACCGACACCGACTTCATCCTCCGGTATTCGCCGGTCGAGTCCGTGTGAGCGGTGCACCTCCGGCAGATCGGGACCCCGCTCGCGGGCGAAAGCCGGAGCATCCGGTGCGCCGGCCTCCATAGAGCGACATAGTTGCCGAACTCTCTTCATGTGCAGCGGAATTGAAGGGTGTGAGAGCGGCCGGTTGCCGACTTGTGGCGGTGGATTCCTGCGTGGTGGCCTTACCGCTTGCAAGGCAACTGATGCTTGAGGAGGCGAACAAGGCTCATGATCAATCGAATTGTCGCGGTGGCGGCTCTGGTCCCGGCCGTGCTGGGCGCTACGGCCGGGAGCGTTCCGGCGCAGGCCGCACCGGAGACGACGACGGCGGTCGTCACGCTCACCTACGACGCCAGTGGGGCCGGGAAGTGGGCGGATGCGATCAAGAAGGCCGCGGAGAATTGGAATGCCGCGGAGCACAATGTGCATTTGCAGCCCGCGACTTCGGCCGGTTCGGCGGACTTCGTCTACAAGGCGACCAGCGGCTGGCCCCAGTCGACGTTGGGGCCGGTGTTTCCGGGCGGCAGCGGTGAAGTGCAGCTGGGCGAGGAAGCGGTGACCGAGGGCTACGACCTCGCCCGGGTCGCGACGCACGAGACCGGGCACATCCTCGGGCTGCCCGACGACTACGACGGTCCGTGCTCGGAGATCATGTCCGGCCACGGCCCGGGCCCCTCGTGCACCAACGACAAGCCGGATGCCACCGAGGCGGCGCAGGTCGACCAGAACTACGCCCGCGGCGCCTCGGCAGCGCGCCTGAAGGGCCGTCATGTGGTGGTGGACATCTGGCGCGACGCCCCGGCTTTCGCCACCTCGCGCTGATCGGCCACCGCGCAGCGGTGCAGGTGGAGGCGGTGTGCCGGCCGTCCGGGTGGGAGCGCCCCGGACCCGCCGGGCACCGCCCCGCCGGCGGTTCACCGCTACCGGGGCGGAACGGTCGGGCTATCCCCCTCCCCCGCATCCCCTGCGGCTTCCACGGGGGTGCCGGCGGTGTAGACGTCCTTGACCTTGACCTCGGTCACCGCGCGGCCTTCGGGGAAGACACGGCGCCAGTCACCGATGAGGTGGAGTTCGTCGGTGCCCATGGCGCGTACGACGGTCAGGCCCTCCTCGTGGGCCTTGAGCGCTTTCATCCAGAGGTTGGCGAATGCCTGGGAGCGGATGAGGTGCATCCAGTCGGGGCGGTACAGCTCCCGGTTGTAATTCGATTCGCCCATGGTGGAGACGAATTTCGCGTACATCGCCTTGACGTATTCCAAGGTCACCGTGTCATCGGCGGCGAGCGCGTTGTCGCGGGCGTCCTTGAGGACGGTACGGAATTTCTCCAGCAGATTCTCGGTGGCGCCCGAGGTGTAGGACTCATGGATTTCCGGCGGTTCGCACAGTCCGTACCGGGGGCCCGAGAGGCGCTGCAGGAGGCGCAGGGTGGGTTCGGTGACCCACAGCGGTCCGGGTTCGTCGCGCTGGCCCAGCGGGTTGGGCAGGGTGTGCTCGTGGTCCCAGTGCGGCGGGGTGATCAGGTGGACGCCGGCGCGGCGCCGGTCGTGGGCGAAGCCGGTGGAGTGTTCCAGCTGACCGATCGGCAGATGGGTTTTGAGCGCCGAGAGATACGCACCGTTGATGTCGAGTGCGGTGACCTGGTGTTCCCCCGGGGGCAGCTCGCCGCGGGTCCATTTGGGGCGGGCCTCCCAGATGTGGTCGGGGCCGCGGGAGCTCTGCTTCTTGAGGATGTCCGGCATCCAGGGGTGGGCGATGATGTCGTAACGGGCCCCTTTACGTGTTTCGTCCAACAGCGCCATCGCATCCGGGATGGCCCTTCTCACCAGCGCCGCCGTGGCCGCTTCGGTATCCCCGTCGTGGTCGGCGAGGGCGGCCCGGACCGCCTTTCCGATGGCGTCGGGCGGTTCGGACGGGGAGCGGAGGCCACGTCGGGCGGCGGGCTTGCCGGGCTGCGCGGTGGAGTGCCGGGCCCCCGGGGCGCGGCGCGGGCCACCCGCCTTCGGCGGGGTCGCCGGTGCCGGTTCCGGTGTGGGCGGCGGGCTCTGCTCGACCACCGGGACGTCTGGGGCGCCCTGGCAGTCGGCGGCGCTGAGATGCTGCGGAAAGCCGGCGACCCGGTGGACGGCCGGGCGCCCGCACAGTACGCAGGACTCCGGCACGGCCAGGCTTTCGACCTCGTCACCGGCACCGTCATCGCCGTCTTGGCCGACGCCCTCGGTGCGCTGGGCGTCCTCGGGTTCTTCAGAGTTCTCGGTGCGCTCGGCACCCTCGGGCTCTTCGGTGCCGGCTTCGCCGTGGCCACCGGCAGGTGCCGCCGTGACGCCCTCGGCGGGCTCGCCCCTCCGGGCCGGAGCACCCTGCTCGGGGGTGAGCGGGGCGTCCGCCCCGGAGACGGGCGGGGCGTCCGCCTCGGGGGTGAGCTTCGCGGCCAGGCCGTCCAGGAGATAGGCGTACTTCGCACGGGTCTGCCCGGCCGGGTCACGGCCGGACTCCCAGCCGGTGACCGTGGAAGGGCTCACGCCCAGCGCACGGGCCACCTGTGCTTTGGAGAGTCCGGCCTGTTCGCGCAGCGCCCGGCGGGCCTCCGGGTCGGGAAGGTCCGCTTCGGGGACGAGGGATGCCAGCAGGGAGTCGATGGCCTCGAACTCGCTCATCGCTCCACCGCCTCCGCACCGGCGCGCCGGGCGCGGCGCCGTTCGGCCAGCTCCGGGGTGACGACTTCCTTCACCCGCTGCTCGCCCCACCCGGTGATCTGCGCCGCCCGTCCGATCCGGCCGTGGACCGGCCGCCCGGTCACCGGATCCCGGGCAAGATAGCCCCGCAGAGCGGCGGCGACCCGCTCCTCGGCGGTCTTCAGCGCCTCGACCGCCGCAGCAAGCTCACACTCATCCTCAGCAAAATCCGACACACCATTGATGGTGTCAATTCCCGCTACGGCAGTCAAAACATTGACGATCGGCGTTTTGCGGATGAGATGGCTCACGGTCAGCGGCCGGGACCACCGGTGGGCGTCAGTGTGCCGGTGTCGTCCTTGCCGAGGCGTCGGGGGCCTGGCAGGTGACGTCACGGGACGGGAGGCGCCCGGTGGCCAGGTAGGCGTTGATGGTGCGATTGGCGCAGCTCCGGGGATCCGCCGAGTAGACGGCGTGACCTTCACCGCCGGCTATGTAGAGCATGCGCGAGCCCTTCAGGGCGCGGTGCATACCGAGGCCGCTGGCGAGCGGGGTCTGGGAGTCCCACTGGTTCTGAACGGTGAGCACGCCGGTGGTGTTGTTGACGACGGTGGTCTGCTCCGTCGGCTCTGCCCAGAAGGCGCAGGGGGTGATGGTGGAGGTGAAGTCGCCGTAGAGCGGGTACTTCCGCTTGTCGCGGGCCGCGTCGCGCCGGTACTGCGCGGGGTCACGGGGCCAGGCCGTGTCGCCGCAGACGACCGACCAGAAGGCGGCGGTGCTGTTGTCGGCGGGGGCGTCGCCGGTGGGGTTGCCGTCGTCGGTGCCGTCCGCGGGCGTGCCGTCCTCCGCAGCCTTGCCGCGCTGTGCGGGTGCGGCTCCGTCGGCGGCCTTCCGTATGTCGGCGACGGTGTCGGCGGCGTTCTCCGGCGTGACGAACCGGGTCTGCAGCAGGGCGCGGATGCCGTCGCCGTTGAGGGTGTCACCCTCGTGCGGGACCGGGTGGCGGTCGGCCCGGGCGATGAGATCCCAGAAGGACTTCTTCACCGCGGCCGGGGTGGTCCCGAGGCGGTAGGTGCTGTCGTGGCGGGCGGTCCACCGCGTCCAGCGGGTGAAGGCAGGTTCGGCGCCCTCGGCCCACGACTGGAACATGCCGCGCCAGATTCTGGCGGGGTCGACGGCGCTGTCCAGGACGGAGCGGTCGGTGCGCCCGGGGAAGAGCTGCGTGTAGACGGCGCCGAGGTAGGTGCCGTACGAGGTGCCGAAGTAGGACAGCTTCTTCTCACCGAGCACGGTGCGCAGGACGTCCATGTCGCGGGCGGTGTTACGGGTGGTGAAGTGCCGCAGGTCGTCGCCGTGGTGCGCCCGGCACTTCGCGGCGACGGTCCGGGCCCAGGTGACGTCCTGTTGGTAGGTGCCGGGGTGGTAGGGGTGCTTGATGTTCCGTTCCGGTTCGGTCAGACCACAGCTGAGGGGCGTACTGCGGCCCACGCCGCGGGGGTCGAAGCCGATCAGGTCGTACCGTTCGCGGACCTCCTTCGGCATGGTGTGGGCCATCACCAGGGGTATCGCCACTCCCTCCATCCCCGGCCCTCCGGGGTTGAAGAGCATCACACCGTGCCGCTTGCCCGGGATGCTCGTCCTCACCCGGGAGACGGCGAGGTCGATGGCCTTGCCGGTGGGACGGCGGTAGTCGAGCGGCACCCGGAGCGTTGCGCACTGATAGGCGGCGGGCGTCGTGGCGGCGCAGCGGTGCCATGCCGGGCGCTGGTGGTGGAAGCGGTACAGCGGGTCCGCGGCGGATGCCTGCGCGGGCAGCAGGACGGGGTACAGCGTGGCGAGGGCCCCCGCCGCGAGCAGGAGAGCCCAGCGTCGTGTGCGCACCGGTCCGTTCCTTCCGGTCGTCTTCATGATCGCTACGACGATCGCGTACCGGTAGGGGCCGGCGAATCAACCCGTGGACTTCACTACGACGGCCATGACTCAGACTCGGTGCGTACGCCGGGCGCTACCCAGGTATGACATGCGCCTGCATCCCGGCCGCCCGTATCTCCATCTACAGCACAGAACTGCCGAGTTGACGGCCCAGTCACTCCCTCAACTCGGCGTTCCCGTGTCCGCTCCTCAAGCCGTGATGAGCCCCGGGTCGCTGACGCCCGGCTCGCCGTTCTCCACATGGCCGGCGAGGCGGCGCAGGTACGAGGGGTCGGAGTCGGAGCCGACGGACAGGTCGTACCAGCGTTTTCCGGCGCGCAGGTCGGCGGTGTGCCGGAGGGTGCCGCCCGCGGGGACCGTGAGGGTCGCGGTGGTGTCGTCGTAGGCGTTGGTGAGGGTGAGGCGGCAGTCGGCGGTGCCGGGATTGGTGAGGGTCAGGGTGAGGTTGCCGGTGGATGCGTCGTGCCGGGCGGTGACCTCGGGGCCGGTGGTGGTGCCGGTGCCCCGGAAGGTGCGCAGGAAGCCGTTGGGGCCGAAGACCGACAGGTCGTAGACGCCGTGGGAGTAGGCGGTGTTCCAGGTGTCGGAGAGCTGCTTGCCGGCGTGGGTGGTGTAGGTCCACGGGCCGTCGGTGCGGTTGCCCGCGGTGACGGTGAAGCAGGCTCCGGCGTGGTCACCGGCGCTGAACGTCAGGGTGTATTTGCCGGTGTCGGGAGCGGCGGCTCCGTCCACCAGCGGGGCGTACGGCAGCGGACGGGTCGGGCGGGAGCCGGGCTCCTGCGTGGGGAGGGCCCCGGTGGCGGGCGGGTGCGGGACGTAGCTGTCGTGGCGGTCCTTGTCCGGCGGTTCGTAGGCGCCGGTGCCGGGCAGGGCGGCGGGGGCGGTGTCCTGGCGGGTGAAGTCGAAGGCGGAGGTCAGGTCGCCGCAGATGGCGCGCCGCCAGGGTGAGATGTGCGGTTCCTCGACGCCGAAGCGGCGTTCCATGAAGCGGATGACGGAGGTGTGGTCGAAGACCTCGGAGCAGACGTAACCCCCGGTGCTCCACGGGGAGATGACGAGCATGGGGACGCGTTGGCCGAGCCCGTAGGGGCCGGCGGCGTAGGTGGCGTTGCCGGGGAAGTGGTCGAGGGTGGTGTCGACGGTCGAGGCGCCCTGATCGGCGGAGGCCGGCGGGAAGGGCGGCAGGACGTGGTCGAAGTAGCCGTCGTTCTCGTCGTAGGTCAGGAACAGCGCCGTCCGGCTCCACACCTCGGGGTTGGAGGTCAGGGCGTCGAGGACCTGTGAGACGTACCAGGCGCCGTAGTTGGCAGGCCAGTTGGGGTGTTCGCTGAACGCTTCGGGGGCGGCGATCCAGGAGATCTGCGGCAGCTTTCCGGCCTGGACGTCGGCTTTGAGGTGGTCGAAGTAGCCGTCGCCGTTCTTGGCGTCGGTGCCGGTGCGGGCCTTGTCGTGGAACGGGTCGCCCGGCTGGGCGGTGCGGTACCGGTTGAAGTAGAGCAGGGAGTTGTCGCCGTAGTTGCCGCGGTAGGCGTCGTCGATCCAGCCCCAGCCGCCGTCGGCGTTCAGGCCGTCGCCGATGTCCTGGTAGACCTTCCAGGAGATTCCGGCCTGTTCCAGCCGCTCCGGGTAGGTCGTCCAGCCGTATCCGGCCTCCTCGTTGCCGAGGACCGGACCGCCGTCCTTGCCGTCGTTCCCGGCGTGGCCGGAGAAGAGGTAGTAGCGGTTGGGATCGGTGGCTCCGATCATCGAGCAGTGGTAGGAGTCGCAGACGGTGAAGGCGTCGGCGAGGGCGTGGTGGAAGGGGATGTCCTTCCGGGTGAGGTGGGCCATGGTTCCGGTGCCCTTGGCGGCGATCCACCGGTCGTACCGGCCGTCGTTCCATGCCTGGTGGCCGCCCGCCCAGTCGTGGTTGAGGCCCTGGATGAACTGCATGCCGAGGTTCTCGGCGTCCGGGTGGTAGGGCAGCAGGTCGGCGGTGCCGTCGGGCTGGTGCCAGACGGGTTTACCGCTCGGCAGCGTCACCGGGCGCGGGTCGCCGAAGCCGCGGACGCCTCTCAGGGTGCCGAAGTAGTGGTCGAAGGACCTGTTCTCCTGCATCAGCACGACGATGTGCTCGACGTCCTGGAGCGTGCCGGTGCTGCGGCGGGCCGGTATGGACACGGCGCGGGCGATGCTGCCCGACAGTGCGGAGAGCGCCGCGGTCGCGCCGGCTATCTGAAGGAACCTGCGGCGGTTGAGCTCTGGCATGGCCTGGACCTCTTGGTGTGTGGGGGTGCGCCGCGGTCGGGCGGCGTGGTGACAGGCGGTGCGGGACGGGACGGAGAGCCGAGTGTTCCAAGTGGGACGGATGCCGGGAAGAGGGCGAGGTGGCCGGGAGGTGTCCGGGGGCGGCAGGTCCGGAGGAGGCGGGGCCGCGGGGGCGGCGCGGCTGATGCCGGGCCGCACGGGCGGTGGAACGGGCCGACGGCGCTGCCGGGGCACCGGGCGCCCGCGGCGGAGGCGTCGATTCAGCCCGCCTCCACGCCGTCGAGCAGTCGCCCCAGAAACCGGCTGAACGTCGCCTCGGCGTCCAGGGGGCGCCCCGGGGCGGAGAGGGCTTCGGCGAGTTCCGGGTGGGAGCCGTCGGCGGCGACGGCGGCGAGATAGCGGGACTCGGCTGCGGCCCGGGCCGGGGAGTGTGCGAGGGCGGACTGCGCGATCTCGTGGCGCACATGACCGGCCACGAACGCGGTGAGCTGGGCGAAGACCTCCAGCTTGGCCGCGCCGTCCAGAGCGGTGGGGCGCAGCGCGGCAAGTACGTGTTCCAGGAAGGCCAGGGTGCGGGGGCCCGGAGTGCGGCGCGTGGTCAGCGCGGCGGGCAGCCAGGGATGGCGGAGCATATGGGTGCGTTGCCGGTGGGCGAGGGTTTTCAGGTCGGTGCGCCAGTCGCCGGTGGGTGGGTCGGTGACGGTGAGTTCGCCGGCGACGTGATCGACCATCAGCTCCAGCAGCGTCTCCTTGTCGGGTGCGTAGCTGTAGAGGGACATGACGCCTGCGCCGACCTCGGTGGCCACCCGGCGCATGGTGACCGCGTCCAGCCCTTCCGCATCCGCCAGCGCGACGGCCGCCGCGGTGATCGTCTCGCGGCTGAAGGAGGGGCGGCGGCCCCGGCGGGGTGTGGCGGGGCGCAGCCAGAGCTGTTCGGGGTCGGGGCCGGTGGAGCCGGGCGGTGCGCCGTGGGGCACGTCTGAGGTCCTTTTCTGGTGGGTGCTCCTGCGGTGGTCATCCAAGCACTCTTACCTCCTGGAGTTTATTCTCGTACGCTGTACGGAATTGAGATCCGTGGGAACACGGGGAACGGAGGGGGACCATGACGTCGACCGAGCGCGGTGCCGTGGGCGGGGCGGTGTGGGTGCCGCCCGCCGGGAGGCCGCCGCTGTCGTCGCGGCTGCTGAGGGCCACCTGGCGAGGGCTGCCGGCGAGGCGGTACCGGGCCGGGTGGGAGCCGGGGCTGATGGTGCCGGGCGCCGACGGCAGCCCGCTCCGCACCGACCACTACTTCCCGCGTGCGGAAGGCGACTTCCCCACCCTCCTGGTCCGCTCCCCCTACGGCCGGGGCCTGCCCTGGTCACCGCAGTTCGGTCTGCTCTTCGCCGAGCAGGGCTTCCACGTGGTGCTGCAGAGCTGCCGCGGCACCGGCGGCTCGGGCGGCGTCTTCGACCTGTGGCGCAACGAAGCCGCCGACGGCCGGGCGACGGTCGCCTGGCTCCGCGGGCAACCGTGGTTCCACGGCACACTGGGCACCATCGGCCCCAGCTACCTCGGTTACGTCCAGTGGGCCCTCGCCCTCGACCCGCCGCCGGAGCTCAAGGCCATGGTCGTCCAGGTGGGGCTGCACGACCCGCACGCCCTCTTCCACGCGGACGGCGCGCCGCGCCTGGAGAACACCCTCGCCACCGCCGTCGGCATGGCCCATCAGCACCAGGGCGTGGCACCGTTCGCCAGAGCCACCCTGCGGCTGCAGCGCCGTCTGCGCGACATCATCGGCGCCCGCCCCCTGCGCGGGGCCTACGCCGCCGCCCTCGGCGGTGAACCTCCCTGGCTGGACGGCGCGATGTCCCACCCCGACCCCGAGGACCCCTACTGGGACGGCGCCTGCCTGACCGAGGCCGCAGAACGGCCCGGCGTGCCCACGGCCCTGATCACCGGATGGCACGACGCGCTCGCCGACCAGACCTTCGCGCAGTACGCGCGACTGCGCCGGGCGGGCCGCCCCTCGTCCCTCCTGGTCGGCCCCTGGACCCACACCTCCGCCCTGGGCCGGGGCTGGCCCCTTGTCTTCACCGAAAGCCTCGCCTGGCTCCGCGCCCATCTGCACGCCGATTCCGGCGGCCTGCGCCCAACCCCCGTACGCATCCATCTCGGTGGCCGCCGCACCTGGCACGACCTCGCCGCGTGGCCCCCACCGGCCACCCCCACCGCATGGCACCCCGCCCCGGACCGGCGCCTCACCCGGCGGGCCCCCACGGGCTCCGCGCCGCTGGCGTCCTTCCGCTACGACCCCGAGGACCCCACGCCCTCCCTCGGCGGCCCCCTCCTCTCCCGCACCGCGGGCCCCCGGGACAACGGCCCGCTGGAATCCCGCGACGACGTCCTCACCTTCACCGGCCCGCCGCTGACCGAACCCGTCGAGATCCTGGGCCCGGTCACGGCCCGGCTGAGCGTCTCCGCGGACACCGGCCACGCCCACGTCTTCACCCGCCTGTGCGACGTCGACCCGCAAGGCCGCTCCCTCAACGTCTGCGACGGCCTCGGACTGCTCCGGACCACCGGGCACTCCCCCACCCACCTCACCGTCCCGATGAGCTCCACCGCCCACCACTTCGCCGCCGGACACCGCATCCGCTGGCAGCTCAGCGCGGCCGCCCACCCCCGCTTCGCCCGCCACCCCGGCACCGACCACCCCCCTCTCGACGCCACCGCGCTCACCCCCGTCCACCTCACGCTCCACACCGACTCGGCGCTGACGCTCCCCTGCAGCACCCCGCCCCCGCCACTCACCGACCCACCCGCCGGCCACTGACGCCAGGCGTCCCGGGCTCCCCGCGGACCGGGAAATCCCCTGCGGCAGATCCGCCATACTCGATCCGCACGGCCGGACACGGCACGGCGTACGGGAGGGGACTGTCAGATGGATCCGTCGGTCATCGCCACGCGGCTGGGGACGGCCGCACTCCAGCCGCTGGTACGGAAGTTGCTCGTCGCGGACGGGCCCGGCGCGGGTGTGGTGGGGCGGCCGGTACGGATGTCGGGGTGGCTCTCCTTCCGCGGCGAGAAGAAGCGGCTCAGCGAGAAGGATCTGCACAGACTGGCGTCGGAGCTGGTGCGGCGGGCGGTCGAGCCGCTGCCGTCCGGTGACCGGCCCGCCCCGGACGAAGTGGCCGCCACCGCGCACGCCCTCGCCTTCACCCTCCACGCGCTCGGCGACCTGGACATGGACGACGTCCAGGCCGTCGAGCTGGGCGAGGACGGACTGGCGGACCGCCTGAAGGCAGAAGTCCCTCCGTCCGCCTTCCTGTTCCTGTCCGAGGACGCCGTGATCCTTCACGACGCCGTCCTACGCGTGGCCTGCCGCCACATCCTCGACTTCTTCTCCCAGCGGTCCACCTTCGTGGCGCGCACCCTCGTGGAGCAGACCCGGCGGCAGGGCCTCATACGCTCCGACACGTCGACGCTGCTGGACCGCCTCCCCAGCGTCGATTCCCGGGATGCGGAGTTCGAGGCGCGATACGCGCAGCATCTCGTCCGCCGCCACAGCGAGTTGACGATCTACGGACTGGATCTGTGCCACGCCCGCGAATGGCAGCTCGACACCGCGTACATCTCCCTGGAGACCGAGACCCGGCAGGGCCCGGCGGTGCCCGTCCCCACCGAACGCATCCTTGCGGGGCGCGACCGGGTGCTGCTGCGCGGTCTGGCGGGCTCCGGCAAGACGACACTGCTGCAGTGGCTGGCCGTCTCCACCGCTCGCGAGAAACTGCCGGACGAACTGGGGGCGCTGCGCGGCCGGGTCCCGTTCGTCCTGCCGCTGCGGACCCTCGCCCGCGGAAAGCTGCCCCGCCCGGCGGAATTCCTCTCCTCGGTGGGCTTCCCCCTGACCGACCCCGACGGGTGGGCGGAGCGGGTGCTCACCGCCGGCCGCGGGCTGCTGCTCATCGACGGGGTGGACGAGGTCCCCCGCCACATGCGCGAGGCCGCCCGGCAGTGGCTGCACAAACTCATCGCCTCCTTCCCCGAGCGGAATCTCTGGCTGGTGACGACGCGCCCCTCCGCGGTCCATGACGACTGGCTGCAGTCGGACACGTTCGAGGAACTGTCCCTGATGCCCATGACGGAGGAGGACATCACCGCGTTCATCCGGCGGTGGCACACGGCGGCACGCGCCGGGGACGAACAGGCCGAGGCCCTGCTGATGGCCGTCCGCACCAAGCCGTATCTGGGAGAACTGGCCGTCAACCCCCTGATGTGCGGTCTGCTCTGCGCCCTCCACCGCGAGCGCCACGGGTTCCTGCCCGAGGACCGCAAGGAGCTCTACGACGCCGCCCTCGCCATGCTCCTGGAACGCCGTGACCTCGAACGCGGGATGCACCGCCCGGGCGATCTGCGGATCGGGAAAGAACCGCAGATCGCTCTGTTGCAGCGGATCGCCCACTGGATGGTGCGCAACGACCGCTCCGAGATGGTCCGGGACGACGCACACGCCATCCTCGCCGATCATCTGCCGTCGATGACGCACATCGACGCCGATGCGGAGAGCGTGCTGCGGTACCTGCTGGACCGCAGCGGTGTCCTGCGGCAACCCACCACCGACACGGTGGACTTCATCCACCGCACGTTCCAGGACTACCTGGCCGCCAAGGCCATCGTCGAGGCCCGTGACTTCCCGTGGCTGGAGAACAACGCCGAGAACCCCCAGTGGGAGGACGTCATCCGCATGGCCGTGGCCCACGGCCGGCCGGACGAACGGGCCCGTATCCTGCGCGGGATCGTCCCCGTCCTCGACGACACCCGGCCCCCCGAGGGCGCGAGCTCGGGACGGCCCCAACTCCACTTCCAGCGGGCGCGCAAGGCTCCCGCGTCGAAGTCCCTCAAGGGACGACGGCTGCCGCTGCGCCGCGTTCTGCTCGCGCGGTCCTGCCTGGACCACGCCCCCGAGGTCGACTCGATGCTGCAGGCGAACATCATGCTGCTGACCCGCGACCTGCTGCCGCCGGGCTCCCCCGGGGCCGCCCGGCGGTTGGCCGAGTACGGCGGACCGAACATGATCGCGATGCTGCCCGGGCCCGACAACCTCGAAGACAACCAGGCCGAGGCGTGCGTCATCACCGCCACCCGGCTGGCCTCCAACGCCTCCATCGCCTATCTGACCGGCTTCCGGACCCATCCCTCCTTGGCGGTGCGCCGCCAACTGGCCTGGTCATGGCACCGTTTCGACTGTGCCGCCTACGCCGAGGAGATCATCTCCCACCTCCCGGAGGGCGACGAGCTGTACTTCACCGCCGCGAGCACCGAACACCTCAGGGCACTCCGCGCGATGGGCGGCCGCGCCCGGATCCAGATCCTCGGCACCCACCACCCCGGCGACCTCGCCTCCCACCTGTCCCCGGAGCGGCTCACCCATCTGTGGCTGCGGGAGGGCTACACCACCGTCTTCCGCAGCATGAACTGGCTCGCCCGCTTCCCCCACCTGCGCACCCTCGTCCTCCCGGAACCGCCCCACCCGCTCGACGCCCACACCATCCCCGACTCCGTACAGATCGTCTTCGCCCACCGGGACGACCCGGAGCCGCTGGGGCAGTAGAAAGCCGGACGCGTTTCTCCGCCCTCGCCGTCACGGCCCCCTTCAGTCACGCAGCGCGAAGGACTCCCGCAGGTGCCAGGCGGCGCCGTCGTACGCCATGAGGTCGACGGCGGAGACGCGGGAGGTGACGGGGAGTGCGCCGGAGAGGTCCGCCTCGATCTCCGCAGCTCTCGAACCGCAGGTCGAAGGCGGGGTGCCGGCCGAGGACGTCCGACAGGGCCGCGCGGACGCCCCCGTCCATCCGGCTCTCGTCGAGGAACGGGAAGAGCACCGTGATGTGGGCCGAAACCCCTGCCTGCGCCGACGGATCGAACCGCTCACGCCATCCGCGGACGGCCGGCTCCGCGTCCGGCACCCTGACGACGAGCCCCGTCCGACCTCTCCGGAATGCACTTGTGCTGTTGTCCGACATGGCACAGCATCCTTCCAGCCCGCACACCGAGGGCTGCACCGCGGTCGTCAGCGTTGTCGGTCTTTGGGCGGAGGGATGTCCGGCGGCGGCTCGGGAACGGCGACGGTGTCAGAGGTGCTTCTTGTAGAACGGGATCAGACGGTCCAGGGCGATCTTGACCGGCTCGGGACGGTCGTACAGGTCGTAGTGGGAGAAGCCCTCCGCGACGACGAGTTCCTTGTCGTCGGATGCCGCGCGGCGGTAGATCTCCAGGCCGTCCCGGTAGGCGCCGAACGCTCCGGGCTTGTCCCCGACGACGATGCACAGCGGCCGTGTGAGGAGGACCTCGGCGCGGTGGAAGGCGTCCCAGCCGACCGACGACGCCTGCCGGGAGAACAGGGCCTCGGTGCGGCCGCCCGGCGCCCGGCCGCGGGCGGTGCGGTAGTAGTCGGTGGCCTCGGTCAGGTCGAGCTCGGTGAGGCCCTGCTCCGCGGCTGCCTCGGGCGAGGGCGGCAGGTACGGGTCCACCCGGGGTTCGGCCCCGCGTGCCTCGGCCGTGCGCTGCTCGGCGATGGCGTCGAGGGTGGCGAGGGGGTCGTAGCCGCTGAACGCCTCGTGCATGAGGCGTCCGAAGTTCACGCCGGTGACGCTGCCGACGGCCTTGATGCGGCGGTCGGTCATGGCGGCGTTGACGGCGTAGCCGCCGCCTCCGCACACGCCGATGACACCGATGCGGTCGGCGTCGACGTACGGCAGCGTCACGAGGTGGTCGATGGCGTAGCCGATGTCCTGGACGCGGAAGAACGGGTCCTCGATCGACCGCGGGGTTCCGCCGCTCGCGCCCTGGAAGGAGGCGTCGTAGGCGAGGACGACGAACCCTTCGTCGGCCAGTGCCGTCGCGTAGACGCTGCCGGACGTCTGCTCCTTGCACGAGCCGATGGGGTGGACGCTCACGATCGCGGGGTAGGTCCGGGTCTCGTCGAACTCCGGGGGGAGATGGATGTCGGCCGCCAGATCCCAGGCCAGGGCCTTGACGGTGGCGTGCTTGATCGTGTCGGTCATCAGGGGATTCCTCATCTGGAGAGTGGGGGCGGAGGCAGGCGGGCCGCTGCGAAGCGTTGACGTGGCGGCGGCCGGGGCGGAGGTGCGCCCCGCCGCCACCGTCCTGGGACGGTTCAGCGCTCTGGAGCAGGCTCGGCCGTGAGGTGCTCGGTGAAGAACGGGGTGGCCGCGGCGATGGCCTGGTCGACGTACTTCGGGACGTCGTAGAAGTCCATGTGGGTGCCGCCCTCGACGACCCGGAGCTGCTTGGGGCTGCGGACGCGGCCGTGCAGTTCGGTGGACATCCACAGCGAACCGGCCTCGCTGCCGGCCACGATGAGGACGGGCTGGGTGAGCAGGTCCTCGACCATGTGGAAGGCGTCGAAGGTGAAGATGCGCGAAACGCTCCTGGTGAAGAGGAACGTGTTCTTGGCGTTGGGGTGCTGGGCGCGCGGGGTGAGGTAGTAGTCGCCGGCCTCGACCAGGTCGCGCGGGGTGTTCTCGTCCGGCTCGGCCGGGACGTAGGGGAGGTAGGCGGGCTCGGCGCCCCGCGCGGCCTCGGCGGTGCGCTGCTGGGCGAGTGCCTGGAGGGTGGGCACGGCGGCGGCGTCGGAGTCGGTGCCGTACCAGTTGCGGCGGAAGGAGGTGCCGATGTTGACGGCGCTGACGGTGGTCAGGGCCTTGATGCGGTAGTCGGTCAGCGCGGCGTTGACGGTGTAGCCGCCGCCGGCGCAGATGCCGAGGGCGCCGATGCGCTCGGGGTCGACGTAGGGCAGGGACTGCAGGTGGTCGACGGCAGCGCGCACGTCCTCGACGCGGGCGTAGGGGTCCTCCAGGTGGTGCGGTTCGCCGCCGCTGTCGCCCTGGAAGGAGGCGTCGAAGGCGAGGGCCACGAAGCCCTGCTCGGCGAGCTTGCCCGCGTACAGACCGGCGGCCTGCTCCTTCACGCCGCCGCCGGGGTGGACGACGACGATCGCCGGGTGGCTGCCGTTCGGGTCGAAGTTCCCGGGCAGGTGGAGGTTGCCCGCCATGGTGATCTGACCGTTGGGGAAGGTGAGGGATTCCACTGTTCGTTCCTTACGTGGTGCAGGGTTGGGAGGCCAGGGGGCGCAGGTGCGGGAGACCGTCCCGGGTGTGGGCCGGTTCGGTTTCCAGGGCGTGCCTTCACTCTGCGGCCGGAGTAGCCGTTCGGCACCCGGCCGAAAGAGAGCTTCCAAGGGGCGGAAGCGACCTCCAACCGGCGCCGATATCGAGGAAACAGCAGGTCACAGAGGTGGAGAAGGGCCTGCCGTTACAGGTACCGGCAGAACCCCCCACGCTCACGGAAGCCGTTCTAGCCTGGAGACGTGAGTACCGAGAGTGACATTCGCGAGTTCCTGGCCTCCCGCCGCGCCAAGATCAGCCCGCAGCAGGCGGGGCTGCCCGCTTTCGGCGGCAACCGGCGCGTGCCCGGTCTGCGCCGCGAGGAAGTCGCTCTGCTCGCCGGCGTCAGCATCGACTACTACGTCCGTCTGGAGCGCGGTCGGCTGGCCGGCGCGTCCGAGGAGGTCCTCGACGCCGTCGCCGGGGCCCTCCAACTCGACGACGCCGAGCGCGCCCACCTCTACGACCTGGCCCGCGCCGCCGCCAAACGCCCCGCCCGCCGCGCCAAGCGCCCACGCGGACCGCTGCCGGACAGCGTGCTGCGCGTCCTGAACTCCATGACCGGCTGCCCGGCCTTCCTCAGCAACGGACGCCTGGACATCCTCGCGGCCAACCCCCTCTGCCGCGCCCTGTACAGCCCGCTGTACGCCGACGGCGCCCGGGAGCCGGTCAACATCGCCCGTTTCCAGTTCCTCGACCCCGCCGGGCGCGACTTCTTCCCCCGCTGGGAGGAGATGGTGAACACGACCGTCTCCCTGCTGCGCACCGAAGCCGGCCGCGCCCCCGGCGACACCGAGCTGACCGGCCTGATCGGCGAGCTCGTCACCCGCAGCGAGGAATTCCGCACCGCCTGGGCCAAACACAACGTCCGCCTGCACCACACCGGCCGCAAGACCTTCCACCATCCCGCCGTCGGCGAGATCACCCTCGACTTCGACACGCTGGAACTGCCCGCCCAGCCCGGCCTCACCCTCACCGCCCTCAGCGCCCCGCCGCACACCCCCGACCACGACAGGCTCCAGCTCCTCGCCACGTGGTCCGCCACCGAAGAAGCGTCCCCGTCCGCCGACGGCTCCGCCCGCACCGACCGACAGACGTGACGTTCCCGGTGGCGCCGCCTAGGCCGTCCGGTCTCACGGCATCAACTCCCTTTAGGTAAAGGGATGTTGACCGCGAGCACGAAGAGGCGGAGACGCAACAGCTCCGACCGGTCCGGCGGGTCGGATCCGTTCGGACCGGGACCCTCGGCGTTTCGGTCACGGCGCCTTGGTGGGCTCTCCCGGCCCGCCAAGGGTCGTTGTAGGCGGAACGAACATCTTTTCGCTCCCTCGCAGGGTTCTCGCGTCGTCCGAAACACATGTGTTCGAAGTGCTGGGCCTTCTCGTTGGACGCCGTGACAGAACGGCCCCCTTCGAAGGACGCACGATGCACCTCACACCTCGCTTGACATCCCGCCCTCCGCTGTCCGGACAGCGGCTCACCACGGCGCCGCACGACACCGGCACCACCGGCGCTTGCGCATGTCCGGATCGGCGGTGGGCGGCATGAGCGGATCCGGCGATGGCTCAGCCGACAAGATTCCGGGGCCGCGCACCGCCCCACCCGATCCCGGGGCCCCGCCCGCGGCGGAAGGCGGCCCCGGATCGACGATGCGGTACGTGGACGTGACCGGCAGCCGGGAAGCGGCCGGGCGGTCGATCCGGATGCGGGACATGGCCCGGCGCCTGCCGCGGCTGGTGCGCCGGTCGCTGGCGCTCGCCTGGCGCGTCGACCGTGCGGCGACCGTCGGTCTCCTGGTGTGCCAGGCGGTCGCCGGGGTGATGCAGGCGCTGGGCCTGGTCGCCATCAGCGGCACCCTCACCGCCCTGCTGACCAGCGGTGACGTCTACCACCGGCTGCTCGACGCCTGGCCGTCCGTGGCCCTGCTGGCGGGCGCCTCCGGCGTACGCGCCCTCCTGGGGATCACGGTCACCTGGCTCTCCTCGCGGCTGCGGCCGCTGATGTCGCGGGAGGCCGAGCAGATGCTGCTGGCGGCCTGCGCCGAGGTGGAGTTGTGCGCGTACGACGAACCCACCTTCAACCGCGACCGCGAGGCGGCCGACCGCGGAGCGCAGGTCACCGGCGATCTGATCGACGAGGGACAGGACCTGATCGCCTCGTCGGCCTCGTTCCTCGCCGGGGCCGTCGTCCTGGCCGGGGTGCACCCGATGCTCCTCCCACTCCTCGTGGCCGCCAGCCTGCCCCAGGCGTTGGCGCAGGTCAGCGCCGCCCGGGTCCGTTACCTGGCGAACCTGCGGAGCAACGGCGCCAACCGGATGCTCTCCGTGCTGCGTTGGCACATCTTCACGCGGGAGGCCGCCGATCAGATCCGGGCCGGCACCATGGCCGCGTTCCTGTCCGGCCGGTACCGCGACACGGTCGCCCGGATCAACCGCGAGGACCGGACCGCGGCCGACAAGGGCGCCCGGATGTCCCTGGTCGGGGCGGTGTGCGGCGGTGTGGGCTCGGCGGTCGTCTGGGCGGCGGTCGTGTTCCTGCTGGCCACCGGGCGGATCAGCGTCGGGCACGCCGGGACGGCCGTCTTCGCGCTGCAGACGGTGGGGCAGGCGGTCCGGGGCCTGGTGAGCGTCGGCGCCCGCGCCGTACGCACCGGGCTCTACATGGACGACTGGAGCGGCTTCCTCGACCGGGCCGGAGGGTTCCGGATGCGGCGGGGTACCCGGCACCCCGGACCGCCCGAGCGGATCGAGATCGCGTCGGTCACCCACCACTACGCAGGCAAGGACCGGCCCGCGCTGTCGGATGTCTCCCTCACCCTGCGCCGGGGTGAGGTGACCGCGCTGGTGGGCTTCAACGGTTCGGGGAAGTCGACGCTGTCGAAGCTGGTCAGCGGCCTGTACCTGCCGACGTCCGGGCAGGTCCGGTGGGACGGTCTCGCCACCGGTGACGCCGATCCGCAGGCGCTGTGGCGGCAGGTGGCCCTCGTCCCGCAGGAGTACGCGCGGTGGCCGTTGAGCGCACGGGAGAACGTCACGCTCGGGCAGCCTTCGCCGCGTGGTGACTCGGCGGTGCGGGAGGCATGTGCGGCCGCCGGTGCCGACGAGGTCGTCGAGGCGCTCGGTTCGGGGCTGGACACGCTTCTCGCCCGGGAGTGGCTCAACGGGGAGGAGTTGAGCGGCGGTCAGTGGCAGCGCATCGCCCTCGCGCGGGCGTTCTTCCGGGAGGCGGGGCTGCTGGTGCTCGACGAGCCGACGGCCAATCTGGATCCGCTGGCCGAGTTCCGGATCTTCCAGCGGCTGCGGGCCCTCGCCCGGAACCAGGTGGTGCTGCTGGTGACCCACCGGCTCGCCAACCTGGCCGTGGCCGACCGGATCGTCGTCCTCGACGCGGGCCGGATCGTCCAGGAGGGCACCTACGGGCAACTCGCCGAGCAGGAGGGACTGTTCCGGGAGCTGTTGGCCTGCCAGATCACCTCCGACACGGCGCGCGGCGAGGACGACCGGCACGAGGCGCCCGCATGAGATGGCCGGCGGTGCCGGAACCCCGGACCGCCGTGGCCCGCCCGTGGCCTCGCCCGCGGCGGCGTCGCTGACACTCCCGGTACCGGCGGTCCACCCCATGGGCCGCCGGTACCGGACGGCTCCCGCCCCCACACCGCACGGTCATCCGCCTCCTCGGTCCCCGGAGAGGCGTCAGAGGCGGGCGCGCTCCGGCCCCGCGCACAGTTCCTCGTACCAGCCCCGCATGGTGCGGGACCACGGGGACGGCCGGCCGTCCGGGTCGACCTTGACGAGGGTGCGGGTGCCCGTGGCGCGGGGCAGCGGGTCGTCGCCCTGGCGGACGCGGAAGCGCCACGCCATGCTCGTCCGTCCCAGATGTGTCAGCCAGAGGTCGACGGCGAGCCGGTCCGCGCCGTCGACCGGGGCGTGGAACTCGACGGCGAACTGGCGGACGACGTAGCGCAGGTCGGGGTGGCGTTCGGCGGCGCCCCTGGTGTCGTAGCCGGCCCCGGCGAAGGCCGCGGTCGTGGCGCGTTCGACGTACAGGGCGTACCGCGTGTTGTGCAGATGGCCGTTGAGGTCGAGTTCGTCGAAGTGCACCGGCGCGGCGTGGGTGAGATGCGGGACGTCCACGGTGCTCCTCCGGCTCGCCGCTCATTTGCCTGGTGACGGGGGCGTACGGGCAGACGCGCATCGGCGTCCCCGCTCGATCGTTCGATAGCGTAGGGCGATGATCCGGTGAGGCGCAACGGTTTCGCCACCCCGGCTGCCGCTCTCCCGCCTCGCCCACAGGCGCCTCCACATCGGGGTGATCATGCGATGACCAGGGCTTGTTGTGCACCTCTGGGAATCCCCTCGGTGAGAAGTCTTGTCCTGGCCCGCTTCCGGCCCTACGTTGTCGCAAATCAATCGATCGATCGATCGGGCTAGGGAGAGGTCATGACCCGGGACTCCGCAGCACCACGACAGGCACCACCACCCGAGGCCGCACCCCGCCCCCTCGCCACGGAGACGGCCCGCCCGGAAGCCGGAAAACCGACCGCCGACGGAGATCCCGGCACGGCCGCCGGGCAACAGGACGGCGGACTCAAACGCGGCCTGCGGAACCGGCAGATGAGCATGATCGCCATCGGCGGGGTGGTCGGCGCGGGCCTCTTCGTGGGGTCGGGCACGGTCATCCGCAGCACCGGTCCGGCGGCCCTGGTCTCGTACGCCATCGCGGGGCTGCTGGTCATCCTCGTCATGCGGATGCTCGCCGAACTGGCCGTGGCGGACCCGAGCACCGGGTCGTTCGCGCACTACGCCTCGCGGGAGTTCGGCAGCTGGTGCGGGCTCGCGATCGGCTGGCTCTACGCCTACTCGTGGTGGGTGACGGTCGGCCTGGAGGCGGTGATCGGCGGGGAGTTGGCCCATCACCTCGTGCCGGCGGTCCCCGCCTGGGTGGCGTCGCTGGTGCTCCTCGCCGTGCTCACCGCGTCCAATCTGATCCATGTGGGCGCGTTCGGTGAGGCGGAGTACTGGTTCGCCCTGATCAAGGTGGTGGCGATCGTCGCCTTCATCGGGCTGGGCGTACTGGCCGTCGCGGGGCTGCTGCCGGGCACCGACTCCCCCGGCACGGCCAACCTCCTCGGGCACGGCGGCTTCGCCCCGGAGGGCTGGTACGCGGTGCTGCCGAGCGTGCTGACCGTGATCTTCGCGTTCGGCGGCGCCGAGGTCGTCACCATCGCGGCGGGCGAGGCACCGCGCCCGGCGGAGGCCGTACGCAAGGCGATCCGCTCCACCACCGCCCGCATCCTCATCTTCTACATCGGCTCCATCGGGGTCATCGTCACGCTGCTGCCCTACAACCAGGCGAGCGTCACCGCCAGCCCGTACTCGGCGGCGCTCGACGCGCTGGAGGTGCCCCAGGCGGGCCGGATCATGGATCTGATCGTGCTGGTCGCCGTGGCGTCCTGTCTGAACTCCGGGCTCTACACGGCGTCCCGGATGCTCTTCGCGCTGGCCCGGAAGGGCGAGGCGCCGCGCCTCTTCGCGCGGACCAACACGCGCGGTGTCCCCGTACCCGCCGTGCTCGTCGCGGCGCTGGCCGGGCTGCTCACCCTCGCCTCGAAGTACTTCGCCGGGACCGCCACCCTCTTCACCTTTCTGCTGGACTCCACGGGGGCGGTGATCGTCCTCATGTATCTGTGTGTGGCGGCGTGCCAGATCCGCAGCCGGATGCGGGCCGAGCGCCTCGGGCGGACGCCGACGGTACGGATGTGGGCCTACCCCTATCTGTCGTGGACGGTCGTCACCGCCCTGGCAGTGGTCCTCGTGCTGCTGGCCTTCGACGCCACGACCCAGCGCTCGCTGTTCCTGACGCTGGCGGTGACCGTGGCGGCGGCGGGTGTCGGGGCGGTACGGCAACGGCGGGCGCGCAGGGGTGCCGAGGCCGTGCGGTAGCGGTGTCCGGGGCGGCGGACTCCCGTCCCGGGGCCGCCCGCTGCACCCGCACGCCAATCGATCGACCGATAGGGCGCGGTAAACTCGGACCGTCCGTCCAGCGTGCCCGCTCCGAGCGAAGGATCGTCCCCGTGGCCAAGGCCCCCAGCACACGCGCCGGCGCACAGGCACGCCGCCAGGTCTGGGACGCGGCGATCCGGCTGTTCGCCGCGAAGGGCTTCCACGGCGTGGGCATCCGGGAGCTGGCCGAGGGCGCGGGGATGTCGTCCGCGACGCTCTACCACTACATGGGCACCAAGGAGGAGTTGCTCGCCTCCATCATGCGGGCCAGCCTCGACCGGCTGAACGACGCGGCCGACCGGGTCACCGCGGACGCGTCGGACCCGCAGGCGCAGATCGTCCGGCTGGTCCACGTCCATGTCCTCACCCATGCGCTGCGGCCGGAGGAGACCGCCGTGGTCGACAACGAGCTGGAGGCGCTGGGTCCCGAGCGGCGTACGGCGATGGTGGCGCTCCGGGACGCGTACGAGGATCACTGGCGGCGCGCCATCGCCAACGGCTGTGCCTCCGGCCTGTTCACGGTGCCCGACCGGACCTTTGCGCGGATGGCGTTGCTGGAGATGTGTTCCGGGGTGGCCAAGTGGTACTCCCCCGACGGCTCGATCGCCCTCGACGGGGTGGCGACGGCCCACGCGCGTCTGGCGCTGCAGTTGCTCGGTGTCCCGGCGCAGACCATGCCGCGCCCCGATCCCGCCGAGATCCACACGGCGCGGGCGCTGGTGGAGGAGATCTGGCAGGTCAGCCTGGGCGCGAGCGCGCCCGCCCCGGCCTGACCGCCGCTCCTTTCCCCTTCCGCGCCGGCCCTTTCGTACGACACGTCGCGCAACGGCGTGCGGCCGCGCCCACTCTCGCCCGACCTCGCTGCGGACGCCGTGAAGCGGTCCGCTCACCGGGGTGCACTTCCGCACTCGGCACTCTATCGATCGACCGATCGATAGAGTAACGTGCGCGCTGTTCGGCGACTCCCGAGGAGCACCTTGTGGCTACTGACACCATCCCCACCGGTACGGCGGACAGCGCCCGGCCGGCCGACGGCGCCGGGAATCCCCGCGTCACGTACGCGGTCCTCGACCACGGCATCGCACGCATCCGGCTGTCCCGGCCGCACCGGCTGAACGCGGTGACCGAGCAGCTCGTCGGCGATCTGCTGGCGGCGTTGCGCAGGGCGGCCGACGACGGTGTGCGCGCGGTCGTCCTCTGCGGTGCGGGCCGGGCCTTCTGCTCCGGTCACGATCTCAAGGCCGAGCCCGCGCCGACGGACGCCGCGGGCACCCGCGCCCGGCTGGACCGCATCCAGGACGTGACCCGGCTGATCCGGGACGCCCCCTTCCCCGTCGTGGCGGCCGTGCACGGCTACGCACTGGGCGCGGGCTGTGAGTTCGCCCTCTCCTGCGATCTGGTCGTCGCCGCGGAGGACACCCGGTTCGGCTTCCCGGAGGTGGGCGTCGGGCTCAGCGTGACCGGCGGCGTCTCCCGGCTGCTCACCACCGCCGTCGGCACGCTCAAGGCGAAGGAACTCATCCTGCTGGGCGAACACTTCGACGCCCGGGAGGCACAGCGGCTGGGGCTGGTCACCCGGGTCAGCGCGCCGGGGCGGCACGAGGCCGTGGCGACCGAGCTGGCCTCCGTCCTCGCCCAGCGGCCACCGTTCGCGCTCGCGCTCGCCAAGCAACTGATCGACGAGGGGCTGGACGGCACCGTCGACCAGGCCCTGGCGCGTGAGGTGGCGGCGGCCCAGATCACCGGGGAGAGCGGCGAACACGAGCGCCCCCGGCAGGCGTTCGCCCAGTCGCCCGCGCCGGTCGGGGAGGACGGGCGATGAGCGCGTACGACGCCTCGGAGGGTGCGGGTCTGCCGCCGGAGTCGGTGCCCGAGCTGGCGACGCTCGTGGAGCGGGCGGCGACCCGGTGGCCCGACCGGGTCGCCTGGACGTTCGACGAGTACGGGCGGGACTTCACCTTCGCAGAGGTCGCGCGCGGCGTCCGGCGGACGGCGGCGGAACTGAGCGCGGCCGGTGTCGGACGGGACGGCCGGGTCGCCGTGCTGCTCCGCAACCGCCCGGAGTTCCCGCTCACCTGGCTGGCCCTGGCGGCGCTCGGCGCCGCGATGGTGCCGGTCAACACGGCCTACCGCAGCCACGACGCGGAGCATGTACTGCGCGACTCCGGCGCCCAGCTCCTCGTGACGTGTGAGGAGTTCCGGCCGATGGCGGAGGAGCTGCTGGCGTCCGTGCCGACGCTGGGCGCCGTGCGGTACGTCGACGGGACGGCGCCGCCCGCCGTCCCGGCTCCCGTGTCGCCCGGCGGTGCGTCCGGGCCCGGTGAACTCGTCAACATCCAGTACACCTCGGGCACCACCGGCAGCCCCAAGGGCTGTCTGCTGCCGCACCGGTACTGGCTGGAGCTGGCGGGCAGTCTGGTCACCGAGTTCCCGCATCTGGGGCCGGAGGACACGCTGCTCACCTGTCAGCCGTTCCACTACATCGACCCGCAGTGGAACGTCGCCGCGGCCCTTCTCGCGGGCAGCCGTCTCGTCGTGCTGGACCGGTTCCACCCGACCACCTTCTGGCAGAAGGTCAGGGAGCACGGCGTCACGTACTTCTACTGTCTGGGGCTGATGCCCACGCTGCTGCTGCGGATGCCGGAGCACCCCGAGGACCGTGACCACCGCGTCCGCGCCGTCCAGTGTTCCGCCATACCGCCCGCGCTCCACGCCCGGCTGGAGGAGCGCTGGGACGTCCCGTGGTACGAGGCGTTCGGGATGACGGAGACCGGTGCGGATCTGCGCGTCGGGCCCGCGGACCACGATGCGGCCGTGGGCAGCGGCTGCATCGGACGGCCGTTGCGCCACCGTGCCGTCCGGATCGCCGGGCCGGACGGCACCGCGCTCCCGGCCCACACGGTCGGCGAGATCCAGCTGCGCGGCCCCGGCATGATGGCGGGCTATCTCGGCCGCCCGGACGAGACGGCGGCGGCGTTCGCGGACGGCTGGTTCCACACCGGGGACCTCGGCCATCTGGACGAGGAGGGCCGGGTCCACTTCCGGGGCCGGCTCAAGGACATGATCCGGCGCAGTGGTGAGAACGTCGCGGCGGCGGAGCTGGAGGAGGTGCTCACCGCGCATCCGCGGGTCCGGTTGGCCGCCGTCGTCCCGGTCGCCGACGAGCTGCGCGGCGAGGAGATCAAGGCGTACGTCGTACCGGACGGCGACGGTCCGGCGCCCGGTCCGGACGAGCTGGCCGCCCACTGCGGCGAGCGGCTGGCCGCCTTCAAGGTGCCCCGCTACTGGGAGTTGCGCGACCGGCTCCCCATGACCCCGTCGGAGCGCGTCGCCAAGGGCGAACTCCGCAAGCGCCCCGCGCCCGCGGGGCGGACGTACGACCGTCAGGACAAGGTGTGGCGGTGAGGAGAGGAAACCCCGTGCTGCTCGATCTGCTGGTGCGCAATGCGCGCATCCTGACCCTCGACGACCGGCGGCCCACGGCCCGCACGCTGGGCGTGCTGCACGGTCGCGTCGTCGGACTCGACGAGGAGGTGGCGCACCTGGACGCGGTCCGGGTGCTGGACGCGGGCGGTGCGACCGTCGTCCCGGGCTTCCACGATGCGCACTGCCACACCGCCTGGTTCGGCCTGACGCTGAGTCAGCTCGATCTGTCCGGGGTGCACGGTCCGGACGAGGTGTGCGCGGCGGTCGCGGCGCACGCGGCGCAGCTGCCCGCCGGGGCGTGGGTCGTCGGCGCGGGCCTGGATCCGGGTGGCCGCCGGCCTCACCGGGAGGCGCTGGACAAGGCGGCGGGCGGGCGGCCCGTCTGGCTCAAGCACGCCTCGGGGCACGGGTGCCTCGTCAACTCGCCGGTGCTGCGGGCGGCCGGTGCCCTGGAGCCGGGGTTCGCCGACCCGCCCGGCGGGGTGGTGGCGCGGGACGCGGACGGCCGGCCGGACGGGCTCCTGGAGGAGACCGCGCAGCGTCTCGTCCAGGATCAGGTGCTGCCGTACTCCGTGGAGACGGTCGCCGCGGCGGTCGACCGCGCCACCGGCCACTACCTCACCGAGGGCATCACCAGCTTCACGGAGGCCGGGATCGGCGGTGGCTGGATCGGCCACACCCCCGTGGAACTCGCCGCCTACCAGCACGCCCGGGACACCGGGCGGCTCCGCGCACGGGCCCAGCTGATGGTGGCCGCCGATGTGCTGCACCCGCTGACCGCGCATCCGCAGGACGGTATCGCGCTCGGTCTCGACCTGGGCATACGGACGGGTCTGGGGGACGACACGCTCTCCGTCGGGCCGGTGAAGATCTTCCTGGACGGCTCGCTGTTCGGGCGGACCGCCGCCGTCACCGAACCGTTCTGCGGCTGCCCGCACGAGAACACCGGCTACTTCCAGGGCGATCCGGACGCGATGGCCGACACGGTCGTCGCCGCGCACCGGGCGGGCTGGACGGTGGCCGCGCACGCCATCGGTGACCGCGCCGTCGATCTGGCCCTGTCGGCGTACGCACGGGCGCAGCGCGAGGCGCCGCGCCCCGGGGTGGCCCACCGTGTCGAGCATGCGGGGGTGGTCCGCCCCGACCAGCTCGCGGCGTTCGCGTCGCTGGGGGTGGTGCCCGTGCCGCAGCACAACTTCATCCCGGCGTTCGGCGGGAGCATGGCCACCGGTCTCGGGGAGCGCCGCGCCGACTGGGCGTACCGGCTCCGTTCCTTCCTCGACCTCGGGCTGACCGTGCCGGGCAGCTCCGACCGGCCGGTCGCGCCGGGTGCGCCGCTCGCCGCGATGCAGGCGATGGTGGAGCGGCTGACGGAGACCGGCGCGCGCTTCGGCCCGCAGGAGCGGGTGCCCGCCGCCACCGCGCTGCGCGCCTGGACGGTCGGTTCGGCCCGGGCCACCGGCGCCGCGGACCGCAAGGGCCGGCTGGCCCCCGGTCTGCTGGCGGACCTCACGGTCCTCGACGCCGACCCCACGGCCTGCGCCCCCGACCGCATCGGGGCGATCGGTGTCCTGGCCACCCTGGTCGGCGGCCGTCCGTCCCACGATCCGCACGGTCTCGTCACGTCCGGAGGCTGAGCCGGGCTGCCGCACCGGCGCCGAGCAGGCGGCGCGCTCCGTTCCACTCCCCATCTTCCCTAAGCGCTTAACTATTCATATGCTCGGCGCGTCCGTCTCCTCCACGCCCTGAGGACTCGTTCCATGACGCCTGCTCAGCGCCGCCACAACACCTCCGACCCGTCCGGCGAGGACGGGCCCCGCGCCGCGGCGGGCCCGCTCTCCCGCCGTCGGCTGCTCGGCGCCTCGGCCGCGGCCCTCGCCGCGGGCGGGGCCGCCGCGACCGTTCCCGGCGCGGACCCGGCTCAGGCCACCGAGCCGCCGTCGGCCCCCGCGCGCCCCTCCCGGGAGGGCACCGAACTCTTCCTGCTGGGCACGGCCGGCGGTCCGCCGCCGGTCACCACCCGGGCGGGCACCGCCTCCGCGCTCTCCGTCCGCGGCAGGGTGTACGTCGTCGACTGCGGGCGCTCCGCCGTCACCCAGTACGGGCGGAGCGGACTGCGGTTCCAGGACCTGACCTCGGTCTTCGTCACCCATCTGCACATCGACCACCTCGCCGACTACGCCAACTTCGTCCTGCTGGCCGCGCACGGCGCGAGCGGCGGGGGCGACGGCGTGCGGCCCCCGTTCGACGCCTACGGGCCCGGCCCGGCGGGCGCGCTGCCGGACGCCTACGGCGGCGGGCCGGTGGGGACCGTCTGCCCGGCCGATCCGACGCCGGGCCTGCGGACCCTGACGGAGAAGTCCCTCGAAGCCACCGCGTACAGCAGCAACATCTTCATGCGCGAGTCCGGCACCGCCGATCCGCACACCCGCATCGACGTCCACGAGATACCGCTGCCGCCCGCGACGGGCGCCGATCCGCTCGGGAACACCGCGCCGGACATGGAACCGTTCCTGGTCATGGACGACGGGACGGTACGCGTCAGTGCGGTCCTCGTCCCCCACGGACTGGTCTTCCCGTGCTTCGCGTACCGCTTCGACACCCCGGACGGTTCGGTGGTCTTCTCCGGGGACACCGCGCCGACCGACAACATGGTCCGCCTGGCCCGGGGCGCCGACATCCTCGTCCACGAGGTGATCGACCTCGACTTCTACCGCAACGGCACCGGCTACGGCGAAGCGCTGCTGCACCACATGGCGGCGGCGCACACCGACGTCACCGAGGTCGGGCCGCTGGCCCGGCGCTGCGGGGTGTCGACCCTGGTCCTCACCCACTTCGCCCCGCCGGACACCTTCCAGGTCCCGCACGAGTCCTGGCTGCGCCGGGCCCGGCGGGGTTTCGGCGGCCGGGTGGTGGTCGGCAACGACCTGGACCGGATCCCGCTGCCCCGGCGGTGACCTGCGGCGGCCGTGCTCCGTAGGCCGCCCCGGGGCAGGACGGATCCGTCCGTCTACCGGCCCTTACCCTCTGCTTCCAGGAGTTCCTTGAGCTGCTGAAGGTCGCTGCGTACCCCGCGCTCGATCGCGACCGCCTGCGCGAAGCCCTGGGGCCCGCCGAAGCTCTCCTTGATCGTGCCGGGGTCGTACTCGAACCGGGCCTGGAGCCGGGTGTGGCCCCGGTCGATCGGCAGCAGCGAGAAGGTCCCTGCCAGGTCGGGACCGGTCGTCGTCTGCCACGTCATCACGTTTTCCCGCTCCCGGTCGGCGATCTCGACCTCGCACTCCTGCGCCCGGCCGCCCGTGTCGATGTCCAGGTGCGTGCGTCGCTCCCCTTCCGTGCGGGCTTGGCGTACACCGTTCAGGAACCGCGGGTAGCTCTCTGGGCGGTGCAGGCAGTCCCAGGCCGTTTCGAGCGGAACGCCGATGTCGATGTGCTCTTCGAGAGTGCTCATCAGGCACCTCACACTTTCTCCACGACTTGCCCTGACCTCTCCAGCCTCCCCCGCCCGGCCGCCGGAAGCGACCCGGGCACGAGCCCGGCGAGCACGCGGCCGGGGAACTCGGCCGCCGCTCCGGCATCGGGCGCCCTCACATGTTGATCATGTGGCCGGCCAGGCCGTGCACGGCTTCCTTGACGGCTTCGCCCAGGGTCGGGTGGGCGTGCACATTGCGGGCGACCTCGTGCACGGTGAGGTCCCACTGCTGGGCCAGGGTCAGCTCCGGCAGCAGTTCGGTGACGTCCGGGCCGATCAGATGGCCGCCGATCAGCTCGCCGTGCGTGGCGTCGCTCATGAGTTTGACGAAGCCTGTGGTGTCGCCCAGGCCATGGGATTTGCCGTTCGCGGAGAACGGGAACGTGGCGACCTTGACGTCGTACCCCAGGTCGCGGGCCTGGGCCTCGGTGTAGCCGAAGCTTGCGATCTGGGGTTGGCAGTAGGTGGCCCGCGGGATCATCGCATAGTCGAGTTCCATGGTCTCGGCGCCGGCAAGCGTCTCGGCGGCGATGACGCCCATGGCCTCGGCGGCGTGCGCGAGCATCAGCTTGGCGGTCACGTCACCGATGGCGTAGAGGTGCGGGACGGACGTGCGGCAGCGGCCGTCGACGGCGATCGCACCGCGTTCGGTGAGCGCCACGCCCGTGTGCTCCAGGCCGTAGCCGGTGATGTTGGGAGCGAAGCCGATGGCCTGGAGGACCTTGTCGGCCTCAAGGATCTGCGGGGCGCCGTCCTTGCCGGTGACGGTGACCCGGACCTGCGGCCCGGACTCGTCGAGGGAGTCGACGCGGGTGGAGGTCAGGACCTCGATGCCCAGCTTGCGGTACTGGCGGGCGAGTTCGGCCGAGACCTCCGCGTCCTCCAGGGGCGCCATGCGATCGAAGAACTCGACGACCGTGACCTTCACGCCGTAGTGGTGCAGCACATAGGCGAACTCGATGCCGATGGCCCCGGCGCCCGCGATGACGATCGACCGCGGAAGCTCCTCGGCGAGGATCAGTTCCTCGTAGGTCACCACGCACGCGCTCCGCTTGGTGCCGGGCAGCAGCTTGGGGGTGGCGCCGGTGGCGATGATGCAGTCCGTGAAACCGATGGTCCGGGTGTCGCCGTCGTAGTCGGTGACCTGGAGGGTGTGCGGGTCGAGGAAGGTGCCGCGCCCGTTCACCTCGGTGATCTTGTTCTTCTTCATCAGGTAGTGGACGCCCCTGACCCGGCCGTCGGCGACCTTGCGGCTGCGGCGGAACGCCTCGCCGTAGTCGAAGGAGACCTGCCCGTCGACCTTGATACCGAAGGTCTTCGCCTCCCGGGTGAAGAGGTGGGCCAACTCCGCGTTGCGCAGCAGGGCCTTGGTGGGGATGCAGCCCACGTTCAGGCAGACGCCGCCCCAGTACCGCTCCTCCACCACGGCGACCCGCTTGCCGAGCTGTGCGGCACGGACGGCGGCGACGTAGCCACCGGGCCCCGCGCCGAGTACGACAACATCGAATCGCTCGTCCTGCTCGGCCATGATCCCGTCCTCCTCAACCACCTTCACAGGTCTTCCCGACTTCGTAGCATCCTGCCGAGCCCGCCGGCCCGACCGCCGCTCGGCCCGATGGGTCTTTCCTCCTCAGGCGGACCGCCCGGCCTCGCCGCCCACGGCGCGCAGGACGAAGGGCAGGAGGCGGTCCGCCACCTCCTGCGCGGTGGCCGCGTCGACCTGGTCCGGCAGCCGGGGCGTGAGCAGGAACCTGCTCATCACGGGGCCGACCACCACCTCCCCGAGCAGCTCGGCGTCCTCGACCGGCGGGATCTCCCCCCGCTCGGCGGCGCTCCGCACGACCTCGGCCACCCGCCGGTGGACCGGCTCCAGGAAGGCCGAGGTGAGCGCCCGGGCCAGCACGGTGCTCCGCGCCGCCTCGCCGATCAGGGCCCGCATCAGCCGGCCGCTCTCGCCGGTCACGGCGGCGGCCTTGTCGCGGAGCACCACCCGCAGATCGCCTTCGAGGCTGCCGGTCTCCGGGAGCCCGTAGGGGTCCTCGGCGAAGGTGGCGGCCGCGGCGATCACCAGGTCCTCCTTGGACGACCAGCGCCGGTAGAGGGTCGCGGTGGAGACGCCCGCCCGGGCGGCCACGGCGGCGGTGGTCAGTCCGCCGTAGCCGCTCTCGGCGAGCACGGCCAGGGTGGCGTCCAGCAGGGCCCGGTCCCGGGCGGCGTCGCGGGGACGGCCCCGGCGGGACGGGGCCTTGGGCTCGGGCTGCGGGGCGGGGGCGGTGCGACGGGTCATGCCACGACCTTAGCGGAATGCGAAACGAAAGCATTTCGTTTCGTTTATGCTCGCCGCCATGACCGCTTCCCCGCAGACCGCCGGGCCCGCGTCCGCCCCGGCGGCCGAGACGCCGTCCACCGACGTGGCAGCCACCGTCGCCCGTCTGAACGCCGCCTTCGCCACCGGCCGCACCAAGCCCCTGGCCTGGCGCAAGGCCCAGCTGCACGCCCTGCGGCGGCTGCTGGTCGAGCAGGAGGAGGCGTTCACGGCCGCGCTCCGCGCCGACCTCGGCAAGAGCGCCACCGAGGCGTACACCACCGAGATCGGGTTCACCCTCCACGAGATCGATCACACCCTGCGCCATCTCGACCGGTGGCTGCGACCGCGGCGCGTCCCGGTGCCGCCGGCGCTGCGACCGGCCCGGGCCCGTACGGTGCGCGAGCCGCTGGGCACCGTCCTGATCATCAGCCCCTGGAACTATCCGCTCCAGCTGGCGCTGTCGCCGCTGGTCGGCGCCCTGGCCGCGGGCAACGCCGCGGTGGTCAAGCCCAGCGAACTCGCCCCGGCCACCTCCACCGCGCTCGCCCGCCTGCTGCCGCGGGCACTGGACCCGCAGGCCGTGGCCGTCGTGGAGGGCGGCGTTCCGGAGACCACGGCCCTGCTGGAACACCGCTTCGACCATGTCTTCCACACCGGCAACGGCACGGTCGGCCGGATCGTCATGGCCGCCGCGGCCCGCCATCTCACCCCGGTCACCCTGGAGCTGGGCGGGAAGAGCCCGGCCCTCGTGGAGCCGGGCACCGATCTGGCGACCGCCGCCCGCCGCATCGTCTGGGGCAAGTTCATGAACGCCGGCCAGACCTGCGTCGCCCCCGATTACGTCCTCGCCGTCGGTGCGGCCGGGGCGGCCCTCGAACCGCTGCTGACCGCCGCGATCCGGGAGATGTACGGGCCCGACCCGGCGCGGAGTGCCGACTACGGACGGATCGTCAACGAGCGGCACCACGACCGGCTGACCGCGCTCCTCGCGGACGGCCGGACCGTGACCGGCGGCGACCACGACCGGGCCGACCGCTACCTGGCCCCGACCGTCCTCGCCGATGTGGCCCCGGACGCGCCGGTGATGCGCGAGGAGATCTTCGGGCCGATCCTGCCGATCGTCCGCGTCCCCGATCTGGACGCCGCCCTCGCCTTCCTCACCGCCCGCGACAAGCCCCTGGCCCTCTACGCCTTCACGGACTCGGCCGCCACCAAGCGGCGGCTGACGACCGAGACCTCCTCGGGCGCCCTCTCCTTCGGCATCCCCACCGCCCATCTCACCGTCCCCGGGCTGCCGTTCGGCGGTGTCGGCGAGAGCGGTCAGGGCGGCTACCACGGCGAGCACTCGCTCGACACCTTCAGCCACACCAAGGCCGTCCTCGACAAGCCCCTCCTCGCCGACCCGCTGCGCCTGGTCTATCCGCCCTTCACCGCCCGGAAGTCCCGCATCCTGCGCCGTTTCCTCTGAGGCCGGCGCGGCTTCGGCCGCCTCTCCGGGCGCTCAGCCGCCGACGGCCGCCGCGATCCGCGCGGCGGCCTCGGCGGGTGTGAGGTGCGTGGTGTCGACGACCTCGGCCGCGCCGTGCAGCCAGGTGCGGGCCGCCTCGGCGTAGGGCGCCAGATGGTCGAGGCGGAAGGGGGAATCGGGGCCCAGCACGGTGTCCCCCGCGATCCGCCCGCGGAGGGTCTCCTCCTCGGCGTGGAGGACGAAGTGCCGTACGGGAATGCCGTGGTGGGCGAGGCCGGTGCTGATCTCGCGCCAGTACTCCTCGACCAGGACGGTCATCGGCATCACCAGCGTGCCGCCGGTGTAGTCGAGGACATGGCGGGCGGTCTCGACCACGAGCGGCCGCCACGGCGGCCAGTGCTGGAAGTTGCCCGTCCAGGGCAGCCCCGGCGCGATGTCCATGAGGGTCTCGCCGACCTTCTCGGCATCGAGGACCCGGGAATCCGGGATCAGCTGCTGCACGAGTGCGCCGGTCGTCGTCTTGCCCACACCGTGGGTGCCGTTGAGCCATACGATCACGGGCCCGAGGCTAGCGCCGGACGGGCCACGGGGACAGGCGCCGCTGTGCGCGAAGATCCGCTCGGCTCAGGTCCGGGTGACGGTGACGAGCAGCGGCGTCCGGACGCCGAGGGCGGCGGCGGAGTCGGCGACGGCCTCGGCCAGCCAGCCGATCGCCTCGCACGACCACTCCGCGAGTTCGCCGGTGAGCGTCGTGCCGTACCCCGGCGGGCCGTTCCAGAAGCTGTCGTCGAACGGCGGCACCGGCGCACCGCCCGGGTCCGCGAGGTCGCTCGCCCCGTACGCGAAGACGCCCTGCTCCCACCGGCCGAGGCCGTCGGCGAGCTGCGGTGCGACCGAGGGGAGCGACGGGGAGCGGCCGCTGTCGACGCGGACCGTCACCGGCGTCCGCGACCGTGGATCGCACTCGCCGAACCAGTCGACCGTCTGCAGCGACGGCACCTGCGCGGAGGGCGGGCGCACCGACGGGTCGAGCCCCTGGACCGGCAGCAGGAGCTGTACCGCGGAGAGCTGCACCGTACCGATCCGCGCCGTCGTGTCCTCGGCGCAGCGCAGGAACGGCTGTACGGGGAGCGGCCGGTCCTCCGCCACGGCGCTGGCCTCGACCTGGAACCACGAGATCAGCCGCGGTTCGGAGGCGGCGCGCGGATGGCTCCACCCGGCGTCGTTCATGGCCCACAGCCCCGGGGCGACGGCCGCGCGCCGGGCGCGCTCCGCCTCCGCCACGGCGCCGGACCGGTCGTCGAGCCAGCCCATGGCGAGTGAGCGCTGGTGGAACAGCTGGTAGGCGTCGTGCTCGGATCGGGGGTCGTGCCAGGAGTGCGGGGTCACCTCACCGTAGAGGGCGGCGAACAGGGTGCCCGCGGTGGGACGGGCCGTGGGCGCGATGCCCGGCTGTGCGGTGGCGTCCTGTTCCGTCACTTCGTCCTCCGTGGTTCTGCGGCGGCTTGCGCGGCCCGCCCCAAAAGAGGCAGGCCGCGCCCGGTCTCTCAATACACCCGGCAGTCCACATCGGCCTGGTTCATCGGCTTCTCGGCGGTGTCGATCTCGCCGATCACGTCGACGTCCACATGGTTGCGCCACGACGTCCGCCGCGTGTCACGGCAGTCGCGCCGGGCCGCCGTGCGGTGGGTGCTCCCGCCACCGGGTTTGAGCGTCTCGGTGGCGGAACACGCCTGCTGGCGCCAGCTGTTGTCCGTATACCACTCGTACAGGCAGTTGAACACCTTGGCCCGGTCGTTGCTGCAGTTCCCCTTCTTCCACCAGCCGTGTCCGGACGCCGCCACGCCGGTGCCGGAGCGGTGCGGGTTGTCCCGCCCGCTGACCGGGGTGCAGCCGAACGCCGCGGGCTGCCAGGGCAGGCCGGAGCGCGCGGCGCCGGGCATGTCCAGTACCCGGCCGGTGCGGTCCCGGTAGACCGCGGTCGCCCCGGCGCCGGGCGGTGCGACGCCCGGCACCGCTTCCGCGGCGGTGTCCTGCGGAACGTACGCTCCCGGTGCGTGATCGCCCTGGGCGGATACGGAGGTTGCCGGTGCCGCCGCGCCCGCCACGGCCAGCGAGGCGAGTACGGCGAGAACACTGAGGTGAAATCTCCTGTGACGGATCGCTTTCCCCCTTCTGTGTATCCGGGACACACCTGGTCCGATCAGATGATCCCGGCATTCCGCACCAGTGTCGGGGCGGCCGGGCGGGGCCGACCGGAAGCGTCGGAGAGGTTCCACCCAAGTGATGAACCGGGCCACCGATCGGAATAATCGGGGGCCGGGCGGGTGCGAAGGCCGCGGACACGCCCTAGCTCGTCTGCAGCAGTTTGCGGGCCATCACGATCCGCTGGATCTGGTTGGTGCCCTCGTAGATCTGGGTGATCTTCGCATCGCGCATCATGCGCTCGGCGGGGAAGTCCTGGGTGTAGCCGTAGCCGCCGAGCAGCTGCACCGCGTCGGTCGTCACCGCCATGGCGACGTCGGAGGCCAGGCACTTGGCGGCCGCGCCGAAGTACGTCAGGTCGGCGGCGCCCGCGGAGCTGCGGGCCGCGGCCGCGTAGACCATCTGCCGGGCCGACTCCACCTTCATCCCCATGTCGGCGAGGAGGAACTGGACGCCCTGGAAGTCGGCGAGGGCCTTGCCGAATTGCCGGCGCTCCCGCACATAACCGACCGCGAGGTCGAGGGCTCCCTGGGCGATGCCGAGGGCCTGGGCGCCGACCGAGACGCGGGTGTGGTCGAGGGTCCCCAGTGCCACCCGCAGTCCCCTCCCCCGCTCGCCGAGCAGGCGGTCGGCGGGGATCCGGCAGCCGTCGAAGTACACCTCGCGGGTGACCGAGCCCTTCAGGCCCATCTTGCGTTCGGGCTCGCCGTAGCCGATGCCGGGGTCGTCGGCGTGGACGACGAAGGCCGAGATACCGCGGGATCCGGCGTCCGGGTCGGTGACCGCGAAGACGATGAGGTACGCGGCGACCCCGGCGGAGGTGATCCAGGTCTTCACGCCGTCCAGCACCCAGCCGTCGCCGTCGGCGACCGCCCGGCAGCGCATCGCGCCGACATCGCTGCCGGCCTCGCGCTCGCTGATCGCGTACGCCATCAGCGCCTCGCCCGCGGCGACTTCGGGCAGGTACCGGCGTCGCTGCTCCTCCGTACCGGCCAGCAGCAGCGGTACGACGCCGAGCTTGTTGGAGGTCTGGATGGTGGAGGACGAGGCGCAGACGCGGGCGACCTCCTCGACGGCGATGGCGGCGGCGAGGGCATCGACGCCGTCGCCGCCGTACTCCTCGGGAATGCCGGGCGCGTGCAGCCCGGCGGCGGTGAGCGTCGCGTAGTTGTCGTGCGGGAAGCCGCCCCGCGCGTCGACCTCCGCGGCCCGGGGGCCCAGCTCCTTCTCGGCGACGGCACGGGCCGCGGCGCGGAACTCGTCGTACATCTCGGGCAGCAGATACGGCGTGGTGGCGTGGTCCGTCATGGCGGCGTCCTTCATGAGTACGGGGATCGGCAGGGGCGCACGGGTCGGTGCGGGCCCGGCTCCATTCCGGCGTACGGGGATCCGCCACGCCAATGTGCGGGTGCACCGGGATCGGCGGGATGTTCGTGCGGCCGCACATCGACGCCGCGGCGGACGCCCGCATACGTTCCGCAGGCCGGATGCGATCCACCGACCGAAAGGCAGAAAGCGATGACCGTTCTCCAAGGGCTGCGGGTGCTGGATCTGAGCCGGGTGCTGGCGGGCCCGTACTGCACCGCGCTGCTGGCGGATCTGGGGGCAGACGTGGTCAAGGTCGAGCCGCCCGCCGGTGACGACGCCCGCCGCCTCGGGCCGTTCCGGGAGGGCGAGAGCGTGTACTTCGCGCAGCTCAACCGCGGTAAGCGCAGCATCGCCCTCGATCTGAAGAACCCCGACGACCATGCGCTGCTGCTGCGGCTGGCTGCCCGCGCCGACGTCTTCGTCGAGAACTTCCGTCCCGGCGTGGCGCAGCGGCTGGGCATCGACCATGCGGCGCTCGCGGCGGTCAACCCGCGCCTGGTCTACGCGAGCATCTCGGGCTTCGGGCAGAGCGGCCCGATGCGGGAGTACCCCGCGTACGACCTGATCGTGCAGGCGATGTCCGGGCTGATGGCCGGGACGGGCACGCCCGACGGGCCGCCGACGAGGGTGGGCGAGTCGGTCGGTGACCTGCTGGCCGGGCTGTTCACCTCCTGGGCCGTCAGCACGGCGCTGTACGACCGGGAACGCAGTGGCCGGGGGCGGCACATCGATGTGGCCATGCTCGACTCGCTGGTGTCGTTGCAGGTGACCGCGTGGAGTCTGCTCACCGCGACCGGCGATCTGCCGGGGCGGGTCGGCAACCGGCATCCGGTCTCCGCCCCGTTCGACACCTACCGCACCGCCGACGGGCTGGTGGCGATAGCGGTGGCGAGCGATGCGGTGTTCGCGCGGTTCGCCACGCTGGTGGGGCGGCCCGATCTGCCGTCCGACCCGCGGTTCGGCGACGACACCGCCCGCTCGCGCCATGTCGAGCAGGTCCGGGAGATCACCGAGGAGTGGTCCACCGGCGTCACCACGGAAGCGGCCCTGGAGCTCGCCCGGGCGGCGGGTGTTCCCGCCGCCCCGCTCTGGGAGTTGACCGATGCGGTGCACAGCGACCAGATCCGGCAGCGCGGCCTGATCGGCGAGTTCGACCATCCGGTCCTGGGCCGCACCCCGTTCCTCCGGCAGCCGGCGCACTTCGGGGACACGGCGCCGGGCCCGCTCGCGGGTGCCGCCGAAGACGCAGCGGGCGCCGCGGCGCAGAGGCCCGCGCCGACCGCCCCGAGTCCGGCGCTCGGGGAGCACGCCGAGGAGATCGTCGCGCAGTGGCTGTCGGAGACCGGGACCGCGTGAGGCCCCGCCCCGACCGGCCTCCCCGGCCCCGTCACTCCTCCCCCGGCGCCCCCGCGGGGTCGGCGTCCAGGGCGGTCAGGGCGAGCCACAGCTCCATGCGGTCGGCGAGGCGGGTGAGGTCGCGGGTGGTGAGCTGTTCGATGAGTCGGAGCCGGTAGCGCAGGCTGTTGCGGTGGAGGGTCAGGGCGCGGGCGGTCGCGGCGGGTGAGCAGTCGTGGGCGAGGTACGACCGCAGCGTGGGAAGCAGTGCGGCGCGGTGGGCCTCGTCGTGGTGGAGCAGCGGGGCGAGCACGGCGTGGCCCAGCTCCCGCAGCGGCAGGTCCAGATTGCCCATCAGCAGACCGGCGATGCTCAGCGGTGCCGCCCGGTGCACGCCGGGGCCGGACCGGGCGGCCTGGCGGGCCTCGAAGTAGCCGAGCCGCAGCCCGGTCACCCCGCGCCGCGGCTCCCCCACGCCGACGCGGACCTGCGGGTCCACCACGCTCAGGTGCTCCGCGACCGTCCCGGCGGCGGCCCCGGCGTCGACGGTGTCCGGTACGACGACCATCACCGCGTCGTCGACCAGTGCGGTGGGCAGCCGGTCGTGGGCCCGTTCCAGGAGCGGGCCCAGGGTCCACGGCAGGCTGCGCAGCCGTGCGGGGTCGCCGCCGACGCGGGCGACGACGACCGTGTGGGGGCCGTCCGCGGCGAGTCCGTACGAGGCCAGCCGGCGGCGGGCGTCGCCGTCGGAGACCGTGCGGTGCAGGACGTCCTCCAGCACCTGGCCGAGCAGTTCCCGCCGTCCGGTGAGCACGGCCTGATGGCGGGCCACTTCGAGGCCGAGGATGCTGGTGGCGAAGGAGAGGATGTCCTGCCGCGGGGTGGGGCGCCGGGTGCGCAGCTCCGCGACCGGTACGCCGTCCACCAGGACCGGTACGGATGTTCCCGCGCTCTCCGGGCCCTCGCCCTCGGCTCCGGAGCGGGCGTCCGCCCGGCGGGACGGGGCGGGGTGGCGCGCCAGGACGCGGCCGCCGGGCTCGACCACCGCCACCGGGCCCGCGCCCAGCTCCCGGTGGAGCCGCCGGAGCATGCCGCGCAGCCCGTGGCCGGAGAGCAGTTCGCGGACCAGTTGGTCCTGGAGGGTGGCGGCCGACCGCACCGCGTCGTACCGCTCCGCGAAGATCCGGTCGGCGACCCAGCGGCTGATCTGGACGAACGGCACCTCGACCGGGGAGCCGACGAGCGCAAGCCCGGTGCGTTCGGCGGTGTCGACGACGGCGGGCGGCACCGCCTGGTGCACCAGTCCGGTGCCGAAACAGAGCGCGGCGACCGGGAGTTCCGCCAGCCGTTCGAGGAGCCGGGTCCACCCGGCGTCGTCGCGCTCCAGCATGCCCGTGGTCATCACCAGCTCGCCGCCGCGCAGGAACGGCAGCGGATCCGGCAGCTCCGTCGTGGAGACCCAGTCGATGCGCCGGTCGGCGTCGTGGCAGTGGCTGCTCAGCGCCCGCAGCCGCAGGGTCGGTTCGGCGAGCAGATCGGCGAGGGAGACAGGCACGCGGCGATTGTGCAACAGGGCGGGGACGGCGGCGGAACGGGGGCCGGGCCGCCGGGTGGTGGCCCTTGTGTCCGGACACCGGGCGACGGTGGTGGGCGCAGGTCAGGAGAGCGCGGGGGCGGGCCGGGCGCAGTTCTGGCACAGGGCGCGGCCGAGGTTCTTGGCAGCACTCTCGGTGGTCCGCGCCAGACGGTCTTCAGGGGTGTCCACGAGGTGGTGACATCGGCGGTGCGGGTGGTACGGGGTGTTGCGGCTGTTGCGCAGGTGGTACACGGTGCGGGCACTGGACATGAGGGCTTCCTTCCGGCGGACGGCGGTGGCGGGGGCCCTTCCCCTCGGGGACCACGGACTGTGGCCGCGGAGAGAGGCGGGGCGGTCGGCGGAGAGCGGGCCGCCGCCGAACTCCCCTCTGCAAGAGAGCCGGTGGAGATCTTGGCACGGCGCCGCGGACACCCGCGCGGACACCCGCCCGCTCAGCCCGGTACGTCCATCCGCTGGGTGCCGAGGACCGACAGCAGCCGCAGGGACTCCTGCGACGGTGAGCCGGGGGCGGCGGTGTAGAGCAGGACGCGCTGGTCTCGGTCGGCGAGGTCCAGGATGTCGCAGGTGACGTGGACCGGTCCGACGAGGGGGTGGGCGAAGGCGGTGCAGGTGGCGGGCCGGGCGGCGACGTCGTGGGCCGCCCAGATCCGGGCGAACTCCGCGCTGCCGTCGCACAGTTCGCGGACCAGGCCGGTCACCTCCGGGGCGTCGGGGTAGCGCGCCGCGGCGCTCCGCAGCTGCTGGGCCGCGGTCCGGGCGAAGGTGTCGGTGTCCCCGAGGCCGTACAGCCGCCGCCCCTCGGGGTGCGGGCCGAGGAAGGCGCGCCGCAGGAGGTTGCGGTCGCGGCGCGGCAGGGCGGAGAAGTCCTCCATCAGGGCGGCGGCCAGGTCGTTCCAGGCGAGGACGTCGTAGGTCGCGGAGAGGACGAGCGCGGCGGTCTCCGGCAGCCGGGCGAGCAGGTCGACGATGCTCTGCCGCACCTCCCGCGAGGGCCCGGGCGGCGGGCCTGGCGGGGCGCCGGCGAGGTGGTGGAGGTGGTCGCGTTCGGCGTCCGTCAGGCGCAGCGCGCGGGCGAGCTGGGCCAGTACCTCGCGGGACGGGGAGGGGGCGCGGGCCTGTTCCAGCCGGGTGCAGTACTCGGTCGAGATGAACGCGAGCTGCGCCACCTCCTCGCGGCGCAGCCCCGGGGTGCGGCGGCGCGGCCCTGCGGGCAGGCCCACGGTGTCGGGGCGGAGGCGTTCGCGTCGGCTGCGCAGGAAGCCTGCCAGTTCTTGTCGGTCCACCCGCCCAGTGTGCGCGGGCGGCGGTCCGCCGAGCCAGGTACTGCCGGTGCCTGGCTGGGTCCGGCCGCCGGGGCCAGGCTCGTCGGCATGAACCACACCACCCTCACCTCCCCCACGGCTCCCGGTCTGCTCGCGGACAAGGTCGCCTTCGTCACGGGTGCCGGCCGCGGTATCGGCGCGGCGGCGGCCCGGCTCTTCGCCCGGGAAGGCGCCCGGGTCGTCCTCGCGGCCCGCAGTACCGATCAGCTCGCGGCGGTGGCCGGGGAGATCCGCCGGGCGGGCGGCACCGCGGACCACGTCCGGTGCGATCTGGCCGACCCGGCGAGCGTCCGCGCCGCCGTCGACCGGGCCGTGGAGCGGTACGGACGGCTCGACGTGGCCTTCAACAACGGTGCGGCGGGCCAGCCGCCCGGTCCGCTGGACCGGCTGCCGGAGGAGGAGTTCGACGCCGTGTCGGACGTCAATTTCAAGGGCGTGTGGGTGGCCATGGCCGCGGAGATCGCCGCCATCCGCGCCACCGCCGGGCGCGGCGCGATCGTCAACACCTCCAGCGTCGGCAGTCTGATGGCCAATCCGGAGCTGCCCGTGTACGGCGCGGCGAAGGCGGCGGTCAACAGCCTCACCGCGTCGGCGGCGGCCACGTACGGTCCGGAGGGCATCCGCGTCAACGCGATCGCGCCGGGCACCACGCTCACCGAGATGCTGCACGAGTGGGACGCGAACTCCCCGGGCACGATCGACCAGCTCAACTCCCTGACGCCGCTGGGCCGGGCCGCCGAGCCGGACGAGGTCGCCCAGGCCGCGGCGTGGCTGCTGAGCGACCGCGCCTCGTACGTCACGGGCACGGTGCTGCGGGTGGACGGCGGGATGCGGGCCTGAGACGGCAGGGGCGCCGGGCCGTCCCGGCGCCGCCGTGGCCCGGCTCCGTAGTACGGGGCCGGGCCACGGGTGAGGGCGGCCCGGCGGCCGCCCCTCTGTCAGACCTCCGGCTTCCCGGACGGCTGTGCTCCGGCCGTCATCAGGGCCGTGATCTCCTCGGCCGGCTGCGGGCCGAGCTCGCCCCAGCCCTCCTTGTAGCCGTAGACACCGGCCAGGGTGCGGGCCTCGTAGTCGCCGTTCATGATCTCGATGTCGGCGGCGGTGAGGAGCGCCGGGTGGGCGACGCCGACGGCCGACGCGACCTTCATCAGCTCCTTGCGCAGGGTGCGCAGGTAGACGGCGGCGCGGGTGGCCTTCGACGCCGGGTCGAGGCCGCGCATCAGCCACGGGTCCTGGGTGGCGATGCCGGTGGGGCACTTGTCGGTGTGGCACTTCTGCGCCTGGATGCAGCCGATGGACAGCATCGCCTCCCGGGCGACGTTGATCATGTCGACGCCCAGGGCGAAGGCGACGGCGGCGTTCTCGGGCAGACCGAGCTTGCCGGAGCCGATGAAGGTGATGTCGTCGGTCAGCCCGCGCTCGGCGAAGGTGCCGTAGACGCGGGAGAAGCCCATCCGGAACGGCAGCGACACCGAGTCGGAGAAGATCAGCGGTGCCGCGCCGGTACCGCCCTCGCCGCCGTCGATCGTCACGAAGTCGACGCCGCGGTCACCGCGCGCCATCAGCGTGGCCAGCTCCTGCCAGAACTCCATCTCGCCGACCGCGCTCTTGATGCCGACCGGCAGCCCGGTCTCGGTGGCGAGCAGTTCGACGAAGTCCAGCATCGAGTCGACGTCGTGGAAGGCGGTGTGGCGCGAGGGCGAGGCGCAGTCCTCGCCGACCGGGATACCGCGGATCTCGGCGATCTCCGGGGTCACCTTCGCGCCCGGCAGCATGCCGCCGAGGCCCGGCTTGGCGCCCTGGGAGAGTTTGATCTCCAGCGCCTTGACCGGGGCGCCGGCGACCACCTCCTTGAGCTTGTCGAGGTTGAAGGTGCCGTCGCCGTTGCGGCAGCCGAAGTAGGAGGTGCCGATCTGGAGGATGAGGTCGCCGCCGTTGCGGTGGTAGGGCGAGAGGCCGCCCTCACCGGTGTTCTGCATCGTCCCGGCCAGCCCCGCGCCCTCGTTGAGCGCGGTGATCGCCGCGCCGGAGAGCGAACCGAAGCTCATCGCGGAGATGTTCACCACGCTCGCCGGACGGAACGCCTTGGCCCGGCCGCGCGGTCCGCCCAGCACCTTGGCCGAGGGCAGCGGGACCTGCGGGTCGTGCAGGTCGGGCAGCGCGCCCGCGAAGGTGCGCTGCTTGACGTAGGCGTGGCCCTGCATGTGCTCGACGTCGTTGTCGGTGCCGAAGCCGAAGTAGTTGTTCTCGCCCTTGGACGAGGCGTAGATCCAGGTGCGCTGATCGCGGCTGAACGGGCGCTCCTCGTCGTTGGAGGTGACTATGTACTGCCGCAGCTCCGGCCCGATCGTCTCCAGCAGGTACCGGGCGTGCCCGATCACCGGGAAGTTCCTGAGCAGTGCGTGCTTCTTCTGCATGAGGTCGCGGGCGGCCACCACTGCCACTGCGGTGGCGGCGACCGCGCCGATGCTCCGGGCGCGCATGGACGTTCCTCTCTCGGTGCCCGGCTCCCCCGTCGGGGCGTGGAGCGTGGGGCGGCGGATAGAGCGGGCGGGCGCGGTGCCCGCCGGCGAAATGTCGAACGATCGTAGGGCTTCAGCTGGTCAGGGGCGAAGGGCCCCGGACCGCCGCAACGTCTCCGACGGCGACTCCCCGAACTGCCGACGGTAGGCCACGGAGAAGCGCCCCGGGTGCAGAAAGCCCCAGCGGGCGGCGACCGCGGTCACTGTCGTGGCGCCCGGGGCGCCGGCCCGGAGTTCCTTGCGTACGTGATCGAGGCGGACCTCGCGCAGATAGGCGAGGGGGGTGGTGTCGAGGTGGCGGCGGAAGCCCTCCTGGAGGGCCCGGACGCCGACGCCGACGCATTCCGCGATCTCCGCGACGGTGAGCGGCTCGGCGGCGTGTGCCTCGATGGTCTCCATGGCACGGCGGACCGCGGGCGGTGCGACACGGGGCTGCTCGCCGTGGAGCGCCGGGGTGTAGTTGTGCGGCTGGGCCATCAGCAGCTGCGTCATCAGCAGCGATTCGAGCTGTTTCAGCACCATCGGCTGACCGGCCATCCCGCCCTGGCCCTCCGCCTCGCGGCGCATGAGGTCGACGATGTTGAGCCAGGAGCGGGAGCCCGGTGTGGTGAGGTTCATACCGAGCGAGAAGGAGATCGGGCGGCGCACGGTGCGGCCGAGCAGGCTCCCCAGGTGTGTCTCCATGGCTGCCCGGTCGAGCCAGACGATCAGTTGCGGGTTGCCGCCGCCCCAGCGCATGTCCAGTTTTCCGGCCGGTGAGGGCACGGAGGCGAGTTCCGGCGAGGAGATGATCTCCTCGCGGCCGCAGATGATTTCCGCATGACCGGCGAGCGGTATCTGGACGAGGAAGAAGCTCTCCAGGTCGCCCGGGGTGATCCGGACCTCCGTTCCGTAATCGAGGTAGTACAGGCCGGTGCGGTCGAAGGGGGTGCCGTGCAGCCGGGCGTCGAGCGTCGCCGAGCGCTGCACGATGCGCAGGTCGTGCGGGCAGAAGGCGCGGCCGACCTCGGCGCGGGCTTCCCAGATGTCCGCTGTGTGGAAGAGCTGGTGATTTGCGAGCGGGGGCTCATCAGCGGGCATGTAAACCTCCACCGCCGAGATGCGCGATCGGGACAGCGACCCGCGTGATCCGGATAGCGCAGACGATCTTGCCATACCAAGGTGGATCCCCGACCGCCGCGGATCCGAGAAAGAGACCAGGGAATCAACGATGCAGGGAGTGCCGGGCCGGACCGTGCTCGACACGGGCGATGCCGCGACCGGCAGACGGCCCGCCGCAGCTACGCCGCGCGCCCCACGCGCGAGCGCCGCCGGTGCCGGCGAGGCCGAACCCCCGCACCCCGCTGCGCCCCTGCCGTCGCCCCGGCCCGCCGCGCCGGCCCGGACCCGGTAACCGGCCGGGCGCCCCGGACCTCTCCCCTGGTCCCACGGGCGAACCGGCTTCCCGCGGCTGCCCGCCGGACCCCCCGCCGGCGGGCAGCCGCCTTCCGCACCACCGTCCCCACCGCCGCCGCGTCGCCGCGCCGTCCCGCGCACGGCCTCGTACGGCACCCTTCACCACCGCATCATCCGCAACCCCGGAGGTCCCTCTCATGCGCAAGATCACCATCGTCGGAGCCGGTCAGGCCGGGCTCCAGCTCGGTATCGGCCTGATCGACCACGGTTACGACGTCACCGTCGTCTCCAACCGCACCGGTGACCAGATCCGCGAGGGCCGGGTCATGTCCAGCCAGGCCATGTTCGGCACCGCGCTGGCCCACGAGCGCGACCTCGGCCTCGACTTCTGGGGCGACGCCTGCCCGGCCATCGCCGGTCTCGGCGTGAACATCGCCGACGGCCAGGGCGGCCGCGCGCTCTCCTTCGACGCCCGTCTGGACGCCACCGCCCGCTCCATCGACCAGCGCGTCAAGATGCCGCTGTGGATGGGCGAGTTCGCACGCCGCGGCGGCCGTCTGGACATCCGCGAGGCCGGTCTCGCGGACCTGGAGCGCTACGCCGCCGAGTCCGACCTGGTGATCGTCGCGGCCGGCAAGGGCGCGATCGCCGGGCTGTTCGAACGGGACGCGCAGCGCTCCCCGTTCGCCGCCCCGCAGCGCGCGCTGGCCCTGGCGTACGTCACCGGTATGACGCCGCTGCCGCACCGCACCGGCGTCAGCTTCAACGTCATCCCCGGCATGGGCGAGTACTTCACCATGCCCAGCCTCACCACCAGCGGCCCCTGCGACATCATGTTCTTCGAGGGCATCCCGGGCGGCCCGCTCGACCGCTTCGACGGGCTCGCCCCCGAGCAGCAGCTCGCGACGTTCCAGGAGCTGCTGCGGGCGTACGTGCCGTGGGAGGCCGAGCGCTGCACCGATCTGGCGCTCACCGACGCGGGTGGCACCCTCGCGGGCCGTTTCGCGCCGACCGTCCGCAAGCCCGTCGCCACGCTGCCCTCCGGCGCGCAGGTGCTCGGCCTCGCCGATGTGCTCGTCCTCAACGACCCGGTCACCGGCCAGGGCTCCAACAACGCCTCGAAGTGCGCGGCCTCCTACCTGGCCAGCATCCTCGACCACGGCGACCGCCCGTACGACGCCGCCTTCATGGAGCTGGCCTTCGGCCGCTTCTGGGACAACGCGCAGTCCGCGACGGCGTGGACCAACGCGATGCTGGGCGCCCCGCCGCAGCACGTCCTGGAGCTGTTCGGCGCGGCGAGCGTCAACCCCCGGGTCGCCTCCCGTTTCGTCAACGGCTTCGACGACCCGCGCGACTTCTTCCACTGGTTCATGGACCCGGTCGCCGCGCAGAACTACCTGGCCGCGGTCAGCTCCTGACCGCGGGCCGGGCGCACCCCACCAGCACAGCGACAGCCAGGTAACGAGAGCAGGACAGCAGGACATGAGAAGGATCGCGGTGATCGGCGCCGGGCAGGCGGGTGCCCAACTCGCCCTGGGACTCCAGGCGCACGGCTACGACGTCACCCTGGTCACCGACCGCAGCCCGGAGGAGATACGCCGGGGCCCGGTCATGTCCAGTCAGTGCATGTTCGACACCGCGCTCCAGAACGAGCGCGAACTCGGCCTGCACCACTGGGCGGACCAGGCCCCGGACATCTCCGGCATCGCGTTCTCCCTCATCGGTGCGCACGGCACCCCTGACCTCACCTGGCGCGCCCCGCTGGAGGGCCCCGCGCACTCCGTCGACCAGCGCGTCAAGTGCGCGGCCTGGATCGAGCAGTTCGCGGAGGGCCACGGCGAGATCGTGCTGCACGAGGCGGGCGTGGGCGACCTGGAGTGGTACGCCCGTACGCACGATCTCGTCGTGGTCTCCACCGGCAAGGGCGAGCTGAGCCGCCTCTTCCCGCGCAACGCCGAACTCTCCCCGTACGACCGGCCGCGCCGTGCGCTGGCCCTGACGTATGTGACGGGTGCGGAACCGCGGGAAGGGGCGGCCGCCGTCCACTACCGGCTGGTCCCCGGGGTCGGCGAGTTCTTCTCCTTCCCCGCCCTCACCACAACGGGCCCCTGCGAGATCATGGTCTTCGAGGGCGTGCCCGGCAGTCCGATGGACTGCTGGGACGACATCCACACCCCCGAGGCCCACCTCACCCGGTCCCTGGAGATCCTCCACCGGTTCTTCCCCGACGAGTTCGAGCGGCACCGCAACTCCCGCCTCACCGACAGCGGCGGGGTGCTGCGCGGCCGGGTCACGCCGACCGTGCGGCAGCCCGTGGCCCGGCTGTCCTCCGGGCGGCACGTCCTCGGCATGGCCGACGCGGTGGTGCTCAACGACCCGATCACCGGCCAGGGCTCGAACAACGCGGCCCAGGCCGCGACCCACTACCTCGACAGCATCCTGCGCCACGGCGCCGCGGACTTCACCCCGCAGTGGATGCAGCGCACCTTCGACAACTTCTGGCGCGGCTGGGCCCAGTGGGCCGTCGGCTGGACCAACTCCCTGCTGACCGAGCTGGGCCCGCACCACCGCGAGATCCTGACGGCGGCGGCCGAGGTCCCGTCGGTCGCGGAGGCCGTCGCCGCCGGCTTCGACGATCCGCGCACCCTGTACCGCTGGTGGTTCGAGCCGGCCGAGGCGGAGCGCTTCCTCGCCGAGAAGCGCGCCCGGCACGCCGCCCGCTTCGACGGCCGGGAACTGCGCCGGGCGCTGGGCCAGTACGCGACCGGCGTGACCGTGGTGACGGCCCGCGCCCCCGACGGCCGGCACGTCGGCATGACGGCGAACTCCTTCACCTCCGTCTCCCTGGACCCGCCGCTCGTCCTGTGGTGCCCGGGCAAGAACAGCCCGAGCCTGCCGGACTTCACCGACGCCTCCCACTTCGCCGTCCATGTCCTCGCGGCCGACCAGCACCATCTCTCCCGCCAGTTCGCCACCCCGTCCGACGACAAGTTCCGCGCCACCCCGACCACCCCCGGCATCGCCGGGACCCCCCTCCTGGAGGGCGCGGTGGCCCGCTTCCAGTGCCGAACCGTCCAACGCCTCGACGCCGGCGACCACATCATCTTCCTCGGCGAGGTCGAGCAGTACGAGTCCGACGGCGGCACCCCGCTGGTGTTCCACTCGGGGTACTACCACGTGGCGACGAAGCACCCGGATCTGTGAGGGGCGGCCGCCGGGCGGGCGGTCCGGTCACATCGGCAACGAGAGCAGGCCGACCCGCCCGTGCGGCCACGGCGCGTCCCCGCCGAGGGAGAGCCACATGGCCGGCAGCGGCATGGTGAGCGGGCCGTCCGGCTGCTCGGCCTCGACATCGGCGGCCAGCCGGGTCCACCCCATCGTCGTGTAGACCGGCACACGGTCCGGCCGGCAGAACAGCAGGGCGAAGCCGAAGCCCTGCTCCGCCGCGTGGGCCACGGTGGCGGCTACGACCCGCCGGGCCAGGCCGTGGCCCCGCAGCCCGGGCGCGACGATGACCCCGCCCAGGCCCGCCACCTGCATCGGGGTGCCGTCGACACGGACGGGGAGGGCGACCCACCCGGCGTGCGCCACCAAGCGCTCGCCCTGCACGACACCGAAGTGGTGCTCCTTGGCACGCCAGGTCAGGCCCAGGTGGGAGACCTCGAACGGGTCGGGGTCGCCTCCCGAGATGCCGCGCAGATCGGCGGGCGTGTACTGCTCAAGAGCGGTCGTACGGAAGTCGGGTGAGGAGGCGGGCCTGGGGGATTTCCCGGCGGAGTCGTGGGGCATTGCTCATCCTTTCGGTGCGGTGTCGGTGTCGGTGCCGACATCGGTGTCGGTGTCGGCACCCTCGGCTTCGGGGGCCCGGCCCGGTGGGGCCGCGCCGGTGCGCGGCGCGCGCGGTGACCGTCAGCAGCAGGGCCGTGACGAGGCCGAGCGCGCCCGCCGCCAGGAGCTGCACCCGGTAATCGAGGGTGGCCACCATGGCGGTGCCCGCGAGGAGGGCGAGACCGGTCGGGGTGAAGATCAGGGTGTTCGCGGTGGCCGCGACCCGGCCGAGGAGGTGGTCCGGTGTCTCCCGCTGGACCGTGGTCAGCGCGCCGATGAGCGGCCAGGGCAGTCCCACGCCGATGAGCAGGCCGCCGCCCACGACGACGGGGACGGATCCGGTCAGCCGGGCCAGGGCCCCGAGGGCGAAGAGGGTGAGTCCGGCGGCCGACAGCGCGGGGGCCGGGACCCGGCGCAGCAGCGCGCCGACCGTCAGTCCGCCGACGACCGACCCCAGTCCCTGGACGGAGGTGAGGACGCCGGCGAACGCCGCGGGCCGGTGGAGCCCGGTGTCGAGGAGCGCGTACGTGGCCGTGCTGCTGAGGCTCGCCGCCGCCATGGCGCAGCCGCCCGCCACCACCAGGGGCCGCAGCACCGGATGGCGCCATACGTAGCGGATCCCTTTCGCGGTCTCGGTGCTCCAGCTCGTCCGTGTCCGGGGCGCGGGGACCGGTTCGTCCACGCGGATCAGGCGGAAGGCGGCGGCGCCCAGGAGGAAGGAGAGTGCGTTCAGCAGCGCGACGGCGGGGCCGCCGAGGACGGTGAAGAGGGCCGCGCCGGCCAGGGGGCCGATCAGTTTGTTGCCTTCGATCACGGTGCGGACCAGCCCGTTGAAGTCGCCGCGGAGTCCGCCAGGGGGTGTCTTTCCGGTCTTCGTGGATCTGGGCGTGGCGTCTGGTGCCGTGCATCGCAAGGCGGAGCCCCTCCCGCGGACCGGGTGTCCGTGGGAGGGGCGACAACGCCGCGAGGTGCGGTACCAGACGCCACGACCCCACGAAGACCGGGAAGACACCCCCTAGGCACGGCGGAGGCGATCAGTGCGGTCTCCGCGGCGTCCATGAGGACGGTTCCCGCCCCCACCGCGGTCAGCACGGCGAAGAGCAGCCAGACGTCCTGCGCCGCACGCACCGCGACCGGCGCGGTCATGACCACGGCGAGGGTCAAACTGGTGGCGATGAGCAGGGTGCGGCGGCGCATCCGGTCGGCCAGGGTGCCGAGGAACGGGCCGGCCAGGGCGGGTGCCCAGGAGCAGAAGCCCACCAACGCGGCGAGGCCGACGGAGCCGGTGAGTTCCTTCACCCAGATCCCGGCGGCCGGCAGCATGGCCGAGTCCCCGAAGCCCGAGACGGTCACCCCCGCCAGGTAGCGACGGGCGGTGCGGTCCCGCAGCACCGCCCCCAGGCCCGTGGTCATGCTCCCCCCTTCACACACCGTTCCAAGCTTCGGCACCCTACCCCCAACCATTCCGTTGGGGGTAGGTCTCCATCACGGCTCCATGCGCTTTACTTGCCGACGTGACCGAGGTGGACCCCGTTCTGAGAGCACTGGCACATCCCGTACGGCTGCGGATGCTCACGCTGCTGTGGCCCGGCCCGATGTCGGCCGCCGAACTCTCCCGCGAGCTGGACATCTCCCATGCCCTGGCCAGCCGTCACCTCCGGAGCCTGGACGCCGTGGGCCTGGTCGAACTGGCCGAGGAGCGCACCCGCCGCGGGGGCCGGGAGCGCCGCTACCGCGCCGTCCACGGCTCACCGCTCTCCGACCGGAGCGGCGGCGCCCCGCTGCTGGTCGCGGCGCTGGCCCACACGCTCAAGGAGCGCGCCGCGCGCCGGCGCCCGGACGGCAGCGGCGTGACGGTCGACGCGGAACTGTGGGTGGAGCCGGAGGTGTGGGAGACGGCCCGGCAGAAGCTCGCCGACGTCGCGGCGGAGCTCCACGCGGCGGCCCGCCCACCGCGCTCCCCCGGCACGGCCCCCGTAGGGATGACCCTGATGGCCTTCCCGGTGCAGGAAGCTCCGCCCGCCGCCGACGGCGAGCCGTCCCCGCCGCCGGACCCCACCACACGCCCCGTTCACGGTTCGCACGGCGCCTGAACGGGAGCGGGCGTCGCCCTCCGCCCGCACCGGGCGGTGCGCGTAAGAGGGAGAAGCCCCGAACGGAGTAACGATCAACTCACCCTATGGAGAAGCGGGTTGATCCCCCACGAGCGGTGTCTTTCGGACGGCGGAACCCCAGGCGTGTCCGCCGCTCCGGCCAGTCGTTGACGGGTGCGTGGTGCACCGTCACACCTTGACCGACCAGGCGCGGAAGCGGGGCGAGCCGGTGCCGGGACCGCCGTGGCAGGGCCGGGAGCGCGTCCGCCGTCGGTCGCGCCGGAGCGGGCGCCCCGGGGCCCGCTCCTTTCCGATTCACGCCCTTGCCCCTCCGTCACTCAGCGACATAGCGTCACTTCAGGACACGGGAAGATCCACGCCCGTCCGAGGCGGTGGATCACGCCAATGGGGGCTGTCCGACCGTGCCGCGCCCGTCGACCACCGAGGTAACCGACCACCGAGGTACGCATCGTGAACTCCCCGGCATCGCAGGCACAGACGCTTCTCTCCTCGCTGTTCACACCGGAAGGGCGGGAGAACCCGCATCCCGCGCTGGAGGCCCTGCGGCGGATCGCGCCCGTGTACCACGACCCGGACCTGGACACCTTCTTCCTCACCACCTTCGCCGACTGCCAGGCCGTCCTCACCGACACCACCTACCGCGCCCAGGATCTGACCTGGTGCGAGGAGAACCTGCCGGACTGGCGTGAGCACCCGGCTGCCGACTTCTTCTACTCCTCGATGCTGCGGGCCAACGGCGACGACCACGCCCGGCTGCGCCGGCTCGCCGGAAAGGGCCTCACCCCGCGCCGGGTCGCCGCGCTGCAGGGCGCCGTCGAGAGGATCACCGACGGCCTGCTCGACAACCTCGCCGACGCCACCTCGGACGGCGGCACGGCCAATTTCCAGGAGCTCGTCGGCTATCCGCTCCCCATGGCCGTGGTCGGCGAGCTGATCGGCGTACCGGAGGCCGACAGCGCCCGGTTCCGGGCGCTCGGCAGTGACGCCAGCCGGTTGCTGGAGCCGGTGCGCACCCCGGAGGACTGGGCGCGGGCCGACAGTGCCGTGGAGGAACTCCGGGCATATTTCCTGGAGTTGACCGAGCGACGGCGGCAGGAGCCCGCCGATGATCTCGCCACCGCGTTGGCCCTGGAGGACGCGGGGGCGCTGACGGAGCACGAGCTGGTCGACACGTTGCTGCTGGTGTTCGTCGCGGGCTTCGAGACCACCACCGGACTGCTGGGGCTGGCCGTGCACGCCCTGCTCCGCCACCCCGAGCAGCTGGCCCGGCTGACGGCCGACCCCGGGCTGATGCCGCAGGCCGTCGAGGAGGCGCTGCGGTGGGACACGCCCGCCCAGATGACCGAGCGCATCGCCGGGCGGGCCGGGGTCATCGGCGGGGTGCCGATTCCGGCGGGCGCCGTCGTCACCACCGTGCTGACCGCCGCCAACCGCGACCCCGCGGTCCACCCCGACCCGCACCGTTTCGATGTGACCCGCACCGGCAGCAGGGTGCTCAGCTTCAGCAGTGGGCCGCACTACTGCCTGGGTGCCGCCCTGGCGCGGTTGGAGGGCGCGGTGGCGCTGCGCCGGTTGCTCGCCCGTTTCCCGCGTCTGGCGTCCGCCGGGGATCCGGTGCGCCGGGAGTCGTTCGGCCTCCGCGTCTTCGAGGACCTGCCCGTGAGCCACGGTCCCGCCGCCCCGTCCGTCACGCACTCCGGAAAGGCCGCCGTATGAGTTTTCTGGACCCCGAGCGCGAGGTGCTCGCCCGCCTGCTGCCCGGTCTCGACGCGGCGCTCGCCGCGCACCCGCTGGCCGAGCTGGAGCGGCGCGGCAGCCCGGCCCTCGCGGCGTTCCGGGACGCCGGGGGCACCGGACTGCTGGTGCCCGAGGAGCATGCCGGTATCGGCGCGAGCCCGCTGGAGGCCGTCCGGTTGCAGCGGGCGGTGGGCGCCCGCTGTCCGTCACTGGCGGTCGCCACCACCATGCACCACTTCTCCGTGGCCGGTCTGGTGGAGGCCGCCAAGCACGGTGCCGGATTCGAATGGATGCTGCTGGAGGCGGTCGTCGGTGACCGGTTGCTGCTGGCGTCCGGCTTCGCGGAGGGCCGCACCGGGCAGTCCGTACTGCGTCCGGCCATCACCGCCGAACGCCGCGGCGACCACGTCGTGCTCAACGGCAGCAAGAAGCCGTGCAGCCTCGCCCACTCCATGGACATCCTCACCGCCTCCGTGACGATGACCGACGAGGACGGCACCGAGCGGCTGGCGGTGGCCGTCGTGCCCGCACGGACCGAAGGGATCTCCGTCCGGCCGTTCTGGGGCAACGCCGTGCTGGCCGGCGCGGAGAGCGAGGAGGTGGTCCTCACCGATGTCACGCTGGACCCGCAGATGGTCGTCACCACCGATGTGACCGTCGGATCCGCGCTGGACGCCCTGCACATCGCGGGGTTCCTCTGGTTCGAGCTGCTGATGACGGCCGGGTATCTGGGCACCGCCAGTGCCCTGGTGGAGCGGGCGCTGCGGCGCGGCGGGGGTGCGGCCGGCGACCGGGCCCTGCTCGTCACCGAACTCGACGCCGCGATGCTGGCGGTGGAGGCCGTGGCCCGGGAGATGGGCGAGAGCGCCGAGTGGGGCGAGCCGCTGCTGGTCAGGGCGTTGACCGCGCGCTATGCGGCCCAGGACGCCATCGCCCGCGCCACCCCGGTCGCGCTGGGCGTGCTCGGCGGGATGTCCTTCATCGGCTCCACCGAGGGCACCTATCTGGCCTCCGCCGCGACCGGTCTCGCCTTCCATCCGCCGTCCCGGGGCAGGACGGCCGAGGCGCTGTGCGCGGCCCTGGACGGCCAGGCCCTGCGGGTCGGGTGACGCGGTGAGCGCAGCGAACGGCCCCACCGTCGAGATCCTGTCCGGCATCGACGCCGTCCCCGCCGAACTCTGGGACGCCCTGGCCCCGCCGCACGATCCGATGTGGGGGCGCGAGGTGTTCACGGCGATGGAGCGCGGCGCCATCGGCCCGGACGGCTATGCGTACGCGGTGGTCCGGGAGGCGGGCCGGACGCGCGCGGTGCTGCCGCTGGCCGCCGTCCACGGGCTGCGTCTGGACCGGATCGTCGGGGAGCGGGAGCGCCGGATGCTGGCGCCGCTGCGCCGGTGGTGTCCCGGTCTGTTGCGGGTGCCGATGCTGTTCTGCGGCAACTTCCTGGGGCAGGGGCACATCCTGAGCCGGGAGCCGCTGCCGGAGCCGGTCGCCGGACTGCTGGTGCGGGCGGTGCTCGCCCATGCGCGGCGCCACCGGCTCGGCACCGTCGTCTTCAAGGACTTCGCCCCCGACGAGCTGACGCCCCTGCGGCCGGCCCTGGAGGCGGCGGGCTTCTTCGAGGTGGCGAGCATGCCCGACACCGAACTCGCCCTGGGCTACGGATCGTTCGAGGAGTACGTCGCCGCGCTCCCCGCGAAGGCGCGGCGCAACGTCCGCAGCAAGGTGCGGAAGTTCGAGGCCCGGGACGATCTGCGGATCGAGGTGCTGACCGACTTCGTCTCCCTCGTCCCCGACATGCTGGAGCTGTACGGGCAGGTGATGGCGCGGGCGGACCAGACGCTCGATGTCCTCGACGCGTCCTTCCTCCGGGCGCTGCACCGGCCCGGCGGCCCCGAACAGCGGCTCGTGGCCTGTTTCGAGGGGGACCGTCTCGTCGCCTATCTGCTCTGCCTTTTCCGCGGGGACGGGGCGATCGGGGCGCGGATCGGCCTCGACTACCGGCTGGCCCACGAGGCGCATCTCTACCACCACGTCCACTACGCGGCCATCGAGCTGGCCATCTCCCGCGGGTGCCGCCACATCCGGTTCGCGCAGACCGCCTACGAGCCCAAACGGGAGCTGGGCTGTGCGCTGGTCGAGCAGCGCTACGCCCTCACCCATGTGCGTCCGCTGCCCCGCGCGGTGCTGCGCCGGCTGCTCCCGGCCGCGCTCGACGCGGCGCTCGCCCGGACGCTCGCGCCCCGGTCGTGAGCGCCGCCGTCCCTTCAGTCCCGCCCGCTCACCTCTCCCGTGGAAAGGGTCCTCATGCCCCGCGTCGCAGTAGAGCTGCACATCGCCGCCCCGCCGGACCGGAGCTGGGAGGCGGTCGTCGATGTCGAGAGCTATCCCGCGTGCATGGACAGCGTCCGGTCCATCACCGTCGTCGAGCAGCGCGGGCCGCAGGAGCGGACCACCGCCTGGTCCGTGCGGCTCAAGGGGTCGGTCCTCGAATGGACCGAGGCCGAGCGGATCGACGAGGAGGCCCGCCGCTTCGACTTCCACCAGGTCAGCGGCGATCTGGCGCATTTCGTCGGCCACTGGGCGATCCGCCCGGCCGAGGACGGCGGCAGCCTGGTGTCCCTCCATGTCGAGTTCGACATCGGGATCCCGCTGCTCGCCGAGATGCTCAACCCCGTCGCCGCCACCGCACTGCGGGAGAACGCCGAGCAGATGCTCACGGCGCTGGAACGCCGCCTGACCGGCGCCGCGTGACCCGGACCGCCGCCGTCCGACCGGCACCGCCCGCCCGCCGTCCCCGTCCAGGAGGCCGCACATGACCGATCCGTCCCAGGCCACCGCGGTGTTCGAGCGGTTGCGCCGGCACCAGTCGCCCAAGCTCGCCCTCACCGGCAAGTTCGCCGGCCGCGGCGCCGTGGAATCCGCCGCGTCGGGCTCCCGCGTCACCCTCTCCGACGGCCGCTCGGCCCTGGACTTCGGCTCGTACGCGGTCACCCTGCTGGGCCACCGCCACCCCGGTGTCGTCGCCGCGGTCCAGCGGCAGCTGGCGGTGATGCCGACCTCCACCCGGAGCCTGGCCAACCCGGTGAGCGCCGAGGCCGCCGCCGTTCTCGTCGCGTACTTCGGCGGGGCGCTGCCCAAGGTCTACTTCGGGCTCAACGGCGCCGACGCCGTGGAGATCGCGGTCAAGCTCGCCCGGCTGGCCGCGGGCCAAGACCGGGTGCTGGCGGTGCGCGGCGGCTTCCACGGCAAGACGCTCGGCGCGCTGGCCCTCACCCACCACCCGCTGTTCCGCAGGGGGCTGCGCGGCTGCACCACGGACGTCGTCCACCTCGACCCCGACGACCCCGACGCGGTGCGCCGGGAGGGTGCCCGGGGCCCGTTCGCCGCGCTGGTCTTCGAACCCGTCCAGGGGGAGAACGGCGCCGTACCGCTCGCCCCCGAGGTGCTGCGGCGGTGGACGCGGGACGCGCAGGCGCAGGGTGCCTTCGTGATCGCGGATGAGATCCAGTGCGGTCTGCGGCGCTGCGGGGAGCGTTCGGTGGCGCTCGCCGAAGGGCTCCCCGTCGATGCGGTGCTCGTCGGCAAGCCGCTCGGCGGCGGCGTCGTACCGCTGTCCGCGATGGTCTGCTCGGAGGAGCTGTACGCGCCGCTGGCGGCCGACCCCTTCCTGCACTCGGCGACGTTCGGCGGGCACCCGCTGAGCTGTGCCGCACTGCCCGCCGCACTGGCCGCGGTGGAGGAACTGGCCGGTCACGGCCGGTTCCTGGCCGACCGGCTGGCCGCCGGGCTGCGCGTTCTCCAGGCGCGCCACGGGCGGGTGATGAGCGGTTTCCGTGGCCGCGGGCTGCTGTGGGGCATCGACTTCACCGCGCCGCAGGCCGCCGGTGAGGTCGTCGTCGGGCTGGCCAACGCCGATCTGCTCGTCTCGCCCTGCCTGAGCCGCCCCACGACCGTACGGCTGCTGCCCCCGCTGACCACCACGGCCGCCGAGCTGGACCGGGCCCTGGACATTCTCGACACCGCCCTCGACGACGCGGGCCGCATCCTCACCACGGACTGACCCGATCAGGAGAACGACGTGACCGACCCACAGGCCCCCCTCACCCCGGACGTCACCGGCCGCTCGCTGGCCGACATCGTCCGGACGACCATCGCCGACGTCCTGGGCACCACGCCCGACGAGATCTCCGACAGCACCGACCTGGAGGCCGATCACGGCGTCGACAGCCTGGAGTTGATGGCCGTCGGCGCCCAGCTCGAACGGGCCCTCGGCGTACAGATCTCGCCCGAGGACCTGATGCGTGCCGACAACGTCGGCCACGCCATCACCCTGCTGACCGAGCGGACGGCCGGCCGGTGACGCCTCCCCCGGATCACGCCGGCCGCCCCCGCGCCGTCGTCACCGGCATCGGCGTGCGGACCCCGGCCGGGAACACGCTCGACGAGGTGGTCGCGGCCGTCATGGCGGCCGCGGGGACCGCCGCCGCCCCCGTCGACGTCCTGGTCGAGCAGCGGGCGGCGGTGCGCTTCGCCTGCCGGGTGCCGGAGTTCGACCCGGAGTCCTCCCTCAGCCTGCGCGAACTCCGGCAGATCGACCGGCCCACCGCACTGGCCCTGTGCGCCGCGGTCGACGCCGTACGCGACGCGGAGCTGCCGCCGCTGCCGCCGGACCGTGTCGGTGTCCACCTCGGCGTCGGCATCGGCGGGCTGCCCACCATGGAGGCCACCACCCTCCACCACGGGGCCGATCCGATGGGGATGCCGGTGCACACCGTGCCGCGGATCATGGCCAACTCCGCGGCCGCGCGGATCGCCATGCGGTACGGCTTCCTGGGCTCGTGTCTGACCCACACCACGGCGTGCGCCAGCGGCACCAACGCTGTCGGGGAGGCGCTGCGCCGTATCCGGCACGGTGAGCTGGACGCGGTGGTGACCGGCGGTTTCGACTCGGCGATCACCCCCGTGGTGCTCAGCGCCTTCGCCCGGATGCGGGCCCTGTCGCTCCGCAACGACGACCCCGCCCGGGCCAGCCGCCCCTTCGACGCGGACCGCGACGGCTTCGTGATGGGCGAGGGCGCCGCCCTCCTGGTCCTGGAGCGGCGTGAGGCGGCGCTCGCCCGCGGTGCGCGGATCTACGGGGAGGTCGCCGGGTACGCGACCAACTCCGACGCGTTCCACATCGCCGCACCCCATCCGGAGGGGACGGCCGCGGCCGCCTGTATGGCCGGGGCGATAGCCGACGCCGGGCTGCGCCCCGGCGACATCGGGCAGGTCAACGCGCACGGCACCGCCACCCGGCTCAACGACGGCGCCGAGGCCACCGCTGTCGACCGCGCCTTCGCCGGGCAGGCGCCGCCGGTGACGTCGATCAAGGGCGTCACCGGCCATCTCATAGGCGGCTCGGGGGCGTTGGAGGCGGCGGTCGCCCTCGTCTGCGCCGGACGCCGCACCGTACCGCCGGTCGCCAACCTCACCCACTGCACCGAGGCCGACCGTATCGACGTGGTCGCCGGGGCGCCGCGGCGGGTGGCGCGCGCCCCCGTGCTGTCCAACTCCTTCGGCTTCGGCGGGCAGAACGCCTGCCTCGTGCTGACCCCCGGGACCTGACCGACCACCACCTCGCCAAGGAGACCTGGCATGCGCATCCTCCTCACCGGGGCGACCGGCATAGTCGGCACCGAGGTCACCGACCGCCTGCGCACCACCGCGCCCCGCGGCACCGTCCTCGTCCGCACCGCCCGCCGCCGCACCCCCGCCCCCCTGGTCCGCTGGGACATGGGCGCCGGGCCGGTGCCGCCGGAGCTGACCGGCCCCTGGGACGTCATCGTGCACACCGCCGCCTCGACCCGCTGGACGCTCACCCGCGCCGAGGCCGCCGACGCCAACATCCGCCCCCTGCGCGCGGCCTTGGAGCTGGCCGGACCCGACACCCATGTCGTCCATGTCTCCACCGCCTACGTCGGGGGCGTACGCAACCCCGAGGATCTGCGCGGACCGGAGTTCGAGGGCTACCGCAACGGCTACGAGTGGTCCAAGGCGGTCTGCGAGGAGATCGTCACCACCGAGCACCGTGGCCCGGTGACCGTGATCCGGCCGCCGCTGATCATGGGCAACCGCGCCGACGGCCGCATCTCCCGCTTCTCCGGCCCGTACACCCTCTTCCCGGCCCTGGTCTCCGGTCTGGCCGCGGTCGTCGTCGGTGACCCGGACGGTTACGCCGAGATCAGCCCGCTCGACGAGGTCGCCGACGCGATCGTGGCGGCGGCCCTGGGGCCCGCACCGGACGCGCCGCGCACCGAGACCCTTGCCGCGGGCGCGGCCGGTCTGCGGCTGCGGACCCTCGTGGAGATCAGCTGCGCCACCATCAACGACTTCCGGGCCGCCCACGGCGCCGGCCCCGTCGCCGTCCCGCCGACGGTCTCCACCGAGAGCTGGAACCGCTTCTTCCTGCCGTTGGCGCGGCAGTGGCTCTCGCCGGTGCAGCAGCAGGCGGTCGATCTGCTCGCGATGTTCCAGAGCTACACCAGCATGGCCGAACCCTTCTCGCCCACCCTTCCGGTGCGCGACCCGGGCGAGGTGATGGCCGCGTCCGTCCGCCACTGGGCCCGCAGCAGGCCCCGGCAGGCGCTGGCGAGCCCGCGTCCGTGGACCCTGGTCGGCGGCGGGGACGGGGCGTAGCGCGGGCGGCCCGTTCCCCCCTTTGCCGCCGTTGCGGTCCGCTCGCAGTATGGCGGGAGGGAGGGGTGTGCCCTCCCGTGCCGGTGCGGGGTCGTGACGGTGTGCCGTCGCCCGGCCGGCCCGTCCATCAGAGGGGACGTAACCATGCCTGTCTGCACGACGCGCGACGGTGTCGAGATCTTCTACAAGGACTGGGGGCAGGGCCGCCCGGTGGTCTTCCTCCACGGCTGGCCGCTCAACGGCGACGCCTGGCAGGACCAGCTCAAGGCGGTGGCCGGTGCCGGTTTCCGGGGCATCGCCCACGACCGGCGGGGCCACGGCCGCTCCACCCCGGTGTGGGACGGCTACGACTTCGACACCTTCGCCGACGACCTCGACGATCTGCTCACCCGGCTCGACCTGCGCGATGTCACGCTGGTCGGGCACTCGATGGGCGGCGGCGAACTGGCCCGGTACATCGGCCGTCACGGCACCGGACGGATCCGCTCCGCCGTCCTGCTGTCGGCGATCCCGCCGCTGCTGCGCCAGGGGCCCGAGAACCCCGAGGGCGTCCCGCAGACCGTGCTCGACGGTCTCAAGGACGGCATCCTCCACGAGCGCTCGCAGTTCTGGAAGGACGCCGCGGTCAGCTTCTTCTCCGCGAACCGCCCCGGCAGCAAGGTCACCGAAGGCAACAAGGACGCCTTCTGGTACATGGCGCTGCAGCAGACGATCGAGGGCGGGGTGGCCTGCGTGGACGCCTTCGGGGGCACCGACTTCCACGAGGACCTGAAGCGGTTCGACATCCCCACGCTCGTGGTGCACGGCGACGACGACCAGATCGTGCCGCTCGACGCGACCGGCCGGAAGACCGCCGGGCTCATCCCCGGCGCCACGCTCAAGATCTACGAGGGCGGCTCGCACGGCATCGCGCTCGTCCCCGGGGACAAGGAGAGGTTCACCAGGGATCTGCTGGACTTCCTCACCGGGTGAGGCCCCCGCCGTCCGCGGCGGCACCCGGTGCCGGTTTGCGGGGCGCCCCTTGCCGCGGGCCCGGTGCGGGGCGCCCCTTGCCGCGGGCCCGGTGCGGGGCGCCCCTTGCCGCGGGCCCGGTGCGGGGCGTCCCTTGTCGCGGGCCCGGACGCGGTGGCGCACAGTGGGAGGTGAGGCCGGGCCCGGGCACGTCGGAGGCCGCCGCCCCGGTTGACGCGTACGCGGTCCGGTGCCCCGCACACGGTGCAGACCGTCCCGGACAGGAGGAGAGATGCGCCTCACCTTGCCCGTCCCACTCGCCGGCACCCCGGCGCAACCGGCGCCGTACCCGTGGCCCACACCACCCCGCGAACCACCACTCCAACCGGACCCGGACGCCCCACACCCACCACCCCCGGGCCCACAGGACCCGATGCATCCGGCCCCCGAACCACCGGAGCCTGACGAGGAGCCCGTACCGGAGCCGGGTCGGGCGGGGGTGCCGGGCTGCGGTTCGTGACGCGGCGCCGGGTGGTGGGGCGAATTCCTTTGCCGTCTGGCCTGGTTGTGTTTCACGTCCCCACCGGCTCACCGGGGTACCACCATGCGTGCATGGGGATCAGGCCGCCCGACGCGCACTCCACCGGCTGCTCGCAGGCCGCCGACGACGCCGGCTGCTGACCGCCCTCGCGGCCGTCGGCACACTCGGGCCGCTGCCTGGAAATCCCCCGGCGGCACCACGACCAACGAGACCTTTGCGGCGGATCGCGGACTGTCAGGGGACGGCGGACAGGGGTTCAGGCTGAACCGCCCAAGTCCGAATACAGAAGGGCCTCCTCACCTCCCGCCTTGGCGATGTGGGCCTCGCCCGGTCGGGGCCCTATCCATCCGGCAGGCAGGGAAGTCAGCTTTCAACCCATCCGTCAACAAATCAACTTCCGCAATTTTCCTGCTATTTAGGGCAAGTTACAGCGGTAACACCCCAACCACCCTGCGCCGACAGCCGATACACGGAAAGTGATACGGTCTCCCGCAGTGCCAACTCGCTTCTCGTTGGCATGCGTTCAGGGGGGGCAGTGATTCAAGCGTGACGATAAGTGGCGACGGCTTCAGCGCTGAACCGGAAGACCTCAGGAGCGGCGCTTCGGACATCCTTAAATGCCTGAAGCCGGCAGAAGATGTCGACTTCGAGGCGATGTCCAAGGGTTTCGACGGTTCCGAACAGAGCGACGTGCTCCTCTCCGGGGAGTTCCAAAAATTCTGCAGCACATGGACCGTGGCCTACCTGAGCCTCGGTGACCGTTCGGTCGACGCTGCAGATCACCTCAAGATCACAGCCCGCAACTACGAGCAAGCTGATGCCTTTGCGGGTGGGCGCCTGCATTCATAGGGCACGACACAGGATGACAAAAGCAGCAGGCGGGAAACGGGGATAGGCGTGGCGGCAAAACTGGGGGAAACCAAGGACCCCAAGGAGCTGATTCCTGGCAACACCGGGGACCTGGAAAATGTCGCGGACTCGCTGAGAAAAGCGTCGGGAAAATTCGAGGACACCGGCACCCAACTGGGCGGTGTACGCATCTCCACCTGGTCCGGAAAGGCCAGCGATCAGTTCTGGGAGAAGTTCTCGGGCGAGAAGAAGAACTGGCTCTACGCCGCCGATGCCATGTCCGATGCAGCCTCGGCAGTGAGCAAGTACGCCTCAGCGCTCAGCGGAGCGCAGCAGCAGGCGGCGGATGCGATCGACCTGTGGGAGGGCGGCGACGAAGACCAAGCCCGAACCGTCCTGAATGCCGCTCGGCAATCCCTGAAGGAAGAGGCTGACACAGCAAGGAAGAAGCTGAAGGATCTTTCCGGTGGCGCCTCCAACGCACCCAGCTGGCTGACCAGGGCCGGGGAAGTCGCCGAGCAGCAGAAAGAATCGGGGAAAGGCAGCCAGACCTTCTGGGAGAAGGAAGGCAAGTCGATAACCGATCCCAGCAGACGGTGGAGCAGGAACAGGCCCTTCGGTACAAGCCCTGACCAGCCCGATGGCAATAAGCACGGGCCAGAGGTCAAACTGTGGGAGCGGAAGGGCGAAGCGAGCGTCTGGGGTGCCGAAGCCGAGGGCGAAAAGCAGGTCGGCGACGGAAAACTCAGCGGAAAGGCCGGAGTCAAGCTCCTCGGAGCCGAGGGTACCGCGGGAGCTTCCTACAAAGACGGCAGCGTCGAGGCGAAAGTCGGCGGGACCGCCTACCTCGCCAAAGCGTCCGCCGAAGGCGGCTACGAGAACGGCCCCTTTGCAGCCAAGGGCGACGCCTCGGCTTTCGCCGGGCTGGACGCGTCGGCAACGGCGTCCGTGGGCAAGCAGGGCGCGCACCTGGGCGCCGAAGCCTTCGCCGGCGCCAAGGCAACGGCGAGCGGGCATGCGGATGTCGGCGGTATCGGGGCCGGCGCCACGGCCGAAGGGTGGGCCGGAGTCGGCGCCGAGGCCCATGTGGATGCGGGCATGAAGGACGGCAAATTCGTCATCGGCGGCTCGGCGGGTGTCGGACTCGGGCTCGGTGGCAAGGTCGGCGGGCAGATCGAGATCGATCCGCACAAGGTCGTGGATACGGTCAGCGATGCCGCGGACGCGATCGGCGACGGCCTCGACGCGGTGGGAGACGGTCTGACATCGCTCAATCCCTTCGGCTGATAGTAGCCTCGGTTCCATACCTCACGGAGTTGATTTCACCATGGCGACCACACTGCCGGTAAAGATTGAATTTTCACTGCCAGAAGGATGGCAACCAGCGCCACCCGACGAGGTGGGAGCGCCTGGAGTCGCATTCATCGCACTCCACCCGGCATCACGCGACGGATTCACCGCAAACATCACCATCGCCGGAAAGATGCGGGACACCATCGATCTGACGACAATCGGCGATGAGTCGGTTCAGCGGCTGCGCGAGGCAGCGACGGTGAGCGTCGCCAATCGCACCGAGGTGGGGACCCCCGAGGCACCCGCACTCACCCAGACGCTGCGGATCTCCACCTCGCTGCACGGGCGACTGCTGGACCTGGTCCAGAGTCAGGTCTATCTGGTGATGCAGGACATCCACGACCCGACCGAGCGTGCGGTGATCGAATTGGTATTGACGGCCAAGACGACACAAATCGCTCAGGTCGAGGACGACTTCAAGGAATTCGTCCGGTCAATCCGCCCAGCGGATTCCGCAGCCGAATAGTTTTCGTGCGCCGCGGCGCCAACGAGTGAGCTCCACACCGCCGAAACCGATGGGTGTGGAGCTCACTCATGACTACCCCCTGAGCCGTCGATGCGTGCTCACGCCACCGCGCCCTGGCGGTCCAACACATCGCACAGGTAATCCAGTTTCGCCTCGACATGCTCCGCACGCAGCCGCCCCTTGAATGAGGTGACCACCGCGTTCCGCTGGAAGCGGAGCGCCTCCTTTTCGGCCCGAGGGTCGGAGGTGAGGAACCTCACCAGACCGTCGGTCAGCAGGTGCCGCGCGACGTTCCCGTCGGCGCTGATGACCCGAAATTTTTCATCAAACAAGGGGGTACCCAGAGCTACGACCTCGCCATGACGGAAAAGACGGGCCTCCACTGTGTCCAAGGGGCGACGCCGCTTGATCGTCGTATAGGGAACGGAGTCCGGTGTGGTCACCGCGAACAGGACGGTGTATTGCGTTCTTTCCGACTGGCTGGTTCCCCGGTGGCGGTACTCGAAGCAGCAGAAGGAACGCCCGCGAAACTCGCCGGAAACATAGTCGTAGACGGTCTCGTTGACGGTCTTACCGGCGAAATAAGCATCGCCCTCCCCTTGCGCGGACTGGGCGTAACTCCACCCACGCTGTTCTGCGAGCCGAACAACTTCCCCCCTCTGCTGTTCGCTTCGCTCGAACGTCTTCTTCCCCCACCACCACATATAGCCGACAAAGCCGAAGATTGCGGCCGCGAACAGGTACGCGCAGGTAGGGACAAGCACTTCCAACACCTCGTCCATGCGCCCGAGTATGGCGGACGCCGCCCCTCAAAGCACATCCCCGACCCAAACCCGGTCAAGCCGACGGCATTTTGACCGGTGAACGGTGAACGGGGGCTTTCTCGGTATTGCTTCGCCAGCGACCGCCACGCATTACCGGAGGTCACCACAGTGCCAGGTCGTGGTTGCCGGTGCCGAAGAGTTCGGGCCGGGCCCGCCCCGGGTGGCGGGTCCCGGCCCCCCTGTTCAGCAGATTCGAGGCAGTTGCTCCCCCAGGGGCAGGTCGACGATGCGGGTGCCGCCGAGGCCGGTGCGGGCGACGACCATGCCGGGGTGGTCGGGGACGCATTCGCCGATGAGGGTGGCGCCGGTGCCGAGCGGGTGGTTGCGCATCGCCGCCAGTACGGCGTCGGCGTGGGTGCGGGGGACGAAGGCGACGAGCTTGCCCTCGTTCGCCACGTACATCGGGTCGAGGCCGAGCACCGCGCAGGCGTTGGCGACCGGGTCGGGGACCGGCAGGGTGCGTTCGTCGAGGACCACGCCGACCGAGGCGGCGGCGGCGATCTCGCCTAGGGCGGTGGCCAGTCCGCCGCGGGTGGGGTCGCGCAGGACGTGCAGGTCCGGGGTGACGGCGAGCATCGCCTCGACGAGCCCGCCCAGTGCGGCGCAGTCGCTCTCCACGCCGACGCCGAACTCCAGGCCCTCCCGGACGCTCATCACCGCGATGCCGTGTTCGCCGATCGGCCCGCTGACGAGGACGGCGTCGCCGGGGGTGGCGCGCTGCGGGCGGATGTCGACGCCGTCCGGGATGAGGCCGATGCCGGCGGTGTTGAGGTAGATGCCGTCGCCGTGACCGGCCTCGACGACCTTGGTGTCGCCGGTGGCGATCTCCACGCCCGCGGTCCGCGCGGCGGCGCCCAGCGCCTCGGCGACCCGGGCGACCAGCGCGGTCTCCACGCCCTCCTCCAGGATGAAGCCGCAGGAGAGGTAGGCGGCGCGGGCGCCGCTCATGGCGAGGTCGTTGACGGTGCCGTTGACCGCGAGGTCGGCGATGCTGCCGCCGGGGAAGAACAGCGGCCGCACCACGTAGGAGTCGGTGGAGAAGGCCAGCCGGGCGCCGCCCAGCGTCACCGCGGCGGAGTCGGCGAGCGGGGCGAGCGCCGGGCCGCCGAACGCGGGCGCGAAGACATGCTCGACGAGTTCGGCGGAGAGCACCCCTCCCCCGCCGTGTCCCATGACGATCCGCGGGTGGTCGCGGAGCGGGGCGGGGCAGGTCCAGCCGGAGAAGTCCGGGGCCGGGGGCGCGGCCGGGGGCAGGGTGGTGTCAGACAACGGGGATCGCCTCCGGTGGCGCGGTGGGGGTGGAGAGCCGGCGGTAGAGGTAGTAGGCGGCGCAGGCGCCCTCGCTGGAGACCATGGTGGCGCCGAGCGGGGTGCGCGGGGTGCAGTCGGTGCCGAACGCGGGGCATTGATGGGGCTTGATCAGGCCCTGGAGGACATCGCCGCTGCGGCAGGCGGCGGGTTCCTCGGTGGTGATGCCGGTGACGGCGAAACGGTGCTCGGCGTCGTACTCGCGGTAGCGCGGGGAGAGTCGCCAGCCGCTGTCGGGGATGGTGCCGATGCCGCGCCAGGAGCGGTCGGTGACCTCGAAGATGTCGGCGATCATCGCCTGGGCGGCGGGGTTGCCCCGGGGGCGGACGGCGCGGGCGTAGGCGTTGTCGACGCGGTGTTCGCCGCGTTCCAGCTGCTGTACGGCGCGGCGGACGCCTTCGAGGATGTCGAGCGGTTCGAAGCCGGTGACGACGATGGGGACGCGGTGGCGGTCGGCCAGTTCCGGGTACTCGTCCACGCCCATCACGCTGCACACGTGCCCGGCGGCGAGGAAGCCCTGGACGCGGCAGTCGGCGGAGCGCATGATCGCCTCGATGGCCGGGGGGACCCGGACGTGCGAGACGAGCAGGCTGAAGTTGCGGATGCCGAGGCGGCGGGCCTGATGCACCGTCATGGCATTGGGCGGTGCGGTGGTCTCGAAGCCGATGCCGAAGAAGACGACTTCCTTGTCCGGGTTCTCCCGGGCGACCTTGAGGGCGTCCAGCGGGCTGTAGACGACGCGGACGTCGCCGCCCTCGCTGCGGACGCGGAAGAGGTCGCGGTCGGTGCCGGGGACCCGCAGCATGTCGCCGAAGGAGCAGAAGATCACGTCCGGGCGGGAGGCGATCTCCAGGGCCTTGTCGATGACCTCCAGCGGGGTGACGCAGACCGGGCAGCCGGGGCCGTGGATCAACTCGACCTGGTCCGGCAGGAGTTGGTCGATGCCGTGGCGGATGATGGTGTGCGTCTGGCCGCCGCAGACCTCCATCAGGGCCCAGGGCCGGGTGACGGTGGCGTGGATGTCGTCGAGCAGCCGCCGTGCCAGGTCCGGGTTGCGGAACTCCTCCAGGTACTTCACCGCTGCGCCTCCCGCGCCGTGTCCGCCGTGGCCCGGCCGCCGGGCGGCGCGCCGGTCCCGCTCCCGGTACTTCCCCGCTCGGCGGCGGCCGCTTCCCACGGGTCGCCGAACTCCTCCTCCAGCAGGCCGAGATCCTCGAAGAGGGCGAGGGTCTGCCGGGCCGATTCCTCGTCCAGCCGCTGGAGGGCGAAGCCGACGTGCACGATGGCGTACTCCCCGACCGCGAGATCCGGCAGGTATTCCAGGCAGACGTCCTTGTGGACGCCGCCGAAGTCGACGGTGGCCATGCGCGTACCGTCGCGCTGCCGGATCTCCAGCACCTTGCCGGGTACCGCGAGACACATGGGGTTCTCCTCGCTCTGCGGGGTCGGGTGGTTCAGGGGGCGGTGGGTGCGCCGTGGCGGGCGGCGACCATCAGCTGGCCGAGTGCCAGTCCGCCGTCGCCGGGCGGGACGAGCCGGTGGCGCAGCACGGTGAAGCCCGCCGCGCGCAGGGTGCGGGCGCACTCCGTGGCGAGCAGCCGGTTGGCGAAGACGCCACCGGTCAGGGCGACGGTGTCGAGTCCGTGCCGGTCGCGGGCGGCGGCGCAGACCCGGCCGACCAGTGCGGTGACGGCGTGGTGGAAGCGGGCCGCGAGCCGCTCGGCGGGGACGCCTGCGCGTACTCCGTCGGCGAGGGCGGCGAGGAGCGGCGTGGGGTCGGCGGCCAGCGGGCCCGCCGCGGTGGCGCGCAGGGTGAAGGCGGGCCCCGGCGGCGGCTCGTGCGGTACGGGGTCACCGGCGCGGGCGGCCGCCGCTTCGAGGGTGGCGGCGGCCTGGGCCTCGTATCCGGCGGTGTGGCAGAGGCCGGTCAGGGAGGCGGCGGCGTCGAAGAGGCGGCCCATGCTGGAGGTGGGGGCGCAGTTCAGGCCGAGCGTCAACTGCCGTTGCAGCAGCGGGAGTTGGTCCGGTGGGCAGGCGCGGACACAGGGCAGGCCGGGGTCGTGGGGCAGGCCGGCGGCGTGCAGATGGGCGAGGGCCATCCGGTAGGGGTGGCGGACGGCGGCGTCGCCGCCGGGTTGCGGGACGTGGGCGAGGTGGGCGAAGCGGTGGTAACCGTCGTAGTCGGCGAGGAGGAATTCGCCGCCCCAGACGGTGCCGTCGTCGCCGTAGCCGGTGCCGTCGAAGGCGACGCCGATCACCTTCCGGCTGCCGTCGAGGCCGTGTTCGGCCATGGCGGAGGCGATATGGGCGTGGTGGTGCTGGACCTGCCGTACGTCGCCGGTTCCGGCGGCGCGGCGGGCGCGGCCCAGGGAGCGGTAGCCGGGGTGCCGGTCGGCGACGACGTGGCGGGGGCGGACGCCGGTGAGGTCCGCGAGGTGGGCGGTGGCGCGGTCGGCGGCGGTGAGGGTCGCCGGATGGTCCATGTCGCCGATGTGGGCGGAGAGCCAGGCGCGGCGCCCCTCCCCGAGGCAGAGGACGTTTTTGAGGTCGCCGCCGACGGCGAGCGCGGGGGCGACGGGCACGGGCAGCGGCAGCGCGGCGGGGGCGTAGCCGCGGGAGCGGCGCAGCAGTACCGGCGCCCCGTCGACCATGCGGACCACGGAGTCGTCGCAGGGTACGTGGATGGGCCGGTCGTGGGTGAGCCAGCCGTCGACGAGCGGGGCGAGGGTGGTGAGGGCGTCCGCGTCGTCGGTGACGATGGGCTCCCCGCCGCGGTTGCCGCTGGTCATGACGAGCAGCGCGGGCCCCGGCGGGTCGCCCGGCAGGCCGAACAGCAGGTGGTGCAGGGGGGTGTAGGGCAGCATGACGCCGAGGTCGGGGCTGCCGGGGGCGACGGCGTCGGCGAGGTGCGGGGCGTGCGGCGGGCGGTCGGCCGCGTCCCGTCGGCGGAGCAGGACGATGGGGCGGCGGCTGCCGGTGAGCAGGTCACGTTCGGCGGCGGAGAGGTGGACGAGTCCGTCGACGGCGGCGAGGTCGCGGGCCATGACGGCGAACGGTTTGCCGCCGCGCGCCTTGCGCTCCCGCAGCAGCCGCACACCGGCCTCCCGGGTCGCGTCGCAGGCCAGGTGGTAGCCGCCGAGGCCCTTGACCGCGAGGATCGCGCCGTCGGCGAGCATCCGGCGGGCCCCGGCGACCGGGTCGGCGCAGGCGTCGGCGGTCCCCGGGTGGCGGCGCAGCGTCAGCCGGGGACCGCAGTCGTGGCAGGCGATGGGCTGGGCGTGGAAGCGGCGGTCGGCGGGGTCGGCGTACTCGCGGGCGCAGCGGGCGCACATCGGGAAGCCGGCCATGGTGGTGGTGGCCCGGTCGTAGGGCAGGGCGGTGACGATGGTGAAGCGCGGGCCGCAGTGGGTGCAGGTGAGGAAGGGGTGCCGGTAGCGGCGGTCGGCGGGGTCGGTCAGTTCGGCGAGGCAGTCCGCGCAGGTGGCGGTGTCGGGGGCGATGAGGGTGCGGGCGCGGTCGCCGGTGGCGGTGGCGGCGATGCGGAAGCCGGTGGTGCCGTCCGCCGGGAGCGGGGTGTGGGTGACGGATTCGACGACGGCCAGCGGCGGTGCGTCGGTGCCGATCCGGCGGCAGAACGCGGCGAGTGCGCCGGGCGCGCCCTCGACCTCGGCGACCACACCGTCACCGGTGTTGCCGACGTGGCCGGTCAGGCCCAGTTCCGCGGCGAGGGTGAAGACGAACGGGCGGAAGCCGACGCCCTGGACGACGCCGCGGACGGTGACCCGGCGGCGTTCGGCCGCGGGCGGCGCCGCGACCGTCTCCCCGGTCACGGTCATGAGTGGCTGGGCACGGCGCCGTCGTGGTGGTGGGTGTGGTGGTGTTCCCGGGACGGGGCCTGACGGGCCATCACGGGGCGGTGGGCGGGGGCGTTGCCGTGGGCGGCGAGCGCGTGCTCCAGCAGGACGCCGGCGCCCTCGCCGGTGCGGGTGGAGGTGAGGACGGTCTCCACGCCGGGGTTGATCTGCTGGACGTGGGCGCGGAAGGCGCTCTCGTCGAAGCCGACGGCGTCGGCGAGGTCGCTCTTGGTCACCAGGACGAGATGGGCGAGGCCGAAGGCGGTCGGGTACTTCAGCGGTTTGTCCTCGCCCTCGGTGACCGAGCAGAGCGCCACCCGCAGGGTTTCGCCGAGGTCGTAGGTGGCGGGGCAGACGAGGTTGCCGACGTTCTCGACGAACAGGACGCGGGTGCCGTCCGGCAGCCAGCCCTCGAGGTGGCCGCGGAGCATCTCCGCCTCCAGGTGGCAGAGCCCGTCGGTGAGGACCTGCTTGACCGGGGCGCCGGAACGGCCCAGGCGCCGGGCGTCGTTCTCGGTGGCCAGGTCGGCGGTGAGGGCGGCGACCGGGATGCCGCGGGTGCGGGCGAGGGTGAGTTCGGCCTCCAGCAGCGCGGTCTTGCCGCTGCCGGGGCTGGAGAGCAGGTTGACGGCGGTGGTGCCGCGGGCGGCGAGTTCGGTGCGGAGGGTCCGGGCGCGCCGGTCGTTCTCGGCGAGCACGGCTTGCTGGAGGTCGACGACGCGGCACATGGCTTCAGTTCTCCTCGGATGCGGATGCGGGGGCGGGGACGACGCCGTGGTCGGTCCGGTGCACGCTGACGATCTGGAGCTCGCGGCCCGCGACGAGGGCGGCTGCGGTGGAGCGGCAGGCCGGGCAGTGCAGGTGGGGCGGTATGCCGGTGGCCCACTCCGCGCCGCACGGGGTGCAGCGGGCGCGTCCCGGCACGGTGTCGATGTGCAGGGCGGCGCCTTCGAGGGCGGTTCCCTCGCAGGCGAGGGTGAAGGAGAAATGCAGGGCGTCGGGGACGACCCCGGCCAGTTCGCCGACCTGGAGGCGGACGGTCTCGACGGTGCCGGGCGGCTCGTCCCGCAGGGCGCCGTCCACCTGCTCCACCACCGCCACCGCGAGGGACATCTCGTGCATCGGCCTCACTCCGGATCGCGTGCCGGACCGCGCCCGCCGTCCGGCTGCGCGGCCGGTGCCATTACAGGGGGCGCGGTGGCGGCGGGCGGGGCGCCACGCCGCCGTCGGTGCCGCGCCGTGGGCCGTTCGGGCGGCGGCGCGGACCGGCGGCGGGCGCGCGTCCGTCACATGGACCGGATGCGCAGATAGCGCTTGATGTCGGGCAGCAGGGCGACGGCGCCGGCCGCGGCGGCGACGGCGGCGAGTGCCGCGGCCGCCAGCAGAACCTTCCGCATGGGGTCCTCCTTCGTGTCAGGTGCGGGCCGCGGGTCCGCCCGCGGGTTCGGGTGCTCCGGCAGGGGTGTCGGTGGCCTCGTGCAGCAGTGTGGTGAGCAGGTGGACGGCCTCGTCGACGGCGGCTGCCACCGGGGCGCTGAGGCCGATGCCCTCGTCCAGGTCGGCCGGGACGCAGCCGACGACGAGCACCCGGCGTGGCCGGCCGCCGCCGGTGGTCTCGCTCAGGTGGTCCAGCAGCGCCAGGACCGCGTCCGGTGTCATGTGGTGGCCGTCCACGGCGACCTGGCCCGCGGGCGGCCCGGCGGCGTCGGGTGCGATGAGGTGGAGGGTGCCGGGCGGGCCGTCGCCGGGGACGGCGTCCACCAGGACGACGGTGTCGTAGCCGTCGAGCATCCGGTAGGCGAGGTGGACGCCGCGGACGCCGATGTCGGCGAGTTCGGTGCCCGGCGGCAGCGGCTGTGCGGCGAGGCGGCGGACGGTCTCCACGCCGAAGCCGTCGTCGCCGAGGAAGATGTTGCCGATACCGGCCACGAGGACGCGGGGCGGGGCGGCGGTCATCCGTCCTCCACGGTGGCGAGCGGGGTGAGTTCGTCGGGCTGGAAGTAGAGGAAGCGGCCCTGTTCCCGGCGGATGTCGGCGCCGGGGTCGCCGTCCACGGTGACGGCGAGGTGCACCCCGCCGTCCACGTCGTGCAGCACCGCCTCCACCACCGCGGTGCGGCCGTGCAGGAACAGGTCCTGGGCGTCGGTGCGCCGCGGTCCGGGACGGAGCGCGACGCGGCTGCCGGCGCCGACGGGGGTGCCGTCGACGAGGACGCGGTCGCGGACCGGGTCGACGGCGGCGTCGGCGGCCGGGTCCCACCAGGGGGCGCCGCCGGTGTCGCCGTCGAACGGGTCGGGGGGTGCGGCGGCGGGCCGGTCGGGCGGCGGGGGCGGTCCGTCGCCGGTGACCTCGCGCAGTGCGCGGACCGCGCCGTGCAGCCGCTCCAGCACCTCGGGCGGCATCGAGTCGGCGAGGTCGATGACGGCGGCGGCCCGGTCGTCGGTGCCGCGGGCCTCGCGTTTCTCCTGGTCGGTGAGGGCGGCGGTGCGCAGCGCGAGGATCTCGTCGATCTCCGTGGCGTCGTAGAGGACGCCGGGGCTCTCGGGGGCGATCCGCGGGTGGTCCTCCAGGATGATCGGGGAGGACAGGACGGTACGGGCGGTGCCGTCGGCGCCCGCCAGGACGGGCCAGGTGTGGACGTTGCGGCAGTCGGCGGCGGCGCCGGACGCCCACTCGGGCGGGTCGGTCGGCGAGAGGAACGCGCCGGAGGTGACGCCGAGCAGCAGATGCGCGGAGAGCAGGGAGTGCGGCAGGGCCGCCGCCCGGTCCGCTCCGCCGTCGCCGCGCCAGTCGCCGGTGTTGCGGACGGTCGCGGTGATCCGCAACAGGCGGCAGGGGCCGTCGAGTTCGGTGGCACTCAGGTGGAGTTCTCCCGCCACCCGCTCCCGGCGTCGCAACTGACGTCCCATCAGGCGTCCGCCGTCGTACAGCGGCTCGCTCTCCTCATGGACCGGCAGGGTGAAGGGCAGCCGCACCCCGTCGCCGATGAGGTCGGACAGCTCCGCGGTGAGGTCCACCTGCTCGATCACGCCCTCGTCCCAGGGGCGGAGGACACGGTCCGGCAGCTCCAGCGCCTCCACGGTCTCGTAGGTGCCGTCGGGCAAGGCCCGCTGGACGGTGCGGCGTTGGGCGTGCAGGAAGCGGACCTGGGCGTGGAGGGACGGGTTGCCGTGGGGCTCCAGCAGGCATTCGGTGCGCTGGAGGGTGTGTTCGGCGGCGGCCCCGGGCCACTTGGGCGGGACGAGGACGCCGAACTGCCAGCGCATCCGGTTTTTCGCCGCCGACGCCCGGTACGGGTAGAGCACATAGCCCTCCAGCAGGACGGCGTCGGCGATCTGGCGGGCGTGGGCGAACAGGTCCTCCGTCGCGGGCGCGGCGGACGTCATGACAGGGCCTCCCGGGGGCGTGCGGGCAGGGGGTGCGCGCCCTGCTCCGCCTCGGCGAGGAGCGTGCGGACGGTCTCCTCCCAGGACGGCAGGGCGCGGCGGGAGCGGTAGGCGCCGAGGGCTTCCATGGCGGTGCGGGACAGGCGCAGCCAGCCGCAGCCGGGGAAGTGCTGCTCGATCATGTCCCGCCAGACGGTCACCGGCATCCGGCAGACCGCCTCCCGGTCCCAGGGCACCGGCTGCACCCGGAAGCCGCCCGCGCCGCGGAAGGCCGTACCGGAGAAGAGGAGCAGCAGCGGGACCTCGCCGGTGTCGAGGGCGGCGAAGTACTTGGCGGAGGCGATGTCGGTGTCGTAGGTGCAGGGCACCGGCAGATCCACCTCGGTCTCGCCGGTGAAGCCGTTGACGACCACGGAGACCTGGGCGAACTGGAGCGGGTTGAGGGTGGCGCCCCAGCGCTCCCGCTCGCCGAAGAGGTCGCCGAGGTGTGCCGCCTCGGCGTCGGTGTAGCGGCGCCGGGCCGGTTCGATGCGCAGCTGGCAGCGGAGCGCGAGGGCGTGCACCCGCTCGGGTCCGGAGGCGGTGATGCGCAGCCGGAAGACGAGGGTGGGGCCCGCGGCGTACGGATCGGCGCGGACGCCGGTGCAGGAGAAGGCGAGGTCGCTCACGGGTGGGCCGCCTCCTTCGGGAGTGCGGTGGCCCGTTCGGCCAGCGCGGCGAAGAAGGCGTCGAGGGCGGCGCGGGCCTCGGCCCCGCCGTCGAAGCCGGTCCAGTGGAGCCGCATCCGGCCGACCAGTTCGTAGGCGGTGTCGACCGGTACGAGGTAGCAGACGGCCGCGTCGCCGGTGCGCCGGACCAGGAGCGCCTCGACGTCCGGTGCGAGCAGTGCGGCGAGGCGGGAGTCGGCGAAGGCGGTGTCCCAGGCGGCGGGGTCGATCTCGGTCTCGGTGGCGCCCGCGGGGCTGGGGCAGAGGGCGATCGGGCGGCCGAGCGTGGAGTTGCGGAAGAAGAAGGTGAGGGCGACGGGGATGTGCAGCGCGGCCCAGGCGGCGGCGGACGGTGCGGAGCCGGGGTCGGTGAGGACCCGGTCGGGCACCGTGCGGAACCGGCCGCCGCCCGCGCCGGACCGGTCGAAGAGCAGGGCGCAGGGCGGGCAGGCGCAGGCGAGGGAGCGCCGGGTGGTGTCGACGAGGTGGCGGTGGCCGGTGTCCAGGGCGGTGCCGCACAGGTCGCAGCGTTCCGGCGCCGGGGGCCGGGGCCGGGTGAAGCGGTGCAGTCCGCGCGGTGCGGGTCCCGGGCGGTGCCGGGCGGGGTGCGGCGCGGTCACGGCGCCGCGCTCCGGCCGTCGGGGGCGGCGCCCGCCGGGACGGGCTCCGGCGGACGGGTGCCGATCTGCAGCAACGGCGGTGCGGCGGCTGCCTGCTGGAGGTCGACGCCGGTCACCTCCGGTGCGTGGCAGGCCAGGGCGGCCTCGATGCGCTGCCGGGTGGCGTCGGCGGTACCGGCGCAGCCGCCGCCCTCCTGGCGCAGCCGCAGCGCGCCGGTGGTCTCGTCGAACTCCTCGACGACGGCGTCGGGGGCGCCCGCGGTGCGCAGCGCCCGGGCGATCCGGGCGGCGGCGTCCTCGGGGTGCAGTCCGTGCAGGACCAGCAGTCCGGCGACGCAGGCGTCGTCGAGGAGCGCGGGCGGGGGCGTGCCGTCCGCGGCGGAGACGAGGGTGAGGAGGCGGGTGAGTCCGGTGCCGTAGAACTCCATCAGGACGCGGACGAGTTCCTCCGCCGCGGCGCCGACGTCGGGGTCGTCGTGGGCGGCGAGGCGGTCGAGCACCGCCTCGACGCGGCGGGCGGTCTCCTCGGCGCTCATCCGGCCAGTCCGCTCAGTCCGGTGGGCAGATGCGTCTCCTGGACGGTGCGGCCGCCGCCGACGTACATGTGGACGCCGCACGGCAGACAGGGGTCGAAGCTGCGGACGGCGCGCATGATGTCGATGCCCTTGAAGTTCTCCGGCGGGTTCTCCTCGAAGATCGGGGTGTTCTGGACGGCGTCCTCGTACGGGCCGGGGGTGCCGTAGCTGTCGCGGACGCTGGCGTTCCAGGGGGTCGGCGGGTACGGGTGGTAGTTGGCGATCTTGCCGTCCCGGATCACCATGTGGTGGGAGAGGACGCCGCGGACCGCCTCGGTGAAGCCGCAGCCGATGGATTCGTCGGGCACTTCGAACTTCTCCCAGGTCCGGGTGCGTCCGGCGCGGACCTCGTCGAGCGCCTTCTCGGCGAAGTGCAGGGCCAGCGCGGCGGTGTACGCCTGGAAGTAGGTCCGGGCGCGGTTGCGCTCCAGTGCGTTGCTCCACCGCGGGATCTTCCACTCGAAGCTGGTCTCCGGCTTGGTCAGGGAGCGCGGCAGGTTGATGACGACGCTGTGGCCGGTGGACTTGACGTAGCCGCAGTCGACGAGCCCGGACAGCGCGGTGGACCACAGGCGGGCGAGGGGTCCGCCGCCGGTGTCGAGGGCGAGGTGCTCCTTGCCGTCGAACCAGCGCGGGGACATCACCCAGCTGTACTTGTCCTCGAAGTTCCGCTTCTGCGGGGCGGGGATGGTGTGCTGGTTCCAGGGGTGGCGCGGGTCGACGGGGTTGCCGAGCGGGTCGTGGGTGACGAACTGTTCCTGGCCCGCCCAGTCGTCGTAGTAGGAGCTGCCGAGCAGGATGCGGATGCCGAGGTTGATCTCGGTGAGGTCGTTGGTGACGAGCTTGCCGTCCACGATGATGCCGGGGGTGACGTACATCCGCCGGCCCCAGTCGGTCATGTTGCGGTAGGTGAAGTCGCAGTGGTCGGGGTCGTTGAGCGCGCCCCAGCAGCCCAGCAGGACGCGGCGGCGGCCGACCTCCTCGTAGCCGGGGAGCGCCTCGTAGAAGAAGTCGAAGAGGTCGTCGTGGAGCGGGACGACGCGCTTCATGAATTCGACATAGCGCATCAGGCGGCTGAGGTAGTCGGTGAAGAGCTGGACGGAGGCGACGGTGCCGACGCCACCGGCGTAGAGCGTGGAGGGGTGGACGTGCCGCCCCTCCATCAGGCAGAACATCTCCCGGGTGTAGCGGCTGACCTGGAGCGCCTCGCGGTAGAACTCGCCTTCCAGCGGGTTGAGGGAGCGCATGATGTCGGCGATGGTGCGGTAGCCGTGCTCGGCGGCGTGCGGCGCCTCGGTGCGTTCGGCGAGGTCGAGGACGCCGGGGTTGGTCTCGCGGACCATCTTCTCGCAGTAGTCGACCCCGACCAGGTTCTCCTGGAAGATGTTGTGGTCGAACATGTACTCCGCGGCTTCACCGAGGTTGATGATCCACTCGCCGAGGTGCGGCGGCTTCACGCCGTACGCCATGTTCTGCGCGTACACCGAGCAGGTGGCGTGGTTGTCCCCGCAGATCCCGCAGATGCGGCTGGTGATGAAGTGGGCGTCGCGGGGGTCCTTCCCGCGCATGAAGACGCTGTAGCCGCGGAAGATCGACGAGGTGCTGTAGCACTCCGCCACCCGCTTCTGCTTGAAGTCGATCTTCGTGTGGATGCCGAGGCTGCCCACGATCCGGGTGATCGGGTCCCAGGACATCTCGGTCAGTCCGCTGCCGTCCGCGGTCTTCGTCGTCGGTGCCATCGTGTCTGCGGTGCCCTTCACCTTCGTCAAGCGGGGAGGTCGGTCGGATCGGGTGGCGACGGGGGCGTCACCACGGGGCGCGGTAGCCGGTGGTGAGTTCGGTGCCGGTGTGGCGCCAGCGCGGTTCCTTGTCGAGCGTGTCGAGGGTGATGCGGCGCAGCCTGCGGATGACGCTGCCGTAGAGACCGCTGGCGGTGCTGGAGACGAGGCCGCCGGGCGGCGGGTCCATGAACGGCATGAACTTGTCGGGGAAGCCGGGCATGGTGCAGGCGATGCAGATGCCGCCGACGTTGGGGCAGCCGCCGATCCCGTCCATCCAGCCGCGCTTGGTGACGTTGCACTTCACGGTCGGCCCCCAGCACCCCAGCCGGACCAGGCACTTCGGCGAGTCGTAGGTGGTGGCGAACTCGCCCTGTTCGTAGTAGCCACCGCGGTCGCAGCCCTCGTGGACGGTGGCGCCGAACAGCCAGGTGGGGCGCAGCTTGTCGTCCAGCGGGATCATCGGGGCCGAGCCCGCCGCCTGGTACAGGAGGTAGGTCAGGGTCTCGGCGAAGTTGTCCGGCTGGATGGGGCAGCCGGGGACGCAGACGATCGGGACGCCGGCGCCCGACTTCCAGTCCCAGCCGAGGTAGTCGGGGACGCCCATCGCACCGGTGGGGTTGCCCTCCATGGCGTGGATTCCGCCGTAGGTGGCGCAGGTGCCGATGGCGACGACGGCGAGGGCCTTGGGGGCGAGGCGGTCGATCCATTCGCTGGTGGTGATCGGCTGGCCGGTCGTGGGGTCGTCGCCGAAGCCGCACCAGTACCCCTCGGCCTTGATCGCCTCGTTGGGGATGGAGCCCTCGACGACCAGGACGAACGGTTCGATCTCGCCGCGCTCCGCCTTGAAGAACCATTCGATGAAGGCGTCCGCGCCCTGGACCGGACCGCACTCGAAGTCGATCAGCGGCCAGTGGACGGCGATCTTGGGCAGACCGGGCAGCCCCTGGAGGGCGATCTGTTCGATGCTGGGCTGGGTGGCGGCGGTCAGCGACACGGAGTCGCCGTCGCAGCTCAGACCGGCGTTGATCCAGAGGATGTGGATCGGCGCCGCCTCCTCCGTACCGGCGGAGGGCGGGGCGGTGGAGCCGTTCGGAGCCGATGGTGCTGCATCCATGAGGATGCCTCCTCTGGGGACCGGGGCAGAAAGGCCGCATAAGGCAGATAACGTGCCTGCTGCCCGTGATAGCAGCAGACACGCCGCGTGATGCCGTCGAGCGGGGCAGTCCAGTGATGCCCGTGCGGCAGTCCGGGGGGGGGGCGGGGCGCCGCCCGGCCCGCCGGGGCACGGGTCCGCGCACGCGGCACTCCCCCGTCCGGTCCGGTCCGAAGTGTTGACGTGCCCCGGGACCGGGTTCACGCTATGGGGCAATTGGTCTGGACCATCTCCATTCCCTGGGAGGTCATGTGCCCACCCGTCACGCCCGCGCCTTCGGCGCCGTCACCGCCGCGGTCTGCCTCGCGCTCACCGCCGCCGGTACGGCGCTCGCCGCGGGTCACCCCACCGCCCCGCGGCCGCAGGCCCTGGGCAGCAACTGGTACGCGGCCGCGCCCTATCTCATGCCGCTCGACAACGACCCGCCGGACGCCACGGCGGTGATGGCCGCCACCGGCCTCAAGAGCTTCCAGCTCGCCTTCGTCCTGGCGCCGAACGGCGGCGGCTGTACGCCCACGTGGGACGGCACGAGCCCGGTGGGGTCGGACACCGCGGTCGCCGGGGTGATCTCCGCGATCCGGGCGAAGGGCGGCGACGTCTCCGCCTCGATCGGCGGCTACAACGGCACCAAGCTCGGGCAGGCGTGCTCCACCCCCGAGGCGACGGCCGCCGCGTACCAGAAGGTGATCGACAAGTACGCCCTCAAGGCGCTCGACTTCGACCTGGAGGAGCCGGAGTACGAGAACACCGCCGCCATCCACAACGAGATCGGCGCCGCCAAGATCCTCCAGCAGAAGAACCCCGGACTCTATCTCTCGGTCACCACGGCGGGGACGGCGGACGGCACCGGCTGGTTCGGCAAGCAGATGCTGAACGAGGCGCGGTCCCAGTCCTTCACCCCGGACAACTTCTCCATCATGCCGTTCGACGGCGGCTTCAACGGGGCGGACACCCAGACGTCGGCGCTGGTGAAGTTCCACGCGCTCCTGCGGTCCACCTTCGGCTGGGACGAGGCCACCGCCTACGCCCACGAGGGCATCTCCCAGATGAACGGCCGCAGCGACACCGGGGAGTACTTCACCCAGGCGGACTTCCAGAAGGTGCTGGACTTCGCGACCGCCCACCACATGGCGCGCCTGACCAACTGGTCCGTCAACCGCGACCGCCAGTGCACCCCGCCGGACAACAACGGCCGGACCTCCGGTACGTGCAGCAGCGTGCCGCAGGGTGCGTACGACTTCACCGCCTACTCGGTGAAGTTCGCCCAGGCCACCGGGTGAGACGGGTCCGCACGTCCGGCCGGCACCCGCGGGCCCGGCCGGACGTGCGGACCGTCACTCAGGGACGGTCCTCAGCAGCTCAGATTGCCGCCGGGCTCGGTCCCGAGGATCTTCACGAAGTTCTGGTAGTTGTCGATCCGGCTCTGCACCTGGCCGGGGTTGCCGCCGTTGCACTCGATGGACCCGTTGATCGCGCGGATCGTCTCGCCGAAGCCCGCGCCGTTGACCATCGCGTCGTGCGGCGTCATGGTGCCCGGACCCTTCTGGGTGTTCCAGTACCAGAGCGCGGTCTTCCAGGCGACGGCCGGGTCCTTCTCCACCAGCGACGGGTTGTTCAGCAGGTCGATGCCGAGCGCGTCCCCGGCCGCCTTGTAGTTGAAGTTCCAGCTCAGCTGGATCGGGCCGCGACCGTAGTACGCGGCCTGACCCGCGGGGCAGCCGTAGGGCTGGGTGGCGTCGCAGTAGTGCGGGTAGTTGCCGGTGTTCTGCTCCACGACGTAGACGAGACCGCCGGTCTCATGGCCGACGTTGGCGAGGAAGGCGGCCGCTTCCTGACGCTTGACGGTGTCGCTCCCGGTGTTCGCGAACTCCGGGTAGGCGCTGAGCGCGTCGGTCAGCCCCTGGTACGTGTAGAACGCGTTCCGGTTCGGGAACATCTGCTGGAACTGCGCTTCGCTGACGACGAAGCCCTCCGCCTTGGTCGCGGCCTTCGTACAGGTCACGGCGGTCGGGGCACACCCGGGCGCGGCCCCCGCGGGGGCGGCGGGCGCCAGCACGGCCACTCCTGCGGCGAGGGTGGCGGCGCCGATCAGGGCGGCGATACGTGATCTCATCGGGAACTCCTTCGTGCGGCCGCCCGCCGGCGGGAGAACCGGGCCTCACGGGCTCCGGACCCCGGGCGGGCAGCGGCCGCTGTGGGGGAATTGCCTTACCGAGCAGACCTGTCGGGCGGTGGCGCCGCACAGGCCGGGTGGAACACCAGCACGCGAAAAGGACCGCACACCAGCTGCGGTCTAGACCAACATCAGGCTAGAGGGGCCGCGCCGAACGCGTCCATACCGCGTCCCCGGAAAGCGAACTCCGCTTCCCCGCACCAGAGGTGATGACGCGTCAGGTCTACCGTTGCACTCCGCCCGACCGGTGCCCGCCCTTGCCCGTCACGCACCGTGCCCTGCCCGAATGTGCCCGCGCGCCCCTCGTTCCGATTTGAACATCCTGGTGGGGAGCCCGGAGACTGGACGGGACCGGATCCCTTCCTCACGCGGCAGTTCCGGCATGCCCACACAGCAGCACACAGAGCAACACACAGCACTACCCGTTGGAGGCCCCATGTCGATGTCGCGTGGCGACTGCCTGAGGGTCGAGACCCTGGGACCGCTTCGCGCATACACCGGCGACCGGGAGCTGGCCCTCGGCCCCCCGAAGCAGCGCGCGGCCTTCGCCATGCTCGCGCTCCGGACCGGAAAGACGGTCTCCCGGGACGAGTTGATCGACGGCCTCTGGGGCCAGTCGCCCCCGGCCACCGCGGTCGGCAGCCTCCACACCTACCTGTCCGGCCTCCGCCGGATCCTGGCCGGGTCGGGCGATCCGCCCCTGCCGCCGACCGGCTCCGGCCAGGGCTACGCACTCCGCCTCGCCCCCTCGCGCCTGGACATCACCGTGGTGGAACAGCTGGCGGCACAGGCCCGCAGCAGCCGGGCGCAGCAGGACCCGGCCGCGGCGGTCAGCGCCTACGACCGGGCACTGGCACATTGGCAACCGGGCACCCCGCTCAGCGGGCTCCCCGGCCCGCACGCCGCCACGCACCGGGCCCGGGTCTCGGAACTGCGGCTGAGCCTGCTGCTGGAGCGCGCCGAGTCGCTGCTGGCCCTCGGCCGGCCCGAGCAGGTGGCCGACCAGTTGCAGCGGCAGGTGGTGGACAACCCGTACCACGAGCGGTTGAGCGCCCTGCTGATGACGGCGCTCCACCGGAGCGGCCGCACCGCCGACGCCCTCGCCCACTACCACGGCCTGCGCAAACGCCTCGCCGACGACCTGGGGATCGATCCGACGGCAGAGCTGCGCACGCTGTACGCCTCGCTGCTCACCAACCCTCCGGTGCGACCGGCGCCACCGGCCGCCGAACCCGTACGCCCGGCCCAGCTGCCGCAGAGCGTGGGCAGGCTGGCGGGCCGCACCGAATCCATGCAGCAGGTGCTGGACGCGGCACGCGCGCCGTCGCCCGGGGCGCCGCGTATCGCGATGATCGTCGGGGTCGGCGGCGTCGGAAAGACCGCGCTCGCCGTGCACTGCGGCCACCAGCTCGCCGATGCCTACCCGGACGGCCAGCTCTATGTGAACCTGCGGGGCTTCGACCCCAAGCGCCCCGCCGGCGCACCGGCGGACGTCCTCCACCATCTGCTCACCTCCCTCGGCGCCGGGGCGATCCCCGCGGGAGAGGAGGCGCGCATCGCCCAGTGGCGCAGCCTCGTACGGAACAAGCGGCTGCTCATCCTCCTCGACAACGCCGAATCCGCCGACCAGTTGGACGCCCTCCTGCCCGGCGCCGGTCCGTCCTTCACCCTCGTCACCAGCCGCAACCGGCTCGGTGGTCTCGCGGTCCGCTACTCCGCCCGCCGGGTGACGCTCTCCCCGTTCCACACCGGGGAGTCCCTGGAACTGCTCTCCGACGCGATCGGTGGATCGCGGGTCGGCGAGGAGGCCGCGGCGGCCCGCCGCCTCGCGGAACTGTGCGGGCATCTGCCGCTGGCGCTGCGCATCGTCGCCGATCAGATCTCCGCGGGCCCCCGGCCGCGGATCGCCGACATGGTGACCGAGCTGGAGGACGTGCGGCGCCGGCTCGACACCCTGGAGATCCCCGGCGACGAGCTGGCCTCCGTCCGCGGGGTGCTCTCCTGCTCCTACGCCAAGCTCCCCGCCGACGAGGCCCACGCCTTCCGCGTCCTCGGCCTGTTCCCGGGCGGCAGCATCCGGCTGGAGACGGCCGCCGCCCTGCTGGACGCCCCGACGCCGGCCGCGGCGGACGCGCTGCGGAGCCTGGCCGCCCAGAATCTGCTGGAAGTCTCCGGCGACCGCTATGTGATGCACGATCTCACCCGGATCTACGCGGAGGAGGTGTGCCGGGGCGGTGAGTCCGCCGCCTCGCGGCGCGGGGCGCTGGAGCGGGCCCTGCGCCGGCACCTGCAGACGCTGTCACACGGCCGCACCCTCGACGAGCCGCCCCTTCCGTTCGCCGTCGAGACCGAGCCCGCGGACGGCGGGCCGCCGCGCTTCGCGGACCGGCAGGAGCTGATGGCCTGGTGCGCCCAGGAGTGGGAGAATCTCGGTCCGCTCGTCCGCACGGCGCACCGGATCGGCTGCCACGACGCGGCCTGGCAGCTGACCTATCTCCTCTTCGACTACTTCGCCACGGCCGGGCAGGCCCAGGACTGGGTCGAAACGCTGCGGATCGGCCTGCGCAGCGCCGAACTGACCGGGAACCGTACCGCCGAGGCCGCCCTCCTCAACCACCTGGGCGTGGCCCACTCCCGGCTGGGACGGAACGACTCCGCCGTGGAGCAGCTGGAGCGCGGGCTGCGGCTCGCCGACGAGCTCGACGACGATCTGCTGCGCACCAGCCTGCTCGGCAACCTGGCCGCCATGCTGCGGGAGACCGCGCACCCGGTCGCTCTCCGGTACGCGGAACAGGCGTTGACGCTGGCCTGCCGGACCGGCTCCGCGTACCACCGGTCCGGCTGCCTCGACGTCCTCTGCGGACTGCACGCCGCACACGGCGAGTTCGAGGAATCAGTGCGCTACGGCGTTCCCGGCCTGGAGGCGGCCCGGCGTTCCCAGGACCCGCTGTTGGAGGCGAACCTGCTGATCAACCTGGGCCTGGCGGAACACGGGCTCGACGACACCGAGGCGGCCACGCGGTACTTCCGGGACGCGCTCGCCCTGTGCTCCGCCAACGGAGACCGCTATCACGAGGCGTTGGCTCTCGCCGCCCTGTCCAGGACGGGGTGGCCGGCGGGGTCCCAGCGGACGGCCGAGGATCTGGCGGACCAGGCGCGGGAGAAGGTGGCGGAGCTGGGCACGGCGGAGGCCGCCGTCGTCACCGGCCTCGTGGCCTCGTTGGACGCCATCGACGCAGGCCCCGCGGCACCGATCCGCTGCACGGCGCTGGGCGGCGTCACCCCGTTGCGCTGATCGCGCTGCCACAGCACCACCGCTTCGACCCGGCTGTTCGCGCCCAGCTGCCGGAAGATGCGGTTGAGATGGTTCTTCACGGTCTTCTCGCTGAGGCGCAGCCGTTCGGCGATCTCGGCGTTGCGCGCGCCGCGGGAGACCAGGGCCATCACCTCGTGCTGGCGCCGGGAGAGGGCGGACTCCGCAGGGCCGGACGCCTGGTCCGGCACCTTCGGCGCCGGGGCGGGTTCCTGCCGGTCCCCCGGGTCGGCCTCCGGGCCCGTGTCCCCGGTCTGGTCGACCACGTTCAGCCGGTACTCCGCACACAGCCGTCGCGTCGTCCGCGGGCCGCGGCGGACGATGCCGCCCGCCCGGCGGTCCGGCACGGCCTCCAGAGCGGGCCGGGGGACGGCGGCGGTCCCGTCCACCGGCCGGACATCGACGTCGATGTAAGGCATCTGGACGATGTCCACATCGAGGTTCTTGTCGGCGAAGACCTGCTTGATCCGAGCCAGGATGTCCGGGCTGACGATGGCGATACGTATCCGTTCGGCGGTGTTCTGCTGAAGTGCGGAGGTGACAGCGGCGCTCATTCCCTCAGCTTGCCGGAGCCCGCTTCATGTTCTCTTCATACCTGCCTCATGCCGGTGCATCGGCTCCGCCGGCCGGTTTCCCCGACTCCGCCGCCGGGGACAACTCGTCCAGTTCCGTGAGGACTTCGTCCTCCGTCGGGGCGTCGATCCGGTTCGACCAGCGCAGCGTCGACACGATCATGTCGAAGAGCAGCATGACGGCCTGGACCGGCTCGGCCTCCGGGTCGCCGTCGGTCAGCACGGTGTAGGTCAACAGGCCCCACACCCCGGGCGCGTCCGGGTTGGACACGTAGTACGAGACCCGCCAGGACGGCGCCTTGCGTCCCGCGCGGGCGCTGTCCACGATGGCGGCTAGGCGGACCGCCGGTGCCTGGCCGATCTCCAGGTAGCTCCCGGAGTCGCCCGCGTCAGCGAGGATGGACGCCAGCAGGGCCTCCGCGTCCTCGTCCTCCTCACCGCTTTCGATGACGGTGACCACCAGGGACCCGGGCAGCTTCACGCCGTTGAACTCGCGCAGCGGCAGCAGCACCGAGCGGGCGCCCTGCCGCGCGGCCTCATCGGTCGCCTCGATCAGCTCCTTGCGGAGCATCCGCCGGAACGGGCCCGCCTTGTCGCGCGGCAGCGAGTCGGGCAGGTGATGGCGGATCAGCTCGTCGACGACCCGGCCGCGCAGCTTGGTCGTGTCCGTGGTGGTGGGGATCTGCACCCAGCCGTCCGGCAGGACCAGTTCGAAGTCGATCACGACTGCACCTCGTTCTGCGGCGCCTGGAAGCCGAGCCGGGCCCGGCCGCCGTCGGGCTGCGGCGCGCTCTCCTCCGCGATCTGCTGCATCAACTGCTCCACTCCCGAACCGATGACGGCCATCAGTCCCATGTCGAACACCAGCGTCGACAGCAGGACGTCCACACCGATGTCCCCGCTGCCGGCGCCCTGGGGTATGTCGAGGCGCAGCGCCGCCCCGACGCGCCCGTAGGCCGCGCCGTCGTCGGTCCGGCCCAGGGCGAAGACCCGGAACCCGTCACCGCTCAGCGTGGTCACGTAATCCACCGTGGGTGGCCGCGCGTCCCCCTCGGCGCCGCCGGCGCCCATCAGCTCCAGGAGGTAGTTCGGGTCCTCGGCCTCGGGCCGGTGGAACTCCACGACGACCGGGACGGGCGCCCAGTGCGGTGCGCCCTCCTCCAGGAAGGCGGCGCCCCAGGCCAGCCGGGACCAGGCGGGCAGCTGGGCCGCGCGCTCGCGCAGCCAGGCCGCGATGGCAAGGCCCACCGCTTCCCCGGTCAGGGGGAAGTCGTCCGGGACCTCCTTCGCCCAGGACTGCCGGGCGGCGTCCAGCCCTTCGGCCGTCCACTCGGCGAAGAGTTCCGTCACGTGCTGGGCCCAGAGGTCTTCCTCCCCCTCGCCCGGCACCTCGCCGGGCACCCAGTCCCAGTGCCAGGGGACGTCGGTCAGTGCCGAAATCTTCTCGTTCATCGTTTCTCCCCCCACCTCAGGTCGCCACTACGCCGGGCGGGTTGACGTCGGGGATCCAGTGATTGTTGCGTCCACCGGTGTAGATCATTCCGCCGAGACCGAAGGCACCGTTCACGCCGCCCCAGACGTACCAGAGCTTGTTGATGTTCCCGAGGCCGGCCGCGTTCACGATGTTCGACAGGTCGCGCGCGCCCTGGATACCGCCGGCGATGCTGAGGAAGTCCTTGCCGAACGTGATCGGGTTCTTGCCCAGGTTGCCCCAGAACTTGCCGACATCGTTGAACTGGGTCCTGAAGGAGCCCCAGAACCCCTTGTCGGGGGTGGGGAAGCCGCCCTTCTTCAGCAGCCAGTCGGAGGCCGGGTTGTTGAACCACTCCGACAGGTTCCGCCAGTTGGCGGCAGCGTTGTTCGGGAACGGGTTGTTCGGGCCGAACGGCTTGGAGAAGTTCGGCACCGGCCTGCCGCCCCCGACCGCCCGCCCGCCGGGGCCGAGCGGGACCATCTCGATGTTCTTCCCGCCCCCGGCGACCGGGCGGAAGCCCCACTTGCCGAAGGTGCTGAGCTTGGCGGCGTTGGAGATGCTCTTGGTCGCCAGCGAGGCGATACCGCCGAGCCCGGCGAGACCGACGCCCACCGAGGCCATGATGACGTCGAGGAGGCTGCCCTTGCCGTGGGCGTAGAGCACGGAACTGGCGACGAGTGAGACCACACCCGCCGCGATTCCCGCAAAGACCAGGAGGTTCACCCCTGGAATGAGGATCGCGAGGACGCCGAGGACCAGGCCGATCCAGCCGAAGATCTCACCGATCTTCGCAAGCACCGCGTCGATCTTGTCCTTGGTGGAGTCGGTCAGTCCGTCGTCGTACTTCTTGCAGTTGACCGCGTCGCCGAAGCGCTTACCGGCGTCGTTGAGCGCGTTGACGGCGTCGTCCAGCCGCTTCTTCGCGGCGGCCATCTTGTCGTCGGCGCCCTTGGTGGCCTTGTTCTTGGCGTCGCCCTTGGCCTTCTCGTCGGCGGAGATCTCGCCGTCGTCGTCCTTCTTGGCGTCCGGCATGCCCTTGGCCTTGGCCTGGTCGCCCTTGGCCTCCTCCGCGTCGGTGCGGGCCGCCGCGGTCTCCTTCAGGGCGTGGTCCAGGTCCGGATCGTACTTCTTGATCTCGCTCGCGACGTCGCGGTAGCGGACCCCGGCCTTCTCCAGGCTCTCCTTGATCGACTTGGCGTCGTCCTTGAGCCCCTCGACGTACTTGCCCACCAGGCCGTCGCTGCCGGAGGTGACGACCTTCTCCAGCTTGGCGACGGCGTCGTCGATGGTGTCGGCGATGAACTCGTAGCGCTTCTGCGAGGCCCGCACCCGGTCGAGGTCGGCGTTGTGGACGGGGTCCGAACTGCGGTCCAGTGGTGACCAGTCGAGTTTCCTGACGGACATCGGCTCTCCTCAGCTGTCCTTCTTGAACGTGTCCAGCAGCTGCTGATCACCGTCGGCGAAGGCCTTGTCGAGCTCGGACACCTTGTCGCGGAAGCTCTTCATGCTCTTGACCATGTCGTCACGGTGGACGGTCCAGTTGTCGGCGAAGTCGCCCATCGAGAGATTGGCGTTGAGCTGTCCCCAGAGGCCCTTGTCGTCGTTCTGGAAGTCGAGCGCCCCCTCGAACTGGCTGATCAGTTCGCTCAGGTCGCTGGCCAGGGTGCCCAGGTCCTTCACCACGAGGTCTGCCATCACTGCCCCCTACGGTTGTCCGCGGCCGCCGTGGGAGGGACCGCCGTCGGAATCTGCGTGGTCATCAGGGTGCCGCTGCCCAGGTGCAGCAGGCCCGCGCCCGCCACGACCTTCGAGGCCACCTGGGCTCGGGAGAGTCTGACCCCCACCAGGTCGCCGTCGCCCAGGTTGGGCGGCGACAGCAGGACACCCCGGCGGTTCTTCTTGATCTCCGACTGCCAGCCGGAGAAGCCGACGCCCACGGTGGCGACATCACCGCCGATGATCACGCCACGGTTGCTGCCGGACGCCTTGCGGACGAACGTCTTGAGCCAGTCGCGGCAGATCAGGTCGCGCCACACCTCGGCGTCGTCGACCACCAGCACCACCGGCCCCTCACCCGGGTCGAGCAGTTCGGCGAACTGCTGCTCGGTGGGCTGCTCGTCGGTGAGGACGCCGCGGACCCCGGCCCGTCCGGCGAAGGCGCGCAGCGGGGAGTTCATCGGCGCACCGATCACCACCTCGGTGCCGCCGCGCAGCAGCGACTCCGTCATGACGCCCAGCGCGGTGCTGCGGCCGGAGCGGGACGGCCCCGCCACCAGGAAGGTCGGCTGGTCGCCGCGGAGGTCGGCGCCGACCGGTTCGAGGTCGTCGCCGGCCACGCCCACCAGCGCCCACATCGGCTCCGCTGTGCCGACCATGTCCCATGCCTGCTCGAAGGAGAGCTCGGTCGGCATCACCGCGATGCGGTTCGGCCGGGCCGACTTCGAGACCGCGGCCTCGCGCTCGATGAGCCGGTCGGCCAGCGCGTGCACCGCGGCGACCTGCGCCGGGCCCGAGGGGTCGGCCGCGACCAGGGCGACCTGGGTCTCGACCGCGTTGATCGCGCGGTAGCCACGGCCGGGCGGCAGGTTCTCGGGGATCTTGCGCGGGTTGAGCCCGGCCAGGCTGGCGTCCGTACGGTCCGAGAGCCGCAGGATGAGCTTGTCCTCGCAGAGCGACGCCATCCGGCCGCTCAGCAGCATCCGGTCGCCCGCGATGACGAGGTGTACGCCCGCGCTGCCACCCTCGCGGTGCAGCGTCTGGATCGTTTCGGCGAGGGTGCCGCCGTCGTACTCGCCGAGGGTGCCCATGAAGCCCTCCCAGCGGTCCAGCAGCAGCACGATGTGCGGCAGCCGCTCCTCGGCGGGCCGGGCCGCGCGCTGCTCGGCCACGTCCGCGAACCCGGACTCACCGAGCAGCCGCTGACGCCGCTGCACCTCGTCGTGGAGGCGCTTGAGCAGCCGGACCGCGCGGTCGGTCTCCGTACGCTGCACCACCGCGCCGCAGTGCGGCAGCCGGCTCAGGGAGAGCAGCGCGCCGTTGCCGCAGTCGAGCCCGTACAGATGGAGGTCGGTGACGCTGGACGCGCTGGCCGCGGCGGCGGCGAAGGTGCGCAGTGCCGCGGAGCGGCCCGAGCGCGGGGCGCCGACGATGTGCAGATGGCCGAAGGTGGCCAGGTCCACCGTTGCCGGTTCCTGGAGCTGCTGCGTCGGCAGGTCCTGGATCGCCCAGGAGAACACCGGGTCCTTGCCGGAGCCGTAGACCGGTTCCTTGGCCAGTTCGACCACCGGGGACAGCGGCAGCGGCGGGAGCCAGGGGCGGCGCTGCGGTGGGATGTTCAGCAGCTCCCCGGCCTGCCGCACCGACTTGACCAGGACCGACAGGTCGGTCGCCTCTTCGGTCTCCCCGGCGGCGCGCGGCCGCTGCGGTGCGGGCAGTCCCAGGTCCAGCCAGGAGACCGGCTGGAGGAACGGTGCGACGACCTCGTCGGACCGGTTCGCCGACGGGCGGCGGCCGCCCACCCGGCCGGTCTGGAAGGGGATGAGCGAGCTGTGCCCGAGGCGGGCGTAGGCCCGGCCGGGGGTGGAGGCGGAGATGTTGGCGGCCTCGGCGTCGTCGATGACGTCGGTGCTCTCCCCCGCGTCGGTCACGCGCAGCGCGATCCGCAGGTTGGTGTTGGCGCGGATCTCCGAGGAGACCACGCCGGAGGGCCGCTGGGTGGCCAGGATCAGGTGGATGCCGAGGGAACGGCCCCGCTGGGCGACGTTGACCAGGCCGGTCACGAAGTCCGGCAGTTCCCGTGCCATGGAGGCGAACTCGTCGATGACGATGAGCAGCCGGGGGATCGGCTTCAGTTCGGGCCGGCGGGTCGCGTAGTCGAGGTAGTCCTCCAGGTCCTTGGCGCCGGCGGCGGCGAGGAGGCGCTCGCGGTGGGTCAGCTCCGCGCCGAGCGAGGTCAGGGCACGTTCGACGAGGTGCGGGTCGAGGTCGGTCACCAGCCCGACGGTGTGCGGCAGATGGACGCACTCCTTGAAGGCGGCGCCGCCCTTGTAGTCGATCAGCACGAACGTCATGGCGTCCGGGCGGTTGGCGACGGCCAGGGACGCCACCAGCGTCTGGAGGAACTCCGACTTACCGGAGCCGGTGGTGCCCGCGACCAGGCCGTGCGGGCCGTGGCTGACCAGGTCGAGGGAGAACGGTCCGTCGAGGGTATAACCGACGACGGCCTTGGTGCTGCGGCCGCCGCCGCGCCACACGCCGGCGACGGAGGCCGCGTCGGGCTCCTCCATGCCGAGGGTCTCCAGCAGACGCGCGGAGCCCGGGAGCGCGGATTCGCCCTGGTTCTTGCTGACGTCCCGCAGCGGGGCGAGGTGACGCCCGGTGGACTCGTACCAGCTGTCCACGACCTCGTCGGCGAGGATGCCGTCGATCTGGTCGGCGCGCTGCTGCCGCAGGCTCGCGGGCACGCCCGCGCCGCCGACGACGACGGTGGCGCACTCCTCGGGGAGGGTCCGCTCGTCGCCGTCCACGCAGATGCAGTAGACGCCCACGGCGGGGCCTTCGCGCAGGATGGTCACCACGCCGGGCAGGGCCCGCAGCCGCCGGGCGCCGTCCATCACGACGACGATGTCCGGGTCGCTCAGCACGACCTGCGAGCCGGCCTGGAGCCGTACCTGCTTACGGACGTTGATCAGCTCGATCAGCTCGGCGACGCGGTGGCTGAGGGTCTGGGCGTCCGCGCCGACCAGCGCCAGGGCCTGCTGCCCGAGCAGGGGGCGGGTGTGCGGCAGCCAGGCCGCCCACTCCCACAGCCGTTCGCCCGCCGGGTCGGTCAGGACGTACAGCTGCATGTCGCGCGGGCTCTGCAGCACGGCCAGCTGGCCGGCCAGCCAGCGGGCCATCTGCCGGGGCCACTCCTCGTGTCCGGCGACGCCGACGACGCCCGCGTGGGCGAGGGAGAAGGCGACCGGGACGTCCGGCGCGGCCCGCAGATCACGGCGGTGCCGGCCGCCGGTGGCCTCCTCCTCCACCATGACCTCGGTGGGGAGGTCGGCGATGCCGACGCGGACCAGCAGGTGGTCGGGGTCGACGCGGCGGCGTTCCCAGAGCCTGGCGTGCGGGCCGGTCGCGATGACCTGCAGCTCGCCGGGGTCGGGGCTGGCGGCGCGGCGGTCGAGCCGCTCCTGGTCCAGCGCGTCGGCGATCTCCTGCTCGATCTCGGCCCGCTGCTGCTGGAACTCGGCCATCTTGCGGCGGTGGCCGACCTTGCCCTGACGCCGTCCGGAGATCCAGTTCCCGATCATCATGACCGGGGACATCCCGGCCATGAGCAGGAACATCGGGTTGCTCGACACCATCGCGATCACGCCGCCGAAGACGGCGGGCAAGGACGCGGCGAGCCACGGCAGCGCGTTCGGTGTCGGGGCCTTGGGCTCGGCGGGGAGCCGGAATTCGGTGCGCTTGGTGGGCGGCAGCAGTCGCGGCGGACGGTTGTAGTCCAGGTACTCGCCGTCCGGAGAGGGGTCGACGATGGCGTCCGGGCTCCGGACCGGCTGCACCTCCAGCAGGGTGTCCCCGCAGCGGAGTTGCGCATTGGGCTCCCAGCGGACCTCGTGCCCGGGCAGCGGGACGCGGTCCAGCCAGGAGTCGCCGGTGGAGGCGGAGAGGTGCACCGTCGCGTCCAGGAAGACCCGGATGACGGCGACCTGGGCCGGTTGGTCGCGTCCCAGCCGGACGCGGCCACGGGAGCCGATCACGTGCTCACCGGCGTCCAGGTGCCAGACCTGGCCCGCTCCCGTGCCCGCCACCGCCCGGACGGTGACCAGTCCGGCCCGCTTCCTGGTGCCCTTGCCGGGCCGGTCCAGCCACAGGACGCTGCCGTCGTGGATGCCGCTCTGCGAGAGGGACTGGTCGAGGTCGAGCAGCTGCCCGCCGAGGTAGACCTCGGGCAGCTGGGCGCCGCCCGGCTGCCCGCCCCCCACCACTCCTACGCTGGCCAGCAGTTTGCGGACGACCTCGCGCAGAACGGTGCCCGGATCCGCGTCCACGACCAGATCGGCCGACACGTCCGGTTCCCGGGCGATGGTGATCATCATGGGCATGGCCGCTCCCTCTCGCTGCCGACCGGCGTTTCGCGTTACTTCTTGTTCAGCGAGCCGGACAGCTGGGTGTCCATGTCCTGCATCGCGGTGACCGCCTTGTCGAGCCACTGCGACAGCTGGTCGAGGGTCTCCATCGCCGTGTTCGCCGAGGTGACGAACTCGGTGTGCACCTCTTCGAACTTGCCGGACGCCTGGTCGGTGACGAAACCGCTGGCGGTCAGGTTGTCAACGATGCTCTTGCACTCGCTGAGCTTGGCATCGATGTCGGACTTGTTGTTGCGCATACGGGTCGCGCTGTCCTGCATCTCGCCGTACGTCACGTTCATGTTCGCCATGAGAGACATCCCTTCTGCTGTCGCCTGGCGCCGTCTTGCGGCACATCGGCACTCGCCGGTACTCCCCGGCACGGACGCGCTCGATGCTAGGAACGGACGGGCGGTAGGGTCCACAACTACCGGGCGGTGATGGGCCCAAGGGCCCAAGCTCACCCCCCACCCTGCGTTGACACCCCCACGCGCGGCGCGCCAACGTTCCCTCCACGCCTGCGAACCCCGCGCGGAGCCTCCCCGCCCGCGCACCCGCGCGAAACCCCTCTCGCCGTCCGGCAGGCCCCAGTCGAGGAGTTGAAGGTGACACAGCCCAACCGACCCGCCGATCGAGGACGCCAGGGCAACTGGTTGACCCGGTTGTTCGGCAAGCGAAAAACCGAACCTCTGGCGGGGGGCCTGCGCGCCGATCACGGCCTGTGGACGGTCGACCGCGTGATGCGCGTGCTGGCCACCGCCTGCGCCCGGGAGAACCGCGAAGTGCCGCTGGTCCATGCGGTCGTCGTGGGCGCCGACAGCGTGCGGTTCCTCCTCAAGACCCCCGACGGGCGGCCCCCGGCGGGCTGGACCGCCGACCCGGACGCCCGTGCCTGGTACGCCCAGCTGCGCTGGGTGCAGACCGCGGAGGTCGCGGAGTCGGCGCGGGAGCCGTATCCGCATCTGGTCTCCGTCGGCAGCAACAGCGACGGCTTCGCGCTGCTCAATCTCGCCAATTCCGGCGGGATCATCGCCCTGGAGGGCGACAGCCGGCGCGCCCGCGCGCTCGTTCAGGACTGGACGCGCGAGCTGACCACCAACCCGTGGTCGCGGGGTGTCCAGGTGGTCCGGGTCGGGTTCAAGCCCGGCACCGCGGACCCGGTCGGGACGACCGAGGTGCAGCACCTGGAGGACGCCGGGGCGGCGCTGTCCCAGCCGTCGGGCGGTGTGCTGATCCTCGCGAGCATGCCCGGCGGGCGGGACCGCGAGCGCGTCCACTACCTGGCCGACCATCCGCGGACCCCCTGGTCGGTGGTGGTCCTGGGCCGCGGTGACCGTCCGCGCTGGCGGTTCACCATCGACTCCCGGGGGCTGATCGACACCCGGCTGCTGGCCGAGCCGGTGCTGCACCCGTTGAACCCGGCGCTGAACACCCCGCCGCTCGAGGACGACGTCAAGGACGTCACGGTCACCCCGGCGCCCCGGTCGGCCGCGGCGCCGTCGGCGCGTCCCGTCCCCGGGGTGCCGGCGGACAAGCCGTCGTCCAACCGCCGCCGTAACGTCATCCTCGCGTCGGTGGTGGCCGCCGCCTGTGTCGTGGCGGCCGGGCTGGTCTTCTTCTTCACCCGGCCCGGGACGACGGACACCCCGGCGGCGGACCATCCTGCGCCCTCCGCCACCACCGGGCCCGCCTCGCCCGGTCCGGGCGGCCCGGGCGGCCCGCCCTCCGGCGACCCCGCTCCGCCGGAGTCCCAGGGCCCGCCGAGCGACCCGAACGCCCCGGGTGGGCCGCTGCTGCACGCCGGTACGAAGAAGTGCCTGAGCGGTGCCGCCGGCAGCGACGGGACACCGCTGGCGCTCGCGCCCTGCGACGGCCTCCCCAACCAGCAGTGGGACACCGCCCAGGACGGCACGATCCGCACCAAGGGCCTGTGCATGGACGCCGCGGGGGGCGCCACCGAGGCCGGCACCACCGTCCAGATCGCCAACTGCAGCGGGAACCCGGCCCAGCAGTTCTCCCTGCGGGACGGCACCCTGTACGCAAGCCAGGCCGACAAGTGCGTCAAGCCGGGCGGCAACGGCGGCCTCCAGCTGCAGCCGTGCACCAAGGACGACACCGAGATCTTCCAGCGCAAGTGACGGACCGGGGAGCTGATCCCCGTACGGGCACCGCGCCCCACCGAAGGCCCCCGGCAGCGCCGGGGGCCTTCGTCGTACGCAGGCGGAGGGGGACGGATCACTCCGGAAGTAAACACGCTGTTTCCCTGATCTGACCAGTGCCTGGTCAGGCCGGGATCTCCCGGCGAACACTGCGGGAACACTTTGTTTACCTCAAACCATTGACGCGCCCGGCGGCCGTCTCTAAGTTGATCCGCCATGGGCAAGGAGAACGCGTCGGACGGAGTGCAGCGCAAGGTGCTGGACGCCGTGGCCGAGCTGCTGTCGGAGCTGGGCTACCTGGAGCTGACCGTCGACAAGGTCGCGAAGCGGGCCGGGGTGACGCGTAAGACCATCTACCACCGGTGGCCGAACAAGGCCGCGCTGGTGGGCGAACTCCTCATCCGGGATGCGCGGATGGACACCGTGCCCGAGCTCGGCGACAGCCGGGCCGAACTGCGCCATCTTTTCGAGCTGATCCTCCGCGACACACAGGGCGAGGGCACGCTCGTCCTGCCCGCCCTCTGGGCGAACATGGGCGAACCGGCGGTGATGGAACGCTTCCGCCGCGAGGTGCTCGCACCGCGCCGCCAGGACGCCCGGGCCACCGTCCAGCGGGCGATGGTCCGCGGCGACCTGCCCCCCGACACCGATGTGGACCTGCTGATCGACGGCTGGTCGGGGGTCGTCCAGTTCCGCAGCCAGATGCGCTCGGACGTCTTTCTGGCCGCCCAGGCCGATGAGCTGGTGGACCTGGCGCTGCGCGGCGGTGTGCCCCGGCTGCGCCGCTGAGCCGGGCCGCCACCCCTCCCAAGAGCTCCGAGGAGAGCCGCCATGCCCGAAATCACCACCGCTCCATCCACAGATCTGACGACACGTCAGATACGGCTGGGGGTCGGGTCGATGCTCGCCTCCATGGCCGTCGTCGAGACCGTCAGCGGCTTCACCCAGCAGTACCTCTACCCCGTGCTCCCCGCGGTCGGCGCGCAGCACGGCATCGGCACCGTCCAGCTGTCCTGGATCTACGTGGTCCAGCAGGTCGGCATGGCGGTGTTCACCCCGCTGCTGTCCCGGCTCGGCGACAACCACGGCTACCGCAGGATCCTGCGGCTGGCCGTGGCGATGCTGGCGACCGGATCGCTGCTGATGGCGGTGTGGCCGTCGCTGCCCGGCCTCGCGGTGGGCGCGCTGCTCCAGGGCAGCGTGGTCGGCTTCATGCCGCTGATGATCGGCATCCTGCGGGACCGGACCGGCGACGAGGGCGCCCGGCGCGGCATCGGCATCCTGGTCGGCGTGCTGCTGGCGGCCATCGGGCTGGCCGGGGTCGCGGCCGGGGCGATGGCCGCGGTCAGTCCGGTGCTCGGACTGTGGACCGGTGTCGCGGTGGCCGCCCTGGGTCTGGTGGCCGGTCTGCTGATCCCGGCCGAGCGGTCGGCACCGGCCGGGCAGGGCTTCCCGCTGAAGCCGTTCGCGCTGCTGTCGCTGGGGCTGGTCGGGATCACCCTGGCGCTCTCCCAGGGCCCGGTATGGGGCTGGGGCGCACCGGCCACGCTGGTGAGCGCCGGGGCCGGCGTACTGGCCGCGGCGGCCTGGCCGCTCGCGGAGCTACGGGCCGAGCGGCCGGTGGTGGACGTCCGGATGTTCCGCAACCGGCGGGTGACGCTGGCGTCCGTCGTGACCTTCTGCCTCTCCTTCGTCACCATCGGCACGCTGGGCGCCAACTCCACCTTCCTGGGCACCGATCCGCGGACCGCCGGATACGGCTTCGGGCTGGGGTCGCTGGCGATCGGCTTCGCGATGCTGCCGCAGGCGGCGACCGGGGTGGCCGCCTCGCTGCTCACCCCGCGGGCGCTGCGGCTGCTCGGCGACCGTACGACGGTGGCGATCGGTGGCCTCTCCGCACTGGCCGGATTCGGCGGACTGGCGCTCGTCCACGGGACGTTGGCGGCGTATCTGGTGCTGTCGGCGCTGACCGGTGTGGCCATGGGCATCTTCCAGTCGGCCACCCGGGCGCTGGCGGTGGAGGCCGTACCGGTCTCCGAGACGGCCACCGCGGCGGGCGTCAACGAGCTGGTCCTCTCGCTGGGCGGGGCCGTGGGCGCCGCGCTGGTGAGCGCGGTGCTGAGCGCCCACGCGGGCACCGGCGGGCGGGTGGAGGGCGGCGGCTACACCGCCGCCTGGGCGGTCTGCGCACTGGTGGGCGCGGTGGCCGCGGTGGCGGCGATCGGGCTGCGCACCGAACGGACATGAGAAGGAGCGAGCGAGCATGACGACGAACGGACTGCGCCGCCGGGTGGCGGAGCGCGCCGGCGAACTGCGCGGGGAACTGATCGGGTTGAGCCACCGGCTGCACGCCGAGCCCGAGGTGGCGTTCGAGGAGCACCGGTCCGCCGCGGCGATCGCCGCGCTGGCGGAGCGGGCCGGGTTCACGGTGGAGCGCGGGGTCGGCGGGCTGCCGACCGCCTTCGACGCGCGCATCGGCAGCGGCGATCTGGTGGTCGCCTACTGCGCGGAGTACGACGCGCTGCCGGGGCTGGGCCACGCCTGCGGCCACAACGTCAACGGGGCGTCCGCCACCGGCGCGGCGCTGGCGCTCGGCGCGGTCGCCGACGATCTCGGGCTCACCGTCCGGCTGATAGGCACCCCCGCCGAGGAGGACCGCGGCGGGAAGGCCTATCTGATCGAGGCGGGCGTCTTCGACGGTGTCGGCGCGGCGATGATGGCGCACGCCAACGACAAGGACCAGGTCAACGGCGACTCCCTGGCCATCTGCGCCTGGGACATCGCCTACACCGGCCGTCCCGCGCATGCCGCTGCCGCGCCCTGGGAGGGGGTCAACGCGCTGGACGCGCTGACCGTCGCCCAGACCTCGCTCGGCCTGCTGCGCCAGCAGCTGCCGCGGGACGCGGTGGTGCACGGCATCGTCACCGACGGCGGGCAGGCGGCCAACGTCATCCCGGCGCACACCGCCGCCCGCTACGAGATCCGCGCCGACTCCCTGGAGCGGCTGCGCGACATCCGGCGCCGCGTCCGCGCCTGCTTCGAGGCGGGCGCGGTGGCCACCGGAGCCGAGCTGACGATCGCCCCGCACGGCCACGACTTCGCCGAACTCCGCCAGGACGGGGAGCTGACCACGCTGTACGCCGCGGCCGCGGAGGAGCTGGGCCGTACCGTCGACCGCACCCCCTGCCGGACCGCCTCCACCGACATGGGCAACGTCTCCCATCTCGTCCCGGCCATCCACCCGATGCTCGGCTACGACACCGGCGGCGCCCGCCAGCACACGGCGGAGTTCACCGCCGCCGGGACCTCCCCCGGCGCCGACCGCGCGGTCCTGGACGGCGCCGTCGCGATGGCCTGGACGGGGGTGGAGTGCGCGGCCCGGCCGGCGCTGCGGGAACGGTTGCTGGCGGGGGTGCGGGAGCGGAGCGCGTAGCCCTTCGGACCGGGCGGCCATCGAGAGACGCAGGTCACATCGGCCGGTGTCACAGGCGGCCCGGCCGTCTCGTCCCAGGTGTGTACCCACTGACGAGCACGGAGGAGCACACCATGGATGCACGACTGACCTTCACCACCGGCCCGGACGCCCCCAAGTCCTTCAAGCATCTGATGGCCGCGGGCAGGGCGCTCAAGGAGGGGCCGCTGCCGGTCGGGCTCCAGGAGCTGATCGCGCTGCGGGTGAGCCAGATCAACGGCTGCGCGGTCTGTGTCGACATGCACACCAAGGAGGCCGCGGCCGCCGGGGAGAGCGCGGTGCGGCTGCATCTGGTGGCGGCGTGGCGGGAGGCCACGGTCTTCACCGAGGCGGAGCGCGCCGCGCTGGAACTGGCGGAGGAGGGCACCCGGGTCGCGGACGCGGCCACCGGCATCAGTGATGCGGTCTGGGCCCGGGCCGCCGCCCACTACGACGAGGAGCACCTCACGGCCCTCGTCCTCTTCGTCTCCTTCATGAACATGGTGAACCGGCTGAACGTCCTCACCCGGCAGCCGGCGGGAGACTACGTCCCCGGCCAGTACCGCTGAACTGCGCCGGACCACCGGGGAATCGAGGGGAAGGGGTCGGTGTGCGCAAGGTCGAGGAGTTCGAGGAGCTGCGGCCGCTGCTGTTCTCGCTGGCGTACCGGATTCTGGGCAGCGTCGGGGAGGCCGAGGACGCGGTGCAGGAGACCTGGCTGCGCTTCGACCGTGCGGCGACCCGGCCCGTGTCGGTCAAGGCGTATCTGTCGGCGGCGGTGACGCGTATCGCCATCGACGTGTTGCGGTCGGCGCGGGTGCGGCGGGAGGAGTATGTGGGCCCGTGGTTCCCCGAGCCGCTGCTCGACGATCCGTACCAGGATCCGGAGCGTGCGGCGGAGCTGGCCGATTCGCTGTCGATGGCGGCGCTCCTCCTGCTGGAGCGGCTCAGCCCGTTGGAGCGGGCGGTGTTCGTGATGCGGGAGGTGTTCGGCTTCACGTTCGACGAGGTCGCCGAGGCGGTGGAGCGGTCACCGGCGGCCTGCCGGCAGCTGCTGGTCCGGGCGCGGCGGCACATGGCGGCCGGGCGGCCGCGGTTCGCCGCGGTCCGGGCGGAGCAGGAGGAGTTGGCGTCCCGGTTCTTCGCCGCGCTCCACGAGGGCGATGTCGGCGGGCTCCAGGAGCTGCTGGCCGCCGATGTCACGATGGTCGGCGACGGTGGCGGCAAGGCACCGCAGTTCGCCCGTGCGGTGGTCGGCGCCGAGAAGGTGGCCCGGCTGCTCGGTTCGGTCTTCCCCTGGATGACGCGGGTCGGCGTGGTGCTCGACCCGCAGGAGATCAACGGCCACCCGGGCGCGGTCTTCCGCACCGCGGACGGCAAGGTGCTCCACACGCTGGTCCTCGACATCCTCGACGGGCGGATCCAGACCGTCCGCGGGGTGCTCAACCCCGACAAGCTCGGCCATCTCGGGCCGGTCGCCGACGCCTGGAGCGTCGATCGCGAGATCCGGCAGGCCCGTCGGCAGCGGAGCTGACGGTACGTCCGGCCGCCCGCACGGCACGCGGGCGGCCGGCGCCCTCGCCTCTCACGTCACTCCCGGCACAGCCACGGAATTCCGCCAGAGCGGAAACCGAATTCCCGGAAATCCCACGCTCCCCGCACCATTCGAACGGAATTACGCCGCCTCACCGCGGAACCTGATCCTCAATGCGGCAAATTTTAGGGACAATTGACCCCGGGTGAGTTCTTGTGCTGCTTTTGCCCAATCCTGCCTCGTTGTTCACCGAACCGGGCTTCAGCGCACCCGGGCGCCGTGCCTTACTGGACCCGCTACGCGCATGGCGTGCCGTTCGGCCACGTGAGGAGTTCCGGTGATTCCCCTCCGCAGTCTCACAACCACTCTCGCCGCAGGCGCATTGACCGCGGTGAGTTCCCTCGTTCCCGCCGCCCACGCCGCCGGGGTGCATTCCCTGGTGATCCTGCCGGACCAGAAGGAATCCGCGATCTACAACTTCGTCAACTCGGCCCGGAAATCGGTCGACGTGACGATCTACGAGCTGCGTGACACCACGCTCGTCAACGACCTGGTGCAGAAGGAGAAGGCGGGTGTGACGGTGCGGGTGGTCTTCGACTCGCAGCACTCGGCCATCGACGGCGCCGCCTACAAGAAGCTGTCCGCCGCCGGTGCCGGGGTGACGTACTCGTCCTCGAAGTACGTCTACACCCACCAGAAGACGATCACCGTCGACGGCACCACCTCGTACATCAGCACCGGCAACTTCGACACCACGTACTATCCGACCTCCCGCGACTACGGCGTCTTCGACCGTGACGCGGCCGATGTGAAGGCCATCGAGAAGGTCTTCGCCGCCGACTTCGCGAAGAAGTCGGTCACCCCCTCCGACGGCACCGATCTGGTCTGGTCGCCGACCGACTCGCAGAGCCGTCTGCTGACGCTGATCAAGAGCGCCAAACACAGCCTGGACGTCCAGGAGGAGGAATTCGGCGACACCACTCTGGTCAACGCGCTCGTCGCGGACGCGAAGCGGGGTGTCACCGTACGGGTCGTCGCGGAGAACCAGTCGTCGAAGTACAGCAAGCAGCTGAAGAAGGTCACCGCGGCGGGCGGCAAGGTCGTCACGTACACCAGCTCCACCGGCTACTACATTCACGCCAAGGCGATCGTCGTCGACAACGGCACCTCCGGCGCGAAGGTATTCGCCGGATCGGAGAACTTCTCCTCCAATTCCCTCAACCACAACCGTGAACTCGGCATCATCGTCAGCGATTCCGCGATCGTCGGCGGCATCGAGAAGGCGTTCACCGCCGACTTCCACAAGGGTTCCGGGAAAGCCTGACCCCGGCCGCGTACCGGCCCGCCCGCTCCCCCGTGGCGGGCAGGCCGGACGCGGGGTCACATCCGGTAGCGGCGGACGTGTTCCGGGTGGAGCACGACGCGTACCAGGTCCGGCTCCGCCGTCTGCTCGGCGGCGGCCTCGGCGGCCCGGTCCGGGGCCTCGAGGCCCCAGTAGCGGGCGGCCAGACGGGCGGCGAGGTCCTGGGCGCCGTCGGTCTCGATCGTGGTGCGGCCGGTGACCGCCACCCAGCGCTCGCGCTCCCCCGCCGGGGCGGCGACGAGGAGCGAGGCGCGGGGATCGCGGCGCAGCCGGCGCACCTTGAGGGTTTCCGCCCCGGTGAAGAGCTGGAGCGTGCCCTCGGCGGTGGCCTCGAACCACACCGGCCGGGGCTGCGGCGGAAGCGGGCCCGCGGCCACGGAGAGGATGCCGTGCAGCGGGCGGCGGAGAAGTTCGCGGTCTTCGTCGGTCAGGGAAGTAGTCGGTGAACTGGCGTTGCTCATACGTCGATTGAAGCGGCCCGGCGGGGGCGATCCCATAGGTCAGAGACCGGGACGCCTGCGTATGCGTCTAGCCTCGGCGGCGTGGATGTGTTCGATGATCTGATCCGCGGCGTTCGGGCCCACGGCTCGCTGTTCGGCAGTGCGACGCTGTCCCCGCCCTGGGCGCTGCACTTCGCGGACGGTGCGCCGCTGACCGTGTGCACCCTGCTCGACGGGGCGGGGTGGATCGTGCCGGAGGAGGGACCGCCCGCGCCGCTGCGCGCCCGGGAGACGGTGGTGGTGCGCGGGCCGGGGACGTTCACCTTCGTCGACGAGGTCGGCACCCGGGCCGAGCCGGTCGTGGTCGGTGAGCGGTGCGCGGCGCCCGAGCGGGGCGGTACCCGGCACCGGCGCGGCTGGCACGACCCCGGTACGGCCGCCGGTGACGGCGGGACGACGCTGCTCGTCGGCGCCCATCCGCTGCGCGGCGAGACCGGCCGGCGGCTGCTGGAGGCGCTGCCCACCGTGCTGCGGGTGCCGGCCGAGGAGGGTGACTCCGGGCTGCTGGACCACATCGCCGCCGAACTCCGCGTCGATGCGCCGGGCCAGCAGGTGGTGTTGGACCGGCTGTTGGACTGGATGCTGGTCTGCACGCTGCGGGCCTGGTTCGACCGGCCCGGCGGCGAGCCCCCGGCCTGGTGGTCGGCGCAGCGGGACCCGGTGGTGGGCGCGGCGCTGCGTCTGCTGCACACCGAACCGGCCGCGCCGTGGACGGTCGGGACGCTGGCGGGACGGGCGGGGGTCTCGCGCGCCACGCTGGCCAAGCGGTTCACCGAGCTGGTCGGTGAACCGCCGCTGACCTATCTCACCCACTGGCGGATGGCGCTCGCGGCGGACCTGCTGGTCGAGCGGGAGTCGGCGACCCTCGCGGACATCGCCCGGAGTGTGGGGTACGCCGATCCGTTCGGGTTCAGCGCGGCGTTCAAACGCGTCCGGGGCACCAGCCCGAGCGCGTTCCGGCGGGCCGCCACCGGCGCCCCGGCGGCCGAGCCCGCCGTCCGCCGGTGACCGGTCAGCGCCCGACGGTGGCCTGCGGCCGGGACGGGGCGAGGTGGTGTACGGCGGTCCGGTCGGCGTGCGGGGCGAGCAGCTCCGCCAGTTCCCCGGCGGCGGTTTCGACGAGGTGGCCGTCGCGGTCGCCGCGGACGGTTTCGAGGGCGAAGACGACGTCCGTGGAGTCCTCGGTGACGCGGGTGCGGTGGGCGTCGCGGTGGTTCCAGTGGCGGGTCAGCACACCGGTGGCGTCGGTGTAGACGATCTCGCCGGCGCCCGGGTTCTCGACCGTGCCGGGGGCGCCGAGCGGGGTGAAGCGCTCGGTGCCGTCGGCGTACCGGATGTCGATGTCGCCCTCGACCCGCGCCAGGTCGAAGGCGCCCGCGGGCAGGCCGTGCCGGACGGAGACGGCGTTGTACGTGTCGACCGCCGGGTTGATGCGCGGCAGCGCGCCCTTCTTGGCGAGGCGCCGGCCGAGCGCGTCGACGCTGGGGCGGATACGGCGCGGGTTGGTGCCGAAGGAGCGGTAGGCGGTGTGCCACGCCTCGATCCGGGGGTCGCTCTCGTCGGCGGGGAGCCAACTGCCCTCGGCGCAGCGCCGCTCCAGTTCCGCAAGCGCCGCGGTGGTGCCGGGCCAGGGCGTCCGGCCGCGCAGCCCGGCGGCGGTGACCAGGGCGATGTAGGTGTCGGGGAAGGCGTCGCCGACGGCGGGGGCGAGGCGGATGACGGTCATGGGCGGTCCTTCCAGAGGCGGCGGTACGTGCCGGAGGGGCGGAAGCGGGTGGGGCGGCGGCCGGTTGCGGGTCAGGGCAGGGCGAGGAGTCCGACGGCGACGGCGGCGGTGCCCAGGCCGACGAGTTGGCCGCGGTGGATGCGTTCGGCGAGCACGCCGCGGGCCAGCAGGACCGTGCCGGCCGGGTAGAGGGCGGTGAGCACGGCGACGACGGCGAGGTCGCCGCTGCGGGCGGCGAGGAGGAAGAGCAGGTTCGCCACGGAGTCGAGTGCGCCCGCGGCCGCCGACATCGCGTAGGCGGGGCGTTCCGTACCGATCCGGTGGCGCAGCAGCCCCGCCGCGGTCAGGGTGACGGCGGAGGAGACCGCGCGGCCGATGATCAGCGGGGCGACGCCGCTGTCGGAGGGCGCCTGGTGGAGGAAGACCAGTTGGAGGGCGATGGCGCCGCCCGCGCCGAGGGCGAGCAGCAGCGCGGTCCGGGAGGGGCGGGCCCGGCCGGCGCCGTGCCCGGCGCTGACCAGCACCACCGCGAGCAGCGCGAGCGGCAGCCCCACCAGCGCCGCGGCGCCCAGGTGTTCGCCCTGGAGCAGGCCCACCGCGACCGGCAGCGCGGCGGAGACCAGGGCGGTCACCGGCGACAGCACGTTCATCGGGCCCATCGCCAGGGTCCGGTAGAGCAGCGCGAACACCACGGCCGAGGCGAGCCCGGAGGCGGCGCCCCAGACGAGGGCGCCGGGGCTGAACGAAGCGCCGAGGAGCGGCCACAGCAGCAGCTCGACGGTGAGGCTGGCCGGCGCCGCGATCATCACGGTGCGCAGCACATGGGCCTTCCGGGCGCCGAGACCACCGAGAAAGTCGGCGCATCCGTAGGCGAGGGAGCTGCCCAGGGCCAGCAGCAGAGCGATCACGGCACTTCCCTTACTATTGCAGCGGAACGACCGCACCGTACAGTCAAACGACCGCAGTGTGTCAACCGACCGACCACGCGCTGCGCTGCGGCGTTCCGTTCGTGACAGGCGGCGGGCGCCGTGACCGGCGGCCGCCAGGAGAAGGGTGAGCGGATGGACGGGACGGCGGCCGCCCTGCGGATGCTGGCGCACAACGTCCGGGCGGCACGCACCCGCGCCGGTCTGTCCCTGGACGAGCTGGGGCGGCGGGCGCAGGTGAGCAAGGGTGCCCTGGTGGGGCTGGAGAAGGCCCAGGGCAATCCGAACTTCGCCACCCTGATCCGGCTGGCCGACACGCTCGGCGTCCCGGTCTCCGCCCTGCTGGAGGGGGAGCCCGAGGGCCGGGTCCGGGTGGTGTCCGCCGACGCCGTGGCGCCACTGTGGACCGGCCCGCACGGCGGCGAGTCACGGCTGCTGCTGACGACCTCCGGCCCGGCGCCGGTCGAGATCTGGCGCTGGCAGCTGGAGCCGGATGAGGAGTACCCGAGCCATCCGCATCCGGCCCAGGTCGTCGAGACGGTCACCGTCGTCGCGGGCCGGATGGTCCTGGTCGTCGACGGCACCGAACACCCCGTCGCCGCAGGCCAGACCGCCACCTTCGACGCCGACACCCCGCACGCCTACCGCGGTTCCGGCACCGGGACCTGCCACCTGATCATGACCGTTCACCTGCCGCCCGGCCCAGGTTCACCGCGGTGACGAGCGCGCCCACGCCCAGCACCGCACCGGCCAACAGGTGCATACCGGCGGCGTGGTCCCGGTGCCCGACCGCCGGGGCCAGCAGCGCGGTCGACAGGATGGAGCCGATGTAGCGGAAGCCCTGGAAGAACCCGCTGACCGCACCGGTCCGTTCCGTCGGCGTGTGTGCGTACAACACTGCCTGCAGGCCCAGGGTGTTGGGATTGTTGACCATTCCGACCAGCACGCACACCACGGTGATCAGCACCAACGGCGTCGTGTCGTCCACGGTCAGCAGGAGACCGCCACCGGCGACGAGTACGGCCGAGGCCGCCAGCAGCACCGAGCGGGCTCCCTGACGCTGAATCCACCGTGCCGCAAGCGGGGTCACCGCCGCACTGCACACCGCCACCGGCACCAGCACCAGCCCCGCCGTGGTGGGATCGGTGCCACGGTCGGCCTGCAACCACGTCGGCACCACGTACAGCATTCCGTAGTAGGCGATGTTGACCAGTCCGTACTGCGCGAACACCCCGAGCAGCACCGGCCGGCGAGCGATCAGCATCACGTCGAGGAACGGCTCCGGGGCCCGCCGCTCCCACAGCAGGAACGCCACGGTGAGGGGCACCGACGCCGCGAGCGCCACCCACGACACCGGGGCACCCGGATCCAGCAGGAACATCAGCAACGCCACCAGCGCTGCGGTGTACAGCCCGGCACCCGGCAGGTCCGCACGGGACGGGTCGGCGGCGCGGGGCGGGTCGGCGGGCAGCAGCCGGCCGGCCAGCAGCACGGCGGCCAGCGCCACCGGCACATTGGCCACGAACGTCGCCTGCCATCCCGCCCACGACACCAGCAGCCCCCCGGCGAGCGGCCCGACCGCGGCGGAGAGCGTGTTGACGGTTGTCAGGGCCCCCATCGCCTTCGCGGACGACCGGTTCAGATGCCGCCGGATGATCGCCATTCCGGTGGGGAACGCCACCGAGGTGCCCAGGGCCTGGACAACACGCAGCCCCACCAGCCACCCGAGCGTCGGCGCGAACGGGGCGCACGCACAGCTGACCGCCACGACGAGCAGACCCACGCGGAACACCCGGCGCGGCCCGAACCGGTCGGCGAGCCCGCCCATCAGCGCCTGCCCGACCGCGCCCGCCACGAAGAAGCCGCTGACCAGCAGGGATACCGCTGCGACAGAAACCCCGAAATGGACCTGGAGGGGATGCAGCGCCACCGCGGCCATCGTGGCGTCCAGCGGGTTGAGGACCGTACCGGTCGCCAGGGTCGCCACCACGGGACCGACGCGGACCACCGGGATCGTACGCTTCGCCACCGCCCCCCCATGACTCAGACTTGTGGCAGCGCATGTCGCACACCGTGTGACGTCGATGCGGCAGGCGCCGTCCCATGAGAGCGCTCCGGCGCGGCAGTTGATTCCTGACGACGCGCCCTGCTCCCCGGCCGCTTCCCTGTCCGCCCGTCAGGCGCCGCGCTCATGGAGTGCGGGCGGGGGAACGCGTCGCCGCCACCCCCGGCATCCCGCGCGGTCGGTATCGTCGCCGTTCTTACGACAACTTCTGACGGCGGCGACAGGCGCGGTGTCGGCTACGAGGGGCGAGGGCTGTGACGCAGGAGGGCACACCGGGGCGGCTGGTCGGGGGGCGGTACCGCCTGGTGGCCGAGGTCGGGTCCGGCGGCATGGGGCGGGTCTGGGAGGGCCGGGACGAACTGCTGGGCCGTCCGGTGGCCGTCAAGGAGGTCCGGCTGCCGGACTCCTCCGCCGAGGAGCGTGCGGAGGTGCTGGCCCGCGCACAGCGTGAGGGCCGCAACGCCGCCGCCCTCGCCGACCACCCCAACGTCGTCACCGTCTACGACGTGGTGATCGAGGACGGCGTGCCGTGGACGGTGATGCAGCTGGTCCAGGGCCGTTCCCTGCGGGCGGAGTTGGCGCACGGGCCGCTGGATCCCGGCCATGTGACGCATATCGCCGCGGCGCTGCTGTCGGCCCTGCGCGCGGCGGACGACGCGGCCGTCGTGCACCGTGACATCAAGCCGGGCAATGTACTGCTGGCCGACGACGGGCGGGTGCTGCTCGCGGACTTCGGGATCGCGCGGGTGCTCGGGGACGAGACGATCACGGCGCCCGGCGCCTTCGTCGGATCGTTCGAGTACACCTCGCCGGAGCGGGCCGACGGCCGGGCGGGCGGCGTGGCGTCGGACCTCTTCTCCCTGGGGGTGACGCTGTTCCACGCGGTGGAGGGCGCGGCGCCGTTCCGCCGCGACTCCCGGAGCGACACCCTCGCCGCCGTGCTGCTCGCCCCGCTCCCCGAGATGACCCGCGCCACCGGCGGACTGCGGGAGCTGATCACCGCCCTGACGGCGAAGGACCCGTCCGAACGCCCCGGCGTCGAGGTGGCCATGGCGGTACTCAGCGGCAGGCGCCCGGCCGGGCGCGGGACGGGTGCGGTGACCGGTACGGCGCGGACGGTGCGCGACGCACACCCCCGGCCCGGCGGCACGGTCGTCGCCGCGGCACCGGCGCCCGCGGCCGGTCTCCTCCCGCCGGAGGCGCCGCACTCCCCCGACGGCGCGGCCGGGCGGCGCGCGAACCGGCTGCCCGTCGTCCTCGCCGGGGTCTCCTCGCTCACCGTCGTCCTGACCGTCGGCGCGTTCCTGCTCACCCACCCCGGAGGAGACGAGGACGGCTCCGCGCCCGAACCGCCGCCCGCCGTCTCCACCTCCGCGCCCACCTCGGCCGGTGCGCCGGGGCCGGTCGCCGGGCCGGACGACACCTGTCTCGACGCCCACGGCGGGGACGGCGGCGGCAGTCCCACGGCCGTGGGCCTGTGGCAGTGCGGCGCCTCGGCCGCAGGTCAGCGCTGGGTGCACCGCTCCGGCGGGTCGCTGGAGGCGCTGCACCGCTGTCTGGGCCCGGTGGGTGACGGCGGCGCCCAGGACACCGCCGTCGAGCTGCAGGAGTGCACCGGCGACGACGGGCAGCGGTGGGAGCAGCGGGACGACGGTTCCCTGCTCCACCCGCGCTCGGGCCGCTGTCTGGAGCCCGCCGGGCCGCTCCGCAGCGGCGTCCCGCTCCGCATCCACGACTGCAGCGGCACCGCCGCCCAGAAGTTCACTCTGCCGTGACGCCCCTCGTCCCGCCGCTGTTCCGGTCCCGCCGCGGGCACGGGCCTGCGCGACCGGGCCGCCGTCGTACGCCTCTCGTACCGCTGCCGGATGCCTCCATACCGAAAAGGGCGGAGGGCGCCCGGCCCGGAGGGCGGAGGGCCGGGTCGCTCCCCCGCGGTCCGGCGGGCACACCCGCTACGCCGGAGCGTCTTCCGGGGGCCCGCAGCGTACGGATTTCCGCGCCGTACCCGGCATCGCCGCCGCCCCGCGACGGGGGCGGGAAGGCGGGCCTCCGCGCCTGCGCCCCGGCGCCGCACCGGGCCGTTGTCCTGCGGCTTCATCACACTTCGGAGGGCGGCGGCGCGCACGCGGCTTTTAGCACACTCCATCAGGACATACCCGTGGTTTCTCACTACATCCAAAGAGATGGTGGGGACTTGGCTGTTCGTGCGACATTTCCGGTGCGTCGCCGAGACGCCCGCCGCGCCGCAGGCCGACGGGGTCCGTGGAGCGGCGCGCCACCAGATCTCAAGGGGGATTCATGCGAAAGATCACCAAGGCCGTCGCGCTGACGCTCGCGGCCGGCGCCCTCGCGACGGCGGGAGCGACCACCGCCAACGCCGCCCAGATCGCGAGCACGGTGCGCGGCTGCCCGTCCGGAGCCGTCTGCGTCTACCCGCAGAACGCCGGGTGGAACAACGACCGCCCGTCGCTGGTGTTCTACAGCTACGGCGCCCACAACCTCAGCAACCAGGTCGGCCAGCACTACGTCTTCAACAACCAGACGGGCGGCGCCACGGCCCGCACCTGCACCGGCTACAACGGCACCGGCGACTGCCAGGGCTACCTCGGCGCCGGCTACTACATCGACAAGGACCTGACGCCGATCAACTCGATCCTCCTCGTCAGGCCGTAGCGGCCGGGCACCGGCAGGGGTGCGCCCGGGCCGGGCTCCTTCGGGGGCCCGGCCCGGGCGTCGCCGCGTCCGCCACCGAAAATGACGTGCGCCGCTCCCCCGCGCTTGCCAAGCTGCCCCGATGAACCGAGAACAGGTCTCCCGGATCGCCCATACCGAGCACCCGATCAAGGCGCCGCTCGACGACGCCTCCGTCCACCGGCTACTGACCCGGGGCCTGCCGCGGGGCGACGAGCGGGTGCTCGACCTCGGGTGCGGGGGCGGCGAATGGCTGCTGCGGGCCCTGGAGGCGCGGCCCGAGGTGTCGGCCACCGGGGTGGACATCTCCGAGGACGCGCTGACGCAGGCCAGGGCGGGCGCACGGGCGCGGGGCGTCGCGGACCGGCTCGCGCTGCACCGGCGGCCGGCCGCGGAGTTCGTCTCCGCCGAGCCGTTCGACCTGGTGCTGAGCGTCGGCGCGGCGCACGCCTTCGGCGGGCTGCTGCCCACGCTGGCCGCGGCGCGCAAGCACCTCGCCCCCGGCGGCCGCGTGGTGATCGGCGACGGCTTCTGGGAGCGCACACCGTCCCCGGAGGCGGTCGAGATGCTCGGGGACTTCGCCGACCTCGCGACCACCCTGGACCGCGTCGTCGCCGACGGCTGGACGCCCGTGGACGGGCACATCAGCACCCGCCAGGAGCTGGACGCCTACGAGTGGGCCTGCTGGGGCACGCTCGCCGCCTGGGCGCTGGACCACCCCGACGACCCCGACAGCGCGGAGGCGCTCGCCACCGCGCACCTGCGCCGCGCCGAGTGGCTGCGCGTCTACCGGGACACCTGGGGTTTCCTCACGTTGGTCCTGCGGCGGAGCCCGGACGGCCGCTGAGGCCGTCGAAGGCCCGGCCCGGCGGTGTGCGGACGCGCCGCCGGGCCGGTGGCCGTGGACCTGCCGGGTGCGGCGGCGAACCGTAGCCTGAAGGGAAACGGCGCCGGGCGGCGCGGGGACCGTCCGTGCGCGGTCCGCGTGCGCGTCGCGGGCACGGTGCGACGCCGCCCGAGACGGAGGATCGTGACGCGATGACGAATCTGGCGATCATCAGCGGGGGCCTGCGGGAGCCGTCCTCGACCCGACTGCTCGCCGACCGGCTGGAGGCCGCGGTACGCGCGGAGCTGGAGGCCCGGGGGCAGGACGTCGACTCGTCGTTCGTGGAGCTGCGGCCGCTGGGCCGGGCGATCACGGACGCGATGCTGTCCGGGTTCCCCGCCGGCCCGCTGGAGGAGGCGTTCGAGACGGTGGCGCGGGCCGACGGCGTGATCGCGGTGACGCCCGCCTTCAACGCCTCGTTCAGCGGACTCTTCAAGTCCTTCTTCGACGTGCTGCCGGAGGGGACGCTCGACGACATGCCGGTGCTGATGGCCGCCACCGGCGGTACGGAGCGGCATTCGCTGGTGCTGGAGCACGCGATGCGGCCGATGTTCTCCTATCTGCACGCCGTCGTCTCACCCCGCGGTGTCTACGCCGCGACCAGCGATTTCGGCTCGGACACCGCCCAGCAGGGCGCGGCGCTGCAAAAGCGGGTCGAGGCCGCGGCGGCGGACTACGCCCGGCTGGTCCAGGGCTGCGGGGTGCGGGTGCGGCGGGACGCGTTCGAGGACGTCGTCCCGATGGAGGAGTTGCTGGGCGGCGGGGCGGCCTCCTGACGCGGACCGGCCGCCCGCGGTGTGCGGGCGGCCGGTCCGTACGTGCGCGGTGGCCGCGTTACGTGGCCTCCGGGTCGACGCCGGGCGCCGTCTCCCGGGCGGCGACGGCCGGGTGGCGCGGTGCGGAGTCGGGCACCCCGGCCGGGCGGAGGGCCGCGAATTCCTTGCGGAGGACGGGTACGACCTCGCCGCCTAGGAGATCGAGCTGTTCCAGGACGGTCTTCAGCGGCAGTCCGGCGTGGTCCATCAGGAACAGCTGGCGCTGGTAGTCGCCGACGGCGTCACGGAAGCCGAGGGTCCGTTCGATGACCTGCTGCGGTGAGCCGACGGTCAGCGGCGTCTGCTCTGTGAACTCCTCCAGGGAAGGGCCGTGCCCGTAGACGGGTGCGTTGTCGAAGTACGGGCGGAACTCGCGGACCGCGTCCTGGGAGTTGGCGCGCATGAACACCTGGCCGCCGAGGCCGACGATGGCCTGGTCGGGGGCGCCGTGGCCGTGGTGGGTGAAGCGCTGCCGGTAGAGGCGGATCATCCGCCGGGTGTGGGACATGGGCCAGAAGATGTTGTTGTGGAAGAAGCCGTCGCCGTAGTACGCGGCCTGTTCCGCGATCTCCGGGGAGCGGATCGAGCCGTGCCAGACGAACGGGGGCACGCCGTCCAGCGGCCGGGGCGTGGCGGTGAAACCCTGGAGCGGGCCGCGGAACTTGCCCTCCCAGTCGACGATGTCCTCCCGCCAGAGCCGGTGCAGCAGCGCGTAGTTCTCGATGGCCAGCGGGATGCCCTGGCGGATGTCCTGGCCGAACCACGGGTAGACGGGTCCGGTGTTGCCGCGGCCCAGCATCAGGTCGACGCGGCCGTCGGCGAGGTGCTGGAGGTAGGCGAAGTCCTCGGCGATCTTCACGGGGTCGTTGGTGGTGATCAGCGTCGTGGAGGTGGACAGGACGATCCGTTCGGTGCGGGCCGCCAGATACCCGAGGAGGGTGGTGGGCGACGACGGCACGAACGGCGGGTTGTGGTGCTCGCCGGTGGCGAACACGTCCAGGCCGACCTCTTCGGCCTTGGCCGCGATGGCGAGCGTGGCCTTGATGCGCTCGTGCTCGCTCGGCGTACGGCCGGTGGTCGGGTCGGCCGTCACATCGCCGACGGTGAAGATGCCGAACTCCATGGTGACCGCCTCGCTCGGTTGCGTACTCGGGGTGCGGCCGGGCGCCCGCCCCGGTGCTGCGGGGCGGCCGGCCGACCGGTCTCCGGGGCCGGCCGGACACCGCCCCCGGCCCGGCCGATTCCGGCCTCCGTGCCACCGGGCCCACGCCACAGCCAGCGTGCCATGCCACCCGTACGGCGGCACTCCGGAGCGGACGGCGGGCGGGCCGGGCGTTTTCCCGTCCGCTCCCCCGGTTTCCGCCCGTCGCGCCGTGCGGTGCGGGAGAATCGGCCCATGCTGACAGTGGGTTCCGTGGTGCTGGGGGTCTCGGACGTGCGGCGGGCGGCGGCGTTCTGGGGCGAGGCGCTGGGCTATGTCCCGCGCGAGGAGATCGAGGACGACTGGGCGGTCCTCGTACCGGCCGCCGGACACGGTGTGCAGGTGGCGCTCGGCCACAGCGTGACGCCGGTCCAGGAGCGTCCGCGGGTCCATCTGGACCTCTATGCCTCAGACGCCGCCGACCAGGCCGCCGAGGTCGAACGGCTGGTGGCGCTGGGCGCCCGGCGGGTGGCGTGGGACCTCGCACCGGACGACGCCGACTTCATCGTCCTGGCCGATCCGGACGGCAACATTTTCTGCGTCATCGACACCGGGCGGGACTGAGCGGGACAGGCGGGCCGGCGGCCGCGCGGAACGGGCCGTACGGCAGGATCAGCGCGGCGGCGGAGTAGTGGGCGTGAGTTGCCGCCGTTCGGCGCGTGCGGCGTTTCCCGCCCTCGCGCATTTCATGCAAGCAAGAGCCGTGTCCCACCTCACCATCCGGATGGCGGACGCCCCTCCACCACGGCGCCGGTCGGCCCGTAGGGTGACCTGTGCAGCTGGTTCGCCCCGTCCGCCAGGCGGGTCGTCGTAAGAGGGAACCCGGTGGGAATCCGGGACTGCCCCGCAGCGGTGAGCGGGAACGACCGCCGTCATACGCACTGGGTCCACAGGGCCCGGGAAGCGACGGCCAGTAGGTGTCCTCCTCCGGAGGATGTGCCCGCGAGTCCGAAGACCTGCCAACTGCCCGGGTGCGCACCCCGCGTGCCCGGACATCCCGGTGACCTCGTGGGCGGGTCGGCGTACACATACCAGGCGGAGGACCGCGCCGTGCCGCGCGGGGTCACTTCCGTCCGGTCCGTCACCCCTTCGCGCTCCGTCCCGTCGCCGGGATCTCAGGGATTCATCTCGCGAAGGAGATCTCCGTGACCACCGAGTCCGCAGCCGCGGCAGCACGGGCCACCGTGTACGGCTACCCCCGTCAGGGACAGCACCGGGAACTGAAGAAGGCGATCGAGGGGTACTGGAAGGGCCACGTCACCGCCGACGCGCTGCGCGCCACCGCCGCCGAGCTGCGCCGCACCAACTGGCAGCAGCTGGCCGACGCCGGGATCGGCGAGGTCCCGACCGGCGACTTCTCGTACTACGACCACGTCCTGGACACCACCGTCATGGTGGGCGCGATCCCCGAGCGGCACCGCGAGGCCGTCGCCGACGACGCCCTGGACGGGTACTTCGCCATGGCGCGCGGTACGCAGGACGTCGCGCCGCTGGAGATGACCAAGTGGTTCGACACCAACTACCACTACCTGGTGCCCGAGCTGGGGCCGGACACGGTCTTCACGGCCGACTCCGGCAAGCAGGTGGGCGAGCTGACGGAGGCCCTGGCGCTGGGGCTGACGGCCCGTCCGGTGCTGGTCGGCCCGGTCACCTATCTCCTGCTGTCGAAGCCCGCCCCCGGGGTGGCCGCGGACTTCGACCCGCTGACGCTGCTGGACCGGCTGCTGCCGGTCTACGCCGAGGTCCTGGCCGATCTGCGCGCCGCCGGTGCCGGGTGGGTGCAGCTGGACGAGCCCGCGCTGGTGGCGGACCGTACGCCCGCCGAGCTGACCGCCGCCGCCCGCGCCTACCGTGAGCTGGGCGCCCTCACCGACCGGCCGAAGCTCCTCGTCGCCTCCTACTTCGACCGGCTCGGCGACGCGCTGCCGGTGCTGGCGAAGGCGCCGGTGGACGGTCTTGCGCTGGACTTCACCGAGTCCGCCGCCGCCAACCTCGACGCGCTCGCCGCGGTCGGGGGGCTCCCCGGCAAGCGGCTGGTGGCCGGTGTCGTGAGCGGCCGCAACATCTGGATCAACGACCTGACCGCGTCGCTGACCACCCTCGGCACGCTGCTGGGGCTCGCCGACCGGGTCGACGTGGCGGCCTCCTGCTCGCTGCTGCACGTCCCCCTCGACGCCGCCGCCGAGCGGGACATCGACCCGCAGATCCTGCGCTGGCTCGCCTTCGCCCGCCAGAAGTCCGCCGAGATCGTCACCCTCGCCACGGGCCTGGCCCGCGGGACCGGGGCCATCGCCGCCGAGCTGACCGCCAACAAGGCCGACCTGGCGTCGCGGGCGAACTCCCCGCTCACCCGCGACCCGGCGGTCCGCGCCCGCGCCGCCGCCGTCACCGACGCGGACGCCCGCCGCTCCCAGCCGTACGCCGAGCGGACCACCGCCCAGCGGGCCCACCTGGGGCTGCCGCTGCTGCCGACGACGACCATCGGCTCGTTCCCGCAGACCACCGAATTGCGCACCGCGCGGGCCGACCTGCGGGCCGGGCGGATCGACACCGAAGGGTACGAGGAGCGGATCCGCAACGAGATCCGTGCGGTGCTGGCGTTCCAGGAGAAGGCCGGGCTGGACGTCCTGGTGCACGGCGAGCCCGAGCGCAACGACATGGTCCAGTACTTCGCCGAGCAGCTGACCGGCTACCTCGCCACGCGGCACGGCTGGGTCCAGTCGTACGGCACCCGCTACGTCCGGCCGCCGATCCTGGCCGGCGACATCTCCCGCCCCGAGCCGATGACGGTGCGCTGGACGACGTACGCGCAGTCCTGCACCGAGCGGCCCGTCAAGGGGATGCTGACCGGTCCGGTGACCATGCTGGCCTGGTCGTTCGTCCGCGACGACCAGCCGCTGGGCGACACCGCACGCCAGGTCGCGCTGGCGCTGCGCGACGAGGTCGGCGACCTGGAGGCGGCCGGTACGTCGGTCATCCAGGTCGACGAACCGGCGCTGCGCGAGACCCTGCCGCTGCGCGCCGCCGACCACGCCGGGTACCTGGCCTGGGCCACGGAGGCGTTCCGTCTCTCCACCGGCGGTGTCCGGCCGGACACCCAGATCCACACGCACATGTGCTACGCCGAGTTCGGCGACATCGTGCAGGCCATCGATGATCTGGACGCCGACGTCATCAGCCTGGAGGCGGCCCGCTCCCACATGCAGGTCGCCCGCGAACTGGCCGCCCACGGCTACCCCCGCGAGGCGGGCCCCGGCGTGTACGACATCCACTCCCCCCGCGTCCCGAGCACCGAGGAGGCCACCGACCTGCTCCGCACCGGCCTCCAGGCCATCCCCGCGGAACGCCTGTGGGTCAACCCCGACTGCGGCCTGAAGACCCGCGGCTGGGCCGAGACCCGCTCCTCCCTGGAAAACCTGGTCGCCGCGGCCCGCACCGTCCGCGGTGAGCTGCCCACCTCCTGACCGGGGTCGCCCACCGGGGCCGGGATGTCTGCGGGCGTCCCGGCCCCGGTGGGTTACGGGAGGGGCGGGGTGCGGGCCGCCCGGACCAGCAGGTCGGTGGCGCGCTCGATGTCGTGGCCGGTCGTGGTGCGGCCGACACCGAGCCGCAGGGTCGCGCGGGCCCGCTCACGGGTCAGTCCGATCGCGGTGAGGACGTGGGAGGGTTCGCCGCTGCCGGTGTGGCAGGCGGAGCCGGTGGCGGCGGCGACGCCCGGCGCGCGGTCGAGGAGTTCGGCGGCCTCGATGCCCGGCAGGGTGAGACTGAGGTTGCCGGGGAGTCTTCGGTGCGGGTGTCCGTTGACGGCGGCGCCGGGGAGCGCTTTCAGGAGGTTGCGCTGAAGGCGGTCGCGCAGCGCCCGGACGTGGGACGGGGGTGGCAGCGCGCCGGCGGTGACGAGCTGGGCCGCGGCGCCGAAACCGACGAGGGCGGGGACGTTCGGGGTGCCCGCCCGCAGCCCGTGTTCCTGCCCGCCGCCGGTCAGCAGGCCGGTGACGCGGAGACCGTCGCGGACGTAGAGCGCTCCGATCCCCTTGGGACCGTGGAGTTTGTGCGCGGAGAGTGAGGCGAGATCGACGCCGAGGCCGGTGACGTCCAGCAGCTGCCAACCGGCGCTCTGGGCCGCGTCGGTGTGCAGGGCGATGCCCCGGGGCGCGGTGATCCCGGCGATGTCCGCGAGGTCTTGGAGTGTGCCGATCTCGTTGTTGGCGTGCATCACCGACACCAGGACGGTGTCCGGTGTGAGGGCCGCCGCGATGTCCGCGGGGTCGATGCGGCCATGGCGGTCGACGGCGACGCGGGTCAGCGTGTAGCCGTGGTGGTCGACCAGCCAGTTGCACGCACCGAGGACGGCTCGGTGTTCCACCGCGGTGGTGACGACATGGCCGCCGTACGGGCGGGAGGCCAGGGCGGTGCCGATGATCGCGAGGTGATCGGCCTCGGTGGCGCCGGAGGTGAAGACGATGTCGCGTTCGCGGTCGGCCCCGATCAGGTCGGCGACGCGGCGCCGGGCGATGCGGACGGCCCGCGCGGCGTCGCGTCCGAGGGCGTGCGGGCTGGAGGGGTTGCCGTACGCGCCGGTGAGGAACGGCAGCATCGCCTCCACCACGCGCGAGTCCAGGGGGGTGGTGGACTGGTGGTCGAGGTAGATCGGTTCGGTGGTCATGCGGTCCGCTCCTCGTCCAGGCCGCCGGAGGCCGTCGCGGCGTACTTGCGTGCGCCGTCGACCAGGTCCCAGTAGACGGTGCGGGCGCTGTCGAAGACGGAGAACGCGGTGGCCAGGCAGTGCCAGTTCCGGTTCGGCTGGGCCAGGGCGAGGAGGAAGGAGTCCTCGAACAGCCGCCGCGCGTATCGGGCCAGCGCCTCGCGGGTCGGCTGGGGCCCGAAGAGGTGCGTGAAGCCGTGCTCCCGCAGCCATGCCTCGGCGTGTGCGGGTCCGGCCGGGCCGGCCAGCTGTCCGCCGTCGGCGAGGGTCTGGGTGGCCAGCCGTTGGAGGCGGCGTCGGCGGCGGGCCGTCTCGCCGCCGGGGCAGCGGTCGCCGGTGATCCGCCACTCGTGCCAGCGGGGCGGTTCGTGGCGGTCCCAGTCGACACCGTCGAGGTGGGCGGTGACCTGGGGCGGGAGCTGGCCACGGGTCAGGTCCGCGACGTCGTAGCCGGGGCCCAGGGCTTCCAGGGTGAGGGCGCCGGAGCGCCGCGGGCCGGGCCGGTCCATCCGGACGAGGACGGTCAGGCGGTTGGTGAAGCGGTTGGTCGGCTCGGCGAGTATCACCGCCCGGCCGTCCGCCAGCAGCCCGGCGGCACGGGGCGGGATCTCCTCGACCGGGAAGGTGTTGCCACCCCGGTGGTACCGCTTCTTCTCGACGCCCCCGTCGGAGCGGATCATCAGGTGTTCCGTGCCGACCGTGGCGGCCAGCACCCGGGCGGCGGCGCCGACCTCGGATGCGCTGCGGCCGGGTTCGAGGAGGCAGGCGTTGAGGACGGGCAGCCGCAACGTCCGCAGCAGGGCCATGGTCTGCCATTTCGGCCAGCGCCGGTCCGTGGCGGCCGCGGCCAGTTCGGGGGCGGTCAGGGCGTGTAACGGGCAGGGCGAAGATGTCTGCATCGTGCCGTTCCCCCTTTCGTCCGTCAGGCGGCGTCGGTGAGGCCCAGGTCCGCGGAGAGTGCGAGGAAGGTGCGCTCGCGGTGCGTGGTGAACGGGTGGTCGCGCCAGTCGAAGACGTCGCCGACACCGAGGTGGTCCGCGCAGACACGGCGCACGAACTGGCGCGCGAAGCCTGCCGAGGGCCAGTAGTGGTGTTCCCCGGGCCGGGGCGACAGGTAGAGGTAGGAGGTGTCCCCGGCGGCCGGGAGTTCCGCCAGGGCGGCGAGGCGCCGTGCGGGGCCGCCGATCCGTTCGTAGGCGGCGGTGACCGCGTCCGGGTCGGGGACGGGGATCAGGTGCAGATGGCAGTGGCTGCAGCAGGAGGCGCCGAGTTCACCGTCGCGCGGGCCGTGCTCGGCCAGGACGACAGGTCCGTAGCGTGCCTGGATCAGCGCCCGCATCTCCTCCGTCTCCGCAGCGACCCGCTCCAGCTCGGTGCGGCCGAGGTCGGCGGTGGCGTCGAGGTGTGTCACCGGCATGAACAGGCAGTAGCCGGGGGTGAAGGCGCCGACGGTGGGTAACAGCACCCATCCTCCGGCGGTCTCGGTGATGATCCGGGTCGTGCGCTCGCGCAGCGCGAACTCGGTGCAGAACTGGCAGTCCATGGTCGCCTCCGGGTCGGACCGGCGAGGGATGCGCCGGCATCGGGTATCTGCTCTTCGGAGCGGTCGTACGCCCGGGCGGCGGTGCCGGCGTCCGGTGTGCGGCGCCGGTCGGGCCGTCAGGTCGTGCGGTGGTACGCGGTGTTCCGGGCGGCCGGCCGTGACGTGATCAATACGGTGGGCAACCGCATTTACGGAAAGAGGATCGCGGCTGCAGAAAATGTTCCCCCGGAAAATCCGCGATTTCCATATATTCGGTGGGACATTTGAAGGTTTTCTCGGGGTGAAATGCGGAGAAGTTCAGTTCCGTTGGCCGCGTGGACAGTGCAAGCTGGTGGAGTCGCGGCAGGGAGGGGCGTGAGGTGCCGTCGTCACCGTCCGGACCGCTGAAGGTGCCGGGCCCGCAGGGGTTCCGAGCAGATCTGCTGTCGTGCTCCCCGGACCTGCTGGACCTGACCTGGGACCAGATGCGGACGTTGATCGTCGTGCACGAGGCCGGAACCGCGCTGGCCGCGGCGAAGGTTCTCGGACGTGAACAATCCAGCGTGCAGAAGCAACTCGATATTCTCAACCGCAATTTCCAATCCCTGACCGGTGAGATGCTGGTGGTCAAACAGGGGCGCGGCAAAGATTTCCTGTTCACCCCGACCGGGCTGGAGGTCGTGGAAAGGGCCCGTGCCACCTTCGCCGACTGGCTGCGGGGCATCGCCGCCTCCCGCCGTCGGCTCGGTTCGACGCTGACGGTGGGGACCACCGAATTCACCCTCGGGTTCCTCGGCCGGGTATGGGAGCGGGTGGCTCCGGCCCTGCTGGAGCGGGAGGTCGAGCTGAAGGTCGTCCACGTGCGGACCCGCGACTTCTGGAAGCACCTGGATTCCAGCCAGGTCGACCTGTTGTGCGGTGGTCTGGCGGCCGACGCCGCCACCGAGCGGGTCGCCCCCGCGTACGACTTCCTCGAATGGCACCGCGAGGGGCTGGCCCTGCTCACCAACCTCCCGGTGCGCGAACTGGCCGTCAGAACCGTCGGCACCGACCGGCTGCGGAGCCTGCCGCTGGTCATCCCGTCCCGTGGGGTGATCACCGACTTCGTCGAGCGCTGGTACGGCCCGGACTTCCGGTCGCAGCTGCAGATCGCCGCCGAGATCGACGACATCTACTACGGCCTGGCCCTGCTGCGGAGCCGGATGACCTACGGCTGCATGCTGTGCGCCCGCTCCATAGGCCAGGCCGCCGTCGACGGGCGCCTGCCGACCAGCGAGGACTTCCGGCTCATCGACTTCGCCGACGACTTCGCCCCGGCACTCCGGCTGGTCTCCGGCGTCTTCGCCCGCAAGGGCGAACGCGAGACCTACGGCCCCTCCCACCCGCTGAACATCCTGTGGAACGCCTTCCGTGAGGAGGCCGCGTCCGGCAAGCCCCTGCCCCTGTGACCCCAAGGACCCTCTCGTGCTGCTGGCCTCGGTCAATCTCGACAAACGCCTCGGCGCCCCGGGCGCCCGCTCCCGTTTCGCCGCCTGGCTCCGCGCACACGGCGTCCGGGCCGTCCTCGCGCAGGAACCGTACAAACCGGCCGACCGGCCCCCTCCCGCGCTGGAGGGCTTCACCTTCGCCGGTGGCGACGGCCACCTCGCCGCCTGGATCGGTGAAGATCTGGCCGCACCGGCCGTCTCCTCCCCCGGCACCTGGGTGCAGCGAGTCGAGCTGGAGTGGCTCGTCGTCCTACAGGTGCATCTCGATGCCCGCACCGGCTCCGCCCGGGCCGCCCAGCTGGCGAAGCTGGGCACGATGGCCGCGGCCGAGGACGGCCGCCCGCTGCTGATCTGCGGTGATTTCAACCTCGCACCGCGCCTCGAGGACGGCCGGTACGGCGAGGAGTTCAGCTCCTTCACCACCGAGACGGAACGGATGAGGCTGCGGCAGTTGACGGACGGAGCGGGACTGGTCGACACCACCGCCGGCGCGGATCACGCCTTCACCTTCGAACGCACCCTGTCGGGCAGACCCAGCCGCTTCCGCTGCGACCTCGCCCTGCTCAGCGACCATCTGACGGCGACGACCACGGTCCGCGCCGACGCGGCGGTCCGCAGCGGCCCCACCGCGTTCACGGACCACTCCGCGCTGCTGATCGATCTGCCCGTCACCCTCCCCGCGGCCGGGCCGGACGATGTGCTCTTCGCGCTGAGCGATCTCACCGGCCACTCCCCCGCCACCGTCCCGCCCGCCCGGCGGGCGTATCAGCCGCACAAGACCGCGATGACCCGCCAGGCGCCGTCCGCGGCAGCCAGGGCGGTGACCGAGCATCTGGCCGGACCGCTCGGCATCAGAACGGTCCTGGACCACGGCTGCGGCCGCGGCGTCGATGTCGTCCACTACGGGTCGGCGGGGCTGGACGCCGAAGGCTTCGACCCGTACGAGGGTTTCGGCCGGCCCCGTCCGCGGCGGACCGGATTCGACCTGGTCACCTCGGTGTTCGTGCTGAATGTGCTGGCCGACCCCTGGCAGCGGATCCGGGTCCTCAAGGACGCGGCGTCCTACGTCCGGCCCGACGGGTACCTCGTGGTGGTCACCCGCTCCCCCGAGGAGATCGCCAGGGCCGCCGCGGACGGCGGATGGGCCGCCCATCACGACAGCTACTGGTCACACCGGAGCAAGGGGACCGTCCAGCGCGGTATCGGGCCGGACGAGATCATCGCCCTCGGCCGCCGGGCCGGCCTCGTCCCCGCCGTCGGCGCCCCCGCCTTCGAGCTGACAGCAGCGTGCCACGCCACGTTGACCCGGCCCGGCGGATGAGCGGGGCACGGCCGAACCGTGGCGAGGCGCCCCTACGGTGGGTCCCTCACCGATTGCCCACCCACACCACACGCTCGGTGAAGCCGCCCCGTTCCCGTGCCTTGGCCTCGCGGATCTTCTCCAGTTGGCCGGGGGCGACGCCGAGGTCGGCGGCGAGGGCGCGGACGACCTCCAGGACGTCCGCCAGTTCTTCCGGGGCGTCGGCCTCGTCCGCCGCGAGGAACTCGGCGACCTCCTCGCCGAGCTTGTCCCGCAGGCGGCTGCGGTACTCCTCCGGGCCCGCGGTCCGGACGATCGGCTCGGCCCCGTCCTCCCGGATGATCTGCGGGATCCGGTCACGTACCAACTTGCCGGCTGTGCTGTAGCGGTTCACCTGCTGCACCCGTCGCCGCGGAGCGGTCGCCGAACCGCCGCCCCTCATGCCGCCGCAGCCTAGGGAAGTCGCCACTCCTCTGACCAGACGTCCCACGGAACCCACTCGTACGGATGGGCGCCTTCGCGGAGGTGACGCCGCCCCGACCGGCAAGGAACTCGGCCTGACCGACTCCGCGAACACCACGTCCGGGCCGGCCCATCCGGCTGCGATCGGAGGCAGTGTTGTGGGTGCGGGTGGATCACCGGGCGCTGCGGGTGTCCGGTGAGGCCACTGGAGCTGTAGTACTCGGGTCGGCTGTACGCCACCGCCCGGGCTGATGGACGATGTGGCCGTCTTCGTCCGCCACCACGCGAACAGGGCGCTGATGGACCTGGGCCACCCGGCCCGGTTCGGCGCCACGGAGACGGAGGGCGATCCGGAGATCCTGGCGACGCTGTCGCCGGGGGCGGACGAGAATCACGGCTTCTTCTCCGGCTCCGGATCGTCCTCCGTCATGGGCAAGGCGGAGGACACCGCCGACGACGACTGGGTATTCTGAAAGGTTCACACATGACCGGCAACTCCTCCGTCCCCGCTCCCCGGGACACCTCCGCCGCTCCGGTCGGCGGTTCCTGTGTGCTGCTCAAGCACGGTGAGGTCTTCCTCAAGGGACGCAACCGCCACCGGTTCATCGAGCGGCTCCACGACAATCTGCGGATCGCGCTGCGCGGTATCGGCGGCTCCACCTGGATCAAGGGGGCGCAGAACATCACCGTGCTGGGTGGTGAGGTGCCGCCGGAGGCGTTGGTGGAGCGGGCCCGGCGGGTCGTCGGGTTCCACTGCGTCGAGCCCGCCGTGCGGGTGCCGTCGACGATGGAGGACGTGACCGCGGCGGCCGTCGCGGCGCTGCGTGCGGCCTGTGCGGAGCGGCGGGTGCGCAGTTTCGCCGTCCGGGTGCGGCGGCGGAACAAGGACTTCCCGCTGACGTCGTCGAAGATGGCGGTGCATCTGGGGGCGCGGATCCAGGAGGCGGTGGCGGGGCTGCCCGTCGATCTGACGCGGCCCGACGTCACCCTCTCGGTGGAGATCGACCACCGGGAGACCTATCTGTCGTGGGAACGCCACCGCGGGCTGAGCGGGCTGCCGGTCGGCTCCAGCGGGCGGGCGCTGGTGTTGCTGTCCGGCGGGTACGACTCACCGGTGGCCGCGCACCGGGCCATGCGGCGCGGTCTGGCCTGCGACTTCGTCCACTTCAGCGGGGCGCCGTACACCAACGCCGCCTCCGTCTACAAGGCGTATGCGCTGGCCCGGGAGCTGAACCGCAGCCAGCCGCCGGGCGAGCTGCACGTGGTCGCGCTCGGCTCGGCGCAGAAGCAGCTCGCGGTGGCGGGGGCGGGACGGCTCCAGGTGGTCGCGCAGCGGCGGCTGATGGTGCGTACCGCCTCGGCGCTGGCGGCGCGGACCGGGGCCGAGGCGCTGGTGACGGGCGACAGTCTGGGGCAGGTGGCGAGCCAGACGCTGGCGAACATGGTCGCGGTGGACGAGGCGGCCCGGCTGCCGGTGCTGCGGCCACTGATCGGCTGGGAGAAGCAGGAGATCATCGACGAGGCGCGGGCGATCGGTACGGCCGAGGTGTCGGTCCTGCCGGACGAGGACTGCTGCTCGCTGCTGGCCCCGCCGCAGGTCAGCACCCGGGCCGGGCTGCCGCAGCTGCGCTCGGTGGAGCGGCGGCTGGAGATGGACGAGGTGATCGAGGCGCTGCTGGAGTCGGCGCAGGTGCTGCGCCCCGGGGAGGACGCGACGGCACCGGCGAAGGGCGGCGACTGCCCGGCACCCGCCTGACGGCAGGCCCCCTCCGTCCTGCCCGCTCCTCGTAACGGCGGGGAGCGGGCGGTCTCCGTGGCGGTGTCCTACGCGGCGAGCGGCACCGCCCGCCGGCCCGGGCCGCCGTACGAGGCGAGCGGGCGGATCAGGGAGTTGTGGGCGAGCTGTTCGTCCTCGGTGGGGTCCTCGGCGCCGAAGAAGCTGAACCGCGCAGCGCAGCACGTCCATCGGGTGGCAGGTCTCGGGCAGCCGGGCCGGCAGCTCGGCGGTGGCGCGGTCCGGCGGCGGACGCCTTCCGGCGGTCAGGTGCCGGGCGGGAGGGTGAAGTCGAAGACGGCGGAGTCGAAGGCCGCGTACTCCTCGTAGCCGAGGAGTTCGTAGAGCCGGGAGCGGGTCTGCATGCGCGGGAGCAGGGACTTCTGGGTGCCTTCGGCGGCGAGGGTGCGCAGCCCGTCCTCGACGGCGCCCATCGCCAGGCGCAGCAGGGTGACGGGGTAGAGCGCGATGTCGTAGCCGAGGTTCTCCAGGGTGCGGGCGTCGAGGAGCGGGGTCTTGCCGAACTCCGTCATGTTGGCGAGCAGCGGCACGTCGACGGCGGCGCGGAAGGCCGCGAGCTCCCGCTCGTCGGTGAGGGCTTCGGGGAAGATCGCGTCGGCGCCGGCGTCGACGTAGGCCCTGGCGCGGTCGATCGCGGCGTCCAGGCCCTCGACGGAGCGGGCGTCGGTGCGGGCCATCAGGAGGAAGTCCGCATCGCGGCGGGCGTCGGCGGCGGCGCGGATGCGGCGGGTCATCTCCTCGCGGGAGGTGACGGTCTTGCCGTCGAGGTGGCCGCAGCGTTTGGGGTTGACCTGGTCCTCCAGATGGAGTCCGGCCAGGCCCGCGTCCTCCATCAGCTGGACGGTGCGGGCCGCGTTCATCGGTGCGCCGAAGCCGGTGTCGGCGTCGATGAGGACCGGCAGGTCGGTGGCGCGGGTGGTCTGCTGGGCGCGGGCGGCGATCTCGGTGGCGGTGGTCAGCCCGATGTCGGGCAGTCCGAGGTCGGCGGCGAGGACCGCCCCGGAGAGGTACGCGGCCTCGAAGCCGGTGTCCTGGATGAGCCGCGCGGAGAGCGGGTTGAGGGCGCCGGGCACGGCCAGCAGGCGGCCGGTGGCGAGCCGTTCGCGCAGTGCGCGGCGGCGCTGGGCCGGGGTGGTGCGGGTGTGCAGCATCAGAACAGGCCCTTCGGCAGGTCCGCGTCACAGGCGGCGACGGCGTCGGTGTCGACCGCGGGGAAGAGTCCGCCGAGGTCGGGCGCGGTCAGATCGGGCAGGTGGGCGGCGGCGGCCAGGAAGCGGTCCTGGGCGTCCGGGGTGACGGTGCCGTCGGCGAGGGTGCGGAACTTGCCCTCGTAGGCGGGGCGGTCGAAGGGGCGGGCGCCGGCCGGGTGGGCGTCGGCGACGGCGAGTTCGTCCTCGATGACGGTGCCGTCGTCGAGGGTGAGCACGGCGCGGCCGCCGAAGGCGCGGCGCTGCGGGTCGGGGTCGTGGTAGCGGCGGGTCCACTCCGGGTCCTCGACCGTGGTGATCTTCTGCCACAGCGCGACGGTGTCGGGCCGGGCGGCACGCTCGGGCGCGTAGGAGCGCTCGTGGTGCCAGGCGCGGTCCTGGAGGGCGACGGCGAAGATGTACGGGATCGAGTGGTCGAGCGTCTCGCGGCTCGCCGTCGGATCGTACTTCTGCGGGTCGTTGGCGCCGGAGCCGATGACGTGGTGGGTGTGGTGGCTGGTGTGGAGAACGATCGAGGCGACGCGGTCGAGCGGCGCCGTCCCGCCCAGCCGGCGGGCCAGGTCGATGAGCGCCTGCGCCTGGTACTCCGCGGAGTGCTCCTTGGTGTACGTGTCGAGGATGGCGCGGCGCGGCTCGCCCGGCTCGGGGAGGCTCACCCGGTAGTCGGCGTCCGGGCCGTCGAGCATCCAGGCGAGGAAGCCGTCCTCGCCCTCGTAGATCGGGGAGGGCGAGGTCTCGCCGCGCATCGCCCGGTCGACGGCCTCGATGGCGGCCTTTCCGGCGAAGGCCGGGGCGAACGCCTTCCAGCTGGAGATCTCGCCCTTGCGGGACTGCCGGGTCGCCGTGGTGGTGTGCACGGCCTGCTGGACGGCCTGGTGGACGGTTTCGGTGGGCAGCCGCAGCAGGGCGCCGAGGCCGCAGGCGGTGGCGGCGCCGAGGTGGGCGACGTGGTCGATGCGGTGCGCGTGCAGGCAGACGCCCTTGACCAGCGCGACCTGGATCTCGTACGCGGTGACCACGGCGCGCAGCAGGTCGGCGCCGGTGCGGCCGGTGTGCTGGGCGACGGCGAGCAGCGGCGGGATGTTGTCGCCGGGGTGGGAGTAGTCGGCGGCCAGGTAGGTGTCGTGATAGTCGAGTTCGCGGACGGCGGTGCCGTTGGCCCAGGCGGCCCACTCGGGTGAGACGCGGGCGCGGGAGCCGAAGACGGAGGCGCCGGATGCGCCGGACGAAGGGGTGCGGTGGGCGGTGGCCTGGGCGCGGGCGACGGCCACCGGGCGGCGCGTCAGGGAGGCGACGGCGACCGCGGCGTTGTCGATGACCCGGTTGACGGCCATGGTGACGCTCGCCGCGTCCAGCTCCTCGGTGGCGGTGGCCACGGAGGCGAGCCGCCAGGCGAGCTGTTCCTCGCGCGGCAGGCGGTCGGCGCTGGGGCGGACACGGACACGGTGCTCGATCACGGGACTCCTCGGGGTGTCGGGCGCTGCGGTGGTGACAGCCCTGAGCCTGCCCGCCGGAGCCGGGGCGGGCCAGCGTTCCCGGATACGGATTCCATACGTCGCGGAGCTGCGAATCTGCGAAAGGTGCGAAAGGTGCGGATGCTAGCTTCGCAAGTGGTGGGCTCGCCGCGTCGCGGGCGCGCGGGGCCCGCGACGGGAGGTACGTGATGGCCCGGGGAGCGCCCGGCCGCAAGGTCCACGCCCACGCGAAGCTGCGGCGGCTGCGCCGGGAGCACGGTACGTGACTTCTTTCCGCCCACCACAACCACTTCGGCGCGCCGGACACCGAGGCGGAACGCCTCGTCGAGGCGCTGGAGCCGCGTACCGGCCGGGTGTCTGTCAGCGGCGCGACTGCGCCCGGCGGGCGCGGCCCCCGGTGGGCGGCCGCCGCGCCATCGACCCGGACCGCCGCAGCTACGTCCCGTGCCCCGTCGTCCACCGCGCCACCCCGCCCGCCCCGCCGAAGGAGCCCTCGTGACCAGCCGTGTACTGCTCGTCTCCGCCGCCATGACCGCGTCCCTGCGTCGGGCGGCGTTCGACGACGGTGATCCGCTGGACGCCTCGGGGGCGGCGCACGCCCGGGCGGCGGCCGGGGCGCTGCCCGCCGCGGACGCCGTCGTGACCTCGCCGAGTGTGCGCTGCCGGGAGACCGCCGAGGCCCTGGGGCTGGCCCCGGACGACGCCCCGGCGGAGCTGGCCGGGCTGGACGCCGGGCACTGGCGCGGCCGCACCCTGGAGGAGGTGGCCGCGGCCGAGCCGGAGGCGGTGGCGCGCTGGCTGGCCGATCCCGAGGCGGCGGTCCCCGGCGGGGAGTCGGTGGCGGACGCCTGTGCCCGGGTGGCGCACTGGCTGGACGCGCTGCGGCCCGCGGCGGGCCGGATCGTGGCGGTGGTGGAGCCGGAGGCGGTGCGGGCGGCGGCCGTCCATGCGACGGGGGCGCCCACCGCCGCGTTCTGGCGCTTCGACGTACCGCCGCTGACCTGCACGGAGCTGACCGGCCGGGCGGGACGCTGGAACCTCCGGCTCGGGGGGCCGCTCGCCGCCGGGTGACGGCTTCCGGGTGGGCGCGGTCGCCCGGCACGTGCGAAAGGGCCCCCGGCCGGCTGCCGGGGGCCCTTCGTGCGTACGGACTCGTCTTACGAACCGGCCGGTACCGCCTGGGCGGAGGCCGCCGGTTCCGGGCGCAGCAGCCGCTGGGCCAACTCGCCGAAGAGCAGCCCGAAACCGGCCCACAGGGTGAGCTGCATACCGAGGGCGGAGAGCCGGAAGCGCCACAGCAGCGCCGCCGGGAAGTGCTCCGGCACCTCGTCGACGACGGGCAGGAACGCGTAGGCGAGAGCGATGACCACGGCGAAGGCGAGGACGGCGACGACCGTGGCGTACCAGTTGCCGATGCGGGGCGCGAGCCGCCTGCCCAGGAGGGTGGCGGCGAGTGTGAGGAGCACGCTGAGCAGCATCATCAGGAAGTACAGGGCGGTCCGTTCGCCGATGGTGTCGGGGTCGCCGACGGCGGGCGGGTTGGCCGGGTACTTCAGGAACGGGACGACGTAGACGGCGAGCAGGGCGCAGCCGGAGAGCAGCAGCGCGGTGGCGCGGGGACCGAAGCGGCCCACCCGGCCGAGGGCGAAGCAGTAGGCGAGGGCGGCGATACTGCCGAAGGCGATGCCGTGGACGAGGACGCCGGTGGCGAGCCCTGCGGTGGACTGCAGGCCACGGGAGACGAGTTCGACCTCGTCGCCGTGGGAGTGCCCGGCGTGGGCCTCCTCGAAGCCGATGGCGCTGTTGACGTTCGGCTCGCCGAGGACGTAGGCGACGATCAGGGCGAGCACGCCGGCCCCCAGGCCGGCGAGCATGCCGCGAACGAGCAGATTGCGGACGGTGGTGGAGTTCATGGAGGTGGCGGCGTCCCTTGCGTCAGTGGCAGGGGAAGCCGAGCAGGTGGCGGGCGTCGTGCACCCATTCATGAACCCCCGCGCCGTTGAACACGGAGGTGGCGCCCTGCTCGGCGCCGACGAAGTAGAGCAGAACCAGCATCAGGATGCCGACGAAGACCGCCCAGGGAGCGACCGTCTTGAGCGGAAGCTTGGCGGGTGTCGCGGGAGCGGCGGTCGGGTGGGCGAAGGGCTGCGCCATGGCGGGTGCCTCCTTTGGGAGTTCGCGTCCCATCTCGGTGGTGCACAGGACGACGGCCCCGGGTCTGACTCACACACCGCCCCGTCCGTGCGGAGGGGCGGCGTGCACACAGTGGCGCGACCGTGCCGGATTTGCACCGGCTTCCGTCGTGCCGTCGTCGATATCGCACCGAAGGTACCGCGTGGCGGGTGACCGGCCAAGGGCGGGCCCCGTGAAGATCCGGTCGGCCGCCGGCCCGGGAGACACAGGTCAGCGACAGAACCGCGGCCGGATCTGCACGATCGGCGAAGAAGTCACCTGGCCGTGCCGACCGGGTCGATCGTGAGGGGCGGGGAGTCTTCGCTGGCGGCGATGTTGAGGTTGATCGGCAGGGAACGGGAGTGGGTCTCGTTGGGCGGGGTGATCTTCATGGAGGTGAAGGTCAACCCGCTGCCGCCGGAGGTGTTCGGCTGGTAGTGCAGGAGGAAGCGCGTCGTGCCCCCGGGCACGATGCTGACCTTCGGCGGGGTGACCTTGCTGCGGTCGACGCTCACGCTGCCCCAGCGGCTCTTGAGGTCGACCCCCGCGAAGCCCTGGAGGGTGCAGGCGGCGGACCCGGTGTTCTTGAAGGTGATCGTGTAGGTGCTGCGGCCGCCGACGGCGCTGAAGGCGAGCTGCGAGGTCGTGCAGGAGCGGGCGGCGGCCTCGCCACCCCTCGGCGCGCTGCCCGAGCCGGAGCGGGAGCCGGACTCCGCGCGAGAGCCGGAGGTGCCCGCCTCGCGGGAACCGGAGGCACCGCCCTCATGGGAGCTGGAGGTGCCGCCCTCACCGGAGCTGGAGGCGCCGCCCTCGCGGGAATCGGAGGCACCGGCGGCGCGGGACTCGGAGGCGCTGGCGGCGCGGGCCGGGGCCTTGCCGGAGTTCTGGGGGGAGTCGTCGGCGCCCTGGGCGGACGAGGGGGAGGATACCGAACTCGCCTTGGAGCCGCCGCCACCGTCACAAGCCGTGAGCGAGAGTCCGGCGGCGAGGACCAAAGCGGTGAGAGGAAGTATGTGGGCGCGCATCTGAATCTCCTTGCGGGGTGGTACTGCTCACCGTGGGTGGGCCTTGCATGCCTCCTGAGGATCACACCGCCACCGGCCGCTTCCGCGCCCGATTCCCCTGCCACAACAGGACGCTGACAAGTCCGAACAGGATGCTGACAATTGCGGGTGGCGCTGCGGACGGAGATGACCGCCTATGTCCGGACCCACGGATTCCGGTGCCGTGGCGCCCTGGAGCGAGACGGCCGGCCGGGCCGCGGTCGACGACTTCCTGGAAGCCGCCTTCCGCGCCGGACAGGAAACGGCCGCAGCAGGGTTACTTGCCCGTGCCGACCGGGTCGACGGTGACGGCCACGGGCTTGTCGGAGGCGGGGAGGTTGATGCCGGCGGGCAGGGTGTGGGAGTGGGTCTCGTTGGGCGGGGTGACGATCAGGGAGGTGAAGGTCACGCCGCTGCCGCCGGAGTTGTTCGGCGGGGCGTTCAGGGTGAAACGGGTCTCCTCGCCGGGCTGGACGGTGACCTTCACCGGGGCGACCGTGCTGCGGGTGGCGCTGATGGTGCCGTCCTTGCCCTTGAGGTCGACACCCGGGAAACCCTGGAGGGAGCAGGCGGCGGACCCGGTGTTCTTGAGGTTGACCAGGTAGCTGCCCTCGGCCATGCCGTGGGAGAGGCTGAAGTCGAGCTGCGCGGTCTTGCAGGTGTCGCCCGCGCCGGAGCCGGAGCCGCCGGTGGAGCCGCCGGACGCGGAGCCGGATCCGCCCGAGGCGGAGCCTCCGTCGGCGGGGGCCGCGGAGTCGCCGCCGTTCTGGGCGGAGTCGCCGGAGCCCTGGGCGGACGAGGGTGCGTCACTCGCCGCCGACTTGTCCCCTCCGTCGCAGGCCGTGAGCGTGAGCCCGGCGACGAGGGCCAGACCGGCGAGGGACAGGGTGTGGGCGCGCATTTTCTCTCCTTGCGGGGTGGTGCCGCTCACCCGCGGGTGAGCCTTCCGTGATCACCGAGACTCCCACGGCCCGGCACCGGTTCCGTGCCCAGCCCCCTTGTCTCCACAGTCCGTTGACAAACGTGACGGCGCGGCGGCGGAGATACCCGGCCACACCGGACGCTGCTCCGGCATGATCGCGTGAGCAAAGCGTTCGGCGCTTCCCCGGCGGCGCGCCGCTCGGGGGCGTCCCTCAGCTCAGCAGCAACGCCGCATCCCAGCCGCAGGCCGGGGGTGCGCCCGTGGCGTAGGCGTGGAGGGCGAGGGCGGTGCCGGCGGCGCCGGTGAGGAGGCCGGCGGAGTTTGCGCCTCCGGTCTCCTGCGCGGGGTCCCCGCCGAAGAGGAAGGGCCGGGCGGGGTCGTGGAAGTCCAGTGTGCGGGCGGCGAACCGGTGCTGAAGGGCGGTGAAGCGGGCGTCGCCGGAGGCGTGGCCGAGGACCGTCGCCAGGTGCAGCAGACCGGCCCAGCCGTGGCAGAGACCGGCGTCACCCACACCGGACGGGTCCGTCAGGTCGAGGAGGGCGGCGTCCACCGCGGTCCGTCGCCAGTCGGGCCGGTCCAGCGCCTGTCCGGCCCGGTGCAGTACGGCGGCCACGCCGGGGGTGCCGTAGCACCAGGCGGAGCGGCCGGGGTACGTGGTGCGGCCGGCGGTGAAGTCGGACAGCGGGAGCAGCGCGGGCCACCGGCCGTCCGCCGTGCGCCGGGCCAGCAGCAGTGCGGCGATGTGGTGGATCCCGTCGCCGAGTCCGGGCACCGGCACCTGCGCGCGGTGGGCGGTCACCAGGACCGACAGCACCCCGGGGATGCCGTGCGCCACCCCGAAGTTGAGATGGCCGTCGGGGAAGCTCTCGTCGGCCCGGTCGTGGGACCCGCCCGGCGACCACCAGCCCGGAACCGGCGTTCCGTCCCGTGGCAGGGGCTCCAGGATCCGGAGCAGATGGGCCACCGCACCGGTCAGCGTGGGGTCGTCCGCCGGGCGCCGGGCCAGCAGCAGCCGGGTGAGGCCGGCCAGACCGCCGATCAGGTCGTAGGCGGAGAAGGGGAGACCGGCCCGGCGCTCGGCGAGGCGGGCCCGGTCCTGCTCCAGCAGCGCACGGACGGTGGCGTCGACCGCGGGGTCGAGGCGCGCCAGCAACCCCGCGTAGTCGTCCGGGACGCGCCGGGCGGTATGCGCGGCGAAGGTCAGTGCCGGCGCTCCGTGGTAGAGCCCGGCGCCGGGCCGGCCGGGCAGGGCGGCGGCGCAGGCCGCGAGGTGGGCGTGGACGGTGGGGCGGTGTGCGGGGTCCTGGTGGGCGAGTTCGGCGAAGAACAGTGCCATCCCCGAGTGCCCGTCGCTCAGCGCCGACGGGATCCAGAAGTCGGCGGTCTCCGCCACCTTCCGGGGGTCGGCCAGCCGCTCGGCGACCTCGCCGACCGCCTCGGTGGCCCGTGTCCGCAGTGCGACCGGATCAGGGGCGCCGTCCCCGGCCGGGCCGGTGGGGTTCATCGGCGGTGCCTCCTGCGGTCGGTGTGGGCCTGTGCCGCGCCCCGGGCGACGGCGAGGGCGAGGTTCTCGTGGTCGCGGTCCACGCCCACCAGCCGGTTGTGGTGCATGTGCAGCAACGAGAGAAGTACCTGGTCGGGGCCGGACCAGCAGCGGTCGCCCAGGTCGCGCAGCAGCTGTCCGTAGGCGGCGACGGCCTCGGCCCGGTGGGTCCATGCGGTGCGCAGCGCCTCGTCGGTGGCGGCGGGCCCCGGCTCGGTGCGGTACGGATCGACGAGTATCAGGGCCTCGCGTCGCCGCTCGCGGAAGGCGCGTTGGCGCGTCTCGTCCTTGGCCACGACGCGGGTGAGCCATTCCGCGGCGGCCTGTCCCGCCACCTCGTCGCCCCCGCCGTGGAAGGCGCGGGCCAGGTCGGTGAAGCCCGCGGCCACCCGCAGCAGCGGCGCGGTGGTGTCGGTACGGGCGTAGGCGCGGCGCAGATGGGCCAGTACCGCCACGCTGTCGGCGTGGAAGGCCCGTTCCGCGGCTTCGATGGCCTCCGGTCCGCCGTAGCGCTCCAGTTCCGGGTCGTAGGTGTCCATGACGACCCGGCCGAGCACGCCGCCGTCGCGCAGGGCGGTGGTGAGGTCGTGCAGCCTCGGCAGCAGCGTGGCGTGGAGCGCCTCGCGCGGGGCGTGGAAGCGCAGGCGCAGATGGGCGCCGGTGGCGTCCCCGTACCGCAGGAAGAACCAGCGGTCGACCTCGGGCGGCAGATCGTCCAGGAGCGGCGGCAGGTGGACGGCGAGGAGTTCCTCGTGGCGTTCGGCCGGGGCGTACAGGGAGGCGTACAGCCAGTCGCCGCCCGGCAGATGGGCGCCCGGCGCCGTGCGCGGCGGGGCGTGCCGGCGCGCCGGCAGAGGCTGCGGGGCCGGGGCGGCGGGCCGGGCGGTGCACAGCGGAATGGTGACCTCGGTGCGGTGCGCGCCGTCCGGTCCGCCGAGCCAGCTGTCCGGGAGCCCGGCGGCGTCGGCGGGTACTTCGCGCAGTTCCGCCTGCTCGTGGCGGAGCAGTTCGTGGCGCAGGAGTTCCGGTTGGCCGGGCAGGGTCAGGTCGAGGTGGACGCCGCGGTCCCCCTGGCCCGCCCAGACCCGGTCGGGGACCCGCCACCGCTCCCGCCAGCGCTCCAGCGCCTCCAGCCACTGCGGGAACGGCAGGTCGGCGTCGCGCAGTTCGGCGGTGGGCCGCCAGCACGCCCGGGCGAGCACGGTGCGCCCGTACCGCACTCGGGGCAGGTGGGGCAGCGCATCGGCGGCTCCCCAGTCCCACGGCTGCCAGCGGCGCACTCCGCTGCCGGCGATGTCGCAGACGAAACGGGCCGCGTTGGGCAGCGCCCATCGCGGGTTGAGGACGTGGAAGACCGCGGGGTCGACCTGGCGGCCGGAGGCGGTGTCCACGAGGTACAGCCGGTCGGGGTCGGCGCCCACCGCGAGGCGGCGCAGATCGACGACGGCGGGGTCGTCGGGATCGGCGAAGCAGCCCACCGGCAGGGTGTGGTCCAGCCACTGCGGTACCTGCGCCACGTTGGCGGAGCGTGCGTGGCCGGGCCGGAAGGCCACCTGTGCGCCGAGCGCACCGGCGGACGTGGCGCCGGCCCTCGCCGCCTCGGCCACTTCGGCGTGGTCGTCCTCCTTCAGCAGGTGGCCGAAGCGGCCGAGCATGGCTCCGGCCTGCCCGGAGACGCCCGCCACCACCAGCCGGAAGTCGCCGTCGGCCAGCTCCTCGCAGGAGCGGGCGAGGAGATGTGCGTTGACCTCCAGGGAGGCGGGGGGCCGTCCGCCGTCGTGGGCGAGGGCACGTACGGCGGGGTGGTCGTCGTCGAGGACCACTTCGTCGGCGCCGTCCAGCAGCGCCTGCTGGGCCAGTTCGGCGAGGATGCGGTCGCGCTGCGGGTCGGGTTCGGCGGGCGTGGCCCGGCGGGGGCTGGACGGCCGCTGGTAGCCCGCGGGGGCGGCCAGGCCGATGTCCGGGTCGAGCAGTTCGGCGACCGGGACGAGGCGTCCGGTGCCGTAGCGCTCCATGAAGGCTCCGTGGTATTCGCGCAGGTGGGCGGGTTCGCCCTGCGGTGGGGACAGCCGCCAGAGCAGGGTGGCGGCGCGGGCGGCCTCCGCCGCCACCGCGGCGGGCAGCCGGGCCTCGGCGTCCAGCGCCAGATCGACCTGGAGGGGACTCGGCAGGTCGTTCAGCTTCCGCATACGGGCGGTGAGGTCCCGCAGCACGGTGCGGCCGTCGCCGAGGGGCTGTGCCGCGTACCGCTCGATCTCCTGCTGTACCGCGGCGAGTTCCGCGCGCTCGGGAAGGTCCTCGGCGGGCACCTCGGCGAAGACGCGCAGCAGGTGCTCCAGGGAGTCGGCCGTCTCCAGGGGCGGGCGGGCGTCGGTAAGCAGGATTTCCTTGGCGACCAGTTCGGTCAGCACGCCGTCCACCGCCTGCTCGGTGGCGCCCGGGAAGCGTTCCCGCAGCATCCGGGCCAGCTCCGCGCCCCGTACGGGCCGGTGGGCGGCCTCCAGTACCGCCCGGACGACGACCGTGTGCCGGACGCTGACCTCCTGCACCGTACGGAGGGTGGGTCCGGTGCCGGTGCCGGAGGGCGTCTCGCGGGCGGACTCCGGGACGTACGGGAGGACGAGCCTGCCGCCGCGCACGGTGCACAGCGCGTTGCTGACGACGCGCAGGTGGCGCAGGACGCCGGGGCGGCGTTCCCAGGCCGCCACCAGTCCGGTGAGCCACTCCCCGTCCGGCCGGACGGCCCGGGTGTGCGCCTCGCCCCACCGCACCTTGGCGGTGGCCTCGTCCGCGAAGCGCACCGGGGCGACCCCGGCCATCAGCCCGAACGGCGTGGCCCGGCTGCTCATCCGCAGCCGGTAGGACGCCAAGGCCCGTACGGAGCGCCGCAGTTGAGGGAGCGGAACGCTTTCCGCCCGGTCCAGTACGCGGTCCAGCACCTCGGCCAGGGACGGGCTGGAGATCTCGATGGCCTCACGGACCGGCGCACCGTCCGCCAGCGCGTGCAGCGATGCGGTCAGCCGGGCGGCCTCGTCCGTTCCGGGGCCGGTGTCCGGCCGGACCTCCGCGGCCTCGTGCACCGGCCGGACGGGCGCCCGGACCATGCCGATGCCGGTACCTCGGAACAGGGGCTCCTCGGGCATGACTGACCTTTCTCGGCGCAACGGCCGTACTACGAGCGGGCGTTGCCGCCCCGGCGGGCGAGCCACCGAGCATCCGGTACCCGGGCCCCGCGGGGTCCGGGCACCGGGCGGTGTCACCGATTCCGTGGTCAGCAGCCCCGGAAGCAGTTGACCTGCGTGTGCAGCGTGGAACAGGTCTCGACGCTGGTCCAGCCGGTGCGCTGGGCGTCGGCCTCGCCCTGGAAGCTCGTCTCCTCGGCGACGACCTCGCGGACGTCCAGGTCGAAAGCGTCGAGCAGGTCGAGAGACATGGTGGTTCTCCGTTCGTTCGGCGATGGAATCCGTGCGTGACCGCACAAGCGGCTCCGCGCCGGTCCCGCACAGCGGTCAACCGCAGCTCCGGACGGACGGGCGTGGCAGCCACATGATCGAATTTATCCCGGCCCCGCTCTCCCACCCACGCCCAACTGGGGGGGTTGGTAACGCCTTTCGGCCGCCCGTGACGCAAAACCGGTGCCCTGTTCCCTTCTCATCACCGAAGGCGGGGAGATCCTTTACGGAAGTCCACGCGGGCAGTGGCCGCCTTCGTACGGACCGCGGCGGTGGGAAAAGAGGAACCGGCGGCGCACCGTGCGGGGGACGGGGTGCGCCGCCGGGGGCCTGGCGGGCCTCACGCCCGTGGGCCATCGCCGTTACTTGGCCAGCGCGGCAGCCCCCGCCTGCGCGAAGGTCTCGTCCTGGTCTCCGGAGGGGGCGCCGGCGACGCCGATCCCGGCGACCGGCGCGCCCTTCGCGGTGACCGGGGCGCCGCCGGCGAGGAAGAGGGTGCCGGGGATGTCCTTCAGTGTCGGGGCGTTCCCCAGGCGCTTGACCAGTTCGGAGGTGGGGGCGTTCCAGGAGACGGCGGTGTACGCCTTCTTGACCGCGGACTCGTAGGACTGCGGGCCGGCGCCGTCGCCGCGCAGGGTGACGAGCGTGTTGCCGTTGCGGTCCACGACGGCGACCGAGACCTTCTGGTGCGCCTTCTCCGCGGCGTCCAGCGCGGCCCGGGCGGCCCGGGTGGCGGCGTCGACGGTCAGGTGGGTGGAGTGCGTGAGGTGCGTGTCGGCCGCGGTGGCCTTGATCGGCTCGGCGGCCGGGGTGGAGGCGGCGGCGGACCAGGCACCGGCGCCGCCGACGAGGAGGGCGACGGCCACGCCGCCGGTGACGACGCGGGTACGCCGGGAGACCTTCGTGACGTGCTTCATGGGATCAACTCCGTGGTGTCAAAGCCGAGGTGGCGTGGGCCGTACGGGGGCGGGGCCGAGGGGTGCCGGGTGCCGCCGGGCCGGTCCCCCGCTTCCGTCATCCATCCTGGGTCCGCCCGCGGACCCGGCCCGTCGCCGTACCGGCTCGGCCCGGCGCGCGGGTCGGTGGAGGCGGGGGTCAACCGATCGGATGACCCGCAGGGGCCCGGGGCGGGGAAAGAATGGGAGGGTCCGTCGCGCGTCCGCGCAGGTCGGACGGGTGCCCGGGCGGCAGGAAGGCGGTGTGCGGTGGGCGCGAGTGAGCAGATGCCGGGCGGCGATCCGGATGCCCGGCGGCTGGTGGCCGTCCTCCACGTGACGTTCTTCCTGCTGCTCGGCTCGTCGACGGCGCGGTTCGTGCAGCGCCACGGCGGCGAGGCACGCGCACCGTGGGTCCTGGCACTGGCCGTGGTGCTGGCGCTGCTGTACGTCGCCGGGGCCTGGCGGGGCGGGCCCACGGTGCCGCCGGGCGCGCGGGTGCCGTGGCCGCCGGTGCGGCGGCTGGTGTGGCTGGGTGCGGTCGTCGTGACGTGGGCGGTGCTGGTGGAGCGGGCGCCGAGCTTCGGGTGGGTGGCGGTGCCGCTGTTCTACGCGGCGCTGCGCACTCTGCCGCCGCCCGCCGCGTATGCGCTGGTCACGGTCTTGACGGTGTGCGTGATCCTCGCGCAGTTGACGCTGGCGCAGCGGTTCGAGCTGGATCTGGTGATCGGTCCGGCGGCGGTCGCCGCGTTCGCCACATCCGTCTTCACGCAGTTGCAGCGGCAGGCGGCGCGGCAGCGGGCGCTGATCGACGATCTGGTCCGCACCCGGCGGGAGCTGGCGGCGGCCGAGCGGCGGGCGGGCACCCTCGCCGAGCGGCAGCGGCTGTCGATGGAGATCCACGACTCGCTGGCCCAGGGCCTGTCCAGCCAGCGGATGCTGCTCCAGGCGGCGGACCGCACCTGGGACGCGGATCCGGCGAAGGCCCGCGGGCACGTCCGTACGGCCGCGTCGATCGCCGAGCACAATCTGACCGAGGCGCGGCGTTTCGTCCACGATCTGGCCCCGGCCGATCTGGCGCGCGGCGGCGGGCTGCCGCAGGCGCTGCGGGCGCTCGCGGAGCGCGGCGGCGACGACCGGTTGACGGTCCGGGTGCACATCGACGGCCCGGACGGCGTGGAGCTGCCGGATCCGGTGCGGTCGGCACTGCTGCGGATCGCGCAGGGTGCGCTGGCCAACGTCCGCGAGCACGCGGACGCGACCACCGCCGCGCTCACCCTGACCGTCCTGGACGACCAGGTGGTCCTGGATGTCGCCGACGACGGCCGCGGGTTCGATCCGGCGGCGCTGCCCGCGGTGGCGTCCGGGGTGCGCGGGCACGGCGTCCCGGCGATCCGGGCCCGGGTCCGTCAGCTCGGCGGAACCCTCACCATCGAGTCGGCGCCCGGCGAGGGCGCCGTGCTGACCGCCGCGATCCCCTTGGAGCAGCCGCAGTGAACACCACTCCGCCCCCGGTCCGGATCCTGCTCTGCGACGACCATGCACTCGTGCGGGCCGGTTTGCTGGCGTTGCTGGACAGTGCGCCGGACATCGAGGTCGTCGGTGAGGCGGGCACCGGCGAGGAGACCCTGGCGCTGGCCGCCAAGGTCCGTCCCGACGTGGTCCTGATGGACCTCCAGCTCGGCGAGGGCATCGACGGCGTGGAGACCACCCGCCGGCTGACCGCCGCGGGTCCGGTGCCGCATGTGCTGGTGTTGACGACGTACGACACGGACGCGGACATCACCCGGGCCATCGAGGCGGGTGCGACCGGCTATCTGCTGAAGGCGGAGCGGCCCGAGGAGCTGTTCGCGGCGATCCATGCGGCGGCGCAGGGCCGTACCGCGCTGTCGGCGCCGGTCGCGGGCCGGGTGATGGCCCAGCTGCGGCGGCCGCGCCCGGCCCTGACCGACCGGGAGCGGGACATCCTGGCCCAGCTCGCGCAGGGGCTCGGCAACCGCTCCATCGCCAAGGCGCTGTTCATCAGCGAGGCCACGGTCAAGACCCATCTGGGCCGGATCTACGACAAGCTCGGCGTCGACACCCGCGCCGGTGCGGTGGCGGTCGCGAAGGAGCAGCGGCTGCTGCCGTGAGCGGCCGGGCGGGGTGCCCGGCGGCGCGGGGACGAAGGGTCGCGGTGCCGCACCCGGCCTCCCGAGGCGTACGCGAGTGGGGATCCCCGGCACCCCGGCCTCGGCATACCAAATTCCGCGACCGGCGGTGCACCCGCCCCGACCAGGCGATGAACCCCGCGCCATTCTCTTGACCTCCCGGGTGACGGGCCTTGTCGCACTCCACCGTTTTGGTATACCAATTGGGCGATCCGTTGACCGGCCGGCCGGTTTTCAGGCCGAGAACGTCCGAAGGAGCCCGCCATGTGTGTCGAGAACGTGCCGCCGCCGTCCAGCCGGGTCACCCGCCGCGGGGTGCTGGCCGGGGCCGCCGCCCTCGCCGGAACGGCCGCCGCGCTCTCCGCCGCGCCGGGCGCCGTCGCCGCCCCCGCACCGGACTCCGGGCGCGGCCCGAGGACCGGCGCCGGACCCACCGGCGATCTCGTCGTCGAGGGCGGCACCCTGCTCGACCCGGCGACCGGCGAGGTCGCCGAGGACGCGGTCGTCGTCATCCGCGACGGGGTGGTGCAGGCCGCCGGGGCCCGCTCCCGCACCGCCGTACCGAAGGGCCTCCCGCGGCTGGACGCGCACGGCCGCTGGGTGCTGCCGGGCCTGATCGACGCGCACATCCACCTCAACACCGCCACCGAGGCACAGGACGCGGTCCGCAAGGGCGCCACCGGCGCGCGCAGCGGCTCGACCAACTTCTACCAGGACATCGCCGTACGGGAGTTGGCCCGCCAGGCGCCGCAGCAGGCGCCCCGGCTGCGGGCGGCGGGCATCTTCGTCACCCCCGACCTGGGCGACACGGTCCTCGCCGACCCCGATCTCACCCCTCTCGCGCGGCTGCACGACGGGGTGCGGTCCGCGCAGGCGCTGCGCCGTGTGGTGGAGATCAACCTCGCCCGCGGCGCCGATGTGATCAAGACGCGGGTCAACGAACGCGCCGGGCTGCCCGAGCAGGACCCGCTGACGCAGGTCTACTCGTACGAGCAGCTGTCCGAGATCACGGCGGCGGCGCGGCGCGGCGGCAAGGGCGTGCTGTGCCACAGCTACAGCGAGCGCGGCTGCGACGACGCGGTGCGGGCGGGCATCCGCTCCCTGGAGCACGGCGTGTTCGTCGGCGAGCGCACGCTGCGCGAGATGCGGCGGTGCGGCACGTACTTCACGCCGACGTTGACCGCCATCGCCGGGATGATCGGCGACCCGGACCCGGTGCTGGACGAGCGCGGCCGCACCTATCTGCCGATCCTCAAGGAGGCCGTCCGCACCGCGCACGAGCTGGGCGTTCCGCTGGCGGCGGGCACCGACTCGTCCGGCGGGACGGTCGAGCCGATCGGCCGGGAGGTCGCGCTGATGCGGGCGGCCGGGCTGCCGGCGCTGGACGCGATCCGCACCGCCACCACCGGCGCCGCCCGGCTGCTCGGCGTGGAGCGCACGGCGGGTCGGCCGGCGCGCGGCTTCGCGGGCGATGTGATCGTGGTGGACGGCGACCCGCTCGCCGACCCGTCCGTCCTCGCCGAGCCCCGGCACGTGGTGCGCGCCGGTCTGCCCGTCCAGCACTGACCCGCACCCCGACCGCCCTCCGCGTCCCTGCCCGGTGTGCCCCGGCCCCTCCCCCGGCCGGGGCACGCCGCCGCGCCACCTCACCGCCTCTCCAGGAGTTGTCATGCCTTCCGCCCACGATCCGTCCCGGCACGGTGCCGGGGAGACCGGCCGCCCGGTGGTCTTCCGCGACGTACGGCCCTTCGGGGCGGCCCGCCCGGTGGACCTCACCGTCGTCGACGGTCTGATCAGCGACCGGGCGGCGCCCGCCGGTGCCGAGGTGGTCGACGGCGGCGGGCGGATCGCGCTGCCCACGCTGGTCGACGCGCACCTCCACCCCGACAAGACGACCTGGGGCGGGCCCTGGGAGTCGCGCCGGGCGGCGCGCTCCATCGAGGAGTTCGCGGCGCAGGACGCCGAGCTGTTCCGCCGTCAGCACCGGTCCGTCGCCGAGCGGGCGTACGGGCTGATGGCGCACGCCGTCACCCGCGGCACCCGGGCGATGCGCGCGCACGCCGATGTCGCCCCGGCGTACGGACTCGCCGGTCCGGAGGGAATCGCGCAGGCCCGTGAGCGGCTGCGGCACGCCCTCGACGTGCAGATCGTGGCCTTCCCGCAGCACGGCGTGGTCCGCGCCCCCGGCACCGCGCGGCTGCTGACGGACGCGGCGCGCAGCGGCGCCGTGGACCTCATCGGCGGGATCGACCCGGCCGGTTTCGACGGGGCGCCACAGGCCCAGCTCGACCTGGTCTTCGACCTGGCGGACCGGTACGGCGTCAGGCTCGACCTCCATCTGCACGAGCGCGGCGCGCAGGGTCTGACGTCGCTGCGCCACATCCTCGACCGCACCCGGGCGCTGGCGCTGCACGGCCGGGTGACGATCAGCCATGCCTTCTGCCTGGCGGGCCTGCCCGACGCGGAGTTGGCGGCGGTCGCGGCGGACCTGCGTGAGCTGGACACCGCGCTGACCACCGTGGCTCCCGGCGGCGCGCTCGTCCTGCCGATCGCCGCGCTGACCGGGCACGGCGTCCGTGTCGGCCTCGGCTCGGACGGCGTCCGCGACGCCTGGAGCCCCTTCGGCGACGCCGACATGCTGCACCGCGCACATCAGCTGGGCCGGGTCCGGGACGACCGCCTCGACGCGGAGCTGACGGCCTGTTACCTCACCGCGGCACACGGCGGCGCCGAGGTGCTGGGCCTGCCCCGCGCCGATCTCTCCCCCGGCTCGCCCGCCGACTTCCTGCTGGTGCATGGCGAGTGCGTTCCGCAGATCGTGGTGGACCTGCCCGCGCGCGACCTCGTCGTCCGCGGTGGCCGGGTCGTCGCCCGGGGCGGCGCCCTCGTCTGATCCGCGCGCCGCCCACGGCTCCGCTCCATCCCGTCAATCAGCGTTGACGGGACGGGGCGGAAGTGGTTACCGTCCCCGGCGGTATCGCGTGTCGGTCACCGTCCGGGTGAGGCATGGAGGTGCCAGGACATGCCTTCGGAGGCATTCCCTGTCTGTCGAGTTGAACCACACCATCGTCCACGCCCGGGACAACCGGGCCTCCGCGGAGTTCTTCGCGGAACTGCTGGGGCTGGACATCACCACGGAGTGGGGGCCGTTCGTCGCGGTCGCGCTGGGCAACGGCGTCACCCTGGACTTCGCCACCGTCCCCGCCGGCGACATCGCCCCGCAGCACTACGCCTTCCTCGTCTCCGATGAGGTCTTCGACGCGGCGTACGAGAAGATCGTGCGCCGCGGCATCCCCCACCACGCCGATCCGCACGGTGAACGCCCCGGGGAGATCAACCACCACGACGGCGGGCGCGGCGTCTACTTCCCCGACCCGGCGGGGCACTTCATGGAGCTGCTGACCGTGCCGTACGGCGGATGGCCCGCCCAGCCCCCCGGAAATTAGCTGGCGGTCCGGTCGGCCCGGCGCCACCATGCCCCGTATGAGCGACGAACCCGCACGATGGACCCAGGCAACCGTCCACCCCGACATGTGGACGGATCCGGCGGACGACCCCCGTGAGAACACCGGGCCCGGCCCGGACGGCGAACTCGCCACGCTCCAGGATTTTCTGACGGGTTATCGGCTCACCTTGCGGATGAAGTGCGAGGGGTTGGACGCGGAGCAGTTGGCGCGGCGTTCGGTGCCGCCGTCGACGATGTCGCTGCTCGGCCTGGTGCGCCATCTGGCCGAGACGGAGCGGGACTGGCGCGGCTGGATCGGCGACGAGCCCGCACCGGCGAAGCTGTACGGCGCCCGGGACGCGGACTTCGACGACGCCGTCGGCGAGCAGTCCCAGGTGGAAGCCGCCTATCGCGACCTGGAGCGCGAGCAGGAGGAGACCGACGCCGCGCTGGCCGCACACCCGGATCTGGGTGAGCGGGTCGGCAAGAACAAGATCGCGATCCGGGAGCTGCTGGTCCACCGGATCGAGGAGTACGCCCGCCACTGCGGCCACGCGGATCTGCTGCGCGAGCGCATCGACGGGCGGGTGGGCCAGTAACAGGGCCCGCCCCGGCACCGCGTGAGGGCCGCATCCCGGATGACGGGGTGCGGCCCTCGGCGTGTGCGCGGTCAGGCGGTGGGGGCGCCGGCGACGCGGCGCTCGCCGCCGTTGCGCTCCTGCCAGCGGCGGTAGACGTCGACGGCGTCCTCCCGCGGCCGGTACGTCATGGGCATCCGGCGCTCCTGCCAGGGCGCGGCGATCTCGTCGTAGAAGGTGTTCAGCTCGAAGTACCTGCGGTCGTCCACGTAGTGCGGCTCGTAGGCGTCGCGGGTGGTGAGGAAGACGACCTCGTCCGGGGAGCAGTAGTACAGCGCGCCCAGGCACATCGGGCACGGGTGCGCCAGGACGTAGAGGGTGGCGCCGGTCAGGTGCTCGGTGCCGAGCTTGGTGCAGGCGTCGCGGATGGCGAGGATCTCCGCGTGCGCGGTGGGGTCCGAGGTCTGGGCGACCAGGTTGGGGCTCTCCGCCAGGATCTCGCCGTCCTTGACGATGACGGTGGCGAAGGGGCGGCCGCCCTCCTCGACGTTGCGGCGGGCGAGGTCGATCGTGCGTTGTGCGAAGTCCACGGTTCCTCCGGGGAGTCGGCGGGAGGGTGATCAGAAGGGCTTGGTCGGCAGGTACTTGCCGTCGAGGGTGATGACGGCGCGCTCGCCGCCCTCGGGGTCGGCGACCTTCTTCACGTCGAGCTTGAAGTTGATCGCGGAGATGATGCCGTCGCCGAACTGCTCGTGGATCAGGGCCTTGAGGGTGGTGCCGTACACCTGGAGCATCTCGTGGAAGCGGTAGATCGTCGGGTCGGTGGGGATGCCACCGGGGATCGAGCCGCGGGTGGGGATGGTCTGCAGCAGCCGGGCCGCGTCGTCGTCCAGGTCCAGCAGTTCGGCGACGGCCTTGGCGGACTTCTCCGGCAGGGCGTGCTGGCCGAGGACGGCGGCGGTGGTGAAGGCGACGGACAGCTCGGCGGCGTCCGCGATCTCCTGCCAGGTCAGGTCCTTACGGGTCTTGGACTCGACGGCGACGATCGACAGGGCCTGACGGGCGGCGGGGTCCAACTGGGCGTGTGCCATGGGGTGTTCCTTTCGGGAGGCGCCGGACGCACGGTGCGTCCGGCACGGTACGGGGACCGGCGGACGGCCGGTCAGACGCCGGCGCGGTCGAGGGTTTCGAGCTGGTCGACGGAGCCGGAGGCGATGTCGAAGACCCAGCCGTGCAGCGTCAGACGCCGCTCGGCGAGGGCCTGCGCCACCGCGGGGTGGGTGGCGAGGTTCCGCAGCTGGGCGGAGACGTTGGCCCGCACCAGGGCACCCACGTCGGCCGGCCCTGCCGTGGCGGCGGCGCGGGCGACGGAGGCGTCCGCGTGGCGCAGCCAGCCGGCGAGCTGGGGTGCGTCGCCGAGGTCGTGCCCCTCGGCCAGGGCCGTCATGGCGCCGCAGCCGGAGTGGCCGCAGACGATGGCGTCGGTGACGCCGAGCACGCGTACGGCGAACTCGACGCTGGCGACGGTGCCGTCGGCGGCCGGACCGTGGGCGGGGGCGAGATTGCCCGCGGTGCGGATGACGAACAGTTCCCCGGGCTCGCTCTGGGTGATCAGCTCGGGCACCACCCGGGCGTCGGAGCAGCCGATGAACAAGGTGGTGGGCCGGTGCTCGGTGGCCAGCCGGGCGAAGAGTCCGGCCTTCGCCGGGAAGACGTCCCGGCGGAAGTGGGCGACACCGTCCATGAGGTCGGGCATGATCACTCCCTTCAGTGACTGCCGACCCTGCCGGGCCGACGGGTTCCACCCTGCACGAGCTGGACCTATAGCGTCCAAGACGCAGTGGACATGATCGCTATTGGCCTTGCCTATACCTGTGCGTGCCCGCTGTTACGGGCGGAAGGTCGTTTGACGGAGACGCTCGACGAACTGGCGTCGCCGTCAGCAAGGGGGAACCAGCTTCGCGAGCCCGGTAGCCCCTTCGGGGGTGACCTGGACGCTGCGGGGGACGCTGCCCCGTGTGATCCATTTGAGGTCGAAGAGCCTGGTGGTGACGGCGGTGCCGAGCGGGCCGGTGAGGTGGTGGGCCTGCTCGGTCCAGTCGATGCAGTAGCGCAACGGCCGTGTCGTGGCCAGTTGGCGGGGCGCGATTCCCCACGCCGCCAGTGCCTCGGCCCCTTCGGGAGTGAGTCGGTACCGGTCGCCCTTTCCGGGTGCGGAGAGCCGGTCACCGGCGGTCTCGGGACGGTGCAGCCCATCGCCTCCGGTGATCCAGCCTGCCGCGATCAAGCGCCGGAACAGGTCGACACCGGCCTGCCCGGCAAGGTGGCGGTAGCAGGTTCTGGCGGACCGGACGGCATGGGCGCGGGTGTGCGCCCGCAGTGAGGTGATCGGGGTGCGCGGTGCGAGCTTGGCGAGGGCTTCCAGGACTCCCTCGACCTCGCTGGTGGCGAGCCGGTAGTAGCGGTTGCGGCCCTGCTGCTCGACCGAGACCAACTCGTGGTCCAGCAGCACCGACAAGTGGTTGCTGATGGTGGAGGCTGCCACACCGGCTTCCTCGGCGAGCCGCCCGGCCGGAAGCGCACGGCCGTCGGCCAGCGCCATCAGCACGCGGGCACGGCGGGGGTCCGCGAAAGCAGACGCGACTCGGGCGATGTCCGGCTCGCCCATCGCGGCTCGTTCCTGACGCATACGCCGATGCTACGAGCGAATCGCTTCGACGCCGGCTGAAATGTTCCGGCCCGACGATGACGGCATGGCACCGAACTCTTCACGAGGGCCCCTGACCCTCGCGCTGTGCGGCGGGTACTTTCTCGTTCTGCTGGACGTGACCGTCGTCAATGTCGCCCTGCCGCGGATCGGCTCCGAGCTGCACGCGGGAAGCGCGGGGCTGGCATGGGTGGTGGATGCCTACGCGGTACCGCTGGCCGCGCTGCTGCTGGCGTCGGGGGCGATCGGGGACCGACTCGGGCACCGCAGGGTGGTCCTGCTGGGCTTCCTCACCTTCGGTGCCGCGTCCGTGCTGGGTGCGCTGGCCCCGACCCTCACCGTCCTGATCGCGGCGCGCGCGATCCAAGGCGTGGGCGCGGCGCTGACGCTTCCCGGCACCCTTGCCCTCCTGGTCGAGAACGCCCCGGGCGAGGCCGGTCGTTCACGGCTCGTCGGCGCGTGGGCGGCGATCGGGGGTGCCGCGCTTCCCGCCGGGCCCGTCATCGGCGGGCTGCTGGTCCAGGCCACGGGATGGAGGGGCGTGTTCTGGCTGGGCGTCCCGGTGATCGCTCTCGCGCTCCTGCCCGTCATCCGGCTCTCGCCCCCCTCGGCACAGCTGCGGCCGGAAGGGCGCGTGGACTGGACCGGTGCGGGCCTGCTCGTGGCGGCACTCACCTGCGGGGTCACCGCGATCATCCAGGCCCCGTCCTCTCCCCCGTGGGCGGGACTGCTCGCGGCAGCCGCCGCCTGCGCCCTGATCGCCTTCCTCGTCGTCGAGCGGAGGGTGGAGCGCCCGCTCCTCTCCGTCCCACGCGGTGCGCGACTGCCGCTGGGTATGGCCTGCCTGGTGGCGGGGCTGATGAACCTCTACGCCCTCGGCGGGCTGTTCCTGCTGACCCAGATCTTCCAGGGCGTCCACCGCCTCGGCCCGCTCTCCGCCGGACTCCTCACCCTCCCGGCCATGCTGCCGCTGCCGCTCCTCGGCGCCCCCGCAGGCAGGCTCAGCGCCCGCATCGGTGTCTGGCGCACCAGCGCACTCGGCCTCATGGTCGCCGCCGCCGGGCTGACCGGGGTCGCCGCCACCCTCACCGGCTCCGGAACCGGCCACCTCACCCTGGCGCTCTTCCTCGCCCTCTGGGGAACCGGTCTCGGTGTCCTCACCCCCGCGATCGTCTCCGCCGCGCTCAGCACCACGCCCGGCTCCCCCGGCCTGGCATCCGGTGCGAGCAACACCAGCCGGCAGACCGGCGGCGCACTCGGCATCGCGCTCTTCGCCGCGTTCGCCGGACGCGCCGACGGCCCCGGCTTCCTGCCGCACGCGATCGGACTGTTCATCGGCACCGCAGCCCTCTTCGCCCTCACCGGCCTGCTCTGCCTCGGCATCTCGCGCAACCCGCGAATCCACCTCGTATGACGTACCGCCACGACCCCACGAAGATCGGGAAGACACCCCCTGGTGCGCGGGTCCGATCGCGGCCCAGGAGGGCGCCCGCGGCATGGACGATCCAGGAGCCGACGACAGAGCCGACCGTGGTCCAGACGATGACGGCCGGCAGGCTCAACCGGCCCTGCCCGGCGGCGAATCCGGCGACGGGCAGGACGATCTCGCCGGGAATGAACGGCAGGACGGTGTCGACGAGGTTGGTCAGCCCGGCGCCCACGGTACCGAGCGCGTCCATGACGTCGACGGCCCAGCCGGCGATGCCGCCGGCGGGCTCGGCGGAGGCGGCGAGGAACGGCGCGGAGGCCGACGTGGCGACCATGCCGTTGACGCCAGGAGCCGGGCACGGCCACCACCATGCGGTCGTCACCCGGTCGTCCTGCGGTTTTCCGCAGGACGACCGGGGCGAGGCGCGTGTCTCGACCGCGAGGAGCGGGCCGGTTCGCCCCGGCGTCCGCGTAGGGCGGGCGGGCCGGTACGGGCGCCCGGCCGGCCGCTGCCTATAGTCCGCGTATGGGTCCGGAACTCCGTCATCTGCGCTATCTGATCGCGGTCGCCGAGCACGGGAACTTCACCCGCGCCGCCGAGGCGCTGACCGTCTCCCAGCCGACGCTGTCGCAGCAGATCAGGCAGTTGGAACGGTCGGTGGGCGCCCAGCTCCTGGACCGCAGCGGGCGCACCGTGCGGCTGACGGACGCGGGCACCGCCTACGTCCACTACGCGCGGCGGGCGCTGCGGGAGCTGGCCGCCGCCGACCGTGCGGTCCTGGACGTCGCGGATCTCACCCGGGGCCATCTGCGGCTGGCCATGACGCCGACGTTCACCGCGTATCTCCTCGGACCGCTGGTGGCGGCGGTGTGCGACGCGCACCCCGGGCTGACGCTGGAGGTGCACGAGGAGCCGCAGGACCGGATCGAGGCGGCGCTGCTCGCCGACGAGCTGGACCTCGGCATCGCCTTCGAGGGCCCGCATCTGCCGGGCATCGCCGCGAGCGCGCTGTTCGCCGAGACCCTCGGGCTGGTCGCCACCGCGCACCGGCCCGGGGCCGACGATCCGCGGCCGATGTCGGTGGACCGGCTCGGCGGGCAGCCGCTGGCGCTGCTCAGCGCGGACTTCGCGACCCGGCGCCACATCGACGCCCATTTCGCCCGCCACCGCATCGACCCGCCGATCGCGGTGGAGGCCGACACCATCCAGGCGCTCACCGAGATCGTGCGGCGCACTCCGCTGCTGGCCACCGTGTTGCCCGACGCGATCACCGACGACCATCCGCATCTGGCGCCGGTGCCGCTCGATCCGCCGCTGCCGACCCGGGTGGCGGCACTGCTGCGGCGGGAGAGCGCGTACCGCAGCGCCGCCGCCCGTGCCTTCACCCGGGTGGTCGCGCAGGTCGTCCGCGACCGTGGCTACCCCGCGCCCTGAGCCGCGGCGCCGGGCGCGCGGCACCGGACGGGGCGGGCGCCGATGAGAGAATCGGACGCATGACAGGGTCTGAGAAGTTCGAGCCCGAATCGGAGCGGGTCACCCGGCAGTTGCGCGACGACATCATCGACGGTGTCCGCGCGCCCGGCAGCAAGCTGGTCGAGCGGGAGCTGGCCGCGGAGTTGGGCGTGAGCCGGCTGCCGATCCGGGACGCCCTGAAGGCGCTGGTCACCGAGGGGCTGGTGACGCCGCGGCCCCGGAGCTGGGCCGTGGTGCGGGAGTTCACCCCGTCGGACCTCGCCGATCTGGAGGAGGTCCGCTCGGCGCTGGAGACGATGGCGTTCCGCCTCGCCGCCCAGCGCCGCACCCGTGCCGGGCTGGCCCGGCTCCGCGCCGACCTCGACGCCGAGCTGACGGCGGCACGCGCGGGCGATGCGGTACGGGCCCGGCGGGCGGCGGCCGACTTCCACGAGACGGTGATCTCGCTCGCCGACAACGAACTCCTCAACGAACTGGAGCGCACCCTGCGCAGCCGGATGCGGTGGCTGCTGGGGCAGCACGACGATCTGGTGGCGATCGCCGAGGAACACGAGGCGCTCTACGACGCCGTCGCGGACCGTGATGCGGACCGCGTCGCCGAGTTGACGACCCGCCATCTGGCGACCAGCCGCCGGGTGGCGGCGGCACGGCAGGCACGGCGCGAGAGCTGAGGGGCCGCCCGGCAGCGGGCCCGGCAGCAGGCCCGGAAGCGGGGCCCGGCGGGCGTTCCGGGTGCGGGGGGGGGGGGGGGGGGGGAGGAAGGGGGGGGGGGGGGGGGGGAGTGGGGGGGGGGGGGGGGGGGGGGGGGGAGGGGGAGGGGGGGGGGGGGGGGGGGAGGGGGGGGGGGA
>NZ_JBVHWT010000006.1:235983-280937 GCF_055564055.1 Streptomyces sp. NPDC029159
AGCACTCTAAACAACGTCCTAGGGGGTGGTTCTCGGGGTTTTTCTGGGTTCCTGGCCCCCCCCCCCCCCCCCCCCCCCCCACCTGCCGGTCACGGTCCGGCGGGGGTCTTTCCGGGGACGTCAGCCGCGTCCGCGGGCGTGGTGCCGGCGTCCGCGTCGGAGGCTTCCTTGCCGGAGACCTCCTTGCCGGAGGCTTCTGTGCCGGGATCCTCCGCCTCGGGCACGGCCGAGCCTGACCCGGCCGCCCCCGCAGCCTCCGGCCCCTGCTCCGCCCCGGTGCCCGCCGTCGCTCCCGCGGCCGTCGCCCTCGCCATCGCCCGCTTCCGCGCCCGGCCGTGCGGCAGCGGCGTGTTGACGACGCCGGACCAGATCTCGTGGTAGCCGAGGCCGTCGGGGTGGCGGCGGGCCGCGCGGGCGGCCCAGAGGTACAGCACCAGACAGACCAGCACACCGCAGCAGAACACCGCCGCGAGCCCCAGCATCGCCATCCGGCCGCCGGCCCACCGGCCCCCGATCACCCGTAGGAACAGTGCGGCCATGACCAGCACCAGGGCCAGTGGCGGCGCGGCGAGGGCGGTGGCCCGCAGCGCCAGCGCGCCCAGCCGGGGCCGGGAGCCGTCGCGGGCCGTCAGCCGGAGCAGCAACACCCGCTTGCCCGGCGTGAATCCGCCGGTCTGCCACGGCACCACCACGAACCACAGGACGGTGAGGATCACCGGCGTCAGCAGCCCTGCATCGGCGCCGCGGAGGGTGGACACCGCGAAGCTCACCGGCGGTCCGACGATCAGCAGGCCCGTCGCGTCCAGCAGCAGCGCGACCAGACGGCGGCCGAACGGGACCTTGTCACCGGCGGCCAGCGCCCGGTCGTCCAGCGTGTTCAGCTCCGGCAGCCGGCGGGCCAGCGGGGCGCAGATCAGCCAGCCGAGCACCGCCCCGGCCGTGTTGGCGATCAGGTCGTCCATGTCGAAGAGCCGGTAGGGGCAGGGGTAGATCCCCCACAACCCGGTGAACTGGGTCAGCTCGAAGAAGAGGGAGACGCCGAACCCGGCGAGGGTGGCGGCGAGCGGTCCGCGCCGGAGGTGCAGCCGTACGAAGACGCCCAGCGGAAGCAGCAGGAGGAGGTTGAAGATCTCCTGCCAGAAGCCCGAGTTGTGCAGGATCAGCGCGCCGAAGGAGATCTGGTGGTGGGACTCCTTCCACAGGTCGGCAAGGAAGTTCCCCGGTATCCACTGCGGATGCCGGAAGGTCGGGAACATCGCGCAGACGTCCACGGCGCTGCTCGGCAGCGGCACCATCACGAGGCAGAACGCCGAGATGGCGAAGTAGACGAAGGTGAAGACGGACAGGGTGCGCCAGCGGGTCATGATGCCGTGGCGCCGGTAGAGGACGATCGCCAGCGGAACCGATATCAGCAGGGCCAGGGCGGGGAAGAGCAGCGCCGCCGTGTGCAGCGGGAGGAGGTAGGCGTCGGTCACCGCGCCCCCTCCCCCGCCGCGGCGGTGTGCACGCGGTCCGCCGGGTGCCCGTCGGCCGGCGGTGGTGGCCCCGCGGCGCGGTGGTGCGCCGCCGGCCGGACGACTCCCGTGGGGAGGAAGGAGGTCCCGAGGTTCATCTGTGTCCTGTCATCTTCACGGCAAGGATCGACGGAGCGCCCGCCCCGGAACGCGGGGGTCGCGCCGGCGCCTCACGGCCGGCCGGCGCCGGGCCTCCGCCGTGATCCTGTCAGACGCCCAGGCGCCCCGAACAACCCGCTCACACCCCACATGACCTGCCCGTTTCATGCCGCGGGGGCGAAACGGCCGGTACCGCACCACTTCCCCTCCCCGCCACGGGGAAGTGGTGCGCCGGGCCGCCCCGGAAGGTGTTCACGGTGCCGCGTTCAGCAGGTCCAGCGCGGAGTGCTGGCAGCCGTGGCCGGGGCCGTTGCCGGGGTCGCCGTTCCAGTGCGGTCCGTACTGGTCGAGTGCGTTGCGGTCCTTGGCGTAGGCGGTGTCGGCCTGCTTCTTCAGATAGCCGTCGTACGGGTGGCCGTCCAGCTCCCGGTCGAGGGCGCCGAGACCGCGGACGTATGCGCCCTTGAAGCTGGGGCCGTCGCCGGTGCAGCTGTCGGCCTCGTTCGGCTCGCGGAGGATCCCGCCCGGGTTGAGGGCGTCCGATCCGGTGGAGGCGTCGGCCAGTTCGCGAGCGGCACGCAGGAGTTCCTGGTCGCCGGTGGCCTTGTGCAGCTCCGCGAGACCGCCGAGGACCACCCCCTGGTTGTAGGTCCAGGTCGGCTGGCCGTTGTTCCGGCAGGAACCGTCCAGACCGTCGTTGATCAGGTGTTTTCCGTTGATCATGCCGCTGTCGCGCAGCCAGTTCCAGCCGCGGTTCGCCCGGTCGAGATACCGGGTGTCGCCGGGCGTCCGGTTGTGCAGTGCGGCGTTGAGCGCGAGGTAGAGCTCGTTGGTGACGGCGTTCTTGTACGCGGTGTCGGTCTTCCACTGGACGCCGCCACCGCAGGTGTCGGTCCAGTAGCCCGCCATGTGGTCGGCGTCGGCGCGGGCGGTGTCCAGGTAGCGGGCGTCGCCGGTGAGGTCGTACGCCTTGACCCAGGCCAGCCCCCACCAGCCGGTGTCGTCGAGGTACTCGTTGCGGAACTGTCCCTGGTTGCCGCCGTCGGTGCGGTCCTTGTTCTTGTCGTACGTCTCGTTCACGGCGTGGGCGAAGCTCTTGTCGCCGGTGCGCTGCATGGTGTCGATGACGGCGGTCAGCGCATTGGCGCTGGTCCACCAGCCGTTGCCGCCGAAGAGGCCGGTCTTGCGGTCGTAGTCCCGCATCAGCGCGGTGGCGGCGGCCAGGCGGCGGTCGGCGGTGACCGGGGCGGCGCGGTCCGCCCGGGCCTTGGCCGCCGTGGTGGCGGGCGCGGGTGCCGCGACGGCGGCGAGCACCCCCACGGCGGCGAGCGCGGTGAGTGCGGCGGCCGCGCGGCGCGCCGTCACGCGCCGCGGGGACGCCGGTGCCGTGTCGGAGGTGGTGTCCGGTTTCGGTGGCATACGGGCTCCTCGTCGTCGGGTCGCCGGAAGCGGCGGCCCACCGTGTGCGATCACCCCCGAGGACGCCGTCCGCCCGGAGCCAAGTTCCCTGGGGTGCCGGAGGGTTGGCCTCCACGGCGGGCGGCGCGACGGCCGGGGCGGGTCTCTCCGCGGCCGGGCACGGGTCGGGCGAGGTGGGTGCCGCCGGTGACCGGCGCCGCGTCCCTGGTCCGGCGGGGTCCGGCGGGATCACCCCGGCCGCCGGGGGATCCGACCGCCGGGTAGGCTCGCGTGCCGGTGCTTGACGAACGGGGAGACGGTATGGAAGGGCTGCGGCAGGACGATCCGCCGCGGATCGGGGAGTTTCTGACGCTGGCGCGGCTCGATCCGGCCGCGCGGCGGGGCGTTCCCGAACGGCGTTATCTGGCGCGCAGCGCCGACGGGTCGCGGACGGTGCTGATGGGGCTGCCGCTCCAGGGCGCCGATCCGGGGCGCTGGGCGGCCGAGGCGCAGTGGGCGGCGAAACTGAACCAGCCCGGTCTGTGGCCGGTGGCGCAGGTCGGCGGCAGCGCCGCGTTCCCCTGGCTCGCCTCGCCCTACCGGCCGGTGCTGCCGCTGCCGGAGGCGCTGGACGCCTGCGGTGGCCCGCTGCCCGAGGAGGCGGTGCGAGCGCTCGGCGCGGCGCTCGCCGAAGCGCTGGCGTCGGCGCACGTCCTGGGCGTGGTGCACGGCGGGCTGTGCCCCGCCGCGGTGCTGCTCACCGCGTACGGTCCGCTGGCGTCGTGCTTCGGCGCGGTGCGCGCGGCGGCGCCGGAGGGCGCGCCGCGGACCGGGATGCCCGGTATCGACGCGGGCTGTCTCGCGCCCGAACTGGCCGCGGGCGGGCCGGTCCAGGCAGCGGCCGACGTGTACGCGCTGGGCGCCGTCCTGGCGTACGCGGCGACCGGCCACACGGTGCCGGAGCGGGCGGAGCTCCCGGCCGGGCTGCGGGCACCGATCACCGCCTGCCTGTCGCGGGATCCGGCCGCTCGGCCCGAACCGGCCCAGGTGCTGGCGGAGTTGGCGCCGGGCGCGGCCTGGGGCACGCAGAGTGCGGGCACCGAGCCGGTGTCGCTGCCCGGCCGGGTGGTCGCGGCCCTGTCCCTGCAGGCGGCCGCGGTGCTCGCCGCCGAGCTTCCCGAGGTGCGCTGACACCATGCAGACCGCCCTTCTCCACGACGATCCGCACACCGTCGGCCCCTATCTGCTCCTGTCCCGGCTGGGCGCTGGCGGGATGGGCACCGTCTATCTGGCGCGTACGGCGGGCGGCCGCACCGTCGCGCTCAAGGTGCTGCACCAGCGGCTGTCCGCCGATACGGCGCTGCGCCACCGCTTCCGGCTGGAGGTGGACGCGGCGCGGGTGATCGGTGGCCGCCACGGTGCGCAGGTCCACGACGCCGATCCGGACGCGCCCCGGCCGTGGCTGGCGACGGAGTACGTCCTCGGTCCGCCGCTGGACGATGCGGTGGCGGCCGCCGGTCCGCTGCCGGAGCGGGCCGTGCGGGCGCTGGGCGCGGCGCTGGCCCAGGGGCTGGCGCAGCTGCACCGTTCGGAAGTGGTGCACCGCGATCTCAAGCCGTCGAACATCCTGGTCACCGCGGGCGGGCCGAAGATCATCGACTTCGGGGTGGCCCATGCCGTCGGCGAGGCGCCGCTGACGCAGGCCGGTGCGGCCGTGGGGACACCCGCGTTCATGTCGCCGGAGCAGGCGGCCGGTCTCGAACACACCACGGCGGGCGAGGTGTTCGCGCTCGGCGGGCTGCTGGTGTTCGCCGCGTCCGGCCACGGCCCGTTCGGCTCCGGGCAGCCCGCCGATCTGCTCTACCGCGTCCGCCACACCGAGGCGGACCTCGGCGGGGTGCCGCCGGAGCTGGTGCCGCTGCTGGGCCGCGCGCTGGCGAAGGACCCGGCGCAGCGCCCGACGACCGAGGAGCTGGCCGCGGCACTGGCGCCGGACGGCATCCCGCAGGTCTTCGCGGATGTGCTGCCGGACGGGGTGCTGCGGATGATCGCGCAGCGCGGTGACGACGTGTGGCGGCAGCCGCCGCGGCTGACGCCGCCGCCCCCGGACCTGCCGCCGGGTCCGGTGACGCTGCCGGGCGGGGCGGCGGGGCCCTCGCGCCGCCGGATGCTGGCGATGACCGCCGGCGGGGTCGTCGCGGGCGCCGGCGCGGCGGGCGGGCTGTGGGCGTGGCTGGGCCGGGGCGGCGGTCCCGGTGGGGAGGCGCCGCCGCCGAAACCGGTGAAGCCGCCGACGCGGCTGTGGACGTTCCCCTCGCGCACCCCGGACCGCTTCGGCGACGTGGTGTCGACGCCGCACGGGCTGGCGATGCCCGCGGGCGTCGTGCTGTGCGGCGTCAACCCGGAGAGCGGCAAGGGCACCTGGCAGGCGAACGTCGCCGACGTCTGGCGGTGGGCGTGCGACGGCACCGACATCTACGCGCTCCGCGACGACAAGGAGGGCAGGAAGCTGGCGGTCTGCCTCCTCGACCCGGCCGACGGCCAGCCCGGCAAGCCGCTGGTGGAGCTGGCGGAGTACCGCGGCGGCGAGAACCGCAACCAGCTGCTGTGCGTGGTGGAGAAGACCGCCTATCTGGCGGCCCGGGCGGTCTCCCCCGACCGCTGGTACGTCCTCGCCGTCGAGCTGCGCACCGGCCGGGTGCGGTGGCGCACCCATGTGGACTCGGCGGCCGACGGCTATCTGCCGCCGATGCTGCGCGGGGCGGTGGTCGGCGGGCGGCTGGTGGTGTCCCGGTCCGACTCCGGCATCCACTTCGTCAATGTGACGACGTACTCCCTCGCCAACGGCAAGGTGGGGTGGACGCTCTCCTCGCCGTTCTCCGGCGAGCCGCCGTCCGAGCTGCTCGTCGACGGCCGGTACGTCTACCTCTCCGACGAGGCGGTCGGCGCCCGGAAGCTGGCCGACGGGGAGAGCGGCTGGCTCTTCGGCCACGACCGCAACGTCGGCGACAGCGCGGGCCGGACCCGCGTCTACGGGCCCCCGGCCCTGCACGACGGCGTCCTGTACTGCACCGAGGGCGACCGCGGTCTGGTGGCGCTGGACGCGCTGACCGGCAGCCTCAACTGGGCGGAGAAGGGCCTCAAGGGCCGCCGCCTGAACCGCGACGTCGCGCCGGTCGTGGGCCGGAAGTACGTCTACAGCCTCGATGACAAGGGGCTGCGTGCGGTGGACATCCGCAGCCGCACCGCGGTGTGGACGTTCCCCACCGACGCGACGGTGCTGGCCGCCGACCCCGAGCGCGGAAAGCTCTACCTCCGTGAGGAACGGGCCTCCTTCGCGCTGCCGCTCGCCTGAGTACCTCTTGTCCAGGAAGGACCGAAGTTGAGAACTCTCGGCGCCGGAGATCCGCTCCGGCTCGGCCCGTACCGCATCGTCGGGGTGCTCGGCGAGGGCGGGATGGGCAAGGTGTACCTCGGGCGGGACGCGGAGGGGCGGCCGGCGGCCGTCAAGGTCCTGCTGCCCGAGCTGGCGCACGACCGGCATCTGGTCGACCGTTTCGTCCGGGAGGCGCAGACCGCGCGGGCGGTGACCAGCGACGGCATCGCCCGGGTGCTGGGCGCGGAGCTGGAGTCGGGGCGGCCGTGGATCGCCTCGGAGTTCCTGGCCGGGCCGACGCTGGACGATGCGGTGCAGCGGCACGGCCCGCTCGACGAGGGGCTGTTGCGGGAGACCGCGCGGGCGCTGGCGGTCACGCTCGGGGACATCCACGCCACCGGTCTGGTCCACCGTGACCTCAAGCCGTCGAACGTCGTCCTGACCTCCCGCGGCCCGCGCATCATCGACTTCGGCATCGCCCGGCCCGAGCACGGGCTGACGCTGACCCGGACCGGGCAGATCCCGGTCACGCCGGGGTACGGCGCGCCGGAGCAGGTGCTGGGGCAGCGCGTCGGCCCAGCCGCGGACGTCTTCTCGCTCGGCGCGGTGCTGGTCTTCGCCGCGAGCGGCCGCCCGGCGTACACCGGTGCCGAGATCACCGCGATCCTCTACGAAGTGGTGCACGGCGCCCCGGATCTGACGCTGGTGCCGCCGGCGCTGCGGTATCTGGTCGAGCCGTGTTTCGCGAAGGATCCGGCGGCGCGGCCGCTGCCCGCCCAGGTCGCCGAGGCGGCCCGGGCGCCGCAGCGGGGCGCCCGGCTGTGGAGGTCGGGGCCGTACGCCGCCGACATCCGCGACCGGGAGAGCGCGGCGAAGCGGCTGGCCGGGCAGAGCCCGCCAACGGTGCTGCCGGGCGGCGGCGCTCCCGGCACGGAGGCGACCGCGGTGTCCGGTGCGAAGCCGTCGCGGCGGCGGTTGCTGCTGACGCTGGCGGGCGGCGGTGCGCTGGTCGCGGCGGGGGCGGGCGGTGCGGTGTGGTGGCTGTCGGACGGCGGGTCGCAGGTGTTCACCGACCCGTTCGACATCCCGTCGGCCGCCACGGTGCGCCCCGCGGAGCTGGGCACCGGCACCGGGACGCCGGAGCCGCTGTGGGGGCCGGTGGAGCAGGTGGCCGACGCCGGGTCGCCGCCGCCGCTGCCGGTGCGGGACGTGGTGGTGTGCGCGGCGGCGGGCGGCGGTGTCACCGCCCGCCGGGTCGTCGACGGCAAGGAGCGCTGGAGCGCCGGTGACGTCCGGGGCGACGCGGGCTATCTGTCGATCGCCGACCGGCTGGTGGCCACCGCCGACAGCGACGGGGTGCTGCGCACCTTCGTCGCCTCGACCGGTGAGCCCCGGTGGACCGCCGACGCCGGGGTGAACACCCTGCTGGCCGCGGACGCCGCCCATGTGTACGTGCTGACGTCCCAGGGCGAGCTGCGGTGTGTGGCGACGAAGGACGCGACGGTGCGGTGGACGCGCCGGCCGCCGCTGCCGCTGACCGGCGGGCGTCCGGCGGCGGCGCTGGGCGCCGGGGTGCTGGTGGTCTGCACCTCCGGTGGCGACGTGGCCGCGGTACGCGCCTCGGACGGCGGGCGGGCGTGGGTGCGCAAGGGACAGGCCGCGGGTGCGCTGCGGCCCGCGATCGACAACGGCACGGTGTATCTGGGCGGCCACACGCTGGCGGCGGTCGGCGCGGGCGACGGCAAGGTGCGCTGGTCCCGGCCGACGATGCAGCCGATCCGGCGCGAGGTGTACGGCTTCGGCCCGCCCACCGTGGCCTCCGGGGTGGTGTACGCCCTCGACGGCGATGCGCTGCGGTCGCTGCGTACCGACGGGGAGGAGGCGGGCATGACGACGATGGTGGCCGGGGTGACGCCGCCGTGGCAGCCGCCGGTGGTGCAGGCGGGCAGCGTCTGGGTGGTGGAGAGCCGCGACACCGGGATCACCGGCTGGCCGCGCGGCGCCGATGTCACCTCCACCCAGGGGCAGACCTACCCGCTCAAGGAGGGCTCGGGCCGCACGGCGGCGGGCGCCGCGAACCGGCTGTTCGTCCTCAACTCCGGTGCGCTGACGGCGCTTCGGGTGTTCTGAGGGGCCGGGCCGGGCGGCGGGGGCCGCCCGGGCCGCCGCTCCCCGTTCCGTCCGTACGCCCGGATGCCGTCGTGGCGGCCGGGCGGTCCGCCCGCCACCGGCTTTCCCCGGGGTGTGCCCACGGCTGCGCACCGGCCGCGACCGGGGAACACTCCCCCGCGCTCCGGTAATCTGACGGCTTCCCCCAGGAGGAGATACGTCAGTGGAGTTCCGGCTGCTCGGAGCGGTGTCCGTCGTCACCGAGGTCGGTGAGCTGCCGCTCGGCCCCGCGAAGCGGCGCAGTCTGCTGGCCGCTCTGCTGCTGCGGCCCAACCATCCGGTGCCGGTGGAGGCGCTGACGGACGCGCTGTGGGACCAGGAGCCGCCGCCGCGGGCCCGGAGCGTCATCCAGGGTCATGTCTCGCGGCTGCGGTCGCTGCTGTCCGAAGCCGGGGCCGGGATGTACGGCGTGGAGCTGGTCACGCAGGGCGCCGCGTATGTGCTGCGGATGCCGGAGAGTCTGCTGGACGCGTACCGCTTCGAGGAGCTGGTGGCGCTGGCGCGCGGTCAGCGGGCGGCGGGCGACGCGGTGGCGATGTACCAGGACGCGCTGGCGCTGTGGCAGGGCCCCGCGCTCACCGGTGCGTACCGCAGCGCCCCGCTGCAGGCCGCCGCGCACGCCCTGGAGGAACTGCGGCTGACCGCCGTGGAGCTGCTGGCCGGGGCGTACACGCAGGTCGGTGAGTATGCGCGGGCGGCGGCGCTGCTGCGGGCGGAGGCAGCCGCCCAGCCGTTGCGGGAGTCGCTGTCGGCGGCGCTGATCCTGGCGCTGCAGCGGGCCGGGCGCCGTTCGGACGCGCTGGACTGGTTCCACCGCACCCGGCGGCTGCTCTCGGAGGAGCTGGGCGTCGATCCGGGGCGGGAGCTGGCGGACGCGTACGCGGTGGCGCTGCGCGGCGACGGTGACCCGGCGGCGGATCCGAAGGCTCCGGCGGCGCCCGCGGTGCCGGAACCGCGGGCGCCGGAAGCGCCCGTCGCCGCGCCCCCGGAGACCGTCGATCTGCTCCCCCGGATACCGCGCGGTTTCCACGGCCGGGCCGAGGAATTGGCGGCGCTGGACCGTGCCACCGCCGGGGAGGCGCCGGTCTGTCTGGTCACCGGGCCCGCCGGGGTGGGCAAGACCGCGCTGGTGGTGCACTGGGCGCACCGCAACCGTGAGCGGTTCCCCGGCGGTCTGCTCTACGCCGATCTGCGGGGCTTCAGCGACACCCCCGAGGTGGAACCGGCCGAGGTCGTGCGGGAGTTCCTGCTGGCGCTGGGGGTGGCGCCGCGGCGGATACCGGAGTCGGCGCGCGGCGCGTCGGCGCTGTTCCGGTCGTTGGTGGCCGACCGGCGGCTGCTGGTCGTCCTGGACAACGCGCCCGGCTCCGCGCCGGTGCAGGAGCTGCTGCCGGGCGGTGCGCGGTGCGTCACGGTGGTCACCAGCCGCCACCGGCTGCCCGGGCTGATCGCCTCCGACGCGGCCCGCCCGGTGCCCGTGGACGTGCTGGGGCCCGAGGACAGCGCCGCGCTGCTCGCCGCGGTGCTCGGCGAGGAGCGGGTGCGCGCGGAGGCGGGGGCGGCGCGGCGCCTGGCCGAGCTGTGCGGCGGGCTGCCGCTCGCGCTGCGGGTGACCGCGGCCCGGCTGACCGATCAGCCGGAGTGGTCGCTGTCCGCGCTGAGCGGTGAACTCTCCGACGAGTCCCGGCGGTTGGCGCTGCTGGACGTCGAGGACACCGGCGTGCGGGCGGCGCTGCGGCTGACGGTGCGGCGCCTCCCGGCGGACGCCGCGCACCACTTCGCGCATCTGGGCCGCCACCCCGGCACCCATGTCGACCGGTACGCGGCGGCGGCCCTGGCGGGCACCGGTCCGGCCGCCGCCGAGGCCGCCCTGGAGCGGCTCGCCGCGGCCCATCTGGTGACCCGGGCCGCGCCGGACCGCTGGACGCTGCACGATCTCGTCCGGCTGTACGCGCGGGGGCTGGACGCGGATCCGGACGCCCTGCTGCGGGCGCTCGACCACGCGGTGGCGACCGCGCTGGCCGCCGCGGACGCGGCCGAGCCGGGCGACGAGTCGTGTTTCCCGCTGCCCGCGGACGTCCGCACGCCGCGGGAGATCCGCCGGTTCGCCGCCCGGGAGGAGGCGATGGCGTGGTACGAGTCCGAGCACGAGGAGCTGACGCTGGCGGCGGCAGCGGCGGACGCGGCGGGGCTGCACAGCCGGACCTGGCGGCTCGTGCTGGGCCTGTGGCCGCTGATCGTGTGGCGGGTGCGGGACGGCTGGAGCGCGTTGCTGGGCACGGCGCTGGAGGCGGCGCGGGCCGACGGTGATCTGCGGGCGCAGTCGCGGATCCTGGCGCTGCTGGGGTGGGTGCTGACGGAGGAGGGCCGCGTCCCGGAGGCGCTGGCCCATCTGGAGGCGGCGCCGGTGCTGGCGGCGCGGGCCGGGGACCGGAGGGCGCAGGCGACGGCGCTGGTCAATCTGTCGCTGGCGCAGGCGGCGCTCGGCAGTCCGCTGGAGGCGGCGGAGGAGTGCGCCGACGCGGCGCGGCTGGCGCACGACGCCGGCGATCCGTACACCGAACGCCTCGCGCTGTACCACCTGACGCGCCATCAACTGGAGTGCGGGGCCTGGGAGTCGGCGCTCGGGACGGTGGCCGCGGCGCAGGCGCTGGACGAGGTGGTGGACGCCTCGGCGGCAGGAAGGGTGCTGCTGGTCGCCGCCGCCGGTGAGGCGCTGCTGGGGAGGGGGGACGAGGCGGCGGGCACCGCCCGGCTCCGGGAGGCGGCGGACGCGGCGGAGGCGTGCGGGTTCGACGACGGGGCGGTGCGCGCGCTGGGCGTACTGCTCCGGGTGGCCACCGGTCCGGAGCTGGCCACCCTCAAGGCCCGGCACGACCAGGCCCTGGCGCGCCTGCAATCCCGTTCCTGACCTGCGAAAGCGCCGCTCCGACAGCGCTGTCACCCGTTCGCTCGTGGACCGTCAGTGGCACGTTGGTGAGGCGTTGGTGGAACGTCAGCCGCCCCGGGAAGAGTGGTGCACACGACGCGGGAACGACCTGAGAGTCCCGCACTCGACCACAGGGGACCCGATCATGCGTACTTCCCGCATCCGCGCCACCGTCCTGGCGACCGCCACCGCCGCCCTCGCCCTGAGCCTGACCGCCTGCGGCGGCAACGACGGCGCGAAGAGCGACGACGCCGCCGGGCAGAGCCAGTCCGCGTCCGGTGCGGACGCCAAGGGCTCCTCGGCCAAGACCGACGGCACGGAGGCGAAGGACGGCAAGGGCGAGGCCAAGTCGGCGTCGGCGACGGGCGGTGCGGACGCCGCCGGCCAGGGCGGCGGCGCGGCGGGCACCCGGCAGTGCGTCGGCGACGAGCTGCACGTCACGGTAAAGCACCGCTTCGCGGGCCAGCAGGGTGACCACCTGCTGATCACCGCGGTGAACACGGGCGACAAGCCCTGCTGGGTCACCTCGTACCCGTCCGTCAAGCTCAACGGCGAAGGCGCCGCCCTGCCGCTCTCCAAGAAGTCGGACGGCGGCAAGCAGAAGATCACGCTCCGGCCCGAGGGCACCGTCTACAGCGCCGCCAACCTCTTCGACTACGGCAAGGACGACCGCCGCGCCAGCGGCATCTCCATGGCCCTGCGCGACAACAACGGCCGCCTCCAGCCCGAGTACTCCCTCAACGTCACGGGCGAGAACAACGAGTTCGCCTGGAACGAGGCCGACGTCCTGAACTGGAACACCAAGAAGCCCTACGACTTCTGACGGTCCGCGGCCGCCGCGCCGCGTCCGAGGACGGCCGCGTCCGACCGGGAGCCTCCCCGCCCGGTCGGACGCGGCCGTCATGCCCGTGGGACCAGCCACTCCTGGAGTTCGACGAGGTTCCCCTCGGGGTCCTGGAGGTGGGCGACGCGCATCCGGTCGGTCATGGGTGCCGGGCCGTGCACCGGGACGGCGCCGCGGGCGCGGACCTGCGCACAGCAGCGGTCGAGGTCGTCGACGCGCAGGACGACGAGGGAGCGGTGGCCCCGCGGCTCCTCGGCGAGGGCGCCGAGGACGTCGGCCATCTGCGCCCGGTCCTGCAGCGCGATGCCGGTGGCGCCGCCGTCGGCCGTGAACTTCGCGTACGGGCCGTCGGCCGCCTCGAACTGCGGCGTCAGCCCCAGCACGTCGCGGTAGAAGCGGTAACAGCCGGGGAAGTCCGTGACGAGCAGGCGGACCTGGGCGAGTTCCATCGATGTCTCCCTGAAGAGCGGCGGTCGGTCGGCGGTGGCCCGGCGGCGGAGCCCAACGTAGCTGCCGGAAGGCCGAGTTCGCGGGCGGCCGACGCCGTCGTACGCGAGGCCCAGGACCGGGCCGGGCCCGGTCGACGGCGCCCGGTCCGGCCGCTCCGTGCCCCGCGCGGGAATCCGTGTGCGTATCCGGAAGACAATTGACAAGGTGGTGCCATGACCCCTCAGCACGACGACACCGCAGGTCCGGACGGTGCGCCCGATCTGCTCACCGTTCCGCTCACCGAGTCACTGCTGCGCGGCGCCCTCGACGTGGAGCGCACCGCGCACGGGCTGCTGCCGCACCGGCTGCCCGCACGCGCCCGCGCGCAGTTCTCCGATCCGCGGATCTCCCTCGCCGAGTCGCAGCCCTCCGGCGTGCGGCTGGCGTTCCGCACCCGGGCCACCACCCTCGAACTGGACACGCTGCGCACGAAGATGGCGTACGTGGGCGCGCCGGAGCGGCCGGACGGCGTCTACGACCTGGTGGTCGACGGGCAGCTCACCGCGCAGGCGTCGACGACCGGCGGGAACATCCTGCTGCTGGACATGACCGCGGGGACGGCCGAGACGAAGCCGGGAGAGCCCGGCACGGTGCGTTTCGCGGGGCTGTCCGACGGCACCAAGGACATCGAGATCTGGCTGCCGCACAACGAGGTCACGCAGTTGGTGGCGGTGCGCGCGGATGCGCCCGTGGAGCCGCAGCCCTCGCGCGGCGCCCCGGTCTGGCTGCACCACGGCAGTTCGATCAGCCACGGTTCGAACGCCGCGAGCCCGACCAGCACCTGGCCGGCGCTGGCCGCCTCGCTGGGCGGTGCGGAGCTGGTCAACCTCGGTCTGGGCGGCAGTGGGCTGCTCGATCCGTTCACCGCCCGCGCGATGCGGGACACCCCGGCGGACCTGATCAGCGTCAAGATCGGCCTCAACCTCGTCAACAGCGACCTGATGCGGCTGCGCGCCTTCACCCCGGCGGTCCACGGCTTCCTCGACACGATCCGCGACGGCCACCCCACCGCTCCGCTGCTGGTGATCTCGCCGGTGCTCTGCCCGATCCACGAGGACACCCCGGGCCCCAGCGCCCCGGACTTCGAGAACCTCTCCGACGGACAGTTGCAGTTCAAGGCCACGGGCAATCCGGCCGAGCGGGCCGCCGGCAAGCTGACGCTGAACATCATCCGGGAGGAGCTGGCCCGTATCGTGCGCCAACGCGCCGCCGGGGACCCGCGGCTCTTCCTCCTCGACGGGCGGGAGATGTACGGCGAGTCGGACTTCGCCGAGCTGCCGCTGCCCGATCAGCTCCACCCGGACGCCGCCACGCACCGCCGGATGGGCGAGCGGTTCGCGGCGCTGGCGTTCGGCCCCGGCGGCGCGTTCGCCGGTGCGGGGCGGCCCGTCGGCACGGAGTGAGCGACGGGCGGCACCGTCAGCGGTGGGGAGCGGGGGACGGCGGGGTGGCTGCGGCGCGGCCGAAAATGCCTGTTCCGGGGTGGCGTGGGCCCGGATCCGGTTCACCAACGGTCGGCTTCGCGTCACCGAATGCGACGTGAGCCTCCTGCCATTGACACCCGCTCACGTGTTGATCAATCATCACTGAGGTCACAGGAACGAGCTTTCGACTCATTCCGCCCGATACCGACCCCCGCACCAGCGGTGCCACGGCGACGGAGCACGTACGTGGCGGGCGGACACCGGCCGCTCGTTCCCGCCGGTCCCGTTTCCGGCGGACCGGAACCGGCGCCGCCGCCCGCCACCCGGCACGCCGGGCCCACGGGCCGGAGCCACCGCCCCCTCGGAGCGCCACCGACCGTCCCTCTCGACGCGACACCCGCCGGCCTCCGCCCCCTCCCCCACAGCGGAAAGAGATGGTTTCCCGGTGACACAGACCTTCGCTCATCGCCACAGCGGCCCCTCCGATGCGGTGCGGCCCTCCCGCGGCGGGGCAGCCGTGCCGGGAGAGGGGGTGCCGCGGCCGCTGTCGCCCTCGCAGCGCCGCCTGTGGGTGCTGAGCCAGCTGGAGGGGGCCGAGGACGCCTACAACGAGCCACTCCCCTACCGGCTGCGGGGCCCGCTCGACACGGTGGCGCTGCGCCGGGCGCTGGATGCGATCGTGGCGCGGCACGAGATATGGCGCTCCCGCATGGTGGCCATCGACGGCGAGACGTACCAGATAGCGGCGCCCGCCGATGCCGGATTCCCGATGGTCACGCTCGATCTGTCGGACGAGAACCCCTCGGAGGAGCGGCTCGCCGAGGTGCTGCGGGCGGAGTCCGCCGTCCCGTTCGACCTGAGCACCGGCCCGCTCGCCCGGAGCCTCCTCGTCCGGCTCGCGCCGGAGGACCACGTCCTGATGGTGACGGTCCACCACATCGTGATCGACGGGGCGTCCCAGATCATTCTGATCAACGAACTGAACGCGCTCTACGCCGCGTTCCTGGCCGGCGGGGACGATCCGCTGCCGCCGGTGTCCCGGCAGTTCGCCGACCACGCGGCCGATCAGCTCGACCGGGTGGCCGATGCGGAGGTCGTCGCGCAGGAGGCGTACTGGCAGGAGCGGCTGGCGGGCGCGCCGCCTGTGTTGGAGGTGCCCACGGACCGGCCGCGCCCGCCCCGGCAGGACTTCACCGGTGACCAGGTCACGCTAGGGCTGGACGAGAGGACGACCGAGGCGCTGCGGCGGGCGGCGCAGGAGCAGGGCGCCTCGCTCTTCGCCGCCGTGCAGAGCGGCTGGGCGGTGCTGCTGTCGCGGCTGTCCGGTCAGACGGACATCGTTGTCGGCATCCCCAGCGCCAACCGCCGCGGGCGGGACGCCGACGACGTCATCGGGTTCTTCGCCAACACCCTTGCGCTGCGCAGCGATCTGTCCGGCGACCCGACCGTCGCCGAGGTGCTGCGCCGGGCCCGCGCCGGGATCCGTGGCGCGCTGATCCACCAGGAGCTGCCGCTGGAGCGCGTGGTGGAGCTGGTCAACCCGCTGCGCAGCAGTGCCCACACCCCGCTGTTCCAGACGACGCTCTCCTGGACCCCGGCGATCGGCACCCTGCTGGAGCTGCCGGGCCTGAGCGCGGAGAAGCTGAAGCTCCCCTTCATCGCCGCCAAGTTCGATCTGATGCTGATGGTGACCGAGGAGGACGGCTGCCTCTCCGGCCATCTCGACTACGCCACCGCGCTGTTCGACCATGCGACGGCGGAGCGGTACGCCCGGTATCTGGAGCGGGTGCTGACCCAGATGGCCGCGGCGCCCGAGCGGACCATCGGTGAGCTGGAGCTGCTGGACGACGCGGAGCGCCGGTGGCTGCTGGACGACTGGGACGCGACGCACGGCGACGGCGCGGTGCCGGTCGCCGCGCCCGCCGCGCTGATCGCCCGCTTCGACGCGCAGGTCGCGGCCCGCCCCGACGCCACGGCGGTGGAGTGCGCGGGGCAGCGCCTCACCTACGGGGCGCTGGCGCGGCGGGCGGAACGGCTCGCCGCCGCGCTGGCCGCCCGCGGGGTGCGGCCCGGGCAGGTCGTCGGACTGCACGCCGGGCGGACGCCGGAGCTGGTGGTGGGACTGCTCGCCATCCTGAAGGCGGGCGCCGCGTTTCTCCCGCTCGACCCCGGGCAGCCGGACGCCCGGCGCGCCGCGATGATCGCGGACGCCGCCCCGGCGCTGGTGCTCACCGACCGCGCCGACGCGCCCGAGGACCATCTGGACCTGCGGACCGTCGAGGCGGCGGGCGACCCGGAGAAGGCGCCGGTGGTGACCACGGCGCCCGAGGATCTGGCGTATGTCCTCTACACCTCCGGTTCGACCGGGCGGCCCAAGGGCGTGGCGGTCACCCACCGCAGTGTGCTGAACCTCTTCGACACCTGGCTGGACCGGTTCGGGCCCACGCCCGGTGAGGCGACGTCCGCCTGGTCGGGCATCGGCTTCGACGCGATGGTCCACGAGCTGCTGCTGCCGCCGACCACCGGCGCGGAGCTGCACCTCGTCCCCGACGGACTCCGCGGCGACCCGGACGCGTTGCTGCACTGGATGCGTGACCACCGCATCGTCCAGGCGTTCCTGCCGCCCGCCTACGTCCGCTGGATCGACGAGGCGCCCGGCGAGCGGCTGGCCGGGCTGGCGCTGCGGCAGCTGCTGACCGGGGTGGAGACGCTGCCCGAGAAGGCGCTGTACCGGATGGTGGAGGCGCTGCCGGGGCTGCGGATCTGTTACGGCTACGGGCCGACCGAGGCCACGACCTACAGCACCGCGTACACCGATCCGCAGCCGCTGGAGCGGTCGTGTCCGATCGGCCGGCCGCTGGGCAACACCCGGCTCTACCTTCTCGACGCGCGGATGCGGCCGGTGCCGCCGGGTGTGCCGGGTGAGGTCTGGCTCGGCGGCGCCTCGCTCGCCGCCGGGTACCACGGCCGGCCGGATCTGACCGAGGAGCGGTTCCGGCCGGATCCGTTCGTCCCGGGTGGCCGGATCTACCGCACCGGCGATCTGGCGCGGCGGCTGCCCGACGGCAACGCGGAGTTCCTGGGCCGCGGCGACGACCAGATCAAGCTGCGTGGCTTCCGGATCGAACCACGCGAGGTGGAGACGGCGTTGCTGGCGCTGGACGGGGTGCGGGAGGCGACGGTCCTCGCCGACCGGGACGACGCCGGTGAGCTGCGGCTGGTGGCCGCCCTCGGCCGGGGCGACGCCGCGCCGCGCCGCGCCGACGAGTGGCGCACCGCGCTCGCCGACCGGCTGCCCGACCACATGATCCCGGCGCTCTTCGTGGAGTTCCCGGTGCTGCCGCTCAACCGCAGCGGCAAGGTGGACCGGGAGGCGCTGCTGGCGGCGGCGCACGCGGCGCCGTCGCAGGTGAACACCGCGGCGCCGCGCGACCACGTCGAGCTGGCGCTGCACCGGATCTGGCAGGGCGTGCTGCTGCGTCCGTCGATCTCGGTCACCGACAGCTTCTTCGACATCGGCGGCACCTCCGTCTCCGCCATCAAGGTGGCCTCCGCCGTCCGCGAGGAGTTCGGCCGGACACTGCCCATCCGCGACCTGCTGAGCCATCCGACGATCGAGGCGCTGGCCGGGCGGCTGCGCTCCGACACGTCCGGGCAGCCGGGGAGCAATCTGATCGAGTTCCGGCCGGGTGCGGGTCGGCAGCGGGTGGTCTGTGTGCACCCGGCGGGCGGCACCGCCTTCTGCTATCTGCCGCTGGCCACCGCGCTGCCGCCGGAGACGGGTGTCGTCGGTATCCAGTCGCCCGGTCTGAACGCCGGGGAGGAGCCGCTGCCGTCGGTGGAGGCGATGGCCGAGGAGTATCTGCGGCTGATCGAGGTGCGCGAGGACGAGACGCTGGTGCTGTGCGGACTGTCGTACGGCGGGCTGGTCGCCCATGCGATGGGGCGGCTGCTGGCGGCGTCCGGGCACCGCGGGGTGAGCGTGGTGCTGCTCGACACCCGCTCCAGCGACGATCCGGAGGTGCGGGCGGCCGTCACCCCTGTGGACGCCGACGAGTTCCGCGCGAAGCTGGTGCGGTTCAACGGGATGTACCCGGGCATCGAGGACGCGCAGATCGACCGGTACTTCCGGATCTACAACCACAACCGGATGACCGCCCGCGACTACGAGGTGCCGTCGACCGGTGCCCGGCTGGTGTTCGTCCAGGCGGCCGAGGAGGACGAGGATCCGGCGGCCGTGCGGGAGTTCTGGGAGCGGCGGGCCGGCGGCGGGCTGGTGACCGAACCGGTGAGCTGCGGTCACTGGGACATCCTGGAGGGCGACCAGCTGCCGCGGGTGGCGGAGCTGATCACCGCGGAGCTGGCACGGCTGCCGCGACCGGCGCCGCCGACCGCCCCGGACGCCGAGGGCCTCACCTCCCCCGCCGGAGGTGCGGCGTGACCGGATCCCCCCACGGGCCCGCGGCGGACCGCGCGCCGGAAATATCTGAACTCCCCGAAGAAGAAGGTCAGTTGATGCCAGGACTGGCACAGGAGGTGCACGCCCGGGCGGTGCGCACCCCCGAGGCGGCAGCCGTGCAGGACGGTGCGGTGCTGTTGGACTACGCGGCGCTGGACGCGGCCGGTGCCGCCGTCGCGGACGGGCTGCGCCGCCACGGGGTGCGCCCCGGGCAGGCGGTGGCGGTACAGCTGCCGCGCTCCTGGCAGCTGATCTGCGTGATGCTCGGCATCCTGCGGCTGGGCGCCCAGGTCGTCCCGCTGGACGCCCAGAGCCCGCCGGAGCGGCGCCGCCACATCCTCACCGACGCGGGCGCCGTCGCCCTCGTCCACGGCCCGACACCGCCCGAGGTACCGCCGGGCGTCCGGCCGCTGGACGCGGACGGGCTGCTCGCCGCGCGGGACCGCTTCCCGGCGCCGCAGGAGCCGCCGGCCGCCGCCGGGCCGGTCGCCTTCCTCTTCTACACCTCCGGAACGACCGGTCTGCCCAAGGGCGTCGAGGTCCCCGGCGCCGGGGTGCGGCGCCTCGCCCGGCCCGAATTCGTCCGCACCGCACCGGGCATGCGGTTCGGCTGCCTGTCCAACCCGGCGTTCGACGCGCTGACCTTCGAGGTGTGGACGCCGCTGCTGACCGGCGGCTGCTGTGTGATCGTCGGCGATGCGGACGTCCGCGACCCGGAGCGGCTGGCGGCGACGCTGCTGCGGGAGCGGATCGAGACGCTGTTCGTCACCGCGGCGCTGTTCAACGCCGTGGTGGACACCGCGCCCGGCTGCTTCGCCGGCGCCCGGCAGGTCCTCATCGGCGGCGAACAGCTCAACGCCCGCACCGTACGCCGCTGGTACCGCCACAACCCGGACGCCGCCACCCGGCTGATCAACGGCTACGGCCCGACCGAGACCACCACCTTCGCGGTGTCGTACCCCGTCCCCCGCGACTTCGACGGCGAGGTGGTGCCCATCGGGCGGCCGCTGCCGGAGACCGGTGCGGTCGTGGTGGCCGCCGACGGGACGCGCGCCGCGGCCGACGGGGAGGTCGGCGAGGTGTATCTGTCGGGCTCCGGGGTGGCCGCCGGGTACCGCAACCTCCCCGAGGAGACGGCGCGCCGCTTCGTCCGGCTGCCCTGGTACGACGGCGGGCGCACCGTCCACTACCGCAGCGGCGACCTGGTGCGCGCCGGCGCCGACGGGCTGCTGACGTACGTCGGGCGCGCCGACCGGCAGGTGAAGGTGCGCGGCTTCCGGATCGAACCGGGCGAACTGGAGCGGCAGCTCACCGCGCATCCGGCGATCCGGCGCGCGTATGTGTGCACCCGCCGCTCCGGCGCGGACGGCCCGCACGAACTGCTGGCGTTCCTGGTGCTCGACGGGGAGCTGTCGTACGAGGAGTGCGAGCGCCACCTCGCGGACGGGCTGCCCACCTATATGCGTCCGCACCATCTCTTCCTGGTGGACGCGGTGCCGCTGACCGCCAACGGCAAGGTCGACGAGGCGGCGCTGCTGGCCCGCGCCGACCGGCCGTGGCGGCGCACCGCGGAGACCCCCGCCGCCGAGGTCACGCCGTGGCAGCGGGAGGTGCTGGAGCTGGCCGGTGAGGTGCTGGGGCTGGCGGACCCGCGGCCGGACGACCGGTGGATCGCGGCGGGCGGCGACTCGCTGAAGGCGCTGCGGTTCTGCTTCGCGGCGCGCCGCCGCTGGGGCTGTGAGCTGGACCGTTCGCTGGTGCTCGGCGGGGATCTGGCCGCCGTCGCCGAGGCGGTGGCCGCCGCCCGCGACACCGGGGAGTCGCCGTACCCGCCGGTGGCGCCGCCCTCGGGCGCGCGCCGTGCACCGGCCACCGCCGAACAGCAGCGCCTCTGGCTGCACCAGCGGCGCCACCCCGCCTCCCGTGCCTACCACGTGGGCCAGGCGTTCCGGCTGGACGGCGCGGTCGACGCGGCGGCGCTGCGGCACGCGGTGCGGCAGCTGGTGGTGCGTCATCCGGCGCTGCGGACCGGTTTCGAGGCGACGCCCGAGGGGCTGCGGCAGCGCGTCGGCGACCCGTACGACCCGTGGACCGATCCGGGCGACCCGCCGTCGGGCGAGGCGGGCCGCCGTGCCTTCGCCGCCCGGTACTTCGCCGAACCGTTCGACCTGGCCGAGCCGCGGATGCTGCGCGCCTGCCTGCTGCCGGACGACGACGGCGCGGTCCTGCTGCTGCAGCTGCACCACATCGCCGTCGACGGCTGGTCGCTCAACGTCCTCTTCGCGGACCTCTCGCAGGCGTACGCGGCGTACCCGGGCGGGGCGTCCGCGGCGCCGGAGGCCGGGTACACGCCGCTCGACCACGCCCACTGGCAGGCGGAGTGGTTCGCCCGCCCCGCCTACGCCGAGCGCCGTGACGCGCTCGCCGCGCACCACGCACAGGCGCGGTCGCAGGGGCCGGGCGAGCGGCTGCTGCCCGCGCGGCGGACGCCGTTCCCCGAGGCGCAGCTGCTCCACACCCGCCTGGACACGGTGCGCCGCACCCATGTCGACCGGCTCTGCGCCCAGCTGGGTCTGACCCGTTTCCAGGTGCTGCTGGGCGTCTTCGCCTGGAGCCTGTACGCGGTGACCGGCCGCACCCGGCCGCGGATCGCGGCGCCGGTGGCGGGCCGTCCGGTGCCCGAGTTCGCGGACGGTGTCGGGATGTTCGCCAACACCGTGCTGCTGCCGCTGACCGTCGCCCCCGCCGAGGAGCTGCGCGCCCAGCTGCTGCGCCAGGGCGCGGAGGTGGCCGCGGTCCTGGACCGGCAGGACGTGGCGTTCTCGGACGCGCTGGACGCGCTGACCGGTGCGTCCGGCGCGGACGACGGTGCGCCGTTCGATGTGCTCTTCGTCCAGGAGAACACCGACTTCGAGGCGTTGCGGCTGCCGGGCTGCGCGGCCCGCCCGCTGTGGTGGCCGCCGGCCGAGGCGAAGTGCCCGCTGACGTTCTCCGTCGTGGCGTACGCGGACGGCCTGGAGTGCGTCTGGGAGTACGCCACCGATCATTTCGACGCCGACGAGATCACGGCGCTGGACACCCTGCTGCGGCGGGCCCTGGACCTGCTCGCCGACGCGGGCGCCCACACCCCCGCCGAACTGGCCGCCCCGCACCGCGCCCTCCTGCCCGACCACGGCCGCGGCCCGCAGGCCCGTCCCGCGTTCACGACGGTGGCCGAGGGCTTCGCCCGGCAGGTGGCGCGCACCCCGCACGCCCCGGCCGTCGACGACGGTGAGCGGAGCGTCGACTACGCCACGCTGGACGGGTACGCGGCGGCGCTGGCGGCCGAGGTGCGGGAGGCGTTCCCGGTCGCGGAGGGCGCCCCGGCGCGGGTCGCGCTGTATCTGGAGCCGTCGCTGACGCATGTGGTGGCGCTGCTGGCGCTGGCCCGGCTGAATCTGACGGTCGTACCGCTCGATCCGGCGTATCCGCCCGCGGCGTTGCGGCAGATCCTCGACCGCGCCGCGCCGCTGTGTGTGCTGGTGCCGCCGGGGGGTGCGCCCGGTCTGGACGCGGTCGATCCCGAGGGCCGGGTGGTGCGGCATCCGGTGATGCTGCGGGCGGGCGGCCCGGGGGCGCCGGTCGCGGCGCACGACGGGGCCCGGCCGCTGTACACGCTGTTCACCTCGGGCTCCAGCGGCACGCCGAAGGGCGTCCAGGTCTTTGACCGGACGCTCTGCAACCTCCTCGCCTGGCAGGCGGACGCGGGCGGTCTGGGCACGCCCGCCGTCACCCAGCAGTTCTCGATGCTCTCCTTCGACGTGTCGTTCCAGGAGATCTTCTCGGCGCTGTGCGGCGGCGGCACGCTGCGGCTGATCGGCCCCGGGCTGCGGCAGGACGCGCCCGCGCTCCTCGCCCAGCTGGAGGCGTCCGGCGCCGAGCGGATCTTCCTGCCGTACGTGGCGCTCCAGCTGCTGGCGGAGCACGCCGTCCACCTGGGCCGGTATCCGTCGCGGCTGCGCGAGATCGTCACCGCGGGCGAGCAGTTGGTGTGTACGGAGGCGATCCGCCGCTGGCTTTCGGGGCTGCCCGGCGCCCGGCTGTTCAACCACTACGGGCCGACCGAGACGCACGTGGTCAGCGCCCTGTGCCTCGACGGGGACCCGGCGTACTGGCCGGAGCGGCCGGCCATCGGACGGCCGGTGGCCGGTGCGGTGCTGCGGGTCGTGGACGGCGACGGGCGGCCGGTGCCGCCCGGCTGCCCCGGCGAGCTGCTCATCGGCGGCACCATGGCGTCCCGCTGCTACCTGGACACCCCGGAGGCGGACCTCAACGCCGAGCGGTTCACCGAACTGCCCGGCGAGGGGCTGTTCTACCGCAGCGGCGACCGGGCCCGCTTCGACCGGGACGGGCTCCTGCACTACCTGGGCCGCGACGACCAGCAGATCAAACTGAGCGGGCACCGGCTGGAGCTGGGCCAGGTCGAGGCGGCGCTGCTGCGGCACCCGGAGATCACCAACGCCGTGGTGGTGGCCGACGGCGCGGCGCTGACCGCGTGCTTCGAGTGCCGTGGTACGCCGCCGGACGCCGCCGCCCTCACCACGCATCTGGCGGCCCTGCTGCCGGCGTACGTCCGTATCGCCCGCTTCCGGCGGCTGACCGCGCTGCCGCGGACGCCCAGCGGGAAGCTGGACCGGGCGGCGGCGCTGCGCGCGCCCGGTGAGGAGGTCGGCGGCCGGGCGGCGGACGCGGCGCCGCGCTCCCCGCGCGAGGCGGAACTCGCCGCGCTCTTCGAGGAGGTGACCGGCCGCCCGATCGAGCCGGACCGGACGTTCTTCGACGCCGGGGCCTCCAGCCTGACCCTGATGCGCTACCACCTGCGCTGCACCACGGAGCTGGGGCTCCGCTTCACCGTCGCGGACCTCTTCGCCCACGTCACGGTGCGGGCGCTGGCCCGGTTCCTGGACGGGGCGGGGGCGGCGGCCACAGCGGCGCCCGCCCCGGCCGCCGCGGCTCCCGTCCCGGCCGCCGCCCCCGAGCCGCCGGAAGCCCTCCCCGCGGCCGAGCCGATCGCCGTCGTCGGGATGGCGGTCCGGCTGCCCGGTGCGGTGGATCTCGCCGCGTTCTGGGAGCTGATACGCACCGGCGGCCGTGGCATCGAGGACTTCGAGGCCGCCGAGGGCATGGTCGGCGCGCGCAGCATGATGGACGGGCTGCTCGCCTTCGACCCGGAGCACTTCGGTCTCAGCCGTGCCGAGGCCCGGCTGATGGACCCGCAACAGCGCCATCTGCTGATGTGCGCGGCGCAGGCCCTGGCGCACGCCGGCATCGCCGACCCGGCGACCGGTCCGCGCACCGGCCTGATCGCGGGCGCGGGCGAGAGCACGTACTACCGCACGATGCTCCAGGAGGGCGATCCGGCGGCGCTGCCGGACGCGTTCCGGCTCTCGCTCCACCACGAGAAGGACTATCTGGCCACCAAGCCCGCCTACCATCTGGGGCTGACCGGCCCGGCGTTCACCGCCCAGGCCGCGTGCGCCAGTTCGCTGGTCGCGGTGCATCTGGCGGCCGGGCTGCTGCGGCAGGGCGACGCGGACGTGATGCTGGCCGGCGGGGTGCTCGTCGACGCCACGCTGCGCGAGGGCTACCGCTATCAGCCGCAGCACATCTTCTCCGCCGACGGCCACTGCCGTCCGTTCAGCGACGGTGCGAGCGGCACCGTCGGCGCCAGCGGCGTCGGTGTGGTCGTCCTCAAGCCGCTCGCACACGCCCGGCGCGACGGCGACACCGTCTACGCGGTGCTGACCGGCTCCGCGGTGAACAACGACGGTGCCGACAAGATGGGCTACAGCGCACCGTCGCCGACCGGGCAGCGGGACGTGATCCGGGCGGCCCTGCGGCGCAGCGGCCGCACCGGCGCCGACCTCGCGTACGTCGAGGCGCACGGTACCGGCACCCGGCTCGGCGACCCGGTCGAGATCGACGCGCTGCGCCAGGCGTTCGACGTGCCGGAGTCCGGCCGCACGGCGCTGACCTCGGTCAAGAGCCAGCTCGGGCATCTGGGCGCGGCGGCCGGTGTGGTGGGCCTGATCCGCGCGGTGCTCGGTGTGCACCACGGGGTGATCCCGCCGCACGCCGATTTCCGTGCCCCGAGCCCGCACATCGACCCGGACCCGACGCCGTTCCACTTCCCGACCACCGCACAGCCCTGGCCCGCCGACCGGCCCCGGGTGGCGGCGGTCAGCAGCTTCGGCATCGGCGGCACCAACGCCCATGTGGTGCTGGAGGCACCGCCCACGGAGGCGGACGCCACCGGGCCGGACGCGGCGGACGGCGCGCTGTTCCTCTCCGCGTCGAGCCCCGCCGCACTGCGCGCCGACGCCGCGCGCATCGCCGACCATCTGACGGACCGTCCGGAGACCTACGGCGCCGTACTCCGGCATCTGCGGTCCGGGCGCCCGCAGCGGCGCTGGCGGGCGGCCGCGGTCTGCCCGGACGCGGCCGCCGCGGTGCGGTGGCTGCGCGGCGTGGAACCGGTCGCACCCCCGGAGCCCTCCGCCGGGGCACCTGTCGCGGACGGCCCCGACCCGCAGGACACGGTGGCCGCCTGGCTCACCGGCGCCCCGCTCCCCGCCCGCCCCGGCCCGGCCCCGGCACCGTGGGACTTCCCGCCGCCCGCCTTCGACCTGGCGGAGTACGACTTCCCCCGGGCGCGCGCGGAGGACGGCGGACGGGCCCCGGACGGGCACGCCGCCGAACGCCAGGAGCAGTCCGCGGCCGACGCCACGGGCCACGCCGATTCCGCCGTCCCTCCGCGCCTGCCCGAGGCCGAGTGGTTGAGCCAGCCGCACTGGGTGCGGTGGCGGCGGGCCGCTCCCGGCTGCCGGGAGCGCACCCTGCGACAGCTGGTGCTGGTCACGGACGGGCCGGTACCGGACGCGGTGCCGCCGCAGCTGGCGGCGGCGTACTCCCGGGTGGTGCGGGTCGGCACCGGGGACGCCTTCGCCCGCCGCGGCGACGACGCCTTCGAGGTCGATCCGGCCGACCCCGCCGCCTGGCGCAGCCTGCTCGATGTGCTGGGCCCGGAGGCCGACGGCGGCACCGACTGGCTGCACGCGCTGCCGCTGGGCCTCACCGGACCGGTCGGTGCGGCCTCCCTGGCCCGGGCCGAACGCGCGTGTCTGGACGCCCCGGCCGCCCTCGTCCAGGCGCTGGCGGACACCCCGCCCGCGCTCCGGCCGCGCCTGTGGTGGCTGTCGTACCGGACGCAGCCGGTCCACGGCTCCGTCGAACGGCCGGAGTCGGGGCTGCTCACCGGGATCGCCACGGTCGCCGGGCAGGAGGGCGCCGCCGACGGCCGGTGGCTGGATCTGCCCGCCGCCGACCCGGCCGAGTGGGCCGGACCGCTGGCCGCGCTCCTCACCTCGGCCACCCCGCGCACCGCCCTGCCCGCGCAGTTGGCGCTGCGCGACGGCCACTGGTGGCACCAGGTCGTCGTGCCGGTCACCGCGCCGGAGCCGGCGCCCGAGCTGCCCGAGGGCGACCACGTCGTCCTCGGTGGCACCGGCGGCATCGGGACGAGCATCGCCGCGTGGCTGCTGCGGCACACCGCGGGCCGGGTGCTGCTGGTCTCCCGGCGGCCCCGGCTGCCGGAGGCGCTGGCGTCCTGGGCGGAACGGGTCGAGCTGATCGAGGCGGACCTCGCCGACACCGGCGGCCACGGCGGGCTCGTGGAGGAGATCGCCGCCCGCGCCACGGGCCCGGCCACGGTGGTGCACGCCGCCGGGGCCGCGACCGGCGGGCTCGTCGTGCGGCGCCCGGCCGGGGTGGACGGCCAGCGGGCCAAGCTGCACGGTGCGCTCCTCGTCGAGCGGCTGGTCGACCGCTGTGCCCCCGCGCTCGTCGTGCACTGCTCGTCGATGTCGGCGCGGCTCGGCGGCGTCGGGCAGTACGACTACGCCGCCGCGGCGGGCCTGTTGGACGCCTTCGCCCACCACCGGCCCGGCGCCACCGCGCGGATCGCCCTCAACTGGGACGTGTGGCGGGAGACCGGGATGGCGCTGCGGGTCCCGGCGGGCGACGCCCGTCACCGTGCCCATCTCTCCGTCGGTCTGACCGTCGAGGAGGGCAAGCGGGTCTTCGGCCGGGCCGTCGCGCTGCAACTGCCGCAGCTGCTGGTCTCCACCACGCAGATCGAGGCGTCCCGCACCTTCTACGCCGGGCCCGTCCCGGAGACCACCGGCGCTTCGGTACCGGCCGGCAGCCCGGCACCGGCCGTCCCGGAACCGGCCGCTCCCCTCCCCGCGGACCTGCTCGCCGACTGGCTCCGCGACTGGCTCGACGCCGACCCGCTCGACCCGGACGCCCCGCTGTACGACCTGGGCGCCGACTCGCTGACCCTGCTCGACCTGATCGGCGTGGTCAAACAGCATTACGGCGTGGAGCTGGACCTGTCGTGGTTCGGGCCCCGGGCCAGCCTCAACGACCTGCTGGCCCACCTCGATCAGGACACGGCGTCCGAGGCCGCCGCGGCGGACCCGGTGGCGCTCGACGTGTGGCAGGAGGGCACCGGACCCGAGGTGGTGTGCCTGCTGCATCCGGTGGGCGGCGACATCCAGGCGTACCGGTCGCTGGTCTCCGCGCTCGACGACCGGGCGACGGTCTGTCTGATCGCGGACCCGGCGCTGCGCGACCCGGACGCGGCCACCCCGGCGCTGGACGAGCGGGCCCGCCGCTATTACGCGGCGCTCCGGGCGCGGTTCGGCGATGCCACGGAGCGGCTGCACCTGGTCGGCTGGTCGTTCGGCGCCTGGACCGCGGTGGGCATCGCCGCGCTCGCCGAGGCGGCCGGGCACCCGGTGTCCGGCGTCCATCTGCTCGACCCGCCGCCCCCGGGCTCCGGCCCGGGCTTCCAGGGCTACGACGAGCAGCAACTCGAAGCGGTCTTCGCACACGAACTGGGCTCGGTGGACGGCGCGTTCACCGGCGAGGGGCAGGCGTACGCCCAGCGACTGGCGCGGTGCTGCCGGGCCAACCTCGCCTCGATGGCCGACCACCGCCTGCCCCGGCTGGACCGGACGCCCGCCCGGATGTGGCTGGCCGAGCACCCGGCGGAGGGCCTGCCCGCGCCGCTGCCCGCCGCCGCGCACCGGGAGCTGTGGCGCGACCATCTGGCGCTGCCCGGCGACTGGCACTCGCTCCCCACCGACCACTACGGGATCGTCCGGCCCCCGCACACCCGGGCCGTCGCCGCCGCACTCCATGCGGCGCTGGACGCCCGTCCCTGAACCATCCTCCGTCCGCCCTACCGTCCCTCCACCGAAGGAAGCAGACATGGAGCAGTACGAACTCGACGCCATCGAGCGTCTCGTCACCCGGCCCGCCCGGGAGTACCGGACCATCGAGGTCGCTCCGCTCACACAGGTGATCGGCGCGGAGGTGTCCGGCGTCGATCTGTCCGAGGAGCTCCCGGACGATCAGCTCGCCGAGATCAGGACGGCCTTCCTCGACCACCACGTCCTGGTGCTGCGGGATCAGGACATCAGCCGCGAGGACCATCTGCGGTTCGCCTCGCACTTCGGTGAGCTGCGGCCGGTGAACCCGCCGCCGCCCGAGGGCGATCCGCACATCCTGGAGATCGTCACCACCCCGGGCGCGGAGGACGTGGCGGGCAACGCCTGGCACGCGGACGGCACCGCCGACCTCGAACCGTCGCTCGGCTCGATGCTGCACGTTCTGGAGACTCCGGAGGGCACCGGCGGCGACACCCTCTTCGCCAACATGCACCTCGCGTACGACCTGCTCTCCCCGACGATGCGCGAACTCCTCGACGGGCTGACCGCGGTCCACGACGGGCGGCTCGCGTTCGGGGACCGGCCCATCCCGAAGGGGCACATCACCGCGCGGAACGAGCACCCGGTGGTGGTCCGCCACCCGGAGACCGACCGCAAGCTGCTCTACGTCAACCCGATCTACACCCAGCGGATCCCGCAGCTGTCGGCGCAGGAGAGCCGGGCCCTGCTGGACATGCTCTACCAGACGGTGTCGGGGCGGCCGCTGCTCCAGTGCCGGGTGCGCTGGGAGCCCAACACCCTGGTGTTCTGGGACAACCGCTGTGTGCAGCACCATGTGTCGTACGACTACTACCCGCTCGCCCGCTACGGGCGCCGGATCGCGATCAACGGCGGCCCGCTCAAGGGCTGAGGCACGGAGAGACACCCCCTGGGGCGGGGCCGGTTCCCGGCGCCGCCCCGGCGGGGGCTCAGCGCTCCGTGGCGCCGCCCGGCCCGGTGAAGTCCGGACTGCCGAAGTCCGGACTCGCGAAGTCCGGGCTGGCGAAATCGGGCGCGCTGTAGCCGGGGCCCGTACGGGGCGGCTCCTCGCCCGGCGACGCGTCCGTCCCGGGCCGCGGCTCTCCCGCGGCCTCGCCCAGCCGGACCCGCAGGAAGGGCATCAGCCCGCGTTCGAACAACGCCTCCTGATAGGCCGTCAGCGCGTGGGCCACCTCGGCGTCCGCCGCCGAACGGCTCCTCGCCGACGGGCGGTTGCGGGCCGCGACCACCACCATCCACAGCAGGCCGCAGAGCGTCGCCACCGCCGCGACCGCGGCCGCGATCTCCCCCGCGAAGATCAGCTCGTCGGCGAACTGCCCGCGCAGCCCGACGCCCCGCAGCAGGAACCCGAGCAGCAGGAAGATCGCCGCCGCCACCCCTGCCAGCCCCGGCACGAGCACACCGAGCGCGGGCAGCACGCCGCCGGTGGCCCCGCTCGACGGACGGACCGCCGGACGGGCCGGGCGGGCCGGACGGGGTGCGGGACGAGCCTCGGCGAGGCGGCGGTAGGTGCGGCACTCCTGCTCGGCCGCGGCGGCGATGACGGCGACCGAGCTCAGCGCATCGGCGCGCAGTCGCCCGGCGTCGGGGTCGCCGCCCGCCCGGCGCAGCCCCTCGGCCATCTCCCGGGTGGCCAGCGCGCGGTCCAGCAGCTGCGGGAAGTCCGCCTCGTCCGGCAGCCGGAACATATCGGTCGTCGTCACATCAACCCCCGTGGTCGGTGCGGTCGGAAGGGTGGTGCGGGGTCTCTCGTCAGCCACCGCCGGTCCCCCGGTCGGTGACGGGCACGGCTGCCGGGGCGGAGTCGCCGGACGCGGTGGGGCGGCCGGCTCCCGTCGCGGGCAGCGGGTGCGCGGTGGCGGCGGCCGGGCCGCCGGGCTCGGAGGCCGGGGCCGTTGCGCCGGGCGCCGGGGCCGGGCCGGTGGTGGCGCCCGGGGCGTGGAAGGCGGCGTAGGGCTCGGCGGACCCGGGCGGCGGCCCGGCTCCGGTGTCGTCGCTCTTCATCGCCTTGGTCTCGCTCTTGAGGATCCGCAGGGACTTACCCAGCGCGCGTGCGGTGTCGGGGAGTTTGCTGGAGCTGAAGAGCAGGATCACCACGATCCCGACGACCAGCAGGTGCCAGGGCTCCAGTGCGTTGCGCAGCATCGCCGCCGCCTCTCGGATTGCCGGGTCGCCGGTGGACCAGCACCGGCATTTACTTGCTACATTGCGCAACTATACAACTCTGGGCGGGGGATGAACCGCCTTCCCCGCAGGAAAAATCCGGGCAATTGAGGGTGCACACGTGACAGGCAGCCATTCCGCACGCGACGGACGCCGCAATGGGGACAACGCCGCCCGGGGACGGCGCAGGCGCAGGCGCAGCAAGGCCCGGATAATCGGGGTGACGTCCGCATCCTTCGTGGTCCTGGTGGCCGCCGGGGCCGGCTGGCTCTACCACCGGCTGGACGGCAACATCACCACGTTCGGCGCCGACGGCGTCAGCCGCGACCGCCCCGCCGCCAACACCGGCGGCAGCAACGTCCTGGTCATCGGCTCGGACTCGCGCTCCGGAAAGAACAGTGAACTGGGCGGCGGCGAGGGCGACGTGGGCCGCTCCGACACCGCGTTCCTGCTGCACATCTACGGTGACCAGAAGCACGCGCTCGCGGTGTCCGTCCCCCGCGACGCCCTCGTCGACATCCCGCCCTGCAAGCTCCCGGACGGCTCCTGGACCCAGCCACGTACCAACGCGATGTTCAACACCGCGTTCACCGTGGGCGAGACGGCCGAGGGCAACCCCGCCTGCACCCAGAACACCGTCGAGAAGCTGACCGGGGTGCGCGTCGACCACACGGTGGTCGTCGACTTCAACGGCTTCGCGAAGATGACCGAGGCGGTCGGCGGCGTCCCCGTCTGCGTACCTCAGGACCTCTACCAGGGCGATCTCAACCCGAACCTCGGCCACCGCGGCAAGCGGATCTTCACCAAGGGCCAGCAGACCGTCGAGGGGCAGAAGGCGCTGGACTACGTACGGCTGCGGCACGGCATCGGCGACGGCTCCGACATCGGCCGCATCAAGCGGCAGCAGGCGTTCGTCTCCGGGCTGATCCGCAAGATCAAGGAGCAGGGCGTCAACCCCACCACGCTGCTGCCGCTCGCCACCGCGGCCACCGAATCCCTCACCGTCGACCCGGAGCTGGGCAGCGCCCAGAAGCTGCTGTCGTTCGCGATGGGGCTCAAGGACATCGATCTGCACAACACCGCGTTCGTCACCGTGCCCTGGCGCTATCAGGGCGCCCGGGTCGCGATCGTGCACCCCGCCGCCGACAACCTCTGGGCGGCCCTGCGCGCGGACCGCACCATCGACGGCAAGGACGCCGCCGGGGCGGGCGGCGGGAAGAAGCACGACGAGCCCACCGCGCCCGCGTCCGAGAAGCCCGTCTCCGGCGCCGGGATCGACGTCACCGTCCTCAACGGCACCCACAGCAGCGGACTGGGCTCCCGCGTGGCGGACACCCTGCGGTCGTCCGGCTTCACCGTCCTGTCCACCTCCACCGCGCCCTCCCAGGACCACCTCACCACGCAGATCTCCTACGGCCCCGGGCAGGAGGAGCACGCCCGCACCACGGCCCGGCTCTTCCCCGACGCGGAACTCCACGAAGGGTCCGCGCCCGGCGTCACCGTCACGCTGGGCAACTCGTACAGCGAACCGCCCGAGGGAGGCGCCACCTCCTCGCCGCCGGCGGACGGCAAGGTGCCCACGGAGGTCTCCGACGACGCCCGCACCGCCGACGACGACGCCTGCGCGAAACTGTCGTACGGCTGACGGGGTATGCGGGCCCGGTACGTGCCGGTCAGCGGGTGTCCGGCACGTACCGCCGCCGGGCCGCGACCAGCGCCGTCCCGTACAGCGCGAGGACGGCGGCGAGCAGCGCGTAGTACAGCAGTGGCGGGGCCGCCAGGCCCAGCGGCGGTCCCAGCGGGGAGAGCGGCAGCAGCAGACCGATGACGGCGAGGACCGCCGCGGCGCACGAAACCGGGCCCGGGCGGCCCCGCACGGTGAGGTGTCCGGCGCGCAGCAACAGCATCACCAGCGCCTGGGTGAAGAGGTTCTCGGTGAACCACGCGGCGTGGAACACCTCCTCGCCTCCGGCGCCCGCGGTGTGCAGGGCGATCCCGAGGGCGGCGAACGTCGCCACGTCCGCGGCGGCGTTGATCAGCCCGAACACCGTGATGAACCGCAGGAAGGCGCGCGGCCGCAGCGCCGCGGGCCCGCGCAGCACGCCGTCGCCCGGCCGGTCCAGCGCGAAGGCCAGCTGGGCGGCGTCGAAGCAGAGGTTCTGCACCAGGACCTGCGCGGGCAGCATCGGCAGGAACGGCAGCAGCAGCCCGGCGCCGAGCATCGCGAGGACGTTGCCGAGGTTGGACGAGAGGGTGATGCGCAGATACGCGGCGAGCGAGCCGCTGCTGTACCGCCCGGCGGCGACGGCCCGGCCGATGGCGGTGAGTTCCTTCTCCGCCAGCACCACGTCGGCGCCCTCCCGCGCCACCGTCACCGCACCCCGCGGCGTGATGCCGACATCGGCGGCGTGCAGCGCGGGAACGTCGTTGACGCCGTCGCCGAGGAAGCCGGTGACCTGCCCGGACCCGCGCAGCGCGGCGACGATCCGGGCCTTGTCGGCGGGGGCGCAGCGGGCCACGACGGTGGCACCGTCGACGGCCGCGGCGAGCGATGGGCCGTCCAGCTCCGCCAGCGCCGCGGCGGTCAGCACCTCGCCGGGGTCGAGGCCCAGATCCCGGCAGACGCGGGCGGCGGTGCCCGGGTGGTCGCCGGTGAGGATCTTGACGCGGATGCCGCGCCGGGCCAGCACCCCGAGCGCGTCGGCCGCCGACGGGGCGAGCGCATCGCGCAGCGCGACGAAGCCGAGGAGGGTCAGCCCCCGCAGATCGGCCTCGCGGTACTCGCCGGTGCGGGCGGGGCGGTCCGCTACGGCGACGGCGAGCAGCCGCAGCCCGTCGTCGGTCTCCCGCGCCACCCGGGCGAGCAGCTGCGCCCGTCCGTCGTCGTCCAGTTCGGTGTCCGTGCCGTCGCTGCGCGCCCGGGCGCAGCGGGCCAGTACGTCCTCGGCGGCGCCCTTGACGACGAGGGTGTGGGTGCCGAGCGCGCCGGGGCGGCGGACGACGGCGGCGGCGATCCGCCGCACCGGGTCGAAGGGGAGCGCCGCGATGCCGTCGTGGGCGAGCGGGTCGGCGCCCGCCTCGTCGGCGGCGGTCAAGATGGCCTCGTCGAGGGTGTCCGGGGCGGGCAGTTCGGCGAGTTCCAGGGTCCAGAAGCTGGCGACGGCGGCCCAGCGCAGCACGCCGGGGTCGGGGCGGCCGCGGGCGTCCACGGCGTGTTCGACCAGCGGCCGGTCCTGGGTGAGGGTGCCGGTCTTGTCGAGGCAGAGCACCTGCATCGCGCCGAGGTCGTGGAGGGCGGGCAGCCGTTTGACGATCACTCCGCCGGTGCGGGCGAGCCGGGCGGCGCCGCGGGCCAGCGTCGCGGTGACGACGACCGGCAGCATCTCCGGGGTCAGGCCCACGGCGACGGCCACCGCGAACGGCAACGTCTCCAGGCCCCGCCCGCGCACCGCCGCGTTGGCCATCAGCACCAGCGGCGGGGTCAGCAGCATGAAGCGGATGAGGGTCCAGGCGATGCCGTGGACGGAGCGGTCGAAGGCGGTCTCGGCGCGCCGCCGCCCGAGGGCGCGGTAGGAGGCGGCGAAGCGGGTGTCGGAGCCGGTGGCGACGACCAGTCCGGTGCCGCTGCCGGAGGCCACGCTGCTGCCCTGGAAGCACAGGTGCGGCCCGTCACCGTCGCCGTCCGGCGGATCGTCGACGGGGTGTTTGGGCACCGGGGTGGACTCGCCGGTCAGCGACGCCTGGTGGACGGTGAGTCCGCTCGCCCGCAGCAGCCGCAGATCGGCGGGGACCAGATCGCCCGGCCCCAGCCGCACCACGTCGCCGACGACCAGCTCCTCGACGGGGATCTCCCGTACCCGGGGCGGGGCGTCGCCGTCCGGGCGCCGTTGCACCGTCGCCGTGGTGGCGACCATCTCGCGCAGCGCCGCCATCGCGCGTCCGGCGTGCGCCTCGCCGGAGGCGCGCAGCACACAGCTCACCCCGACCAGCACGGTGATCACGCAGGCGGTGCCCCAGGACGCCACGGCCGCCGAGACCAGGCCGAGGCAGAGGAGGACGGCGGTGAACGGGTCGCGCAGGCTGCGCAGGAAGCGGCGCGGCCAGGACGGGGTGTGCCAGGCGGGGACGGTGTTCTCGCCGTCGCGGGCGAGCCGGGCGTCCGCCTCGGCCTCGGTGAGGCCGCGCGGTCCGCTCGCCAGGCGGCGCATCAGCTGGAGCGGGGTGAGGGCGGCGTCGCTCCCGGCGCCCAGGGTCGCATCGGCGGGCGCCGGCCGGGGACCGGGCAGCCGGCCGGTACCCGGTGCCGCGTCGGTCTCAGCCACCGAAGCGGCGGGCGCCGGACGCGTGCTGCCCGCCGCGGTCGGCGAGCCGTCCGACGAGCAGCCGGACGACGGCCACCACATCGGGGTCGTCGACGAGATAGACGACACGGCGGCCCTCGCGGCGCGAGCGGACCAGACCGGCCAGTTTCAGCTTGGACAGGTGCTGGCTGACGGCGGGCAGCGCACCGCCGACACGCTCGGCGAGCCCGCTGACGTCGCTCTCGCCCTGGGTCAGTGCCCAGACGAGGTGCAGCCGCGGCGGCGAGGCCAGCAGGCCGAACATCCCGGCCGCCTCGGCCAGCACCTCGGCGGACGGATCCACCCCGCCACCCTCGATGCCCCTTGTCACTGCCGTCTCCGTCCCCCTGGGCGTATCCCTCGTACCGAAGGGACAGTCTAGAGCCGCCGGGCGAGGCGGCACCGGGCGGTGCAACGTCGGTGCAACGCGGCGGCGGGTTGGCTGAAGGCGCGGGTGCGCGCGGGAGCGGTCCCGCGGTGACGGACGGGAGGACCACGGATGGACGAGGCGGCGAGCGGGCCGGAGGGTGCGGTGGCGCGGGTGGCGGTGACGGAGGCGGCCGCCGGTCTGCTGCGGCGGCTGCGGGCGGCGCACGGGCCGTTGATGTTCCACCAGTCCGGCGGGTGCTGCGACGGCAGTGCGCCGATGTGCTTCCCGGCCGGGGAGTTCCGCACCGGCGCGTCGGACGTGCTGCTGGAGCGTCTGACGGTGGCCGGGGTGGCGGAGCCGGTGGAGTTCTGGATGGCGGCCGACCAGTTCGCCCGCTGGCGGCACACCCGGCTGATCGTGGACGTCGTCCCGGGCCGGGGCGGCGGCTTCTCGCTGGAGGCGCCGGAGGGGGTGCGGTTCCTGATCCGCTCGCGGCTGCTGGAGGCGGAGGAGGAACGGCCGGGCGGCCCGGAGGCGCCCTAGGCGGGCGCCGGGCGTGCGGCTGCGGACATGGCGAGACCCCGCGCACGGGGGATGACGCGGGGCCTCACTCGGGATAACGGTGCGAGGGCCGTCCGGGTTCCCCTTCTGCGGAAAAAATGAGGCACGATTTTTTCGGCGGTCACGCCTCGTCGTCGACCAACCGCTCCAGCATGTGCTGGAAATCGCCGTCCACGACCACCCGCAGCCCCGCCCCGTCCGGCTCGCTGAGCGGCGTCATCACGCCCCGGCGCCACCAGAACACATGGGGGCTGATGGCGCCCGCGGCGTCCTGGTACCCGGCGGCGGCGAACTCCGCCATCCCCTGGAGTGCCGGGATGACCTGGGCGTCGCAGATGCGGTGGAAGCCGAGCTGGTGGCGGAAGGGCAGCGCGACGAGGGCGCCGTCGGCGGTCAGCGGGGTGCCCATGAGCCGTTCGACCAGCTCGCCGAGGACCAGCACCCGGCTGGCGGTGAAGAACGAGTCGCCGAAGAGGACGTCGAAGGAGGCACCGTCCGGACGGCGTACCGTCTCGTGGCCCTCGACCGGCAGGGCGCGCAGATTGTTCATGGCGCGGATCCGCAGCTCGGCGAGGTCCCCGACGTCCCGCAGCGAGTCCTCGCTGAGCATCTGCACCGCGTCGGGCAGATCGAGCGCCAGCACCTCCCGCAGCCCCTCGGCGGGCTCGCGGCCGTAGCGGAACGCGTCGGAGGCGGGCAGGGTCTCCTCCGCGACGACGCGGGGGTAGAGGCAGGCGCGGATCTCGTCGGTGGAGAGGATCTCCAGCGGCTGCGGGCCGTCCATGGTGCGCAGGACCTTGCCGACGTGGTCGCGGATCAGGCCGGGCCAGCTGCGCTCGCCGCGGCGGTCGCGGTGGCAGACGGCGGCGAGGTTGCCGAGACCGAACCGGCGGCCGCCGGAGTCGGTGACGACGCCCGCGTAGACCGTGACCTCCAGGCCCGCTTCGGCGAAAGCCTGGCGGACCTGGGAGCGGAAGACGCCGCCCTCTCTGTCCGAGAAGAAGGAGAACTCCCCGTCGCGTGGCAGGTCACGGGGATCCCGCTTCGGTCCTCGGCGGAACAGGCCCATCTCGTCCTCCCGGCGACGGCCACGTACGACGGCCACGAAAGGCCGATCGTAACGGCTGTGCCGGGGCGCCGTTCACCGCGTGCGCCGCGTGGTGCGGATGCGCGGTGCCCGGACGGGCGGACCTGATGCGGAACCGGCCGTCCGGGCGGGGCGGGGGGTGCGCTCAGCCGCCGATGTTGACGTCGATGCAGGCGTAGAAGGCGTTCTCGGTGTCGGCGATGTTCCAGACCGCGAGGACCTTCTGCTTGCCGGTGATGTCACCGAAGTTGACCTGGTGGGTGACGGTGGCGCCGGGGGTGGCGCCGTGGTCGTTGAACTCGGCGACCTTCTTGCTGCCGACGAAGTACTGCCAGGTGCTGGTGGCGTGACGGGCCTCCAGCTGCCAGCTGAAGCTGGCGGTGCTGGAGATGGGGGTGACCTTCCAGCCCTTGGAGTCGTCGTCGAGGTCGGCCCACCGCTCGTCGCCGCCGCTGCAGCTGGTCAGCCCCTTCGGGCCCTCGACGCTCTGCGGCTCCCACTTGATGGGCCCGCACTTGACGGTGCCGGCCGCGCACTGGGCCTGGCGGCTGGGCGGGTTGGAGATGTAGCCGTGGGCGCTGGCGGAGCCGGCCGGGACGGTGACGACGAGCAGCGGGGCGATGGCCGCGCCGACGGTCATGGCCAGCCTGCGTTTCCTGTTCATGGCATCCCTTTCGCGGAAGAGGCCACCGCGGACGACATCGGGACGCGGCGCCGCCTGGCACACACGCCCCCGGGCAGCCTCGGGAGTGGGGGTGGTTGACGCGAAGTGGTGCACGGCGGGACGGGCGGCGGACGCCCGGTGCGGGACACCGGATGCGATCCCGACCTCCCCGCCAATTGGTCTGGACTTTACCCGTTGTCCGCGCACGGTCAAGGGGTCGGGACGGTTCCGCGGTACGGGAGGGACATCTGAACAGGGGACTGTTCCGACGCGTCGGCCCGCTGCGACAGTGGCCGCGGAACAGCCGACCGCCGGGCGGGAACCGGCACGCGAGAGGGCAGGCAGATGGGACACGACGGGCAGACCACAGCGGGCTTCCAGGTCACTCCGGAGCTAGTCGCCCAGGCCGCCGCCTCGTGTGACAACACGGCGGCGGACGTGGAGATCAAGCTCCAGAACCTCAAGTCGTACGTCATCTCTCTGGAAGAGTCCTGGCAGGGCATCGCCCACAACACCTTCCAGATCTACATGGCCGAGTACGACACGTACGCGCAGATGCTGCACAACGCCCTGACCGACATCGCGTCGGGCCTGCGCGGCAACGAGGTCAACTACCGGGAGTCCGAGCAGGACAACCTGAACCGGATCAAAACCCTCCAGGCCGAGCTGCCCACGGCCCGGCTCAGCTGACCCCCGAGCCGACCGGCTGACCCCCCAACACCGAGGAGCGTCGTGGCAGGAATCGAAGGAACGTCCATCCTGGTCCGGCAGGAGCTGGAGAACGCAGGCAAGCACATCGACAACCTGTCGGAGCAGATCGCGGAGGAGCTGCACCAGCTGATCGTCCTGCTCCAGCCGATCGCCGACACCTGGACCGGTGAGGCGAAGGTCTACTACGAGGGCCTCCAGGAGGAGTGGAACATCGCCGCCATGGGCCTGTTCGGGCCGACCGGCGTGCTCGGCCAGATCGCCATGGCGATGAACGTCAACTGGACGAACTACGCCGAGGCCGAGGGAGCCAACGCCCTCACCTGGAAGAACACCGGAAGGTAAACGCCCCCTCCCCCGCCGTCCCCCGAGCGGCACCGCACCACGCACCTTGCACGAGAGGACCTGACAGCACCCGATGGCCGATGAGCGCTGCCGGATCACGGTCGTGGGCGAGCACAGGCAGGTGGACCTCGCGGTCCCGGCCCGTGCTCCCATCGCCGAGTACATCGATGACCTGGCCCGCCTGTGCGAGCTGGAGGAGAACGAGCTGATGCCCGCCGCCTGGTCGCTGGCGACGGGCACGGGCGGGGCCCTCGCGCCCGAACGCAGCCTCGCCGACCTCGGCATGGCGGACGGTCAGCTTCTCTACCTGCGCGACGTGGTCGCCGACGAGTTCGACGAGCCCGTCGTGCTGGACGTCGCCGAGCAGGTCTCCGAGGTCTCCGAACAGGCCCTGGACCGGCGCTGGGACCCGCGGTCGCGGACCGTGACGGTGCTGGCCTGCGGGCTGGTGTGGTGGCTGGCCGCGCTGGTGCTGGTCGCCGTGGCGCAGCCGGTCGAGCCCGCGGTCACCGGTACCGCGGCCGCCGCGCTGGGGCTGCTGCTGCCCGGGCTGTCGTGGCTGGCGACGGAGCGGCGCTGGTCGGTGCCGGGCTCGGTGCGGCTGACGCTGGCGCTGAGCGCGATCCCGTGTCTGACGGTCGCCTCGTGGGCGCTGGTGACGCAGGAGTCCGCGCCGTCCGCCGCGTTGACGGCGAACGGGACGACCGCGCTGTGTCTGGCGGGCGGGGTGCTCGTGGGCGCCGTGCTGGCGGCGGTCGCGTCGATGGGCGTCACCACCACCGCGGTGCTCCTCGGCGCGCTGATCGGCACGGCGGTGACCGCGCTGCTGGCGCTGCTCAAGGCCGACACCGCGCAGTGCGCCGCGGTGATCGCGGTCGTCGCGTTCGGGCTGCTGCTGATCGCGCCGGCGACGGTCGGGCGGGTGGCCGCGTTCGGCTACCGGCGCCAGGGCGGGTCGACGCCGGAGGGCGCGGAGCTGGAGACCGCGGTGCGCACCGCGATGCTGCTGCTGGCACTGTGGGGCGGTGCGCTGTCGCTGGCCTGCGCCGTCGCGCTGGTGCTGCTCGGCACCGACACCACCTCGCCGTTCAGCGCGGCGATCACCGCCTGCATCGGGCTGGGGCTGCTGCTGCGGGCCGGTGCCGCGAAGGTCGTCGTCGAGGTGGCGCCGGTCGGCGTCGCCGGGGCGATCGGCCTGTTCACGCTGGTGCTGACCGGGCCCGCGCAGCTGGATCTGCCGGGCTGGTCCGGTCCGGTGGCCGCGCTCGCGGTCGGCGCGGTGCTGGTGCTGTACGGGTTCCGGCGGCTGATGCGGCCCGAACTCCCGTCGATGCGGCGGCCGCTGTGGTTCGGCGGTCTCGGTGCGGTCCTGGGCGCCTTCGCCATCCCGCTCACCGTCGCCGCCTTCGGCGTCTTCGACCAGCTCATGGGCGTCGGCCGGAATCTGTGAGGGGCGACGTGCGGACGGTGGAGAGGTCGCGGCCGGAGCCCGCGGCGGACTGCGCGGTGGTGTCCGCGCCGTCCGCCGGCCGGGCGTCGGTGGCGGCCGTCACCGTCCGGCGTCGCCGGGGCGCGCCGGAGCTGCCGTACGGTGCCGGATCCGCGGCGCCCGGTACGGCGGAGGTGGTGCGGTCGTCAGTTCTTGCCGAGCAGCAGGGAACGGGAGCGGCTGGCCATCGGGCCGAGCCCCCGGCCCGGGGCGGGCAGCGGCGCCGCGACGTCGCCACCGGCCGCCGCGGGGTCGCGCAGCAGACCCAACTCGATGGCGGTGCGGGTCAGATCGGCCTTGTTGCCGACGTTGAGCTTGGTGCGGATGCGCTTGACGTACGTGCTGACCGTGGCCTCGGTCAGGCCCATCCGGCGGCCTATCTGGCTGTGGGTCAACCCCTCGGCGAGCAGGCGCAGCGCCTCCAGTTCACGGCGGGCGAGCGAACGGGGCTCGGCGCCGCCGGGCTGCTGGAGTTCGGACTGGAGCCGCGGCACGAGCGTCGCGGAGAGGTGGAAGCCACCGTTCGCGACGGTGTCGACCGCGCGCAGCAGCTCCTCGTCGTCCACCCGTCCGGTGACACACCCCAACACCCCCGCGCGGACGGCCTCCAGAAGGCGGTAGGGCCGGTGGAAGTCGGAGACCAGGAGCACCGGGGCGCAGCCGACGAGCCGGGCCAGGGTCTGTCCGGGCAGTTCGGATTCGGCGGCGCAGTCGTGCACGGGCGGGCCGTACAGGATCACGTCGGGGGCCGGGGCGTCGAAGGGGAAGTCCTGCACGCGCCCCACCGCGGACACCACGTCGAGCCGTGGGCTCTGGGAAAGCACCCGCTCCAGTCCGTGCCGGACCAGGTTCTGATGCTCGATAATGGCAATTCGCGCGCAATTGGACATGCGTATTCCCGTCGTCAGGTCAAGGCGTCACACTCAGATCCCCCGCTCGACACGCCATCCGGGGCAGCGGGTCGATGCCGTTTCAATGTACCGGACAAAATCAACAGTGCACGGACCGATGACGGGATCTGTCACAGAACCATGACGTCGCAGGTCAGAGCCGTGATACCGCATCAACTTGCTTACGGGTACACCGGTGACGGATCTTTTGCCATCGCGGTTGCATCCACCAGGTCACGATTCCGTCATGCTTTGCCACGGCTACGTGACAATTCCGTACGGGACCGCGAGACAAATCGCTCAAGCTGAATTGAATTCCGCTCACGGCCATTTTCCGTTCACCCCCCGGCGGTATTCTGTGCCGCCTGTCCCTTACGGCACGACAATTGGAGAGTACGTACGTGGCTGACCAGGAAAAGCCCCAGCAGCCCGCTGCCGAGGCGCCGGGCCGTCTGCCGGAGGAGGACCGGCACGGCTTCGTCTCCGCGTTCGTGGGCGGCGTCCGCCCCGACGGCGAACAGGGCAAGCCCGGCAAGCGACTGGTCGCGATCGGCATCGCGGTCGTCGCCGCGCTGAGCCTCGGCGCCCTCGCCATCGGTGCGCTCAGCAGCAGCTCGGACGAGAAGAAGAACCAGGCCGACAAGGTCGCCCCCGCGGGCGCCACCGCCAAGGCCGACCACCACCAGGACGGCAAGGCCGCCCCCAACGGCTCCGGCGGCAACGCGGGCGGCGCCGGCGGCACCGGCGGTCAGCAGCAGACGGTGCCGGACGGTCAGCGGATCATCCCCTCCGAGGACAGCCCCACCACGGGCTCGACGCACACCCCGCCGTCGCCCACCGCCACCACCGAGGACGAGAGCGGCAAGGCCGTTTCGCACAAGGCGGTCACGTCGTTCAGCGCGCTCGCCGGGTACGGCTGCCCGTCGTCCCCCGAGGCCAAGATCTGGACGAAGGACCCGAACTTCAGCGAGGAGGCGGGCTGGCGGAAGAGCAACGGCGGCGGCTACACCGGCTCCGGCTGCAACGGCCAGTATCTGTCCGTCCCCATGTCGGGCTCGACCACGAAGTACGACGCGACGCAGTACGTGCTGTGGAAGTTCGACTACCGCGCGAAGATCAAGGGCGACGCCTCCTGCCGCCTCGCGGTCTTCGTGCCGGGCAACTCCGACATCCGCTACGTCGGCGGTCACCCCGCCAAGTACGCGGTCTACGCCTCGGACCACAGCGGCGGCACCCCCGCCGGCAGCTTCGACGTCGACCAGGTCAACAACCACGGCAAGTGGCTGGCCCGCGGGCCGTTCAAGGTCTCCGGCGGCTTCGTGACCGTCAAGATGTTCAACACCGGCATCGACTACACGTCCGCCACCAAGGACGCGCACGACGCCGCCGGGCCGGTCCAGCTCAGCTGCACCCCGGCATGATCGGGCGGTCCGGCGGCGCGGCCGCACTACGCGTCGGGGCCCGGGGCTGGGGCGGGCACCGCACCATCGGCGCGGCGTTGCGCGCCGCTGGACCGGGCACCACCGTCTCGGTCCAACCCGGCACGTACACCGAGAACATCACCCTGGAACGGGACATCACCGTCGTCGCCGAACAGGGCGCCGGAACGGTCCGCCTGGTCGCCCCCCGCGGCACCCCGCTGACCGTGCTCGGCGGCGCCGGGGAGATCCGCGGGATCACCGTCCAGGGCGCCGACCCGGACCAGCCCGCGGTCGCCGTGACGGGCGGCACCGCCGTCCTCGACGGCTGCGAGATCACCGGCGGCCGCGTCGAGGTCACCGGCACCGCCGCGCCCACCCTGCGCGACTGCCGGGTGCACGCCGCGGGCGGTCCCGCCGTACGCCTGAGCGGGGACAGCCGGGCGACGCTGGAGCGGATGACGGTCACCGACGTCGGCGGCACCGCGCTGCTGGTGGAGCACGGCGCGGACGCCACCGTCACCGGCCTGACCGTCAACACCGCGGCCGGGCACGGCATTCAGGTCCGCGGACCGGCCACCGGCAGCTTCACCGACTGCGAGATCACCAAGGCGACCGCGGCGGCGCTCGCCGTCGAGGACGACGCCCGGCCGGTGCTGCGCTCCTGCCGGCTGACCGACGGCGCCGCCCAGGGCGTGCTGGTCACCTCGTCGGCGACCGGCGCCACCCCGGTGCCCGCCGCCGACGGCACCGGCGCGGGCAGCGGTCCGGAGGGCGACGCCGGGGCGTCCGGGAACACCGCGGGCGTGCTGCTGCACGACTGCGAGATCGCCCGGAGCGGCACCGCGGGCGTCCAGGCGGCAGGCCCGGTGCTGCTGACGCTGCGCTCCTGCCGGGTCGACGAGTCCGGCGGCGTCGGCGTGCTCGCCGCGCAGAACGCGGTGGTACGGCTGGACGCCACCACCGTCGGCGACTCCGCGGACAGCGGACTGGCGGCGGGCGGCACCGCACAGGTCGAGATGCGCGGCGGCGGTCTCGCCCGCTCCCGGGCCAACGGCGCCTTCGCCACCGACGAGGCGCAGCTGACGCTCGTCGACTGCGCGGTCACCGACAGCGCCTTCACCGCCCTGCACCTGGCGGGCTCCGCCCGCGCCACGGTCCGCGACGGCGAACTGCGCGGCACCCCGCAGCACGGCGCCCGCGTCACCGAACGCGCCCTGCTGACACTCACCGGCACCCGCGTGGAGTCGACGGAGCTGTCCGGTATCGCGGTGGACGGCGGCGATCTGACGGCCCGCCGCTGCCGGGTGACGGACGCCGGGACGGGCATCAGCCTGACCTCCGCGCACCGTCCGCTCCTCGACAACTGCGAGATCGCCGACTGCGGCACGGGCCTTGAGGTGACCGCGGACACCGGCGCGCTGGTGGCGGACACCCGGGTGCGCGGCAGCCGTTCGGCCGGGGTGTTCCTCGGCGAGCGCTCCACCGCCTGGCTCGACAGCTGCGAGATCACCGACAGCAAGGGCAGCGCCCTGGTGCTGTGGAACGGCGCCCGGCCGCGGGTCAGCGGGGTGCGCATCGCCCGCGCCGCGAAGAACGGCGTGTATGTCGCCGACGGCGCGGCGGGGCTGCTGACCGACTGCGACATCTCCGCCACCGGCTTCCCGGCGCTCTACGTCGGCAAGGACGCGAAGCCGGTGGTGCGGCGCTGCGTGGTCCGGGACACCGACGAGGACCTCAAGCTCGCGGACGGCGCGGAGCCGGTCTTCGAGGAGTGCCGGGTCGATGCGGTGAAGGACAGCACCCTGCCGGTCTCCGCGGCGGGCCCGGCACCGGCCGGTGTCCGCGCCGTGGCGGCGGGCGGCGCGTCCGCCGCCCCCGCGCTCGGCGCCGAGGTCACCGAGGCGGCCACCGAGTCGCTGGAGGACCTGCTGGCCGAACTCCGGTCCCTGATCGGCCTGGAGCGCGTCAAGCAGGACGTGGAGACGCTGGTCAAGCTGATGCAGCTGGTCCGGCGCCGCACCGAGGCGGGCCTGCCGCCGCCCCCGCTCAGCCGCCATCTGGTCTTCGCGGGGAACGCCGGTACGGGCAAGACGACGGTGGCCCGGCTCTACGGGCGGCTGCTGGCCGCACTGGGGCTGCTCACCCGCGGGCATCTGGTCGAGGCGGACCGGGGCGCGCTGGTCGGTGAGTACGTCGGCCACACCGCGCCGAAGACCACCGCGGTGTTCCGGCAGGCGGTCGGCGGTGTCCTCTTCATCGACGAGGCGTATGCGCTGGTGCCGCACGGCCAGGGCAACGACTTCGGTCTGGAGGCCATCTCCACGCTGGTGAAGCTGATGGAGGACCACCGCGAGGATGTGGTGGTGATCGTGGCCGGCTACCCGGACGACATGGGCCGGTTCATCGACGCCAACCCCGGTCTCGCCTCCCGGTTCACCCGGACCCTGCTCTTCGACGACTACGACGCGGACGAACTCGTCGGCATCGTCGCGCAGCAGGCCGAGCAGCACCGCTACGAGCTGGGCGGGGCCACCACGGAGGCGCTGGCCGCGTACTTCGCGGGCGTCGAGCGCGACGACCGGTTCGGCAACGGCCGCACCGCCCGTCAGCTCTTCCAGCGGATGACGGAACGTCATGCGGCGCGGCTCGCGGATTCGGCGCTGCTGCTGTCCGCGACGGCGGACGAGGCGGACGCCGCGGCGGAGAAGGAGAGCCTGGTGACGCTGTTGCCGGAGGACATCCCGCCGCTGCAGACGCTGTAGCGGGACCACGGCACGGGGCCGGGGGGGGGGGGTGGGGGGGGGGGGGGAGAGGGGGTGGGGGGGGGGGGTGTGTTTCTGTTTTGTGGGGGTCCCCCTCCTCCGACCCTTTTTTTCGTTAGGGATGGAAAAGAAAAAACGCGGA